>JAZRJV010000020.1:0-99391 GCA_045645985.1 Treponemataceae bacterium
GTACTGTCAGAACAATTTGACCTGTTTAAGGGATTAAGACATTCCTCACGGAATTTTTCATAAAATAATTCTTTCATGTCAGAACAATTTGACCTGTTTAAGGGATTAAGACAGTTGACCAGTTATTTAAGAGGTTTACAGATATTCCAGTCAGAACAATTTGACCTGTTTAAGGGATTAAGACAGACTTACAGTAACAAGAGTCTACGTACAATGTACCCGTCAGAACAATTTGACCTGTTTAAGGGATTAAGACTTTCTGTTGTTCTATAACATAATCATATAATTGATGAGTCAGAACAATTTGACCTGTTTAAGGGATTAAGACTCACCATCTTCGTTAAAACGTGTAAAGCCACTTGTGTCAGAACAATTTGACCTGTTTAAGGGATTAAGACCTGGATTCTTGCCTGATAATACACTACAGCATAAGGAGAGTCAGAACAATTTGACCTGTTTAAGGGATTAAGACCTGTTTACCTTATGGAAATTATCACCGTCAAATGAATAGTCAGAACAATTTGACCTGTTTAAGGGATTAAGACTTAACTGTCGTACCATTTGTAAGCTCAATAAATTTCTTGTCAGAACAATTTGACCTGATTTAAGGGATTAAGACAAGAGGAATGCTTCAACACGAATTCTTGTAACGTCTGCCAGTCAAAATAGTAGACCTGATTTAAGGGATTAAGACTCAGTGATTAATCAGAATCTTATGTCGATATTTTAGCGTCAAAATAGTAGACCTGATTTAAGGGATTAAGACCACCAATGCTTCTTTCATTGTTAATTCTCTCATGTCAGAACAATTTGACCTGTTTAAGGGATTAAGACTCACACCATTCCAAGATGTGATTGTCATTCTCACGAGTCAGAACAATTTGACCTGTCTAAGGGATTAAAACAAGGCATCCTCAGTTTTAATTTCTTGTCGTCGTGAATGTCAGAACAATTTGACCTGCTTAAGGGATTAAGACTTTAGTTGAATCTTTTCGGAACCCTTGCGTCAGGGTCGGTCAGAACAATTTGACCTGTACAAGGGATTAAGACGATATGCTTTTAGCTGCACCTTTAACGAAGTAACCAGTCAGAACAATTTGACCTGTCTAAGGGATTAAGACATTTTTCTTTCTATTGACATAACGTTTCTCCTGTGTCAGAACAATTTGACCTGTTTGAGGGATTAAGACTTGTAACGATCATCAAATGGTCCATCACAACTGTAGATTCTAGTCAGAACAATTTGACCTGCTTAAGGGATTAAGACTGTTCAAAAAATAAGATGATATCAATTTCATCTGTAGTCAGAACAATTTGACCTGTTTAAGGGATTAAGACGCATTTTTCCACCCCTTATGCCTAGTAATCTAAAGGGTCAGAACAATTTGACCTGCTAAAAGGATTGAGACAATAATCAATACTAAGGAGATTTAATGAGAAAATTAAAAAATCGTAATGTATAATTTCAGAAAAATAAGTGTTAATAAAAGAGATTCTCGGTAGGTTGTAAATGTTGATATCTTTTTTTTACAAAGAAAAATAAGGAAAAATATTTTTATGGAAAAAACAACATGTATAATATCATTAATTAGTGAACAAACAATACCTAATGTACAGTTTATCAAATGGTATCTATCAAATTATCAAGAAAATGTTTATTTGCTTTTTCTTACAACAGAAAATATGGATAAAAAAGATAAAAAATTGCATATCCTTAACGCCTTGTCTAAAGGGAAGCCTCAATTTCAACATTTCTCATTACAAACAGATGAGAATAATATTGATAAAACAATAGAACTACTAGAAAAACATTTTAAAAATTACCAATATGATAAAATTGTTGTTAATATTACAGGTGGTACAAAGTTGATGTCTTTGGCTACTTATCAGTACTTTTATGGTAAAGAAAATACTAAAATTTTTTATCAACCAATAAAAAAAGCATTACAACAATTATACCCAGAAAAGAAAAAATACGATATGTTTGAAATGTTAACTATCGGAGAATTTCTAAAAGCACATGGAATTAAATATAAGTATAATAATAAGTGTATAAAAGATTGGGATTATAACAAATTAGTTTACGATTTGCTAATTGAAAAAAATAGAAATAAAATAAAAAGTGTAGTTTCTCTTCAAAATCAAGATTGGTATAAAAAATTTTTTAAGAAAAATAATTCTTTAGATTTAACTAAAATTGATAAATCTAAACTAAAGTCATTAACTCCAAAAATCGATAAAGAGGAATTATGTAACTTGGTTCAAGAATTTTCATTTAATCCTGCTTGTATAAAACAAAAAGAGATTTTTTATATTGCAGGTGGCTGGTTTGAAGAATATGTTTATCAAAAAGTATGTAACGAATTTGATTGTATAAATGAATCAAATGTAGCAATAAATGTTTCTATTGAAAAAGGCAAAGATAAAAACGAATTAGATATTATCTATCTTGATATTGATAATCAACTTAATGTAATCGAATGTAAAAGTTTTATAGATGAAAAAAATGGAGCTGAGGTTCTAAATAATGCTCTTTATAAACTTCAAGCAATAATAAAAACGAAGTTTGGATTATTAGTAAAACATCATTTCTACACAAAAAGTATTATCGAAAAAGATACGCCATTGAATAGAGCAAAAGAATTTGGTATTACCATAATTGATGGAAGAGAAATATAATAATAAATCAAACAAACAGCAAAAAATTTTTATTAATTTTGTCAATTTTTGATTATACCTTCTCCCATAAAGTATAAGACAAATACTTTATGGGAGAAATTTTATGAAAAATATCATTAACTCATTACCTTCAACTATAACAAATCCTGACTTTTGTGGAATATTAGATTTATCATCAGCAATTAAAGATATTGTTGCAGTTGTAGATTTTTCAAGTAATATTTTAGAGTCAATTACAAAAATTGTTGAAACCAAAAATAATAGAGATGTTTCAATTGCATCATTAGTTAATATGCCGTAATTTAAACTTTACAGAATAATAAAATGATGGTAAACTTTAATAGTTGAAGGATTTTTGACATACGCAAACCTAAAAATTTCAACGGAGGTTTGCGATTTTTTATTTTCTTGTATTACAAGGATTTACAATGATGAGCTACGATTTTAGAGTCAAAAAATGCAATTTTCCTCATTTTTTAGGGGAGGTTTGCGATTTTGCCATTTTAATTCTTTATAATACAAAGACTTACAAGGGGTACTGTCAGAACAATTTGACCTGTTTAAGGGATTAAGACTCAAAGATTTGAACGACTTGGTCCTCTTTGAGAAGAGGGTCAGAACAATTTGACCTGTTTAAGGGATTAAGACTCGCGTAGTCTTACGGCCTCTAGTATAAAATCGTTGGTCAGAACAATTTGACCTGTTTAAGGGATTAAGACACATATTTATCCTCGACAAATTCGGAATGGCCAGACCGGTCAGAACAATTTGACCTGTTTAAGGGATTAAGACCGACCCATAGTATCAGGTTCTTCCTTCTCTTGTTCAGGTCAGAACAATTTGACCTGTTTAAGGGATTAAGACATTATTAGAATCTTCAATAGATGACTCTACTTCTCGGTCAGAACAATTTGACCTGTTTAAGGGATTAAGACCAGCATATCTCGTGTTGCACAGATCTTTTCGTACTTGTCAGAACAATTTGACCTGTTTAAGGGATTAAGACTTTTACGTGGAGTTTCTGCAGTAATTAAGTTTCCAGGTCAGAACAATTTGACCTGTTTAAGGGATTAAGACATGAAAGAACTAACATTACTTTTTTCATATTAATCCCTGTCAGAACAATTTGACCTGTTTAAGGGATTAAGACCCAATTTCAGAAATAGTAGCATTACCAAGTGTTCGTCAGAACAATTTGACCTGTTTAAGGGATTAAGACTTTGTTTCTTCGAGAGACACGATGGAAATTTTTCGGTCAGAATGATTTGACCTGCTTAAGGGATTAAGACTGAAATCAGAATCTGCCTTTCGTTGATTGTCTATCAGGTCAGAACAATTTGACCTGCTTAAGGGATTAAGACTTGCCATCTTGTTTTTTTCCATTCTTTATAATTTACCAGTCAGAACAATTTGACCTGTTTAAGGGATTAAGACAATTTTAAAATCCATACGGATCCTCTTTCTACTAAGTCAGAACAATTTGACCTGTCTAAGGGATTAAGACCTACGAAAGTAGATATTCAATTATGTTTATAAACAAGTATTCAAATTAGAGACCTGATTTAAGGGATTAAGACTTGTATAGCAATAACTATTGATACACGGTTTTTCGAGTCAGAACAATTTGACCTGTTTAAGGGATTAAGACTCGCCCCATGCGATCTACGATTTTAGTGATTTCTGGTCAGAACAATTTGACCTGTTTAAGGGATTAAGACTTGTATAGCAATAACTATTGATACACGGTTTTTCGAGTCAGAACAATTTGACCTGTTTAAGGGATTAAGACGTGGAGTACGTGTGCGAAATCCACATTGTCCAAATGTCAGAACAATTTGACCTGTTTAAGGGATTAAGACTCAAGAGTAACACTAACTCTATTCATCTCCACACCTGTCAGAACAATTTGACCTGTCTAAGGGATTAAGATTCTATCACTTTCTTAATTGATTCATACATAATCGTAACTGTCAGAACAATTTGACCTGTTTAAGGGATTAAGACCGAAGTTTTCCAGTCATTATATTTACGAATTCTTTATGTCAGAACAATTTGACCTGCTTAAGGGATTAAGACATAACATAGTAATTCATATTGACCTCCTTAGTCTAAAGTCAGAACAATTTGACCTGTTTAAGGGATTTACGGGATAGTTTTGGACTGTCGAGTTTTCGTTAAAAATTCGAGAAGTAAAAATTATTAAAAATTTTTTATAAATTTTGTCAATTTTTTACATTTATTTACTCTAATAATATAGAGATTATGACACAGAGTGTTTTTATTAGAAAATTGTAAAGATTTCTATCTAAATTGCTGGTAGAAATATACAATTTTTAATAAAAGCTTTTCTTAAGTTGATGATAATTAAAATTATTAGTTAAACTTAAGTTTCTGTGAATTTCGAATGTAATCAATATTTATGGAGAGAAACAAATGAAAATTGAAGAATTTAGAGAATGGTTAAAAAATCAAGGATACAAACCTAATGTTGTAAATGCACGAGTAGGGAATTGTATTACAGTATCTAATTATGAAGGTGATTTAGACATTTTATTTGCTAAAGATGAATGTCGGGATTTAATAAATCGTCTAAATTATTCAGCTGAAGATGAAAAAAACAATGTACCTGTTAGACACAAAGTTCATATCAATGGAAATAAAAGAAAGGGCTCTGCAACATTAAAACAAGCAGTAAAATTATATGTACGATTTTTAAACAATGAAACATTTTCTGTAAAAACTACACAGCAAAAAGATTCTCGTAAAATTGACTGGCCTACTTGGGAATTGCCAACAGAAGAAGAATCTTATCATCTAGCCAAAATTATTACAAAATATGTTAAATTCCTTAATCCTGAAATTATTGCAAGAATTGTAGATGAAAATGCAAAACTCGCTTCTACTTTTTATTCTAGATTGAAATCAAAGGGAATAGATCCAGAATTATATATTTGGGATAAGAACTCTTGCTGTTTTCCTGGAGTTCGTAGATATGCAGGAAGTTCTGAAATCGCTGCCCACAGAAAAAGAATGGAAATTTCTTCTGTAGAAGATGCAATCGCTTTAGATGATAATGATTATCCTAAACAAATTTGGTCATTTATTTTTAGAGACAAGCAGTTTAGTAAATATGGACCTTCAGGATATAGTCTTGCTCACTTAATTGACCATAAAAAAGAAAAAAATAGAATGAAAGACGAATTTATTTTTTTAGATAATCATGTTTTTGAAAAAACTTTTTATGGTCTTTATACATGTGCATCAAATTCTGTGTATGTTCCTAATAACTTGATGAAACCAACAGATTTCAATGAATCTATCAGAAATTTACTTATCCGAAAAGCCGAATCTTTGTATGGAAATTATTGCAATCTAGTTCCATCGTATATAAAAGTAAAAGAACCAGTTGATTCAAAATGGAATATCGAAAATTTTGAATGGTCAACACCAGTAGGTACAACTGATAATCTTGATGATTTTTTTACATTCCGTAATAAAAAATTAGATGAAATTTTTAACAAATAAGTTGGAGTTGTAAGTAATATAAAAATACTTCTTGGCGAACATATTTGTTGGTCGGGAAGTATTTTTTTGTGGTGTCTCATTAAATGAGACACCAAGTGTGCTATAATAAACCTATGAACTATGATTTACAAAGATTTCACAAAGCACAAATTTTTGATTATCCTGTGGCACTTGGCGAGATAAAAAATGGACAAAAAGAAAGTCATTGGATGTGGTATATTTTCCCTCAGTTAAAAGAACTTGGATATAGTTCTACAGCGAAATATTATGGTTTGACAAAGGACGAAGCGAAAGCTTATCTCAAGGATGAAATTTTGAAATCTCGACTGATAGAAATTTCTCAAGTCTTGCTTGAATTGAAAAGTAACGATGCAACAGAAATTTTTGGTTATCCTGATGATTTGAAATTGAAATCTTCCATGACGCTGTTTTCAGAAATTGCACCAGAGATTGAAGTTTTCAACAAAGTTTTGGAAAAATTTTTTTCAGGCAAAAAAGATTATAAAACGGTTGAGTTGTTAAAAAAATAATTTTATGTGATTTTCAAAATTCAAATTTTTGCCTTATAAAGTGAGAAATTTATATTGAATTGTGATATAATAGTCTTTCCGAGGTGAAAAATGAAGCAACTAAAAGAAAATTTAGAAAGAATTTTGAAAGTTCGAGATGCTGATTTAGGTCTTTTTATTCTTGCGATGCATTCTCTAATTGAACGAACTCTCAAAGAAAAATATGGAATTAAAAGCTACGATTCAGAAAATACTTTTGGAAAACTTATAGATAGATATACAACTGAATTTTACGAAACTCATGCTAAACCAATTTTTCCTGGTTCTGAAAAATTAACACTTCCTAAACGAGAATGGAATTTATTACAGAGTTTAAATAAAATTATTAAAAATCACGAATTGGCAAATGATGTTCGGCATAGATTTGAAACAAAATCTGAAGAAGATGCTCAAGCGACAGTAAAATGCTTTTTATCATTTGCAGAAGCGGAAAACTGGACAAATTTAGATGCGCTAAATAAATTGAAACGAGAACTTGATAATTGGGATTCACATAGTCCTTATCAAAGTGCAGAACTTACAAAAGCGATAAATCAAATTAAATTGTTAAAATCACAAAATGAAAATCTTGCAGAAAAAGTAAATAATTTGGAAGATTTACAAAATCAATTAAATTTACTTACTTTACAAGAAAAAACTTTGAAAGCAGAACTTGCATTAAAACAAGAGCAACTTTCAAAAAAAGATTCAAAAGTTGATGAACTTAGAAAAAAATCAAATGAAATTATTTCAAAGTTGAAAGATTATGAAACTACAAAAGAATATATTTCTCAGTTAGAAAAAATTGCATTTTACACCAAAACTCGTCACGACTATGAAGCATCCGTTATCAAACTTACAAACGAACAATCAGAAATTTTAGAACAAGTAAAATTGAATAAAGATTATCTTATCAAAGGTTCAGCAGGAACTGGAAAATCTTTGGTGCTTTTAAAAACTTTGGAAAAAGCAATCAACGAAAAAAAACAGGAGCTTGAATTTTCAACAATTAAAAATCATTTTAAACTTTTAACTTACACAAAAAGTCTTGTAAAATATAATCAGTATGTTACAAAAATTTTAGGAACAGAAGTTCCAACTGATTCTATTACAACTGCCGACGCATTTCTTTTTTCAATGTTAAGAAAATTTTTTCCATCAAAAAAAATTTGTTATGATTTCGATATTTCATTTAAGTCTTTTTTTAATCATAAAAAACTTTCAAGTGAAGAATTGTTTGTTGAGTTTAATGAATTTATTTGGGCAAACAATATTTCTAAAGAAGATTATGTTGAAAAAGTTTGCGACCGTATCGGAATGAAAAATCCAATTAAGAAAACCGACAGAGCGTTAATTTGGAAATCTTTAGAACAAGCTGAAGAAGGTCTTGAAGAAAATAAAACTTGGCCACGAAATTTTGCCGCAAAAAAAATAATCGAAGCAATGAAGCTTTCAAAAGAAAATGACGATACAGATTTTTGTACAGAATATTCTTTTGTAGATGAAGCGCAAGATTTGCCACCAGTAATTCTTTCTCTTGTAAAAGAGTCTACAAAACAATGTGTTTTTCTTGCAGGGGACAGCGACCAGTCAATTTACAGAAAAGGTTTTAGTTGGAATAAATCTGGTATTGATATTAAAGGTCGAACAAAAATTCTTAAAACAAATTTTAGAAATACAAATCAAATTCACGAATTTGCAGAGTCCTATCGTAAAAATTTTAAGAACATGGACAAAACAACAAAGCCTCTTGCATTTAGACCAGGTCCGCCAGTTGAACTTACTATTTCAAAAAATTCAAATGATTTAAATTTACAACTTATTCAACAAGTAAAACTTCTGTTAAACATTTTAAAATATGAAGAAGAAAATATTTGTATTATCGCAAATCAAAAACAAAAACTTGATAAAATCAAAACTCTTTTAGAATCTAAACTAGGTGTTAAAAGCATTCAAATTGCTGATACTGATTTTGACTTTGCCGAAACAAAAGGTATCAGACTTAGCACAATGCAAAACTGTAAAGGATTAGATTTCCCTGTTGTTTTATTTGTGGCTGATCACAGAATCCAAGGTGCAGAAGAATTATCTTGTTTTGATTCAGAAACATATTATGAACAACAATACAATATGGTTTATGTTTGTTTAACTCGTGCTATGGAAATGCTTCATATTTTTACTATAGAAACAACTGAATTTAAACCATTTAAAGATTTGACTATCACAGAATAATGATTATATTCAAAATGTAAAAAAATTTATTGAGGTTTAATATGATTAAAATAAATACAAACTCTTTGGAATATATTTTAAAAGTCACTCCAGCAGAACAAAATATTATGTTAGTTGGCAGACATGGAATTGGGAAGTCAAAAATTATTGAAAACTATTTTAAAAGAAATGGATTTAAAGTTGTAAATCTTTTTCTTGGGCAAATAAGTGATCCAGGAGATTTAATTGGGCTTCCGCAAAAAAATGAAAAGTTAGGACAAACAGAATTTCTTTTGCCTTATTGGTTTCCAACTGATAATCAACCTATCGTTTTATTTCTTGACGAATTAAATCGCGCCCGACCAGAAGTTTTGCAAACAATTATGGATCTTACATTAAATCGAAAACTTGCGGGAAAATCTTTGCCAGAAGGAAGCCGAATTATTTCCGCGGTGAATAATGGAGAACAATATTCTCTTACCGAATTAGATCCTGCTCTTGTTTCTCGTTTCAATGTTTATGAATTTGTGCCTTCAGTTGAAGAATGGTTACATTGGGCAGAGTATGTTGGAATTGACAGAAGAATAATTTCTTTTATTCAAGAAAATCCAAATATGCTTGATGGAACTGAATATGATAAATCAATAATGGGATTAGAACGAACTCCAGACCGAAGAAGTTGGGAACGCCTTTCAGATGTAATGCAAAATATGAGTGAAATTGGAAAATTAGAGTTAGATGTTTTTTCTGGAATTATAGGAGTTGCGGCCGCATCTCAATTTTATTCTTCAATTTCTGAACATCGAATTATTTCTGCAGTTGAAATTCTTAATTCAAAAAATTTTAATTCAATAAAATCTCAACTTGAAAATTATAAAATTTCAGAACTTGCAGTTATTAACGAATCAATTTTTTGCTTTTTGGATGTAGAAAATTATGATTCAACTTCTGAAAATAAAATCCTTTCAAATTTAGAAAATTATTTTGAATTAATTAATAAAATGGAAAGTAAGGAACTTATTGCTCATTTTGTAAATTTATTTGCAGGTGCAAATTATCCTCATGCAGTTACAACAATCGTAACAAAGTGTGAAAAAATTTATAACGCAATTCAAGACTTTATTTTAAAAATTGGTCAGAACTAAATGAAAAAAAATATTTTACAAATAATAAATAAAATTACACAGTCTTGGTTTCTTTCTGAACCTTTGTTTTTTTCTACTTTTTGTACTCACGATTTAGTTTCGAATGAAAAACTCAATGTTCCTTTTCGGACTGGAAAAAAGCGAATAGAATATTCTCCAAAAATTATCGAAAGTCTTAATGAAGATACAATTTCAGAATTATTAAAAATTGAAATATTTAGGATTTTGTTAAAACATCCATATCAGCGTCAGCCTATCGGTGCAAACAAAGCGTATCTAACAATCGCAAGTGATATTTTACTAACTGCAAATTTTAATCTAAATGTAAAATTAGAAGGAGTAAATATTATTGAAGAACTTGCAATTAGATTATCACTTTTAAAAGATTCATTTTCACATAAAATAAAAGAACTTAATAATAAAGGTGATGTTTTTTATCCTGAACGATTAAAAGGATTTAATAAAATTAAAACAAACGAAATTCAAGATTTCTTAAATAAAAACGAAATAGAAAATTCACAAGACAAATTTATTTTTCTAAAAGAAGAAGATTCTGAATATTGTACCATCTTAAAAAAAAATGAAAATCATTCAACAAAAATTTATTCGTACAATGCACTTAAAGTTTTCTGGGAAAAAATTTTTACAAATGATTTTATTTTTCCAAAAGAACTTTGTTTTGAAGAATGGTATTCAAAAATAATTTCTGTAATGAAATTTACAAATGAAAATTGCGACGAAGATTTTATGAAAAGTAAAACTTATTCCGATAATTCAGATGATGAAGAAAACAAAAATGATAATAAATTACAAAATCTAGAAAAGCTATCTGAGTTATCTTCTCTTTGGGAAGAAGATGAAAAAACACAACAGCAAATCAACAACATAATTGATGATGCAGAAAAATCTTCACAATGGGGAAGTATAGGTTCAAATATTCAAGAATTAATTAAAGCAAATAGAAAAGTTGAAATGAATTATGCAAGTATACTTCGACATTTTAATACTTCAATAATTTCTTCAAAAAGAAATCTTTCAAGAATGAAACCTAATCGAAGATTTGGATTTGACCGTTTAGGAAGTCGTTATTCGCTTTCGTCAAAACTTCTTATTGCAGTTGATATAAGTTCTTCGATTACGCAAGAAAATTTAGAATATTTTTTTTCTGTCATAAATCAATTCTTTCGATATGGCGTTGAACAAATTGATGTAATTTTGTTTGATACAACAATCCATGGTGAACCAATTGAAATGAAAAAACTTTTTAAGCAAATTTATATTGAAGGCAGGGGAGGAACAGATTTCCAACCTGTTGCAGATTTTTATTGTAGCCACAAAGAATATGATGGACTAATTTATTTTACCGACGGATTTGGTCCCCATCCAAAATTTAATGGAAGAAGTGATGTTAAAGTTTTATGGATATTTACTTCAAAGCATTGTTACGACAAAGGAATTAAATGGACAGAAAAACTTCCAAATAATAATGCAACTTTTATTCCCTTACCTTATTGATTAATTTGGAGATATTTATGGAAGCTGAAAAAAAATTCAATCGCGATTTTTGGAATAATTTTTTTCTTGAATTAAATCTTAAAAATAAAACAAAAGAAGAAGGAAAAGATACTCCAGAAAATTTTATTAACAAATTAGAAGAAATTGCAAATAGAAAAAATGTATCATTCTCTTATAAAATTTTTAAAGGTAGAATAACTGATGTAAAAGGTTCAATGCTTTTAACTAATAGCTTTGGAGAAAATTTTCAAATATATTTTACTGCAGAAGTTAGATTTGACAAAAATAAAATAAAAATAGTTTATGTTGAATTAAACAAATTATTTTCAAATAATAATGTAGAATTTTTAACGAATATATTTTTTCAGAATCTTCCATACGAAGAAATTGAGATGCTTTTGGATTATTTGTATAATTACAAAGAAAATTACGAAGCTGAATTTATTAAATTTCAAAAGATGCAAAAAATGATTCAACTAACTGAAACAACAATAAAATCTCTTTTGTATGAAAAGTTTAAAAATACAAAATACACTTGGAAAATTTCAAAGATTGTAAACAGTTCGGATATTTCATATAAGATTACAGTTAATGAGTTTGATGAAGAAGTTTCAACTTTATTTGTAGCCCAAAAAGATTTAGTAAAAAAAATTACTGAATGGGAAATTTAAAAATTACGGAATAATTGGATCTCCACAAAATTGTTTTCTTTTACAATTTTTACAATGTGCGCCCATCCAAACTTGGTCAAATTGATTAGATGCTTGTTTTACAAATTCTTTGTTGTTTGATAAAACTCCTGCTTCGAAGTTTCGTGTGTTTGAACCTTTCATTCCCAATCCAGCACCAGTTAAATTTGCTGAACCTACATAAGCAGTTTTCAAATCAAAAATGATAATTTTAAAATGTACTCGAGGACAAATAATTCGTTCCATTCCTTCAATTAAGATAGGATATTTATCAAAATCTTCTCTAAAAGCTTTTCCAGGTTCTTTTGCATGAATAAGTCTAATTTCCACACCAGATTTTGCAAGATCAGAAAGTATTTCTAAAAGAGGTTTTGTTGAACGACCAGATTTTACATATAAATCTTTTATATCGGCAGTTCCAATCCATAAAGTTTTTTTTACTGATTTGATTTTTTCGATAACTAAATCGTAATGGTCTTCATTTGCTATATATTGAAATTCCAAAGTAGGTGAGGGTGAAGTAGATTTCTCTTTTTTTGCAACAACGGATTTTTTATTCTTTGGAGTTTTAGATATCTTATTTGTTGTCTTATTTTCATCTTTTGAGATTTTTCTTTTAATCATGTTTTTAATATATCATAAATGTTTTTGTTGTCAACTTAAACTATTGTGTTAAAATTATATTTAGTCTATCGCTATATGACAGAGTAAGTTGTTTATATTAGTTTATTAGGAGATAAAATGGAAACTAAGACATTTAATGAAAACGAAAAATTTGTGGTATACGGGAAATATATTCCTTTAGATGTGATGTCAGATTTCTCAAGGAGAGAAAGTATTGCAAAAATTTCAGAATTGGTTAGTTATGCTAAAAGCAGTTACATAAATGTATTAGCTTTAACAGATACAAATCTTGGTGGAGCAATAGACTTTTATCAACTTTGTTTAGATAATAAAATTAAACCTATAATTGGACAAAAACTAATATTCAATAATATTTCTATAATTCTTTTATGTAAAGATTTTGATGCATATAAAATTCTTTGCAAATATTCAGTTGATTTTCAAAATACAAAAGATAATATTTTTTCTCTTAATAATTTATGTTTAACAAAAGATGAAAGTTCTCATTTTGTTTGTTTAGCAAATACATACAATTCTGAATTAGAAATTTTTTTTGGAAACGATTTTTACACACAAGTTACTTTTTCTGAAATAAAAAATAATTCTTCAAAATTACAAAACTTAAATTTAAACCAATCTGTAATTACAAACACAGTTCGTTACATAAAAGAAGACGAAAATGTTGCATTAAACCTTTTTAGAAAAAAATTTTGTAATATTGAATCAAGTGAAGATTTTGATAATTATTTT
This sequence comes from Treponemataceae bacterium, assembly GCA_045645985.1. Taxonomy (GTDB): domain Bacteria; phylum Spirochaetota; class Spirochaetia; order Treponematales; family Treponemataceae; genus RGIG9060. Next base: position 13,687 of record JAZRJV010000020.1, read on the forward strand.
GTAAACGATAAATCTGAAATTGTTAAAACTTTAATGGATTCACCTAATAAAAAACTTTTAGATAATATTCATTCTATTATTGATAAAATATCATTTATTTTCCCTAATAATTTTTTTAATACAACAGAAATTTATAAAAGAATAATTGATAGTATTCCAGATATTGATGATTCAGAAAATTTAATACTAAATCTTTGTTTAAAAACTTTGGAAGAAAAGAAAAATGAATTTGAAGATTTAGAAGGAGCAAAATCTCGACTTGATTTTGAATTAAATAAAATCTGTAAAAATAATTGGCAAAAAGTATTTTTATTTTATCAGGAAATTATAAGTTGGTGTAAAGAAAATAAAGTTGCATTCAAATATAATCTAGGTTTACCAATGTGTTCTTTAGTTACTTATCTTCTCGGAATTTCGAATTTGAATCCAATGAAATACGGTCTTTTATATGAAAGATTTTTAAATCCAAACCGACTCTGTTTTCCAGAATTTGATATTCAATTTGATTATGAATGCATGGAAGAATTGTTAAATCATTTAAAAGAAAAATATGGTGACGAAAGTATTTTAGGAATACCATATTATTATAGTGTATCGGAATACGATGGATTTTCAATCGCCGGTGAATACTTAAATTTAAAAGTAACTGATCCAATATTATTGAAACATTATTGTTGGCATTCTATGGAAATTTATAATAAACTTTGTCGAATAGCATATCCTTTGAAGGATGTAATTAATAATACAATATTATTCAATACTGAATTTATTGTAAAAGGGAAATCTGAAAATAGTTGTATCCCAGTTTTAAAAGATGTAAACAGTAAATATTATTGTCCTTGTACTTCTACTATTTGTGAAAATAAAATTGGAATATTTAAAATCAATTTTGGCTTTGTCGAAAAATTTGATATTCATAATGAGTTTATTGATTATATTTCCAAATCAACTGATAAAGAAATTGATGTCAATTCAATTCCTCTTGATGACGAAAAAGTTTTATCAGCTTGGAACAAAGAAGCATATAAATATTGTCCACCAAAAAAACAAAAATTCGCAAGAAAAGTTTTAGAAACTTTTACACCAAAAAACTTTAATGACTTAATTATATTAACAACAATATTACGCCCTGGATTAAAAGATTTTCGTCCATATCTTACTGATTTAATAAATTCAGAAGAAAATAAAAATCCAATTCCATTTTGTGAAGATATATTAAAAGAAACTTATGGAATACCTCTTTATCAAGAACAAATTATGCAAATTATATCAAAACTTACTTACTATAATTTAGGTGATGCAGATTTACTTCGTCGTGCACTTTGTAGTAAGAAAGAACAAGTTATAAGAGATAAAAAATTTAGATTTGTAAGTAATGTCTTGAAAAAAGGACTTATAACTTCAAAGGAAGAAGCAGAAGAAATTTTTGATGTGTTGGCTATTTTTACTCCTTATTCGGCACCCAAATTTTATTCTGCCTATCTAACTCAATCAATATATTACGATATGTATTTTAATCTTCACTATCATAATGAATGGAAAAACTTTTTAGCTGAATATAATTTAAGTTCTAGGGAATATTTATCACATTTTTATTATGGAAAAGAATCTTTAGTGGATTTATGATGTAAATTCGTGTAAAAAAAGTTAAAAAAAATGAAACACTATCACAGTTTGATAGTCTACATAATATATTATTGATTTATATTTTTCTTAAAGGAGATAATAGTTATGGCAAATTTTTATTGTAAATGTTGTGGGAAAAAATATTCTTCATTAACGCAACTCACAAGTTGTTCATGTTCAATGAGCTCAACAAGAAAACATGTTTTGTATGAGGGACCGGAACAAACAAATTATTATTGTGAATGTTGTGGGAAAAAGTATTCTTCATTAACGCAACTCACAAGTTGTTCATGTTCAAAGAGTTCAACAAGTAAACACATTCCTTATGAAGGCTCTGAAAAATCTCAATATTTATGTAAATATTGTGGGAAGAAGTATTCTTCATTAACGCAACTCACAAGTTCTTCCTGTAGCAAAAGTCCAACTGGTAGACATTCACCAGCTAAGTAAATTTTATTAGAGAATAAAAGGCTATCAATTTATTTTGATAGCCTTTCAATTATTTTTTGAGTTATAAATTTCTATTTATGGCATCATTAATCAAATCTGCAACTTCACCTAAATCTTTAGTTCTTAATGTACTATATCTTCTGGCGAATCCTAAAACTACACAAAATTCATTATGTATATTGATATATACAATTTTATCATCTGCTGTAGTTGACCATATTTTACTTCTATCTCCATTAAATATTTCAATAACTTTATCGAAGTAAAAAAAATCCTTCACATATTATATTTTTAGGATATGCCACCTTTGTATTTTTTATTTTACCATTTCATACATGGCTGTAATTTCTTCTTTCCATCTTTTTACAAGTCGGGTAGGGGCGATAGGTTTTGCTTGTTGACCCCAACTTAATATCAACTGTAAAACTCTTTCAAATTGACTTGATGAAAAAATAATTGTCGTAGAATCTTTTGTTTCTTTGAAAGTTTGGTCATCTGCCCATTTGTGATTTTTAATCCATTCTTTAGCATAACCTGTAAATTTTATTTTGAACTTTTCAACTTTATTTCCATTGAAAGCTCCGAGTCGTCCACCTCCTGTATAATTATTGATTGCAAATTTTTCTGGTAACTGAAATTTATCTTTTGTTACATAAATATCTGTCATGTAATTCAAATCATATAATAAACCATGGTCTGCGTATTCGCTATATGCAAAAAGATAGACGGAACCATTATCTAAAATAAGTTGCAAAGGCCACACACTTCTAAAAGATTTTGTATCTGTGTAAGGTTTTGTGTATCTAAATTCAATTATACGATTTTCATTTATTGCTTTGTAAACTTCATTCCAATTTTCTGTATTGATGTTATATTCAATTTGTGGTGCTACAACAATTCTTCCAGTTGAAAAAACTGAATTATTTTTCGCTACTTCAGGTTGAAGAAAATAAATCAGTTTGGTTACGCTATCATAAAGAGGAGTGTTTTTATATTGTTGTAAAAGTCCTCTTAAACTTGCCACAAGTTCGATATTTTCTTTTGTTTTTTCTGAATAAAAATAATCTTCAAAAGTTGATTTTATGACATAACTTCCATTTTTTTGTTTTTCCTCAAGGATATTCATCTCTTTTAATTTTTTTATTGCACGCAAAATTGTAATGTTTGAGGTGTTAAAATATTTTTCAAAAAATTTTGAGTTATACTTGATTTCTGGATGTTTAGGAGCATCTCTTAATATTTGTAAAATTTCATAACAACGCTCATCAAGTTTTGGATCAACAGTTTGTTCTCGTTCCATTTCTTCTTTGCGTAATTGTTTTTGTCTTTTTTCTTCTTCAGAAAGTGCTTTACTCATAATAATATTATATCCTATTTTTTGTAAAAGTATACTGAAATTTTAGTAAATAAATTTATATTTTTTCATTACCAAAAAATAAAATCTCTGGAAGTTGAGTAAAAAGATTATTTGCATTTGAAAAATTATGATCTGTATTTTTAACATTTACAAATTCAATTTTATCAGATTCTAATTCGTAAAAAAATTTAACTAATGAAAACGAAGGATCATTACTTCCATAAACGAGATACATTTTTTCTCCATCAAATTTTTTTATTCCAGAAATAATTTTATCAGGATTTATCATCAACGGACCATTTATGCAACATAATTTTGAAATTTTGGGATACTTATATGCATTCATGATTCCAAGGGCTGCGCCATTAGAGTGTCCAAAATAATAAATTTTATAGTTTATTAAATTATTACTTTGAGCATATTTATCAATAAATTTCATTTCTGCATCAAAATCGTTTTTATATCCATTGGGATTTGAAGCACAAATTACAGTACAGTTATGTTTTTCATTTAGAAGTTTTGCAATTTTCAAATATATATTGTTGTAACCATAACAAGTTCCTTTCAATCCACTTTTGATAAATACAATAATATTATTTCCACGAATAATTCCATATTCAACAAGTGAATTATCAAGTTGTGTTATACTTTCAATTTTATCAAAGTCATAATTTTCTTTGTTCATTTATTCATCCTTAATAAAATTTAATAGGTATATTATATCATAAGTAGACTATCATTTTATGATAGTGTTTTATGTTAAATAAAATTTTTTTTGAATTTGTAAAAATTTTGTCAACTTTTATTAAAAATCATCTCTTATATATATAAATGATAATTACAAGAAAATTAGGAGGATTTTATGAGACTACCATTCCCTGGAGAAAATGTTTATTTGTTGTGTAAGAAATGTAATCATTCATTTAGTGGACCATGTCCTAATTATGGGATGCCAAACATTTTTAATTTAATTTTGAAAAAAACTAAATGCCCAAATTGTGGGTCCACAAAAATAATTTTACATCCAGCAGTACGATATTAATTTTGATATTTTTTGTTAGCAAATTATTTTGAAAATCTTTATTTATTTTGTCAACTTTAAATAAAAACTGACTCTTATATATAAGAAAAACATTAAATTAAGGAGAAACTTATGAGTACAGAAAATTTAAGAGGAACATTTAATTCGTTCAATAAAAATTACAACCAAGCTGATGCAGAAAAGGTAATGGAAAACAAAAAAAAGATTGAAGCGATTATGCAAAATGACACTTTAAAAAAATATTTAGAAGATATCAAACTTTATTTTCAAATGCTTGGTGATATTTTTACAGGGAAATACAAAAAAGTACCAATGGGAACCATCGCTGCTATAGTAGGGACTTTGTTGTATGTTTTGTCGCCTATAGATTTAATTCCCGATTTTCTTCCGGGTGGATACTTAGATGATGCAGGGATTGTTGCTTTATGTTTAAACTTCACAAAACAAGATATTGAAGAATATAAAAAATTCAAATCAACTTGTTCAGCGTGATTTAAAAATGATAAAAAAAATAGAAGGTGAACTATCAAAAAATAGTTATAGAAATCAAGTTGTCGAAAGACTAAAAGGAATTTCTAAAACTATCCTTGATATGTCAGTTCCAATTGCTGTTGATGTTTCGTTAGAGAAGGTTTGTAAAATAATTCAAAAAAAATTACATACTTTTTATAAGGACACAATAATCAATTCGTTGATAACTTTGGGATTGAATATTACAGGAATTTTACTGGTTCATTTTGTACCGTTTGGAGAAATTGTATCAAATATTGTAGCAATAATATTTTTTTTGACTGCTACTTTTTTTGGAATATATAAGCTTATAAAATTTTTATTAAATTATGGTAAGACTTCTATAAAGTTGATAAAAAATATTTTTAATAGAAAAAGTCTTTCGAGAGGGATTGAAAATTTTTTATTAGATGAATTTCCTGCCATTTCATTTTTTTATGCAGGAATAAAAATAGGTTCTGAATATTGTATTTCATTAAAACAAGTTCCGAATTTTAATGAAATTGTTCAGTATTTTATCAAAACTTTTTGGAAGCAATTAACAGTATTTGTTATATGTTTTTCTGCTTATTATTTTTTGATTTTATTTTTAGTTAAAGGATTGTTTTAGGAGGAACTTATGGAAGTAAAAAATGCAAAAGAATTAGGACAAGCAATTAAAGATGGAAAGGATGTAATCGAACTTGAAGCTTATTTGGCAAAAAAAGTAATAAAAATTAAAGCTACAGGAAATGTTGCATGGGGAGTAGCAGCAGGTGCTCTTGCAGTTGCAATTACAACTTCTATAATTTCAATTACAACTGCACCAATTGATGTTGCAACTTTAGGAACAACCAGTGCATTCAAGGCTCTTGTTGGTACAAGTTCTTTTGCCACTGCTGCAACAACTCTAGGTTCTGCAACAAGTACAGCATTAAGCATTGGTATTGCTGGTGGTGGAATAGGTGCATTAAATAAACTTCGAAATTATAGAATTGAAAATAAAAATAATGGAAAAATTATTCTTCATAAAAAATAGAGGAGGCTTGTATGAGAGATGAATTTTCAAAAATAAAATATTATATTAATTTTGCTGAAACATGTTTGAAACGAGCAAATAGAGAATGGGCATATTATAAAAACGGACTTCCTTATAATCAAGCGAATGATAATGAAAATCATTATTTAAAATCTCAAAAAGCATATTCTGCTACAAAGGATTTACTACAAAAGGCTGCTGCTTTATTAAAAGAAACTCCAAATAAAGAACTTGAAGAAAAAGTTAAATCAATGAGTTTATGTTGTAATAAACATAAATAATAGTGATGAGCCTATCCCATAAATACAAACGACGATAAAGATAATCTCCATCACCGTTTGTGTTAGTTCATAGAATTAGATTAATCATTTTGATTTGATTCTACTTCTTCAATATTTGAATCTTGGGATATATTTTGTATATTTCTTTCATTTTGATATTTGTTTTTTACATTTTCCATTTTTCTTGAAAAATCATTTCCTGCGTATTCGATATCTTCAAATCCTCTTTTTGCAATTTGTGCAGTTGCACCTTTGAACTCGTACAATAGATTTGAAAAATCTTTTAAATCTGGTATTTGTAAAAATACAGATATTCCCATCATCGCGATATATAAAAATCCCCAAAGTCCCATTGCAATATCAATGCTAATAAGTCTTATAACACCAATTATTAGAAATAAGAAAAAAACATATCCAGCAATAGTTCGCATACTTAAAAATGTTAATATAATTCCGATTACAAGAATGTAAATACCAGCATAATCTATTCCCATAAAAGAAAAATCTTTACTTACAAAAACTGAAAATAGAGAAGCTATTACTCCGACATTTAGAAGCATTGCAATGCTAGATAAAATTCCATCCATCCAATTTTCTTTTCTGAATAAATTCATTCGGATAGATAAAATTCCATAGAATATTAAAGCAAACAAACTTGATAATAAGCCAGGTCTTATAGTTACTTCATTTGTCCATTTAAAAAAAAGTAAAATTTTTTCTTCCGTAAATGTTAAAAAACAAATTACAAATGGAATGATTTGTATAGCGATGCCAATAATTTCTGTTACTAAAAAATTTGATTTCAAAAAAGTATTTCGTTTTTCCATAAATGTTTTTCTTCTAATAAAAGTTTTATTTAGAATAGCACTCAACAGCTATCTGAAAAAAGTATATATTCTATTTTTATTTATTAAATTGCCTTATTCTCCAACATAAGAACTTTATTAGAAATATCAGCTTCCACATATCGAACCATTTTTATTGATTCGCATTTTCGGATTTCTGATATTTTTTCTTCTAGTTCTTTTATTTTGATTTCTTTATATTTTATTTCTGAATCGATAATTAGATTATCTTTATTTTTCATTCTAAAAATAGAAGTAAATAAATTTTTTTTATCGAATGAAATCCTTTCTTTTTTCAAATTATCGATTTGTTCTTTTAACCTACCAATCTCTTGATTAAGTTCATCTGTGATTTCAATTTTTGAGTTGGCTAGTTTATTTTTTCTTATGTTCTGTACGAAATTATATCCAGTAGCTAAAATTGCACCGAACAATCCACCAATAAAAATTTTTTCAAAATTATTTCTATTAAACATAAAGCCTCCTAATTATCACCCTTATTATTTGATGCAGCATCGTGTTTTGCTTTCATTTTTTGTACAAAAGTTTTTGTTGTTTTTACTGCACTAACTGTTGCTTCTTTTGTTACTTCAACAATTTGTGAGCCGATGTTTCTCATCTTTTGTTTTCTTTGTGAATCACCTGTTACATATGTAACACCAATTACGCCTAATGCAATAAGTCCGAATCCCATGAAATCCTCCATTAAGATAATAAAATGTTGTTTCCTATGTTGATAATGTTTTTATCAACCCATCTTTATAAGAGCAATAAAATTTATTAAGTTGACAAAAAGTTTTTTTATCAACCTGCCCAATGTATTACTGTCAATTCGGTATTTTTTTTAATATTTTTTCAAATTTTTTTAAATGAAATTTTATTTGTAGGATAGAGTAGTGAACTCTATCCGTAACATTTTTATAAGGTTGCTGCGTAAGCGATCATCTGTTTTAAAAGTTCATTTGCTATAGACTGTATTTCTTCGTTGTATTCTGCGATTGTATAAAGCAAATCACCATCCAAAACATTTTCCCAGTTAAGTTTGCCACTCTCTGAGGATTTTTCGCCGTTTTTATCGATTAAAACAAATTTTCCGTATTTTGCAACAAGAACTTCAAGTATTAAAGATGTGATAAGATTTCTTTTGAGTTCGGCTTTATCGTTTTCATCAAGTGATTTTTTTCCAACGATACAAGTTAGTTTCTGTGGAGTTTTTTCACTTGTCATTGTTGCACCTGCCACAGGAGATTCTCCTTGATAATTGAACTCAGCAGTCCAGTTCTGACCCAAGAAATTAAAACCGATTGTTTTTGCTTCCATTTGAAGCCTCCTTAAAAAAATGTAATTAATTGTAACAAAATCACTCTATCATCTTGGGATATAGTGATTTCCATTTCAACTCTACTTAAGTACTGTCGAATAAGTATTTATTTATATCTACTAAGAGCAAATATTCTTGAGAAAGTTGACAAAACTTAATTATTTTTTTATCAACTACCCAAAAATATTACTGTCGAATAAGTATTTTTTTTAATTTATAAGAGCAATTATTTTTCATAAATTGACAAAAATATTTTTTTTAATTTCCTTTTTTGAAGGAAAAAACATAGTTTAATATAATAATTTTAGTCTCTCATATTGAGATAGACTGGATATATTTGCATATCTTTATAAGATAAATACTTCTTACAAAGTTAACATTCAACGCAAATTTCGAACAAAAAGTTTCCTATAGTAAACTTTTTGACTTAATTTCATCTTAGAAAATGCTGAAAAACTCTGAAATTTTTATGTCTACAATGTCTACATTTTTACCCCCTGTGTAGTACTTTATGTTATATAGAGTTACGATAAAATATTTACACCCTTTATCTTGCCAGCGAATTACAAGTATTTTTTCTTCTATATGAATAACTTTTTTTAGACAAATCCCAAAAATGTGCTATAATATATATGTTTTCTAAAAAATTGGGAGTTATTCTATGAAACTTTTTTATCATCCATCTTTTACAAATAACGCTTTTGTTGATTTTGAAAAATCACCTGTTTTTCTTGATGCAAAAATTGTAAATACAAATGATTTGTGTAACATTATCAAATTACATGCTGGGATTGAGTCAAAAGTAAAAAGTTATGGAGAACGTTTTGTAGAATATTATGTCGCCATGAAAAAATTCATGGAAAAAAATCCAAAAAATATTTTAGCTGAATCTTTCAAAGTTGATAAATTAAATACAACAAAAAAATGTCTTGAGTGGCGAGATATTCTTGCGGCGGCAGGTTGGAAAAAATCAACTAAAGCTCCAAGTGAACGTATGAAAGTTCTTTCTGGAGTTGAAAAATATTTTAATTGTATTTCTTTTGGAGAAGAAATATTTGAAATCATAAATCAAATTGAAAATGGAAGTAGACTTCCTGAAATTGAAATTATCACTTCGCCATATTATGAAAGTTTTCATCCTGCAGAAGTAGGGTTGATTAAAGCGTTAGAAAAGCGTGGAATAAAAATTTGTATTGAAGAAAATGAATCGCTAGAAAATAATATTTCAAAAATTTTTTCTGTTCTAAATGGAGAAGAAAATATTGAACTAAACAAAAAAGATGCATCGCTTGAAATTTGGAATTTTAAAGAACGAGATGAAGCAATAAAATATCTTTCATTTTCTGATAGTAAAGATTTTGATGTTTGGATAAATGCAGGAAATAAAGAATTTGATAACTGGCAAAAACTTGAAGGTAAAAAACTAAGTGGTTCAGAAATTGTTGGAGTTCCACAGATTACAGAATTACTTAATATCGGATTAACAATTTTTGAACGTCCTCTAAATCTTTACAATATTGTTAAATGGTTGAACACAACTTTAAATCCACTTCCTCAATCTTTTAGAAAAAAACTTGCAGAATTAATTTGTTCAACTGGTGGCTATTATAATGAAACTTGCAAAAATAAAATTACTTCATATATAGAAAAATATCCAGAAACAAAAAAACTAATAAAACAATTTTTACCTGATATAAATACTCCGTTTTTTGAAGAATCAGAAATTGAAGTTTCTTTAATAATTGAATTTGTAAATAATCTTCGAAGTTGGTGTAGAAAAAAAATTTCCCAGAACTTTAATTGCGACCCTCAAATTGAACAACTTGGATTTGTTGTAAATCAAGCTAATCAAATATTACTTCTTTTAAATGAATTAGAAACTGATACAATTCCATATTCAGATATTGAACTTATGAGTTCAGTTTTTTCAAAAAACATTTCTATTATGCAATATCCTGCTCAGGCAAATTGTAAAAATATTATTACCTCATATTCTGATTTTTGTGATTATTCTAGTAAAACTGTTTGGTGTGATTTTTATGAAAATGGAAGTATCGGAAAACTAACTTATTCATTTCTTTCACCTACAGAACTTGAAGAATTTAATAAAGATTTATTTCTTTGGGATTCTAAAAACGAACGAGAATATATAAGAAATTTATTACTAACACCTTTTAGAAAAACAAAAAATAAACTCGTTCTTGTTACATTAGATAAAATAGATTATGACCCAGCACCTAAAAGTTCTTTATTTATTCAATTAGAAAAATATTTTGCTGATAAAAAAGAACCAAATGATTTTACAAAAAATAAACTTTATCCATTTGTAAAACAAAAAAAACTTAATGAAAAATTATTTTCATCATTTAAAAAAATTCAAAACAGAATGGAATGGAATCAACAATTTATTCAAATTGAAAACACAGATTATATCAAAGATAATTTATCTGAAGTTTACAGTTATACAAGTTTAGAAAATTTAATTAAACATCCTTTAGATTACGCAATTGATAAATTAATTGGATTTTCTGGAATTGATATTAATTCTATTAGTGATATGAATACCACATTTGGTTTGGTTGCACATGAAATAATTCAAACTTTGTTTTCTCCAAATGAAAAAGATTTACAAAGTGGATATCCAGATTATATTAGAACTCAAATGGAAAATGATTTTGAAAATATTTTTGAAAAGATAATTCAATCAACCGGAGCAATTCTCTTAATCAAAAATAATAAGTTAGAACTTCACAAATTTAAAAATCAATTAAAAGAAAGTTTAAAAAATCTTTTAGTTGGAATGGAAGCAAATGATTTACATGTTGTAGAATGTGAAAAAGATATCGGATGTAAATTTGAAGATGGCAAAATAAAAAAACATGGTTATGTTGGTGACTTAGATATTGTAGGTAAAGTTGATATGATACTAGAAGATTCAAAAAATAATTTATATATTTTTGATTTCAAATGGTCTACTTCTAGTAACAACGAAAAAAAATTAGAAGAAAATAAATCAATTCAACTTTGTTTATATAAAAAATTAATTGAACAAGAAACTGGAAAGAAAGTTAAACTTGTTGCATATTATTTATTACCACTTTCAAAATTTGTTTCAGTTCAAGTATTAAATGGTGATATGAACTTTTCACAAGTATTTGTAAACGGTGAAAGAGCTTCAAAAGATTTATTAAAAGAAATTCAATGTTCTTATAAATATCGAATTAAAGAATTAACTGAAGGACTTCTCGAGGAAACAACAGGTTTTGAAGAACAAGATATTGAATACGAACAAGTAAGAGATGAGTTGGGACTTTTACCAATGGATTATTATAAAGGTTTAAAATCTGGACCATACGAAGATATCGGTTTAATTAAAGAAAGAAAAGCAGAGGAATAAAAATGAAGAATGTTAAATATATTAGTGCAAGTGCTGGAAGTGGAAAAACTTATTCTCTAACTCAAATATTAACACAGACAATTAAAGATGATAAAGTTGAACCAGAAAATGTTATTCTCACAACATTTACAAAAGCAGCCGCTGCTGAATTTAAAGATAAAGCAAAAGCGATGTTCTATGCAAATGGGATGGTTAATGAAGCAGACCGTTTGGATCAAGCGTTAATTGGAACAATACATAGTGTTGCAGAATCTTTTATTCAAAAATATTGGTATGTTTTAGGTCTTAGTCCAAAAATTAATCCAATTGCAGAAAATGATTTAGAATTTTATAAAAATCAATCACTTATAAATTTACTTGAAGAAAAAGAAATTACATTTTTAAATTTATTTGCAGAAGAATTTAATATTAAAATAATAATGACAAATAAAATTGATTACGATTTTTGGAAAAATGATTTATCAAAAATACTTGAATACACAAAAAATTATCAGATTACAGATTATAAACCAAGTATCGATTATTCAAAAAAAATAGCAACAGATTTTCTTATTAAATCAGAACACATAAAAATTAATTTTGATTTACTTACGGAGATTATAAACAAAGCTGAAGAATTAAATAATGTTGATGAATCAGAAAAACAACTTGAAACTAAAAGATATATTTCTAGACTTAACCATTTAGTAAAAAATAGAAAAACAAATTCTGTTAGTTATACAAATAAAATCATTGATTTATTAAAAAAAATATCCAATAAACATCTTCTAGATTTAATAAATGAATTTAATGATAGTGTATCTAATTTATATTGTACAGAAGAAGTTCACGCATTGATAAATAAATATATTGATATTTTATTTTCGTTAGCAGAAAGATGGAATAAAATTTATCAAGAATACAAAACAGAAAATCACTTAATTGATTTTTCTGATATGGAAAATTATTTTTATCAACTTCTCGATAATAAAGAAGTTGCAAGTGATATTAAAGCAACATATAAATATGTTTTTGTAGATGAGTTTCAAGACTGTTCTCCAATTCAAGTAAAAATATTTGATAAACTTTCTGAGATTGTTGAACAAAGTATTTGGGTTGGTGATAAGAAACAAGCAATTTATGGATTCCGTGGTTCTGATACAGTTCTTACAAGTGCTGTAATGGATATCATCAAAGAAAATGAAAAGAAAAATTTAGATGGATGTTCAACTCGTATCTTAGATAAAAGTTGGCGTTCTCTTCCTGAAATTGTAAACTTTACAAATAAAGTTTTTGAAAAAGGTTTCTCAAAAGAAAATCCAGATGAGATTAAATTGACACCAGTTCGAAAAGATGATAAAGGTTGTGTAGGTTATTGGTGGATTCCTGGTAAAAATAAAGTTATTAGAAATTCAGCTCTTGCCGCAAATATTGTTGAGTTGATTAACAAGGGTGAAAATCCATCTGACATTGCAATTCTTGCTCGATCAAATGCCGACCTTAAAGATATTGCAACCTGTTTACGAGAAAAAAATGTTCCTGTGTATATTGATGAAGCTGGACATTCCGGCTCTGATACAGTTAATTTAGTAACATCATTACTTCAATTAGTAACTGACGAAAAAGCCGAATTACCAAAAGCACAAATCGCATTTCTTACAGAAGAAAATTATAATCTTAAAAAAATACTTGATGATAAAATTGATTTTAATATTCAAGATAATAAAAAATCTCTTTTTTATGAAAACATACCTTTAGTTAAAAAATTATTGCAAGAAAAAGACAGATACAAACTTCAATCTGTTTCTGCTTTAGTTGAAAGTTTAATAATCGAACTTGATTTATATAATGTCGCAAAAAAATTAAATGATAATGTTGATACAACAAAACTTCTTCATACAATTATTAATTCTGCAAAAGAGTATGAAGATAATTGTGTTTTGATGCATCTTCCAATTTCCATTTCTGGTTTCATAAGTTACATTAATGAAAATGATATTTCTGTTTCTGGTTCAACCGAAGGCGTTCAATTATTTACATATCATCGTTCAAAAGGACTTGAATGGAAAACTGTAATTTTATTAAGTTGTGATAAAGATATTTTAGATAATAAAAATTTTATTAAAAGAAATATTTTTGGAACACAAATTATTCGTGAAGGAAAATCCACAAAAGAAAATCTATATCCTGAAGTTAAGATAAGTTTATTTCCAAATTTATTTGGTAATTCAAATATTAATCAAGCATGGGGAAGCATAATTACAGAATCAGAAAGATATAATGATTTAGTTGAAAATCTAAAAGAAGAAACTAAACGTCTTATGTATGTTGCAATGACTCGGCCACGCGATAATTTAATCATTGTTCTTAATGGAAGTAGAAACAAAATTCAAGAACCAATGAAAGCTCTTTCACAATTGGATTTTGATGTATCTAGTGATTTTTTTAATGATAATTGCGATTTACTTGGAGTAGGCTATAATGCAAAAAAATTCGAAAATGCTAATTCAGAAATTCAATATAAACAAGAAGAAATTAAAGAAACAATTATAAATCTCAAAGGTGATGAAGATATAAATTATTTAGTTCGAGATTTGCAACCAAGCAATATGCCTAGTGGATATGTTTTTGCAACTCTTTATGATTGTAAATCTTCTATCAATATTTTAGATAATAAAAAATATGATTATTCAGCTTTGGGAACTCGTATTCACGATATTTTTTGCACAATTGAAAATAGAACTGATGAAGAAATTTCTAATATGATTAAATCTTATGGCTTTGAAAAAATTGTTACAGAACCAAGTGAAATAAAAAAATCTTGGGAAGGTCTTATTGAATTTTTAAAAGAAAAATATGGACAAGCAAAAAAATTCTATCACGAATTACCTTTCAAACACAAACTTCAAACTGGACAAATTGTAACTGGAAGCATGGACTTTGTTTGGGAAACTTCAGAAGGATGTGTTCTAGTTGACTACAAAACTTTCCCAGGAGATAAAGAAGAGTTGATAGATGAAAATAGTGAGTATTTTGTTGGTAAGTACAAAGGTCAAATGGATTGTTACGAAAACGCTTTAACTGCAGGTGGAAAAAAAGTTTTAGCTAAACTCTTATTTTATCCAGTTGTGGGTGTTATATCTGAAATTTAAAAACAAAAAAGCTAGTATCCACAAACCGATTAGGTTAGGGTACTAGCTTCATATCAAGTTAGTTAACTGATAAATTTCAAAATCAAATTAACGATTGTTGATAATTTTTGTTAATTCAACAGGGTCTACGATTTTTCCGTCTTTGTAAACTCTCATGTTTCCAGAAGCAATTTCATCAATCAAAATAACTTCACCGTTGTTGTATCCGAATTCGAATTTGATGTCCCATAAATCAAGTCCAAGTGTTTTCAAATCATCAGCAACGATTTTTGTGATTTTTAATGTTTGTTCTTTCATGCTGTTGAACATTTCTGTAGACATAACTCCAAGAGCAGCCAAACCTTCACTTGTAACCAAAGGATCGCCTTTTTCGTCATTCTTGAATGTACATTCTACATATCCACCTTCAAGAGGTGTTCCATCTTTGATATATTCACCATAACGACGGATAAAACTACCTGTTGCAACTAATCTACAAATTACTTCCAATCCATGTCCGAAAACAGTTGCAGGAAGAACCTCCATTGTAGCATCTTCTAAATTTGCACTTACATAGTGTGTTTTAATTCCAGCTTCTTTCAATAATTCAAAATAATGAATTGAAGTTTCCAAGTTTGCTTTTCCAATTCCTTCAATTGTTAAACCAACTGTATTTTCACCTGGATCAAAAACTCCATCTTTTCCTGTACAGTCGTCTTTGAATTTAAGCATTACATTGCCATTTTCAAGACTGTAAACATCTTTTGTTTTACCTTCGTAAATCTTTTTCATTGATTATTCCTTGATTGGATTAGATTCGTTAATATTTTATATAAATTATAAAAGTAAATCAATAATTTATCAAAAAATTTTATGATTTTTTTATCGATTTTTAAGTGAAAATACTACCATATTTACAAGGTGTTTTTGTATATTTATACAAATTACAACGCATAAATATACATTCAAACGGATGGTTTATTTGTAAAATTAAAAAAGACGTGCAGAAATGCGTGTATAACGTATTTTATTTAAAAAACGACAATTATCATTATGAAAGTGTAATTGATGTGTTTTGAGCCTTCTGTGTGCGTCTTATGGGTTGTTTTTTTTGTGAGTTTAAATATTAAAAAGTGCACAAAAAAATTAAATTGAAAAAAATAAGGAGCTATCCAAGAGGCAAGATAAAAAAAGTGTGTTGTTGAATTTTTTTCAACACACTTTTTGAACTGTAAATTTTTCCTAAAAGAGTATAGTTGAAGTGATTTTTTTTACTTACAAATTGAATAAATATACAATTTTAATCTTTATGGATTTACAAGAAAATAATAAATGGTCCAGTACTTGTCAAGGTTCTGTTCCTCAGGCTATTGTATGTTTTCTTGAATCGGAAAATTTTGTAGACGCTATTAGAAATGCTATCAGTATTGGTGGAGATAGCGATACTATCGGTGCAATGACAAGTGCAATTGCAAAACCATATTATGGAGTTCCAAAATATTTACAGATAATTGCAAAATGGTATTGTCCTCGTTCAATGTTCAAATACATAAAAAAATTAAAGAAAAAATTTAAGCTAAAATAAAGAGAAGGGAATGAGTAAATTTTTTACAGAAAGTACAAACTGTTCGTATAAAATATATTAGATTTCTACTACTTAAATCTATAGTATTTATATAAAAACTAAAAAAAAATATTGAAATTTAATACATTTTTTTCGTAAAAAAATTGGTTTTATAAACTATACTATATGTGTTCAACATTAATCTTACAAAATACAAGGGATGATGAATGATAAGATGGGAAAAAATAACAAATCAAAAAAGGATTCCTACATGAATATCATCGTGTTAATTAGAATCAAACGAAATTACAAAGTTTGATTTATGCAAAACAAGAAAGGAGTGTAAATTTATTATGAAAGAAATTTTGGGAACCGGAAAAATTAATCATTCAATTTGGTCTGAAAATGATTTAGAAGAACTACGAATAAAAGCTGCAGAAGGAAGTATTGGTGCAAAAATTGAACTTGCTGTACTTGAAATCGAAGACGAACATGATGTTGAAAAGAATATCGCTTTTTTGGAAGATTGTGCTGAAAAAGAAAATTCTCAAGCCCTCATAAATTTGTATTTTCTCTATAGCTTAACAGATTATGAAAAAGCTTTTTGTTATATTAAAAAAGCCACTGACCTTGGAAGTGCATGGGCTATGGAAATATTGGCTATCAATTATATGTTAAAGAGAATCTCTTGTGATGAAGATGATTTGATAAAGGAATATTTTCTTGAACAAGAAAAATGGCATCTTGCATCCCATAAAGCTTCTGAAACTGAAAAAAATGACCTTTTGCCATCTGGCATTGTTTTAAATATGAATGAACTTGCTAACTTGTATGAAAATTCAAATCCAAAAAATCCTCTCTACAATACTGAAAAAGCTACAGAATGGAGAGAAAAAGCAAAAAACTTTGCAAAAGAAACAAACGAAGATTAAATAGCAGTCTTTTAAACTCGTTTTTTCTACACCTATTATTTAACAATGTAGAATAATAGGTGTAGAAAGAGAAAGAGTATGAAGTTTTTTTGCTTGCAGATTTCTGTTTGTAAAACTTAAATTTTGTTTTTTTGAAAAATTTAAATTTCAATCTTACTTATTTTTTCACGGCGTTTTAGCCAATCATCAACAAGTTCTTTTGGTTCAATTGGAATCGCTTCATCTGCCCATTGCCAAACCCAACGACGCACAGAAAAAAGTTGATTACTTTTAAAACTAAGAATTATTCCATCACCATCTGGACCAGGTTTTTTTTCATCAGGAATAATCGTTTGATTTTCCCCCCACAATCGATTTATTGCATATCGAGAAGCATAACCATGAAGATGAATTTTAAAATCAAGAAAAGTATCGTGGCACATACATCCGAAAGAGCCAATTGTCATTTTTCTAAAATCATAATCTTTTGGAAGCGTAAAAACTTCATTTGTAATTTGTAAATTTTTTATTTCACTTAAAGAATAACGGCGTCGACCATTTTTAATTATGTCTAAACCATGAAGATTCCAATTTCCGTTATCAAAAATAAGTTGCCATGGTTGAATTCGTCGAGGATGAGGTTTTTCGTCAGTTAAAGATTTATAATCAAAAGTGATAACGCGATTTTCTTGCAAGGCTTTATCAATTATTCGCCAAGTTTCTGCAGGAACTTTTTTGTTCGGAGCTCCAACAAAAATAATTCTATCATTATCTGGTTTTTTATTTATCTTAATATTTTCCAAAGACAAGTCACGAGCTTCAGTTGCAAGAGATTCAAAAACTTCTTGCGCTTCTTTGTAAAGTGGATTTCCTTTCACCATATCCATTAAAGTTTTTATCAACTTAGCCGCTTTCGCTGCATTTTCATCGGTATAAAATCTTGGAAGTCTATACTGTGGATCGGTGTAAAAATATCCACTTGTTTCAAAATCGGTATCAATTGGTGCATTATATTTTTCTTGTAATTCTTCAATGTCACGATAGAAAGAAGTCTTGCTAGTTTTGATATCGTACTTCGATTTGAGTTCTGCAATAATTTCATTCCATTTTAATTTTCGCCCAGAGGCAATAATTTCGTCAATTGCTTGGTAGCGTTTTGATTTTTCTGTAAAATCCACAGCCATAATTTCTTCTCCGCAAAACTATTCCCGCGACTTGGGAATACACATCATTTATATTTTATATCAACATAAGGATTTGTCAACTTTTAATTTAGAAGTCGATTAAATTTTTTCATAATATAAATTACTTTTGTTCCCGTGACTTGGGAATAGAAATATGTAATGATTAGTATATAAACATTTGTTTTTCTACAATAAAATTTTAGCAGTCAATAAACGCTGCAGGAGGTTTTTATGAAAAAGATTATTGGTATTTTCTTGTTTTGTTTTGTAAGTTTATTTGCACTTACAAATTGCGCAACAACTCCAAAAGTAAAAGATGTTTCTGGACCTACAGAAATTATCGAACACAAAGGAACAGTTTTTGGACTTGCTCAACCTGATTGGGTTTCTTCAGTTATTGGAACTCCAAACCAAAAAACTTTAAGCAAAGCCTTGGGAATCGAAAAACATATTTGGGTTGTAACAAAAAACGGAGAAAATCTTGACTTCATTAAAACTTGGGCAGATCAAGTTGATGCTCGTGCAGAAATTTCTGCTTCTATAAATCAGGGGATTTCAGATTTTGTTGGTGCAACAATGCAAGGTGATAAAGCTGAAGTTGAAGAAGCTATCGAAAGATATTCAGCTCGTGCTTCTGCAATTACAGTTTCAGGCCTTACAAAAGAAACAGATTGGTGGATTTTATCTCGAACTAAAATAAACAAAAATGAAAGGAGTGAACCAAAATATACATATTTGGTGGTGTACTCAATTGATGAAGACTTGTATGAAAATCAAATTAAAAAAGCCTTTAAAGATGAAGATGATAAATTTGTTGAACAATTAATTCAACATCTTATGAATTACACAATGATAGAACCAAGAACTTAGTTTTAATTTTTGAATAATGTATAAGGAGAGTTGAAATGAAAAGATTTTTTGTTACCTCATTAATTTTATTTTTAACTTCAACTCTCTGTTATACTGCAATACCAAAATGGATTTTAGATTTAGAAAAAGTTTTTCCCTCAGAAAAATATATAAGAGCAATAGGTGAGGGAAGTTCAATTACTTTAGCAAAAAAATCTGCTCTTTCAGAATTAAGTTCTTTTTTTGAACAAACAATTCAAACTAAGATTTATGCCACAAAAAAAATTACACAAAATAATTTTGTTATAGAAGAATTTTCAAATATTCAGCAGGATTTTTTGTCTTCGACAAATACAGAAATTTATCAAGTTGAATATTCTGATATTTATTTCAATAAGAAAAATCAAAGATATTATGTTTGCGCTTATATTAACAAAGAAAATTTATGGAATTTTATTTTAAAAAAAATTGATTCAAATATTTTGAATTGTAATATTATTTTAGAAGAAATTAAAAATCAAAGTGAACCTCTTAGGAAAGTTTTTTATTACAAGAAGATTAAAGATTGTTATTATGAATTTTACAAAGTTTATCAAATTGCACTTTGTATTTATCCAAATAAATGCGATAACTTTATAGAATTTTCTAAAATACTTAATGAAGAAATTATTAAACTAAAAAAACTAATCGGTGAAATTTCTGTAAAGATAAATACAATAGGCGATAAAAGAAAAATTATTGAATCAAAAATTTTTCAACTTCTTGCAAAAACGGGTTTTTTGATTTCTTCACAAAAAGGAATGTATCAATTAAACACAGAAATTTTTTTGGACGAAAACGAATTTAATGGAATATATTCAACTCAACCTAAAATTAAATTTTCGATTTATAAAAATTCACAAATAATAAAATCTTTCGTAATTATATGTGAAAATTTTTCTACATATAATTATCAAACATTAGAAAGAAAACAAATCAGCTTGATTGAAGAATACTTAGATAAATTTTTTCTAACCGAATTTTTTGAATAGACTTTGGAGGTAAAGATGAATAGAACTGTGTTTTTGTTTTTTATTTTAATTATTTTTTCGATTAATTTATATGCACGACCTTCTATTGATGAAGCAATTTCAATGGCCGCTTTTGACATTGCAGATAAATGTGAAGCAAATTCAATTCTTGTAATTGATGACTTTACAAGTCCTACATCCAAAATGACACTTTACATTCGGGAACAACTTGCCGATTCAATTTTTTCTGAAGACGGACTTTTACAAATCGTTACACGGGAACACATGGACAAAGTTGAAAAAGAACTCAATTTTCAAAACTCTGGAATCGTAAACGAAAAAACAATTTTGTCAGTTGCAAAACGACTTGGTGCCCAATTATTAGTTTTCGGAAAAATTGAAGAATATAATAATGGATATATGTTAAGAGTACGAATTTTAGATATTGAAACTGGTTCATATCTTTTTAGAAAATACTACGATATTAAGCATTCTGAAAAAACTGAACAACTTTTAGGTTCTTCTTCAATAAAGAAAAAAATTTCTGTAGGTCTAATTGCAGAAGGAAACAAAAATTCACTTGATTATATCGCACCTTCTGTTGGCTTTGTTTTTAATTTTGCACCAGGAAAAAAAATTGCCTTAGGAACAAAATTGTGTTTAAGCTACGACATAGGAGAAAGAAACAATCAATTCTATACACTTGAAACTCTCGGGCTGTTAAGATTTTATATCAGTTCCTTTTCAGGAAAACCTGCATCTGGATTTTTTCTTGAACTTCAATGTGGAAATTCCTGCTTACTTGTTAATTCAGAAGTTTATTCTATTTTTAATTTTGGTGGTTGCACAGGATATAGAATTACAATGGGAAAATTTTTTCTAGAATCGGAATTGCGAGTTGGTCATCCATATCTTGTTGGAGCGGGAATAAATTTTGGTTTTCAATTTTAATTTTTTTAAGGAATACAATATGAAAAGAACTTTTTATACAATTTTAGTTTTATTTTTTTTATCTTCAATTTTTTTATCTTGTAAAAATCCAATTTTGATAGAAGCAACTTCTTTGTATCAAGTTTCTTTTGTAACAAATGGAGGAACAAAAATTGAACCTATTAGAACAAAGAATTTAATCACTCCTCCTGAAACTCAAAAAGAAGGTTTAATACTTTCTGGATGGTATACTACTTCAAACTTTGAAGGAGAACCGATTTCTTTTCCTTATCCAATTGATGAAGACACTGTCTTGTATGCAAAATGGACAAAATATTATAATGTATATTTTAAAACCAATGGAGGAACTTCAATTAAAAGTTATGCAACTGATAATATTAAACTTTCACCAATTTCAACTAAAAAAGGATTTTATCTTGAAGGTTGGTATGAAACATCTACTTTTAACGAAGATAAAATTACATTTCCGTATAATGTAACAAAGGATATTATCCTTTATGCAAAATGGATCGAAAATCCTAACACTAATTTTAAAGTTGAACATTACAAACAAAATGCAAATCTCGATTTAAATTTAGATTCTTACATTTTAAGTTATACAGAAATTTTATCTGGCAAAGTTGATACGGAAACAAAAGCAACTGAAAAAGAATTCGAAGGTTTTTATCCAAAAAAAATTTTTCAGACAAAAATATTGTTAGATAAAACCTCCGTTGCAAAAATTTATTATGATAGAAAAAAATGTATAGTTTCTTTTGATTCTAACGGAGGAAGTGGTAAAATGAATTCTCAAGAATTTTACTACCAAGTTAATCAAACTTTGGATATAAATAATTTTGTAAGATATGGCTACTATTTTATGGGTTGGACTTTATCACCTAATGGGGAAGTTTGCTACAGCGATGGAGATAAAATTTTTGTAAATAAAGATACAGTCTTATATGCAAAATGGAAGTCTGGAATAACAGTTACAAAGTATACTGCAAAATATTTAAATTTATCTTTACTATCTGAAGATTGTACTATAAAAGTTGTTGGTGAGATTACAGATTCTACAATAGAAACTTTAGCTGAAAAAATAAAAGATTCTCCAGTTGATATTTCTTTAGATTTATCAGAAATAAAAAATCTTACAATAGTAAAAGCAACATCTAATTCAACTTCATTTTTTTCGAATTGCACAAAAATTAAATCTATTACTTTACCAAATACTGTTACTGCAATTGAAAGTTATGCTTTTTATGATTGTAGTTTTTCAAATATTTATATTCCTAATTCAGTAAAAAGAATTGGTAACTATGCTTTTTATTCTTGTGATAATCTTACATCAATTGATTTAGATTCAGTCGAAACTATTGGAGTTAATGCATTTGCAAATAATAATCTAACAACAATTAATCTAAAAAATATTCACACTATTGGTAACTATGCCTTTGCATATAGTAATAATCTAAATGAAATTTATATTGATGCTGTCCTCATAAATTCTTTGGCTTTTACTCAAAGCCCAAATCTTCAATCTGCAATAATTGGAAAAAATGTTATTGAAATTCAATCTTATATTTTTGAAAACTGTTCTAAATTAGAATATGTAACTTTTGAAGATCCAAAAAATTGGTACTATAAACGCAATAATTATACTTATTCAGAAGACGTTAGCGATGCATCTGATAATGCAATTAGTTTAAAATATTCGTCAATAATTATGTTCAAAAAATAGATAACATTCGGTTACAAAGAGAAAGATAGAAAATTACTTTAATTTAACAACATAATATGGTATTCTAAAATGTGAGGAATACATAGTTAAAGGAAAGTAGAAAAAATTATGTTAGAAAAATTTTGGGTTTATAATCAACAAACAAATAATTATCAACCTTCTGAAAAAGAGCCTCTTTCTACATTTCCAACAATTGTAAACATAAAAAAACGAGAAGTTTACTGTAGAATTCATCATTGCTGGGAACCAATTTTATCATTTTCTTCAAATATTTTAAAAGCTTCTTGTGGAAAAACATATTCAGGTCCATTTTCTTATGAAGGAAAAATTTTTCACTATGGCTATGAAGTTAATAAACGAAAAACATCATATTTAATTAAAGTTTTATCTCAATTTGTTTCTATAAAAAATCGAAGACTTATAAATTACGATTTTGAAATTGATACAATAAAAAAACGCATTATTAAAAATAATGAAATTGTTTTCGAAGAAAATGACTTAAAAGGGATTTTATGCAAAGAAATCACAACTAAAATCTTAGATGAAATTGGTGAAATTTATAAAAAACAATACGGAATAAAACCAACAATTTCAAGTTCTTATAATGGGTTTGAACTAATTTTAGGATATTTACTTTGTCCATTTAATATAAACTTTGTAAAAATTTCAAAACATTGGGGATTAAATCCTTGTGATTCAGATTTTACTTCTATGTCCTCAGGAGATACTCCTTCTGCTGAAAATGAAATGTTTGCATGTATGAATATTCAACCAACAAAGACAATTAGAAAATTTTATCAAATAAATCCTTACACAATAATTCCTTATGCTGCAATAAAAGACTTAGGGTTTACAGATGTAAATCTTCTTCAAAAAAGTACAACGGCAGATTTTTATCAGTTTTTTAATTATTTTCAAATTTCTTTTACTAATGGAGAAATAAATTATCAAATAAGAACATCATTAAAGCAGTTTACAACTGATATGTTTACTATTTCTAATCAAAAAACCGTTTGGAACTCACTAAAAAGAACAATTAATATTTTTACAACGGCAACGAAGATTAAAGAAATAATTAATATTACAGACGGTATCAATATGTATCGAGGATGTTCAGAACATCTAACTGACAGAGAAAAAAGAGATATTATGAAAGAAGGATTTAATTCTTATACACATGATTTTTTAATTCGTCGCAGTAATGAAATTTCAAGAGAATTAGCACTTTCAGAAAAATCAAAAGTTGAAGAAAATGTTCAATTTACATTGGAAAAACAATTTCTCGATCTTGAATATAAATGTGGAGATGATTTTGTATTAGATAAAAAAACAGGAAACAGAATCCCTATCCCAGATGAAAAAAGATGGTGTTTCTATGTTGCAAAAGATTCAAACACATTAAGAACCATTGGAAGTGAAATGCATAACTGTGTAGGGTGGGGGTATAAGCAAGCAATTTTAGAACGTAGAGCTACAATTGTTTATGCTCTGTTTAATAATCAGTATAAAATCTGTATTGAAGTAACGCCAAACTTCACAATTCGACAAGCTTTTGGACCTTGTAATGCACAATTAGAAGGAGAGGCCTACAAAGCTTATTGTGAATGGTGTGCAGAAAAGGACATTGTTAGAACAAAAGTGTTTAAAAGGCAAATGGCTCCTCGATAATTTTATTAATTCTAATACAAAGAATTAATTATTTCTTCTATCTCATTTTCTTTTTATACTGATTCCTCTTCAAAAGATTCTTCCATTGGGGGAATATTTGTTTCTCTTGTTTTATCTTTTGCAAAGCCAACTGTTAATTCCCAAACAGACTCATCTTCAGAAAGTAATGGAGTTCTACTAACTACTTCTACTGATTCTAAAATAATATCTGTAAGTAACTTCATAAGAATGTATATGTATTAAAACAGTCCATATGTTATGGTTGCTTTTTTTCTATTCCATTTCTTACATAAGTTATCTCCCAAAACTTATGGTTTAAAATAAAAATATAAAGCTAAAGTTATAATTTTTATTGTGTATCAAGATTAGTTATCAATTTCAATGTTTCTACACATTTTTTATTTTGCGTCTCTATTGCAATTTCTTTAGACAGTGCAATATTCAACTTTCTATGAATTTGTAAATTAAATAAATCCATTTCATCATGACTTAATCCATAGTCTAAACCATATCCGACCACACCATCAAATCCCCAAAATCTATCCAGTTTGTTTAGAGCGGAAGAAAGGGCTTTTTGCAACTGCTTAAAATATTTATTCATGTGATGATTTGTACTCTCAAAACAAAAGAGAGCCTCTTTTCCTTCTTTTTTGCAGTAAAGTTTATAATCGCGAATAATTTCATACTCTGGATATTTCTCATTTAGAATATTGGATAAATCAAAGTGTGTTTTTTTATAACGATTCAGAACACAAATCCGATTTTTCAAAGTTTCTCTCATATCCGAAAATCGTATTGAATCCAAATAGTGACATTCACACCAAGAATTTACTTTTTTGATTAAATCAATTGATGAGTAATACTTATATTTTGTTGAATGTTTACTTAACCTTCCAAACATCATAATAAAATTTACTTCCCCAAATAAAAGAAGCTGGAAACATTTCCAACCAGTTGTACAAAGTCCTCTGCACAAACACTGCACAAGATAAAATCGATAGATGCCATATCTACGGTAATCGCTCAATATGACTACACACCTGAGTTTCTCGGATTATACGCTCAAGTGGGGGCTATCTTTTTTTAGTATACTTTTGATTTTCTGGGTTGTCATTAAACTTGTGGTTTAAAATATCAATGAGAATACTACAAAACTTTTTTTTAATACACTTGGTATTTTTTCAAAATCTGTTAATTCCAAAAGCGAATCAATTTCATCTGTTTGAAAACAGTGAAAGCGAAAATTTCAGAATTGTTGGAAAAGTTCGCTACGTTGTACATTCGGGTTAGGGGAGTTGAAAAAAAATGTCACCAAAACTATATACTTTTGGTGACAAAAAAGAAATTTTGAAAAATAAAAATTTAATCAAAATATGTATAGATAAAACCTATTTATCACTCTTTATTTTTAAATTCTTCATATATTCTTTATCTAAACATTTTTTGTTTTTATGAGCTTGAAGATTTTCAAAAGAAAAATCATTTATAATTCCAAAGCAGATTCCACAAACAAATTTTGAAGCCTGAAATAAAATATAATTTCCAAAATATTTATTTTCTTCATGACTAATATGGTTATTAATACTTCTAATATCAAACTTTTTTTTACAAATAGGGCAGTCTACCATTTTTGTTTGTAAATTAGTTCTTTTAGAAATAATAGATTTTCTTTCGGCATCTTTATTAATAAAAATAACTGTTCCAGTACTAACAGTTGAAACTAAAAAGCCGGCATTGTACCAAGCATTTGCCTGGGAATGATAACTGTCATTAGCCCACCATTCTCGGTAAATATATGCTGAAATAGGTAATTGATAAGGATAAATTAATGAATTTATAAAATCAAAATTTAATTCAACTATTTCCTTGTTACAATTAGCTAAAAGATATTTTGTTAATGCGTTATATTTGCTCACAGTTTTCCTCCTTATTGAAGCAATAAAATATTCTTTGATTCTTTTCTTAGTTCTTTTAATTTTGATTTTATAGAATCAGAAAAAGGGTAGTGATTTTCTTGAATGTTTAAGATCCTTAAATATTCAGCCATGAGTTTTGTTTCAATTCTATGAAGTTCTGTGTTTGTCATATCGGATTTTATTGCTGAATCGACATAAAAATATTCAACGAACATTTTATCAATGAATAAATCTGTTGATGTTTTGTCAAATTGATTATGAGAAACAATACTAGAAATTGACTGTCTTAGCGTAGATAGTGTTCCATTTTTTACACGCGATACAGTATGAGAGTCATTTATATGCCAATTCAATCGTGCTCGTACAGATTCTCTTGCTGCAATACCAACATAAACACAAAATAAACCACTTTTTGTTTCTAAGGCTTTTTCAACTTCCGAGAAGGAAATTTCTAGAACTTTTAAAATTATATCAAGTTCAACTTTAGAAACCCACCATTTATAATAACCTGGTTTAGAAGAAATTTTTTTAAGTTCACTAATATTACGCAAGATAGATGCTTTAATCATTTTATTTTCCTCCTTGGACTTTCTTTCCAAAAAGAAAGTCAGTCATATTATCAAGGTCAATAGTATTACTGTTTTTGTAGCCAAACACGAAACAATGCAAGTATGGTAATAAGTCTTTGTAATAGTCTTTACCTCCAAAGATATAAAAAACATCATGTTCTAAATCGTATTTTTTTTTAAGTTTTGAAATAACTGATTGTGCCCATGATTTTTTATATGCGGCGGATTGTCTTGCAAGATAAACATCGTAATAGGATATTTCATCGTCTTTTTCTAGCAAATTAAATTTTGCAGATAAAATATGCCAATTATCGCAATTAAATCTATTTAATCCAATTCTTTTTGAAATACGAAAAGTATTTCCTGTATAAATATCTTTTGCCTTAAATTTTTTTTCTGGCACAGATTTTCCAAGCTTGTGACAGCTACATGCAATAAGACCTATTTTTTTCATCTTTTTACCTCCAAAATGAAATAGACATGACAAAACAAGACAATTAAAAACTGCCTTATTTACCAAATGAGAAAATTGAATTTAATTGTGAAAGATAAAGAGATTTTTCAATACCAGAAGAATCTGATAAATAAAAAAAGTTTGCTTTATCATTACAGTTCCAAATAGAAACTGCACAAGAAAAAAAACTGTATTTCATTTGAAATACACCAAACACCCACAATAATGATTCAAGGATCATCATTATACGAAAAGAGAAAAGCATTTTTAGCCCCCTAATAAAACATTCCGTAGGGTATTTATTTTTTTCTTATAAGCAAACTCCTGAAAATTATGATATAATATATTGTAACACACTTGTGTCCTATAATTAGACTAAAACGAAAATTCTTTTTTGTCAAGAAAAAATTATATGATTTGATAAAAAAGATTAAGGGAGATATAAATGGCTGTTTGGCGAGAAATTTGGCAAGAATCTATCACTATTGGAAAAGAAACTTTGCTACGAAATGACCAAAAAGGAAAACTTTTTGAAGAATTAAGAAATAAATATCCTAATGATGCAATGGTAATTTTTGAAGAAGCAGTTGCTTTTGATTGTATGAAAAATTATAAAAGAGCAATTGAATTATATCAGACTGCATTGAATGAACTACCTGTAGCTCACTGGAAAGAAAATGCAAACTATTTATTGAGTAAAGCAAACATTAAAAGTACTGGTCAAAAAATACCCAAACTAACATTAGCTGATGTTGAAAAACTTAAGTCAACAGAACTTCATGAAAATGATTTTAAAATGTTCGGATATTTTTATCTTCACAGTTACTATTATTTATCAGATAATGTGAGACAGTTAGCAATTTCGTCAATGTCAAGAATTGATACAGAATCAGCTATGGCAATTGCTATTTTTAGAACATGTGTCGAAGTAACTCTCAAAGAAATTTTTAAATCAAAATATAACTTTACTGATGATGACAATTTGGCCTATGTATTAAAGGCACTTGAACAAGATAATCAAATAGAAGAAATACTTAGTATTGTAAAAGAACTTAAAGATTATGGTAATAAAGCTATCCATCAGGCAAAGAAGTTTGAATCACATTGCAAAGATTATTGTTTATTTCGATATTACTATGGAATACTTAAATCTAAAACTCAAGGAATTGGCAAAATCAAAAGATAAATAGAAATCATTAATATAACTTGAATGTGCCAGAATAAGACTTGTAAGAATAATAGGATATGGTAGTATATTGTAAGTATATACGGATAAGTCCTTGTAATATAACAACTTGGTAGACAGAAGATATATTATAGGAAGTAGTGTGTTTTTGAAAATTTTCTTCGCCCTTAATATTATCCTATTAAGAATTCATCTAAATCAATTAATGCCTTTCTTAGTTCTTCATCAGCACAATGTTCTATAAAATCAAAAACAAAATTAGCTTCAGCATCGGACTCATATTCTGCATCAATTTTATATGAACGCTTTACTAACTTTGCAAGCATTTTGAATCGAGAATCTGTTTTGTATTTTTCGCAAAATCTTTCAATAACAATTCTTGAATATTCGTTCATCTTTGATTCCTTTATTAAGAAAGGCTTTTTGTAAATCTGCAATTAGGATAATTACTACAACTAAGAAAATTTCCATATTTCCCTTGTCTTAGTACTAACATATTTCCACAACTCGGGCAAATTCCATTATTAAGACTTTCATTTTTCTTAGAAATTTCATTCTGAATATTTGAAATATGTTCTTTTTTTTCTTCTTTTGAATATTTAGTAAAATTAGCTAATTTGTGTACATATTGTTGAACTTCAATTTCATCTAATCTCTCCTGCTGATAACAAGAAATTGTTCGTAATACTTCATAAAAGTTTATTACTATTTTTGAAGTTTTAACTTTTATATCTGCTTGATTTGAAAAGGCAACAATTGGAATAAAAACAGTCGATGAAGAAATTCCAAGTATTTCCATAAGAGCTTTTATATGTGCATAATTTTGCTTCAAAGGATTTCGAAAAGAATATTTATTCCCATAAACATTCTTCGTCCAATTCTCAGAACTTTCACCTCCACAAATCCATCCTTTGTAGTTTTTTGTTTCAATAACAAAAATTCCATATTTAGAAATAACCACATGGTCTATTTGTGATGTTCCATGAGAGGCTCTTATTAGTAAATTATTTATTACAAAATATTCCCCAGAAAGTCTTTTCAAAATATTAGAGACTTTATTCTCCCCTAACCTTCCTTTTATTGAAGGCATCTTTATGCGAAATAAAATAATAAGAATAAAAGCAACTAATATAATTACAAATTGCATAACTATTCTTTCAATCCTATAATATTCTTCAAATCATCATATGAAGATATGTGGTCATACTTCACACCACTTGTTGATACAACATTAAACAATTTCTTTGCACATTCAATTTTGTTTGATTCAATTTTTCGAAGTTGCATATCATCTAGGCTACCTTTTGTTTCTGCAATAAAGAAAACGTGTTTTACTTTATCTTTATCAAATGCTATAGCCCAGTCTGGAGCATAATTTCCTACAGGGGTTGGAATCTGGAATGAACGTGGAAGTTTAGCATAAACAACAACTTCTGTTGCAGATTCTAGGTTTTCTGCAAATTTCCATTCCGTATTTCCATCTACAAAAACTAAATCCTGAATTGACTTTGCTGCTTCAAGAGGTTTTTTATCTGGTAAATTTCCGGCGGTAAAAATACTTGAATCGTAAGTATCTGAAAGTTCGTGATATTCAATATGTTCAACTATTTTTGTTGATTTTTGTGCATTAATAATATTGATTACATCACGAATAAACTTTTCAGGATTAAAGCCAAACTGTTCTGTTTCTTTTATTGAAAGTTGACTTAGAATTGTTGATACAGTCTTACGAGTTAATTTGCACCCTTTTGCAATATCTCCAACTAAATCGTATTTTACATTGCTAGAAACAGCACGACTTAATGATTTTGTTTCTGTTTTGGTTCCACTAAATGATGTACCAGAGCGTAATTCTGTTTCATCAATTTTGTCTTTTTGATTACCAATTTCTATAGTGTATCGCATTGGAACAACATTTAAATCTTTTTTTATGGCATCTACAGCATTTTTAATTAATTCTTCACTATTAAAATGACATGTGTAAGTATACTTATGATTGATTTTTTTCCAGAGGTCTTGGAAAATTTCTTTATCAAAATTTTTGTTTAATGGATTTCCATTTTCCCATTTTGGTCGTTGACCATTATCAACCATTCCTGAAAGAACAGAAGGATTATAAACAGATTGAATAAGTTTTTGAACTTCATCAAACAATTCTGAAGTTGCATTTGCATTCTGAAACAATTCTGGAGGCAAAGATTCATTTAAGCTTGAAGGTAAATTCTGAATTGTACCTCTTTCCACAGCTTCTTTATACGTCTGTGTAGGTTGATCATCTTCATCAATATAATCATTCACAGTTAAATATTTATAAATAATTTTGGCCTGTTTTGTATCAAGTTCAAACTGTTTACCACAAACTGTAATAGTTTTTCCTTCAAAGTAATCAATATCTGCAATCTTTGGTCTTGAATCACTTAGTTCTTCAACAATGTCTTTTTGTAATCCATCAACAAAATCTCTATAACTTTCACTGGCAATTACTGTAAGAGTATTTATATTGTGAATATCATCCCCAAGAGTTTCTTTATCTTGACGTGTTCCTGTTTCATTTACACAAAGTCTCATTCCTCGTCCTACTTCCTGGCGACGACTGATTGTATTATCAGAATGCTTTAGTGTACAAATTTGGAAAACATTTGGATTATCCCAACCTTCCCGCAAAGCAGAGTGAGAAAAAATAAATCGAATCGGCATATCAAAATCAAGAAGTAAATCTTTTCGTTTAAGTATCAAATCATAAGTTGAAACATCTTCCTCTGAATCACCCTTTGAGTTTGTAAGTTTACCTTTTTTATCTCTACTAAAATATCCTTCATGACAAGTATTTACTTCTTTTGTAGTTGGCATCAAAATCTTTTGATAATAACTATCCGGAGAAATATCAATAAACTCATTCATTACATTGATATACTCTTCTTCAAATACTTTTCCGTATTCACCAAGAGTTTCATTTCCATCTTCATCTGTATCACGATATTTTGCAACTTCATCAATAAAGAATAATGAGAGAACTTTTATTCTTAAACCTTGATTAAAAAATTCATCTTCTTTTTCAAAATGACTACGAATTGTTTCTCGGATTTGTACACGACGAATATCTTTTTCAGCAGCATTTCCTGTCATTTCTCCCATAAACAACATTGTTGAATCTGGATTTGAACTTACAGGAACATTGAAGCGAACAGCATTTATTTCAGGTAAAATTTCAGCAATGTAAATTCCCTTGTATTCTTCCAATCCTTTTGATGCTTCTTCAAGTTTATCTCCAGTTGAAAGTTTTACAGGAAGTCTCTTAATTCCATTTGCCTGTTTTACATCAATTTCAAGTTTTACCATTGGCGGTTGTTTTGGCGAAAGAATTATATTTTCGGCATAGATATAAGTTTGAGTTCCTGCAATATTTTCTAGCTTAAATCCTTTTACTTTTATCTTTTTTACTAGTTTTTGATTATATGCATCCAAAGCGTCTAAACGGTAAACTAGATTATGTTGAACTTTGTGGGTAGCAGAATAATTGATTGTAAATAAAGGCTTAAACTGTTCTAGGGCTTTTTGTGTTGCATCTCCACCCATTTTCTGCGGTTCGTCAAGAATCAAAATAGGATGGTTTGCTGCTATTACATCAATCGGACGTCGACTGGCAAATTCATCACGTTTTGTATAAATGATACGAGCAGCTTCATTTCCTTTTCGTCCTTCAATATTTTTTTCTTTGTTAAGCGAAGTATTGAATGCCTGAGTATTGATTATCATTACATTGATATCCGCACTACTTGAATATTGGTCTATCATATTCAAGCGTTTACTATTATAGATAAAGAAACGGATTTTCTTTCCGTAATGCTCCATAAAGTGTTCTTGTGTATATTCAAGACTTTTGAAAATACCTTCTCGAATTGCGACAGAAGGAACAACTATCATGAACTTACTCCAGCCGTAAGCCTTGTTTAATTCATACATTGTTTTAGTATAAACATAAGTCTTACCGGTTCCTGTTTCCATCTCAATATCAAAACTTGGACGATTTGCTGTTTTTTCAATTTTTGCAGAGTGAATAATAAAATTTTTATCTTGAATCTTATGAATATTATCTAACAGTTCTTTTTCGCTTAATACTAATTCTGCATTACGGTAACCGTTATCAGCTTCTTCAAGTTGTTCTTCTTCTGTTTTTTCTTTTTCAAATAACTCTGTTTGAACATCTTGGTTTACAATTTTTGGCATTAAACCTTTATCACGAAGATATTGAACTTTATCTGCAAACTGTTGACCTTCGAAACATTTTACAAGAGAATCAACTGCTTCTGTTTGGTATTTTTGTATTTTAAAAGTAAATTTCATGAATTATTTCCTTTATTTTATAATAGCTTTTATCCAATCTGATAACCTTTGAATTAATTCTTCTTTGTTTTTCCATACCAATATTTGTTTTTGGGCTATATCAAAATGAGGTCTTTTATCAGAAGAATTAAATTCATCTTCTCGACAAGTTATTATTACTTCTTTTCCTAATCCCTGTGCATAGCCTGCTTCATAATATGCTCCATAATTCTGAAATGTTACATCCATTACAAGAAACCTGCTTTCCCGAATTATTCTAAACATTTCGGGTACTATTTGCTTATTATGAGTTATTTCGTCAATTAAGATAGGATTAAAACCAGCCTCAGTTATGCCTTCTTTTATCGCTTTTCTTATAAATGTTGCTTTTTTATCAAAACTCATAGCAACAAAGATATTTTTGTTTAGTTTTTCACTTTTTTCTATTTCTCCAACTTCATTCCAGCCTTTTGAAGTAAGAAGGAAATCAAAAGTATCAACACCACTTGTATATTCTATAAATTTATTATTATCAAAAAACTCACCTATAAAATAAATTTGCCTTTCTATATCTTTTTTTTGTAAATTACTGCCATCTATACACGTTCTGATGAAGAAAAAAGTATAAAGAAATTGTTGTTTTATTTTTACAAGATCACCAAAAAAACGTGATTTACTTGCAACATATTTTAGTATCATATTTATTTTCTCGGAAAAGGTTTCTGGATAGAAATTTTTAATCTCTTGCTCAGAAACAAATCGGAAATCATTTTCATATTTCTCCCTTAAGTTATCTTCACCAATAAAAATCCGTTTCACATTTTCACTTTGATTATAAAATAAAAATGAGGCTAGTTTATCTCTATTACTCGTAATAAATTCATGACTTTCTTCTTCAAAAGCATATTTACCACAATTAGGGCAATCATAAAAAATTAATCCTTTTGATTCCTCTCTAGTGACTGACGATTCTTTACAAAAAAAACACATTTTACAACACCTTCCGTACAGTATCAGGACTATATGTTGTGAATATCTGTTCAAAGTTTGTGGCTACGCTGTCGTTTGCAAAGCCTGAATCACGCATTACAAAGTAATATGGTTTTTCTTTTGCAATTTGTGTGATTGTTTCTTCTGTTATATCTTGGTCAAAACATGCTACAAGATAATTTTCGTTTACAAAGTAAACTGTTTTACCGTTTATTTGTTTTGTTTCGATTTTGCTTGAAAGTTCTACACCTAAATCTAACATCACTTGGAAAAGTAAATCTTCTGCTGTTCGGTCTGGTTTTACGTTGTCTTGGAACAAGTTTTGTTTATGTAAATTATCTGGTGAATAATATACATCTTGCATATTGGAAGAATCTACTTTTAAAACACGGAAACCGATATCTAAATTTTTATTTTCTAATTTTGACATCTCAAATAATTTATTTCCTGCATTTCTTATTCTGGTTTTCGCTAATTCACAGATATTAGAAAAACCTTCTTTATAAGCATCAGAGTCTTGCTCATACAATTCTGGTAACTGTACTAAAATGAATTTTCTTTTTCGATTATCTGCAAGGTTTAATTGCATTACGGATTGTGCTGTAGTACCACTACCAGAAAAGAAATCCATAACATAGAAATCTTCATCATTTACTGTTTGAATCAATTTAGAAATTAATCGAGATGGTTTTGCATAATCAAATAAATATTGTTTATTTAATAAAGAATGCAATTCTTCATTTGCATCTTCATTAGTACCCCACCCTCCATTATTAAGATTTTGATCATAAATAAATTCAGATAAGGATTTTCCATCAGAACCAACTCTATTCAATAAATCTTTCAGCATCTTTGTTCTAGGTTCTTTTACTATCCTACGAATGTAGTTATCTTGAGTAATATATAACTCACCTTTTCTAGAAAATTCATCTATTTTTTCCTGTCCATAAATCCAATTACTGTCAATTCTTACATCAGATTTTGTCTGACTATCTATTACTTCTAATTTATCAACAAAAATAAGTTCCATATTACCCGAACTTATTCTAGTTCCAGCTTCTATTGAATAATTTTGTTCCCTATACTTACTAATAGTTCCTTTTCTTATTAACCGGATACCTCGAGCATTCGTAGTCTTTATACATGGATAAGTTTCAATATCTTCGTTAATTTCTCCTATTAATCCAGCAAAAATATCAGCCTTTTTTGCATAAACAAAGATATATTCTTTCATATTTATATAATGTTTGCTTAAAAATGCTCCTTTTTTCTTTTTTTCCCAAACCAATTGTGTGATAAAATTTTTTTCTCCAAATATTTCTGAACACAATTTCTTCAAGTTTTCAACCTCATTATCATCAATACTTATAAAAATTACCCCATCGTCTGTCAACAAATCTCTTGCCAATTTCAAGCGTGGGTACATCATATTAAGCCAATCCGTATGAAAGCGACCGTTGCTTTCAGTATTTGCTACAAGACGGTTTCCTTCTTCATCTGTTTGTCCGCTGTTTGCAATATAATCTTCTGCGTTTTGTGCAAAATCATCTTCATATACAAAGTCATTTCCTGTATTGTAGGGAGGGTCAATGTAAATCATCTTAATTTTGCCAAGATAGGTTTCTTGCAAAAGTTTCAAAACTTCAAGGTTATCACCTTCTATATAAAGATTTTCTGTGGTGTCAAAATTTACGCTTTCTTCACGACAAGGGCGTAAAGTTTTGTTTATTGGAGCATTTGCAGTAAGGATTGCTTGTTTTTTGTCTGGCCAAGTAAATTGATAGCGTTCTTCCCTGCCTTCTACTATTGAAGTAGAAAGTTCTTGTTTGAGCATGTCAAAATCTATTTTGTGTGTAATTTCGCCATTTTCATCTTTTGTTTCTGTAACACAATTCGGAAAAAGCTGTGCAATTTTGCTTATGTTTTCGTCAATTTTGTTTAGTGAATGCATTTTTAAGTGGTTCATAATTATTTATCCTCTGTTTTTCGTGCATTAATTAAAGCGTTATATAAAGCATCTTTTTCTTCATGAAATATCTTTGAATACAATTTTTCAATTCTTTTTTCATTCCCATTCATTTTAGGATCATTAAATTTTATATTTGCAATACTAAATTCAAATGGAGTATCTGGAAGTAATCTGTTTAATATATCTGGAAATCCTATTTTTAATTTCAAGAATCCTTGAGTATTTAACGCATTAAATTCATATTTTAGTATGATTTCTTCTATCGTAATATATTTTTGATTTTCATCTTCAAAAAACGGAGTCTGATCTATTTCTTTACCAGAAAGAATCGTCTTTTTAACTCTATTTTCCATCCATTCCAAATCTGAACCAGACAAAGATTCTCTACTATCTGCACCAAATTTTGAATCACCTATATCATTAATTTTTAATCCCTCTGATATTATATTTTTAAATGACAATAAAAATTTAATTCGCTCTTCATTATCCTTAAAATCATCATATTTTATAAATTCAGCTTTCACATCAGAAGATAAAATATTTTTCTCTATTAAGTAATTTTTTAATGACGAAATTATATCTTCATTAATTTGCTTAGTTATTGGAGAAGTATATTCTGCTGTTGTTTCAATGGCCAGTTGATTTTCTTTCTTAGAAATAATTACGGCACCTTCATGTTCTGTTTCTTTTTGGCACCAAGCCTCGTATTTATCAAAAGATTTTATTTTATATTCAAAAAAATAAGAACCTTTTTCTTCAGTTGGTTCTGGTCGAGTAATAAATTGATAATTTTTATTAGTTTCATTTTCTGCGGAATCGAAAGTAAAAAACGAAAGAGTTTCCATTAAATCTATATCTTTCTTTAAAGCAAAAGATTTGCTTAAACGTTTTATTCTTTCATCTTTTTTTGTCTGTTTTCCTACTAAGAATTTAAAATCACTTGGCAATATTAATATTGTTTCTAAAATAGGTAAAACTGTTTTTCTGTCATAACTATTTAAAAATATTCCTTTATGGTTTAAAAATGCACGAAAATCATTTTCTGTTAAAGATGAACGAGTCATAAATGTTCTTAATGCAGAACCAAAAGGCAAAATATTTTTCACATTATTCATATTTAGGCATTCTCCATATCTTTAAAATCTAAAATTGTAAATTTTTCTATTTCAGTTTTATTAGATAATTGTTCTTGCTGCTTCATTGCTAACACTTCACTTACAATATTTTTGTGATTTCTCTCATTATAATCATAAAATTTTATTGTTACAGACTTAGCCCAGCTACTAGTAAATTTACAAGCAAAATAAAACAAAGATTCAAAACTATCTTTAGAAAAAGATTCTAATGTATATAACACTAAACTTTTCCCATTATTATCTTCTACTTGCACTGGTAATAACCCCGATGTTAAATATTCAATAGGTAAGATAGTTCCATTTAACATTCCATCTATTGCTCCAATATTCTGTTCTGTATTAGAATACGCAAATCTTACTTTTTTATCAGTAAAATATTGTTGTGCATCCATAATTGAACTATATAAAAATGTAATAATTCTATTGTCTATTACATAAATCGGTTTATATTCAATTTTATCGGTGTTTCGTATTTGCGTAATCGTACTCAAAAAATCCGTATTTTTATCATCATCGTGTGTTATATAGAATATCAAACCAACATATTCGATTCTTGTTAATTCCGGATAAATGCTCTTTTTTCCTATAACCTTGTCAAATGTCAAACAATGAATTGTATTTCCTAATTCTGTTATATAGTTTTTTAAGGTATTATTTGTCGTTGAATATTTATCTCGATATTTTGCAGAAATCGAAACCGTTTTTTGGACATCGTCTACCAACGGACATTTATATCTAAACAAAAAATCAAGTCCATGATCTTTTTTAGGAGCACCCTTCTTTGATTTATGAAAACTCGTATTATGACAAGGAACTTCAACAGGATGTTGACAATTTTCCCAGCCCATTAGTCCCAACATTTTACCTACAACTTTTTCCCCATATTCACCTATTTCTTTAGATTTTTCACCACCCATCTTTTTCTCCTAAACCTTATATTTCAAATTAAATTCTATCATACCTATCTATAGTTTTTTTAATTCTTTAAAAACAGTTCTTACATTTTCATATTTTTCCCATGGAATATTCGTTAAAACATTTTTACGTTGACAAAACTGATTTACAGTTGGTTCAATTCGAATCGCAAAATATGCATACAATCTTGCTTTTGTTACAAATCCTCTATGAGAAAGATATTTTTTTTCTGGATCTGCATTATCAGCAAATTCTTTTGCTTTATTAATAATCTCAGCATCATAAGCATTTTCTTTAGAAATTGATTCTAATAAAAAGGTTTCCAATGCACCATTCTCATCAAATGGAATTATTAAGAGTAATAATTCAGAATCAAATTGATTATGAACGGTATCTTCAAAAGTTAATGTAGTCCACTTGTTATTACTTATTTGAATCTCCTTTTTTAATATATCATTTAATTCAAAGATAATTTTTTCTTCTACACAATCTTCATCATTATCAGTAAGAATGACAATTTTTGAATATCGTTCACTATCTTCTATTTCGTTTTCATTTCTACGAATTACTTCTTCAAAAACAGTTTTTATATTTCCACATCCACCACAAGAAATTATGGTAAGCATATTAGAATCTTTAAAAAAATCACGACTTAGCGAATTGCTAACACTTGATTTAAAAGAAGGATTAGATTTTTGTTTCGAATCTTTCCATCCATTTACTTTAATCATAAAGTGCTGAAGAAAAACAAAATCTGTTTCTCCTTCACAAATAATTATTGATTTCATTATCTAAGCTCCTGATTAAAGTTTTGGTCGGCTTCTATTGCCCTTTCTGCACTAAGTTTTCTTGCAATATTCTTTCCGTTTTTTTTGTATAGTGTAAAAAGTGTAATATCATCTTTTAATTCAGAATCAGAATTAAGTTCAAGAACCTTCTGTAAAGCTTCCTTACTATGTGTGGTTAAAAAAAGCTGAACATTTAATTTCTTGCAAGTTTTTAAAATCCATCCATATATTTTTGTCATGGCTGAGGTATGAATTGCAGTTTCAAACTCGTCAATCAATAGAATTCCATCTTTTGCAACAACAACAGCAGACATAAGAAGAATTACTTTTTTTAAACCATCTCCATACATATTCAATGGAAGTGCATTCTTAAACTTCTTTGAAAGAATGCCACAATATTCATTAGAAGACACTCTTGAAGAATATTGATTGATACTAATGATATCTGGATCAAAGTCTTGCAAAACACTCAACATTTCTTGGTATAATTCAGAGTTATTTAAGACTTCCTTCAAATATAAAAAATTATTGCTATGTGCTGTAGGAGATACATAAACAACAGGACGGCATATAGAAGTTATATTTTCACCAGTAAACAAGAACTCTAATGTATCTTGAAATTCGTAAATTCCGTAGTTGTTATTCTCTTGTCCATTATAATCAAATTTCAAATACAATCGATTTGCAACAATTTTTTTTTCATCAGAAGAAAATTTTATCGTAGATAATTGATTTGCTGTTCGAGTTGAAACAGCTTCAGGAATAATTCGATAAGACACAGATATTATATGTTCATTTTCCTCAAAATCATTAATAGTATATTTTATTATAGGATTTGCTTGATCCTCTTTATTAAATAAATCAATAAATCCTTCAAAATATGTTATATTGTTTCTTACCTTTGATCCTCTTCTTATATGTGGTAACCAAACTTGTAACTGAGTTGGTTCAGCAACAGTATGCAACAATTCAAGAACACTTGTCTTTCCAGAATTATTATCACCAGTAAAAATATTTATTCCCGTAAAACCTTCTAAGTTAAGATTTTTGATTCCTCTATAAGTTTCAATATTTATTGATTTTATATGAATATTTCCCATATTTCATCCTTCTATTATATTATTCTATGTTAATTATAGCCAAATTTTATGTCTATTGTTAATATCCTTATTTTATTTATATTTGCTATATATCCCAAATAATTTTAACTAATTCATATAAAAGTTTACATCGTTCTTCCATACTCTCTGGAGTAAAAGAATCATAATGTACAAATTTTTGACCAGTTTGTTTTTCTAAATTATTATTAAAATCTATAAAATCAGGATTACTATGATAGTAATTTTTGCATAACGTTTTTGCATAATTTGGACCACTAAAATAAGTTTTTAACTTATCTTCATATTTTTCATTTCCAGAACTGATATTGTTTCTTCCTCTTAAAAGCAATAATCCTCCAATACCATTTCTTTTTGCCCAAAACTCATCTTCACTTTCAAATAATTTAATATTCTCTTCGTTATTTGAAAAAATATGTTCAATATGATAACCAGTTTGAGCAGAATGTTTTGTTGAAATATAATGAACATCATTTTCTGTTGTAATATTAATTTTTGAACATATGTAGTCTTCAATACGAGCCAACAGATAGTAAAAATATGTATTTGTTGAATATTCAAGTTTTGAAAAACGACTATATTCTAATAAAGAATTTACAGTATCAACTTTCAGTGACTCTTTTATTTGACTAATGATAGCCTGGTCAAAAACTTTACGATATTCTTCTATAGGTAACCCCTTTAAAGTTTTATTTAATTCATAAGTTATTCCATGGAAATCGTTACTTTCATAAACTCCATTCATTCTTAGAAGCATATAAAGTCTTTCATATTCTTTTGCAATCAATTCAATTTTTTTATCTTCTTCTTCATCATTAATTGAACATGCAGAAAGAATTAATAAATACTGTCCATCAAGTTGATGTGTTTTATTTGTATAAAACAAATTCATATCTTCATTCTTAATAATTTTTGCGTATAATTTTGAATAATATGAAACATCATTTTGAATAAAATTCTTAATATTATTTATTCTATTACTATCAGTTTTTCTAAAACCCAAAGCTGTTGCATCTTCGTTCTTTTGATCAAATATATATCTTTGATATTCATTATTAATTCTTTTTTCTTTCTCTGATTGTCGAGTAAAAATAAACTTTGATTTTAATAATGTTTGGAAAAACTCATCTTCTTTCTCTTGGATTTGAAGTAATGCTGCATCCCATAATTCTGAATAATTATCAGTATCGTCTTTACTTAGTGCTCCAATAAGTTTCCCTTTTAGAATTTCAAATGGTTTTAAGTCCTCTCCTCTATCATTAATAACCTCAAATACCATTGCTGTATCATCTTGATTATCAATGCATAATTCAACCAAAACCAATTTATATAAAAAATAATAAATAAATGCAGATAACTTTCGTTCATCCATATTCTTTTTATCAAAATAGTTTGAAATATATTTATATCTTTCAATTATTGTTTCTTCTGTTTTATTTTTATATGCTCCTTCAAATGCTTCATTTTTGAAAATAGCATCCATCGCTTTAGCTCGTTTTGCATGATCAATTATATAAACATTCTCGGTCCAGTTTTTTCCACAGATACAAGGAACTAATAAATCTTTTAAGTCTTGATTCTTTGTAAGATGATATAATTTTGTACAAATTAATGTTAATGTAGACAACCGTTGCTGTCCGTCTACAATAAAGTTTTTACTATCTATTTTATTGGTAATAAATACATTTAAATAATACCAACTAAAATTTTTATCCATAGTTATTGGAGTCAAATCAGCATCACCACAAGAAAGATAACTCTGTTCAAAAACATCAAATATATCAGTTAATAGTGTTAATACAGTTTCTTCATTCCAAACATACTCGCGCTGATAAAAATCAACATAATATGTTTTATTTTTTAAACATTGTTCTACAGTTTGTCTATCCGGTTGAATTGTGTTTGCCATATCTATTTATCCTCCGTTATTATTTCCCAGTAGCCAGTTTTTTTAGAACCATTACGCCTAATACACTTTAACTCCTCAGAAAGTTTTTTTATTGTTCTTTCCACCGTTGCATGAGAAAAAGATGTTGTTTCTATAATAAATTTTGATGTCACTTGTTTATGTTTTTTTATTAACTCATAAACAATATTTTCTTTTTCTGAAAGATTTAATCCCTCATTTAATCCCTCATTTAATCCCTCATTATTTAGACCATGTTCCTTCATCAATCCCAAATAAAAATCAGATGCAAAACATCTTGCTGTAACTCCACCAAGTGATAAATCTATTTCTGGTAATTTTGCGTTTTCTTCTGCACAGTAATTTGCAATTTTTTCAAAACCTCTCCCCCAAGATTCAATCATTCCGCATTTAAAGAAAACATTTGCAAGATTTGGATTGCATGGCTTTGAAATATGTTCCTTAAAAAGATTTTCTAGAGGAACTTCTTTTGGTAATCCGCCATCATTCCATAATCTAATTTTATCTTTGTAAATTCGAATTTGAATTGGTGTTGTAGAAAGATAATCTTTGTGAATAACAGCATTTAGCAAAAGTTCACGAAACGCAGCACGAGGGAAAAAGAAAGTTTCTTTTCTGTAAATATCATCATACGAAATCAAAGCCTTCATATATTTTGAATAAATCAATTCCATTGTTTTTTCAACTTGTAATAGTAGAGGACCGTGTATTTCATCTTGATATAAAATATCTGCTTCATTTTCAAAATATGCAATTTTGACATATGCACCTGTCACCCATTTTTCAGGATCTGGATGAAATGCTAGGATTGCGGCTCTGTTTAAATTTTCACCCTCAAAAAGATGAAGGTTTTGCAACAATGTTTCATTTGTTACTTCTAGCGATTCTTTGTCTAAACGCCCTGAATCTGAGGCTTTTTTTCTGAATAATTTAAATGCATCATTTTCTAAATCATCAATTTTGATATTTGGAATAGGAATAGAATCCCAAGTTCTACCTTGCACATACAAAATCATTTTATCAAGTTCGATTCCAGAAAGTTCTTGAATTGTTGAACCTGTTCTTTTGTAATATTTTCCATGATAACTTACTGGGAATGGATATTTTTCAACCACAATTTCAAAATATTCTAGGTTATT
Organism: Treponemataceae bacterium; assembly: GCA_045645985.1. Taxonomy (GTDB): domain Bacteria; phylum Spirochaetota; class Spirochaetia; order Treponematales; family Treponemataceae; genus RGIG9060. The sequence continues at coordinate 56,931 of JAZRJV010000020.1, forward strand.
ATCTTTTTGCAACTTTACATCACAAATTAACCCCATAGTATTTCGAATCTTATTGGGAATATCTTCTGTAAGTTTATGACTTTCTTCTACTCCACAAATTTCGCCATTATCTTTTACGCCAATATATAATATTCCACCGTCTGTATTTGCAAAGGCACAAATCCATTTTAAATATTCATCACGCCAAGATTGCTTGAATTCAATGTTTTGATTTTCTACTTTTGATAATTTCATAAACTATTCAATTCCTCTTCTAACTTTCTTTTCTTATTTACAAGCTCAAACTTCTTCTTTGGTTGTATTTCTTTTCTTGCAAGTTTTTCAAGTTTGTCTATTTCTTTTTTAAGTTTTTCCTTCTTTTCTTTTAGTTCTATATTTTCAGAAAGCGAAAGGTTTGAATCCCACTCTCCGCCTTCTATTTGTTTTATGATATTTTCCCAGACTTCATCAAAATTTAGACCTTTCAACTCAAGTTTCGCTTTCGTTTCATGTATCCAACTTGTAGTAAAAATCTTTTCACAAAAAACAGCAAGTTGAATTTCTTCTTCATACTGTAATGCAAATACTAAATTTTGAGGAATTATTTTTGATATTTTTTCGATATTCTTAGAGTCATAATCTTTTGTTTTTAATGTCACACTTAGTACATAAATACTATTTATTTTTTTCCCTTGTTGTATTGAAGGAATTGTTCTTAAACTCACCTCATTCACAATATCAATTCTGCTTATATCTGCATCAAATTTTGTTTGTTGGGCATTATTGAACTGAAATTTTTTGTAAATTTGAGTCTTTGGTAACGGCTTATGTAACTCGGTTATTTCAGGAAGATTAAGCATCAGACTCGCCCTCAGATTCTTCTATCCATTCTTTCAATTTTTCCTGCAGCATTTTTTTATCAGGTAGATACAATTCATATTTTTGAGCGTATATATTGGCATCTTCTGGTAATGTAAGTTCCACTAAAGCATCATTCTTTTCTTTGCATAAAAGGATTCCGATTGTTGGCTTTTCAAAATCCTGCTTCACATGGCGGTCAAAATAATTCACATACATCTGCATTTGACCAAGATCCTGATGAGTCAATTTATCAATTTTTAAGTCTATCAAGACATAACATTGCAAAAGTCTGTTGTAAAAAACAAGGTCAACAAAATAATTGTCTTCATCAAATGTAAACCTTTTCTGACGAGCTTCAAACAAAAACCCTTTTCCTAATTCGAGAAGAAATTTCTGAAGCTTGTTGATTATTGCAGTTTCTAAATGATTTTCCGAATAAACGGCTTCTTCTGAAAGTCCAAGAAATTCTAAAGTAAGAGGATCCTTTAGAATATCTTTTGATTTTTCTACTACCTGGCCTTCATTAGCAAGACGCATTACTTCTTTTTTGTCTTTACTCAATGCAAGGCGCTCATATAGACTTGAATTATATTGTCGCTGAAGTTGACGAACACCCCAATTTTGGGCCACACATTCAATTTCATAAAATTGACGTTCTTCTTGATTCTCAATACGCATTAAAATCTGATAGTGATTCCAGCTTAAATTGAAATTCAACTTAATTGGGTCTACAGTGTAGACCTTTTTTGCCTGACTATAGATTTCATAAAATTTTCTAGCCTTTTTTAAAGTTTCTACCGACCATCCTTTCCCATATTTTGCATTTAGTTTTTCTGAAAGTTTTTTTATTGTCTGCTTTCCATATTCAGCACGAGCATTTCCTTTCTGTTCAAAATTTACAATATAACATCCCACTCCAAAATATGTGTAGACCATTACAGTGTTAACAGCTGTTTGTACATGAGAACGTGCTTCATCTATTAATTTTGAAATTTGAGAAAATAGTTCATCTTCATTCTTTGCTATATTCTGTTCTATTTTTATTTGAAGTTCTTTTTTCATAGGGTTACTCCATTTATTTTGTAGGCTCATTCTTAATAACTAAGAAACAAATCAATTCAAAATCATCTAAACCCTTGATTTGTCCATGTTTAAAATCAATAAAATCTCCACTTAGAAAAGAATCCACATCACTTTCATCTTTTACTTCAATTATTGAAGAAATTGAATCTCCAAGGAGTTTATTAAAAAACTTCATGTTTTTTCCGTCTTTGGTTTCTACATTAAATTGCTTATAAACTTCAGGAAGTGGTTCATTTTTTCCTTTACACATCAACCGCATTTTATCTAGCATATTTTTTGGATTCAAATGGTTACAAACAACTTTCCCATCTTCACCAATATAAACCATATAAAATGGATGCAACCTGTTTTGATTATCAATATTTACACTGTTATTTCTATTTTTAAGAACATAAATAACACCAGGCGGACATTCTTCTGTAGATTTTGTAACGGCATGAAGACCAAAAGGTGTATTATCTAAATCTCCATTTTCTTTTACATATTCAAGCAAATCAAGGCGGAATTCATTCAAGCCCAAATCCATGATACTGATTCCTGTATTCATTTCCTCAATATCAACAACTTCTTCCTTTAATTTTTGAAGTTGAGCTTTTCTGTATTCCAAATCTTTTTGATTTTCATCTAAAAGATTGTCGTCTGCTGTTGCTGTCATATCAACAATTTTCATTCTTGTTTCAACACGATTTTTGAGATTTATGTATTCATCAAGAGTTAAATCCGGCCAGAAGTTGACTAACTGAATTACGCTGTTTTTACTGCCGATACGGTCAATTCTTCCAAAACGCTGGATAATACGAACAGGATTCCAGTGAATATCGTAATTAATTAGGTAATCACAATCTTGCAAGTTTTGACCTTCAGAAATACAGTCAGTTGCAATTAATAAATCAATACTTCTATCATCATCCGGATAAATAACATTTTTATCTTTCGAATTTGGAGAAAAATAAGTTAGCACAGCATTTAAATCACATTTGAATTTTTCTAATGTTGATTTACCTTCTGATGTTCCACTAATTTTTGCTGAATTAAGTCCATATTTTTCTTTTAAAAATATACTCAAATTGTCATATAGATAATCTGCTGTATCTGCAAATGCTGAAAAGACAATAACCTTTTTATTGTCTGTATTTATTGGATTTTCAATTTTATTACTGATAATTTTTATTAATTCTTGTAATTTAGAATCATTTTCAGGAGTTATATCTTCTATAAGACTTTCTAATCCAGATAAAATACTTTCATCAATTTTTAAATCTTTTAACCATGATATATAATCCATATCATTTAAATCAATTTGAACTTTTTTTCCAATTGCAAAAATATCCGTAGTATTTTGATCATCAAAATCATAATCAGCATCAAAAGATAAATCTTTCATATTAATTTGTGAATTATTTTTATGATTTTGAAATTCCTCTACAATTTTTATTGTTTGATTTACATAGGCTTTTACACGCTGAATTGTTAATCTAAAAGAATATACAGAACTTTCTAATCGTTTTAAAAGATTAATAGCCATCAAACGACGAATTCCTAATTCACGTCCCATTTGGTCAAATCCTCCAGAGCCTGAATCATCAATTTCGTATTTTGCTCTTTTACTAGGATGGATAAATAAGGAAGGAACATAAACTGTAAGTTTTAAATTTTCCAATTCTTCAAAAATTAAATTGAAGGTTGTTTCATTTTCACATTCTGTAAGAGGTGTCTGTATAGAAATTGGATGTAATCTTTTTGGGAAAGTTCCAATATCCTTTGTATCATAATATTTTTGAATATGTTTTCTTGAACGTGCAATTGTTACACTATCTAAAACTTCAAAGAAATCAAAACTCAACATCCCTAATAGAGTTTCTGTTGTCCGTTCCTCTGTTGGTAGTTGGCTCCATTTATTAAAAGCTGTTTGAGCTTGTCTAAAAATGTCATCAATAGAATTCTTTGTTTTTAATTGTTCATCAATATTTTTTGAAACACCTTCATAGGCTAAAGCTAATTGATTTCTTAAATCAATGAAACGGTTATTTACAGGAGTTGCAGAAAGCATAAGAACTTTTGTTTTTACACCTTGTTTGATAACTTTATTCATCAATTGCATATACCGATTTTCTTTTGTGTTTGAATGAGTTCCTATTCCATTTCTAAAATTATGAGATTCATCAATTACAACTAAATCATAATTTTCCCAATTGATAAAAGCTAAATCATTTCCATTAGACTCCCCTGAAGTTCTATTTAAGTCTGTATGGAAAAGAACATCATAACGAAGTCTATCTTCTGCAATTGGATTGTTTTTATAGTTATTCTTATAAATATTCCAGTTATTAGAAAGCTTTTTAGGGCAAAGAACTAAAACTCGATTATTTCTGCTTTCATAATATTTGATAACGGAAAGTGCTGTAAAAGTTTTACCAAGACCAACACTATCAGCTAAAATACAACCATTATATTTTTCAAGTTTATTGATAATTGCCAAACAAGCATCTTGCTGAAAGTTATAAAGTTTTGACCAAATTTTACTTTTCTTAAAACCTGTTGCTTCTTTGGGTAAAATATCTTCACTTATATCGTCTAAGAATTCTTTGAAAATATTATATAGCGTGATAAAGTAAATAAATTCAGGTGCATTTTCGTTATATGCAGATGTAATATTTTCAATTACTTGGTCTGTTACATCTTGCATCATTTCTTTATTTTGCCAAAATTGATCAAACAACATTAAAAAATGGTCACTCATAGGCGAATACATTTTTGTAATTGCAAAAGCGGCATTATTCCCTTTTTCTACACCTAATTCCACAGCGGTAAATTCTTTTACACCAGAATAACTTGTTTTATCTACATTTAAAAAACAAGGAATTCCTTGTTCTGTAGAGTTTGATTTAAATGTAACTTTCTTTTTTATCCATTCAGCACATTCTTTTGCTATAGCTTTTTGATTCAATTCATTTCTTAATTTTACTTCAAACTCTGTACCATATAAGCTACGTTCTCTATTAAGTCGAGGAATATAAAATTCTCTTTTTTCCTTTTTAGCTTTTTCTGTAATAAATGCTGGAGAGGTAAAAATAAAACGAAGTTCTTCTATATTTTTTAATTCATTTTGTAATTCTTGATATGCATAAATTGAAAAACAAGCAGCAGCTATTGATATTTTGCTTCCAGGTTTTATTTCTTCTTTGAGACTTGATTTTAGAGTTTTATTAACATTATCTATAAATTCAGATGTCATCATTTTAGTTACTACTTTTCTTCCTTCATCTCACAAATATCACCAACATCACAATTAAAAGCCTTACAAATCTTATGCAAACTTTCCATTGAAACATATTCACCCTTCCCTAACCTAGCAAGGATATTTGGATTTATTCCTGCAACAGTTATCAAATCCGTTTTCTTCATTTCTTTATCTATAAGCAGTTTCCACAACTTCTTGTAATTTACTTTCATGACAAACATTATAACATAAATTTGTTAAAATTTGTCACTTTTTGATGATAATTTACATCATTCCTAACACAAATATCCCCACAACCATAATCAGCGTTATCACCGAAAACACATTATTCTTTCTGTTTTGTTTCTTCCCTATCAATCCTGCAATTGCCAAAACTACAGATAAAAGCATTAATCCAAGGACAACCATAAGACTAATACTACTATCACTTGGTAACAAATTTCCTAAACTTCCAACAATGATAAATGTTACAACAAAACAAAGTAAACTGATTAATCCTAATTTTGATGTTTTTGTATTTTTTTCTTTTAGCATATTTTTATTATTAGACTAATGTCTTCTTGATATTCTTTTTTCTGAATACAGCTTTGCTTCTTCCAAAGTTGTAAATTGCTTATAATCTACCATTTCAATGTTTCCACAAATGTCTTCAAAATAGACTTTTACACTATAAACTTTCTCATCAAAATATAATTCTACTGAGTAATCATTTTTGTAAGTAGACAAGATTTGATTTTTCCATCTATGGGCTTCTTTCCATTCAAACTCTTTTTCCATATAAATTCCTTATTCATCATTTTTTAATTTTCGTAAATACACTCTGAGTACTTAATTAACTCCATATTCAAACTTTGGTTCATTAATAAGACTAGCATCAATCTTTATTGTTTCTTCAATTTGTTTTAAAAACTTCCTCATCCTTGTAAGTGGATGTTCTGGAAAGTGTACATCAAAGTCTTCTGATTCAGATAGATTCATCATGAACGGTAGATGTACGGATTCATCATATGGATCACGCATCCAGCCTTCTGCAATCTTCTTTTCTGGATTTAATTTTACCTTTCCATTTCTTATCATTAACTCAAAAATAGTATTATCACGAATTCCAGTTGTCCCTTGTTCAATACACTGAACTTTTATAACATAACTGAAATGCTTAAACGGAATAGTATAAGATCCGATATATGCCATTCCATGAGGTTGCATTGGAAACTTAAATATTGTCTTTATAGAATCAAATGTTCCCAATTTTACTTTCTTTACTTCAATAATTGCTGCCCCCGATTCATATGCAATCTTTCTATAATTATTCTGCAATTCAACATCTGTATCATTTTTTGCAGTTATATCAGGAGGAAAGTTAAAGAAATTTATACTCAAATCATCATAATCATTTAAGTAAAAAACTCTCTTATTGCTATCTAATTCATTAGGCTGCGAATGTTCCGTTTCAACTGTAATTAAATCAAGTTTATTCACGTAAGTTCTCCTTCCATTACTCTATAGGTTTATCTTTCATCTTAACCTTTATAGCATGTCTTCGTATTCTTTTTTATTCTACCACACTAGGTGTGTCAAAAAACGACACACTAACAAAAAAAATCAAAAAAATGAATCTGTCCTATCATCTTGCTCTGCCCTTTCTTTTTGCCCTTCTAGCCATGGTAAATCGTAAGCGTCTACCTCGATATTTTTTCTAGAGTCAAAACCATAATCTTTACAAAATTTTTCCAAAATTCGTGGAAATTCATCCCATTTATATTTCCCTAATTTTGTCTTTAATTTTATTGTTAGCCAAGTTCCACGATAATATAAACTGTTTTGTTCAATTTCAATTCTACCACCGTACTTCTGAGCAATTTCTTCATTTACATCCCATACAATATACTTTACATACCAGCGTTCATTATCTGGCTTATATTTCCATTCTTTTGGAGATTCATTTCTTTGAGTTGCAATTGTTTTTAAGAACTCAGTTGTTTTTTCGTTAAATTTTTCAACTGGAATATAAGAACTTCCCAAAACTTGTTTTCCATTAACTGTAAGACCGTTAGCAACTTTTTCTTGCTCCCAATCAATGTCATCATAAAAAACACTTGTAGTAGCTGTTTTTGCTAAAATGTCATTTTTTTTAATTATATCAACAAGTTCTTTCCAGTTGTCTTCAAACTTAAAATATCTGTTTTTACCAATTTCACCTTCACAACATAAATCTGTATCAATATTTCTAGAAATTGTATTCCAGTGGTCACTTAAATCAGCATATCGAGTAGGTTCTTCATTACAAATAAACCCATAATCAAATATTTCATCCAACCACTCTAAAACTTCTTCTGATTCAGGTACATCATACAAATAAAGGTCATATCCCATATTTCTTAGTTCATCAAAAGATTCCAGAATATCATCAGATAACTCTGTGTTATAAAAATCAAATTTCTTTTTGTACAAACAATCAAAATTGATACGAATACTTGAAAATGTACAATTATTAAAAAATGTAAAATCATTTTCAGTTGCAAAATAGCTTTTCTTTTGTTTCATAAAACATCTCCTTTCTTGATGTATAATAAATTTCGGTTTCAATCATCGTTTAACCAAGTGAGCATTTTATTTATGTAATCTCTTGATTCATCTGTGTTATCCCAACCAGACCAACCACCGCAATACATTTCTTCTATTACTCTTTTATTATAAACTTGTTTTAAACGAAAATTTTCTATAAGATTTCTTTGAATAACAATCATGATAAGATTTCTTGATTTCCTTGGTTTTCCAATAACATGAATGTTTTCATAACCATCGCCCCAATGACTTGGATAACAATAAACTTTTGTTCCGCCTGAAAAATGCTTGGTTCCATGTCGGATTTCATGATTTTCCCCATATTCATGAGTTGATTTTATATTTCCAACCAAACACCAAATCCATTCAGGAAGTTCTGTAATTGAAGATAATAGAATTTTACTCCAATATCGTTCTTTTTTCTCCATATTTATTTGAGAAAAAGAAAAATCTGGTTTGTTCTCAATAAAGTTCTTGATTTTTTCACTTTTACTACATCTTTCGTCAAAAGTTCTGTTGATTAAATTTTCAAGATTTTTGCTAATTACTTTTCTGCAATAATGATTTTCAGTCAATAATATTGAAGAAACTTCCTCATCCAACAACAAACATAATTCGTTAGCAAAATATATAAATACTTCAGAGCCATAACTATCCGAAGAATATGGGAAATTCATTATATCTGCTGGCGTTCCCTTTTTTTTGAAGGCAAGATAAAATCGTTCTGTAAAAGATAAATTCTGAAAGGCTTCGTTTTTTATTCCAAAATTTTCTATGGGAGTTAATATGTCATCCAGATAATCTAAATATGACAGTGCAAAAAGTTCTCTTATTCGATTTTTATTATTTTCCTTTACCGAAACGATAAGTTCTTCTTCGTATTTTCCCCAAAAATTGATTTTTAATCGGCGATTTTTCATATTATTATCTCATATCACACTTATAAAGTAACACAGAAAATTGATTAAATCATTCAACTTGTAGTTGAAAATTTCAATCTTTCCGCAACCAAGAAATATTTTACCACACTACCTGTGTCAAATAACGACACACATATAAAAAAAGTGTGATATAATGATCTGCTCCCTTAAAATTTCCAAAACAAAATTTGACTTTTAAAAAAATCAAACTATATTCTTTTCAAACATTTTTATTTAAGAAGATGTATTGCGAAGAATTTTATTTTACTTTTGTAAAATCCACTTGATAAAAGGAATTTTTAATAATGGCCGTAGTAATCAATGTAAATGAATTAAAGAAAATCCTTCAATTTACACCAGAAAGCCAGAATATTATGCTCACAGGAAAACACGGAATTGGTAAATCCCAGATTTTAAAGCAATTTTTTGAAGACCAGGGGCAAAAGGTTGTAACTCTTTTTCTCGGACAGATGAGCGACCCTGGAGACCTTATTGGCATTCCTCGTCTCAACGAAAAAACTGGAAAAACTGATTTTATGCTACCCTACTGGTTTCCTACAGATAATAATCCTATCGTTCTTTTCCTTGATGAATTGAACCGCGCTCGTCCAGAAGTTCTTCAGACAATTATGGATTTAACGCTCAATAAAACTTTGGCGGGAAAATCTCTTCCCGAAGGAAGCCGAATAATAAGTGCTGTAAACGAAGGCGAAGAATATCAACTTACGGATTTAGATCCTGCACTTGTAAGTCGTTTCAATATTTATGAATTTAAGCCAAGTATCCAAGAATGGCTTGTGTGGGCACAAAATCAAAATCTTGATTCTCGCGTAATTGATTTTATTGCTGAAAATCCAGATATGCTTGACGGCGCTGAATTCAAACGCGAAGACCAAGGACTTGGAAAAACGCCAGACCGACGAGGCTGGGAACGCGTTGCAAAAATTATCGAAAAAAATCCGCCTGAAAATTTATTAAAATCACTAACTGCAGGAATTGTAGGAATGCCAGCTGCTTCAAAATTTGTTGCGTCCTTGGCAAAAATTCGTTACCTTACTGCAAAAGACATCTTGCTTGGTTCCTTTGATAAAATAAAATCCGTGCTAAAAATATACAAAACTCATGAACTCGCCTCGCTAAATGATTCTATTTTTCGCTTAATCGAAAGTGAAACTTATGAAAAATCAGAAACAAAAACTGTTTCAAAAAATATAACTGCATATTTTGACTACTTAGAAACAGAAAATCTTCGGGAAGCGGCGGCTCATTTTGTAAATCTTTTTTCCTCATCAATTTATCCAAACACAATAGTTTTCATCATCACAAATTGTATTGAACTTAATAAAAATCTTACGGAGTTCATAAAATCAATATGATGGAATTTAACGGTCATAAAGTTTGGAAACTTCAAGTTCTCTGGGGAAAACAACATGGTGTGATTTTTATTCCTTCAAATCAAAAACTCTTTATTGAAAGGGACGAAATCATCATTCTTTCTATGCCAGAAAATTCCACAGAAAAACAGAAAAACGATTTTCTAAAAAACTCAATGAAAAAATTACTTCAAGAGGAAATTGAAAAACTTATGCCAAAATGGGAATCCATAACAGGCTTAAAAAGTTCAAGCTGGTTCATAGACAAAAGCAAAACTTCTTGGGGATGGTGCGAAACTTCTTCTGGCAAAATAATGCTGAACGAAAATCTTATCTACAAACCTAAAGAATGTCTTGAATATGTTATCCTCCATGAATTGTGTCATCTGAATCAGGCAAACCACGGACCTCGTTTTGTAGCACTTTTGAAGCAATATATGCCATGTTGGCGTGAACTGGAAATTCTCAATAACGGAACTCTCCCAGCTTACAGCAAATATGAATAAAATTTCTGGAGAAAAATTTTATGGATGCAAAAGAACGAATTAAACAAATAACAGAATTTTGGTTTCTCACAGATCCGCTACTTTTTTCAGTTTATTGTACCCACGAATTATCTCAAAATGATAAAATGCAAATTCCTTTTAGAACCGGAAAAAGAAAAATCGAATACAATTCCAAAATCTTAAACGATTATTCAGATAAACTCTTATATGAATATCTTAAGATTGAAGTAATCCGCATTCTCCTAAAACATCCTTACCAACGACTTCCTACTTTCCCAAACCAAAAAGTGATGACATATGCAAGCAATATCACAATTGCTGATAGTTACAAAACTGACTTAGAATTGCCCGGAGTTAAATGGTGGCCACTTCCCGAAGGTCTTTGCTTTGAAGAATATTACAATAAAGTGTTCGCAATCCTTTCAACTCCACCAGAAGAAAATGCAAATTCTGGAGAAAGCATAATTCCACCAGAATTTTCCAATATCAATATTGATGATGATTTTGACGACACAAATTCTGAAAATTCAAATTCTGATTCACAAAATAATGCTATCGAGCAACTTTCTGCGCTTTGGGAAGAAGACGAAGACATCTGCTGTGAAATCAACAATCTCATAGAAATTGCAGAATCCTCAAACCTTTGGGGAAATATTTCTGGAAACCTTCAAGAAATAATTAAAGCCAGCAAGATTATCGCGATGGATTATCGAAAAATACTTTCTTCTTTTAAGACTTCAATAATTTCAAGTAAACGAATCCTAACAAGAATGCGTCCAAGTCGTCGGTTTGGATTTTCTCTTATGGGAAGTAGATACGACCTATCCACAAATCTTTTAGTTGCAGTTGATGTAAGCGGTTCAGTTTCATCAAGTAGTTTGAGTAAATTCTTTTCTATAATAAATAGATTTTTCAAAAATGGAATAGAAAAAGTTGATGTTCTTCAGTTTGATACTGAACTAAAAACCAAAGAGCCTGTTCCATTTAAAAAAGCAAAAAAAGAAATAAAAATTATTGGACGAGGCGGAACAGATTTTCAGCCTGTGGCGGACTATTACTGCACACATCCAGAATATGACGGTCTCATATATTTTACAGACGGAATTGCACCAATTCCAAATTTTAATACAAAAAGAAATATTAATGTTTTATGGATTCTTACAAGCAAAGATTCCTATAACAACAACATCAACTGGATAAAAAAACTGGCGCGAAATCGTGCAACTTTCATCCCAGGAATATAAAAAATTTTACGGAAGTTTTATATGGAAAGAAAAAAAATTGATGAAATACATTTTTCAATACACTCAGTTCTTGTTACTGACGAACTAAAACATAAATTTTACGAATGGGTTACTGGAGATAAATTTTACAGTCCGATAGATTGGCTTTCCTCCCCTATTTCTAAAACAGAATTTCCTGAAGATATTTCATGGCAAGATGTTGTAGATTATTCAGAAGGAATTTCATTTACAAGCAGAACTTTTTCCGAAAGCGAAGATGATATGCTCCGTCTGTTACGCATGGAAACTGCCGAACGCCTCTTTGACAAATTTTTGCACGAAGGTTTGGACAATGGCACAATTACGCTTATCGAAGATGCTTGGAACCAAAAATTCAATTCTTTTGAGCCAGTTGATTATCAGAATTTTGATTATACACTAAAAGGTTTTTCAGGAAAATTTGATGGCAAGAATTTTACTTTTCATGAACAACAGAAAAAAGGTGTGGCATTTCTTTGCTCAAAAGGAAATGGTATTCTTGCCTACGATGTTGGTGTGGGAAAAACTGCAACTGGAATTGCCAGTATCGTGTACCAGATGCAACATCAAAAATGCAAACGACCATTAATTATTGTTCCTAAAGCTGTATATTTAAAATGGATTCATGACACAAGAGAACTTTTCCCAGAAATAAAAATTAACGAACTCGAAAATCTCAACAAAAATATAATAGATGAATTAAGAATGAATGCTATTTTCTCTGAAAGCAAAGAATATTGTTTGTTACCAGAAAATTCTATTTCATTTTGTACAACTGAAGCTCTAAAAAAAATCTATTACGACCAAGAATTTATCGAAAATTGTGTATACGAAACAGTTGGAAGTATGATTTCTCAAAGACATCTGGAATCTGAACTTTTGAAACCAGAAGACGCCTCTCAAAATGAATTTGTAAATTGTAAAGAACTGGGAGTTGACCTTCTTCTTGTTGACGAAGCACATCGATACAAAAATCTTATAAGAAAAGCAGCCGGAAGTTCTTCGGAATTTAATAAATTAGGATTTGGCGTATCATCTTCCCGAGCGATAAAAATGTTTGCGCTTACCAGTTATATTCATCTTAATAATGAAGGAAAAAATGTATTTTTCTTGACTGCAACTCCATTCACAAATTCCCCTATGGAAATTTATTCTATGCTTCTTTTTGTAGGTGGTCAGGAAATAAAAAAAATGGGATACAGAAATATAAATGATTTTTTAAGTGAGTTTGCTGAAATCAAAATTGAATGGACTGTGAATAACAAAAATGAATTAGTACAAAAAACTGTAATGAAAAATTTCCGCTCTCTTTATTCACTTCAGCAAATAATACAAAATTACATAGACAAAGTTGATGCGGATGAAGCAAATATCAAACGCCCAGAAAAAGAAACTCATGTTTTGAAAATCGAAATGACAGACCTTCAGCAAAAAATATGTGAAAGGGAAATTTCGCGAATAGCTTTTACTCGTTCACTTGGTGATATTTTCAAAGGAATGAATAATCTTCGTATGAACATGATTTCACCTGCTCTTGTAAAAGAAAAATATTCAGCAAAGAAAGGCATAAAAATTCCAAATATTGAAAAAATGGTTGATTGTTCTCCAAAACTACAGACAGTTTGTAATACCGTTGTTGAAGTTTATCAAAAGAGGTCCGAATGTGGCCAGATAATTTATCTTCCTCGAGGCGTAAAAGAATCAAACTCTGTAAAACAGTATCTTATCAGCAAAGGCATTCCGCAAAAAGCAGTTGCAATGATAAATTCTGGAACGACAGAACTTCAAAAACAACGAATCACCAGCGCATTCAATAATCCAGCAAATATTTTGAAGGTTTTAATTGGTTCAGAATCCATAAGTGAAGGTGTGGATTTAAATGGAAATACACTTGTGCTTTATAATTGTATGCTAGGCTGGAATCCCACAGAACCGATTCAAGTTGAAGGGCGAATCTGGCGACAAGGCAACAGACAGAAAAAAATTCATATCGTTTATCCTCTTATGTACAATTCTATCGACTCTCTTATTTATCAAAAACATGATGAAAAAGTAAGCCGAATTGATGCGCTCTGGAGTTATCGAGGAGACCGTCTAAATGTGGAAGAAATAAATCCTTCAGAATTAAAGTTTGACCTCATAAAATCTGCGGATATGAAAGCTGATATCATCCTAGAGGAAGAAATGTTACCTCTAAAAAAGCAAATAAAAATTATTGATGAAAGTTTCGAATTAATAGAAACGGCTGAAAAACAAAAAAAGGAACTTGAAGACGAAATTGCAAATCTTGAAAAACAAGCTGAAAATATTCTGAACTATCGACAAAAAATTATTGATGAAGGACAAAAGTTACCAGAGGCTTTGCGTAAAATAAATGATATCATGGTTGAAAATACAAACTCGGAAATGCAGTGGAACAAAAATGAACTTGCACTAAAGCGACGAAGGCTATCCTTAATAAGTAACAAGTTGCAAAAGAAACTCGATTTTACACTTGGAAAAAATTTTACTGCAGAGCAAAAAGAAGATTATTTTTTTCAGCTTAAAAACCAAAAAACAGAAATCGAACAAAAAATTGAAAAGGTGAAAGCAAAAAAGGATGCCCTTGTTCGTTTACTTAACGCTCAGTATGAAACAGAAAAACAAGCCGAACTTCATACTGTTCCAAAACTGGTAGAACAACTTACAAATAAAATCCTTTCTGCTTCTACTGAGTAGTCTTGTATTAGGATTTAACCTTTTCCTCAAAAGCATTCATAACTTTGTGCATAGAATCTGTTGTAAATTCATACGCCCAAGTTTTGAACTGTTCTGGAAGACCGTAAAAAGCTTCTCCCATGCTAGCGGCAATATCAGTTAAAGTATCGCAATCTCCACCGAGACTTACTGCAGTTCTGATAACATCTTCAAAATCTTCACCTTCTAAAAAAGCAGTTATTGCTTCTGGGCAAGTTTCCATACAACTTTCTATATGACGATATCCAGGTCTTATCTGGTCACAAGTGCGACTCAAATCATAAGCAAATTCTTTTTCGATATAGGATTTGATTTCGTCCTTTGATTTTCCGTTTCGAGCCATCCAAATTACTGATGCAATTGATTCTGCGCCCTTGATTCCTTCTGGATGATTATGGGTAAGCTCTGCACTCCATCGGGCAACTTCTCTAGTTCGTTCCAAGGAATCAAAAAACCATCCCACAGAACTTACTCTCATAGCTGAACCGTTGCCATAACTTCCGTAAGGTTTTGCATCATCTCGCGCAAGCCAAAGATAAAATTTCATTCCGTAACCAGCATGTTGATATCTTCGTCCCCATAAGTGCATACTTTTAGCCATGGAAGATTTCATTGTGTTTTCGTCCGCATCAAGTCCAGCTTTTAAAATCCCATCACAAATTGCGATTGTCATAACTGTATCATCAGTAAACTTTGGATTTTTACTGAACAATGGAAAGTTTTTTGTCTTTGGACTGCGATTGAACTCATAAGGCTGTCCGATTATATCTCCTAAAATTGCTCCAAACATAATAACCTCCTATTTTCTTGTTTTAACTACGATATTAGTATCGTCTAAAAAAGTAATATTGATATATGTATTTATATGCAAATATTTTGCATTTTTATACAGAACAACAATTTTTGATTGCTTTATCTTACAACAAAGTAATAATCTCGCGTATCATTTTTGTCAAGTCAAATGGGGCTCAAAATAGACATCCCCAAAAACAATGGGGCGCCCCCAGCAAAGCCTTATTTTGTAAGGGTTTGCTGGGGGCAGGGTGCCTTTTCTTTATCTTGCCTACCGGGCAAAAAGCCATTTTTACTACACTTTTTTGTCAAGTAGGTCTAAAAATTATTATTTTTCATTTTTCGAAAAAGCAAAAAAATACCCTCGTAGACGCGTTTAGAAGCTCTACAAGAGAGTTTCTCCCAAAATTCGATAATAATATCGATTTCATAAAAAAAATGCGAAATACAGCATTTTAAGAGTGTCATTCTTCTCTATTTTCGTTCGATAAATTTTTCATCACAAAATTCTGTATATTTATGCATTTTCACTGCTTAACAGTAATTCTTAACTCCACTTTTGAAACCAAAATCTTAATTATTTTCTAATTCCAACTTTCATTTTATAAAACTTTGAAAACTACCTTGACAACTTTTTTGTAATATTGTAAAAAGAACTTACCATAAAGAGTGCGTGAGGGACAGCCCCTTTGACCGCACAGCAACCTGCAAAAGCAAGGTGCTAAAGGCTGAACGATGGGCTAACAATCACGCAATTTTAACTCATCGTTGTCGATGGGTTTTTCTTTTTTAAAGCCAGTTCTGGCAACGCATCTTTGTGGAAAATATTTTTATTTTTTGGAGGCATTTTATGCAAAACTACAAAGATGTATGTGGAAACGAAGAAAGCGTTTGGTTTGAAATTTCAGAAACCGAAGGGCAAGAATTTTTACAATGGGTAAAAGATTTAGGTTGCACCTGGCTAAACGGAGACGAAATCATTCCAGAAAACGGAACCACTAACAGATGTTTTTCAATTCACAATGATGGAAAACTAGCCTGCGTTGCCCTGTTCATTTGGACAGATAAAAGAAGTGAAAATAAAATTCGATATTCATTTTCAGAATACAAAAAAGGCAACAAAACCCCAATAAAAAATAATTGGAAATTAACAAAATTAATTATCGGGGATGAGCGTTTTATATCTTCTAAATAGAATTTTGTAAAATGAAATTTAATATCCCCAGATTTTAAAAGTCCAAAAACTTTTCTGGGGATTTAAAACTGAAAAAGAGAAATATCTTTTTAGTTCTACACTAATTCTTCAGCAAGATAAGAGCAGAAAATATTTTAAACATCAGAAATTTTTGTTTATTCTTTTTCTCTTTTTATTCCGAAAAATACGCTTTGGTTTCTTCAATCCATATAAACCTAGACGATATGCTCTACATAATTTTTCCTTATATTTGGAATGAGGATATCTTTTTGCTAGTTTCTTCAAATATATAAGAGCTTTTTTATTAGAGTTGAAGTGATAATAGGCATAAAGTAATTCATCATATTCTTCTTCTTCAAGGTCTTTCAATTTTGCGTTATTTGCTTTTTGAACCATGACAATTTCATCATGCCAAGTATTTAAATGGTCTTCGATAAGTGATAGAATTGGCATATAAAATTCATCGCCGACTTTTTCAGTTTTTGGCGTAAGTGAAGGTTCTCTACCTTCGTGGATTAATTTTCTACCAACATAAATTTTAAATTCATTGTAATCAATATGAGATTTTGCAATTTCATATTCATCAAAAAAATATCCTCTTAATCTAATATTTTCAATTTTTGTGTCATGATTTTTATTATGTCTTTCTCGAATTTCGTTTAATAAATTTATTACATCATCACTAGGAAAATCTCCATAACAACATACTTCAATTCTTATAGGCCTTGGTAAAATTTTCATAATTTCTTCACGCGAAAACATAACAATTTCTCCTTATAAAAACTCGTAAAAAAATCCCCTGATATGAAGTAAATTACACTCCAATAATTCAGGGGAAAAATTTGATAATTACAATTTATTTATTTTACAAAAACGAGATTACAAAACAGAATCAACAATTCCGTATTCAACTGCTTCTTGACCATGAAGATAGAAATTTCTGTCTGTATCTTTTACGACTTCTTCGTATGGTTTATTACAGTTTTCTGCAAGAATCTTGTTCAAATTTTCTTTACAGCGTTTAAGTTCCATCGCTTCAATTTCAACATCTGAAGATTGACCTTTTGCGCCACCCAAAACTTGATGAATCATAACTGTAGAATTAGGAAGCACATTTCGTTTTCCTTTTGTTCCGCCACTAAGAAGAACAGCGCCCATGCTCATTGCTTTTCCAACGCAAATTGTACGAACATCACTTTTGATATGTTTGATTGTGTCGTAAATTGCCATCCCTGCACTTACATCTCCTCCGTAACTATTGATGTAAAACTGAATATCGTCGTGACTCTGAGCATCAAGATACAAAAGTTGCGCAATAATACTTTCTGCCATATTTTCTTCAATTTCGCCAAAACAATGTACGATTCTGCTGTTAAGGTTTGCAGTCCAAATGTCTGTGTGATCTGGTAAACGAGGTTCGATATACATAATTAAAATTCCTTCTATATATAAGTGATAAATTACGAGGAGAAAATTACTCCTCGCACCAACAAACTCAATTCAGTTAGGAGGCAAATCCTATCTGAGCGCCACCATTCAATCGTTTTTCTTCCTGAATTTTAAGTAATTCATTTACAATGTAATCAGAATCCAATTTTTCTTTTGGAACAAAACGCATTCTGCTTTTTAAGGAACCAAAGTCACCTGGTGTTACACTATTGTATTTTACAAGGTTTTTAATTTGTGAGTCATTAAACTCGTAGTTGAAAAAGTAACTTTCAAGCAAAGTTGTAATTCCTTCTTCGTTCAAAGCTTTAAATTCGCTGATAATGTGGAATCTTCGTTGCATTGCTGGATCCATAATTTTTCGAAGGTTTGTTGTACAAATACAGATGCCAGAAAATTCTTCCATTTGAGTTAAAAACTCGTTTACTTGAGTTCTTTCCCATTGTTGCCTTGCCTTTGTTCTGTCGGCAAAAAATGAATCTGCTTCATCGAACAACAAGATTGAATCTGTTGCTTCGGCTTCTTCAAAAGCGGACGCAATTAATTGCTCAGTTTGTCCTACAAATGGTCCAAGTAAATCAGAACATCGTTTAAGCAAAAGTGGTTTTCCCAATGTAGTTGAAATGTATCGGGCAAGTTCAGTTTTACCAGTTCCAGAAAGTCCGTAAAAAAGCATTCTAACGCCTTCTGCCACTTCATTATTCTGATTTTCTTTTTTGTAATCTTCAGCGGATTTTAGCATTTCCACAATTTCACAAGCATCAACTGAAGTATTCAAAACCGATAAATTGTAGGAGCTCTTAACAGAATCACGCAATTTCTTTTTTCCATAAAGAAGTGAAGAATTTGCTTCTAGTACAGATTTTATATCTTTACGAATTTTGTCTTCATTTCCTTTTTGGTAATTTAATGAAGAAATTGCTTTTACAACATTATCAACTGAAGCGCCAGTGATTTTGTAACTTCCGCACATATCAAGAATGTCATTTTTTAGAACCCGAGACATATTTACCGATTTAAGTTTTTCAGATGCGATTGAACGAAGTGTTTCTTTTGGCATTGACTGAAACTTAATGCTGTAAGTAAATCTTCTGAGTGTACTTTCATCAATTTCTTTTGTGTAATTAACGATGTAAATACATTTGTTTTCAGAACTTTCTAGCATTTTATTAACTGTTCCCTTTTGTGGCGAACTAAGTTCCATTCCAAAAAATCCAAAAGTCTTTGTTTGAAGAACATGTTCAGCTTCATCAACTACAAGAACTGAATCTTCTTTTTTAAGTGAAAGATAACAATTCAAACGGCTTAAAGCTTTTACTTCAACATCATCTTTTTGCGAATTGGCAACTTCAAGTTCATTTTTATAACTTACCATTTTAAGTCCAGCTTGTTTTATCAAGGCCTTTGCGTATTCTGTTTTACCCGCCCCTGGAGCACCGTACAACAAAATATTACATGGATTTTTGCTTTTAAGAAGTTGAACTGCCACATCGGTTTGTTCTTTTGAAACGCTAAAAGAATCTGGCTCATACGCTTTTACAGATTTTTCGTTTTTTACGATATCTGCAAAATACAACCTCATATCTTTTTCGTAGATTGCATCCATAGCGTCTTCGTCCATATCGCCGTCGCTATCGATTAAGCCATAGGATTTTAGTTTTTGGTCATTTTTTAGCAACATGCGAATTTCTTTTTGGCTTTTCCCAGAACATTTTGAATACATTTCGATTCGAGAAATATTTTCATTGTGGTAAATACTATTACAAACTTTGTACATTTCTTTTACGCTTTGCAACCGAAAAGCAACTTGCAAAATATGAGATTCTTCTTTGCTAAGTTTAAGCGTATCAACAGCAAACTTAACAGAACTTGTATCTTCAATAGCATTCTTAATTTTTTTTGGAATTGCTACTTTATTTGGCAAAGAAACAGTTTTATCATCAAAACTTCCTGGCTTTGCAAAGAAAGTGAGAGCAACAATTCTTGAAAAATCATTTTTGTTTGAAGAAAACAACACACGAATTAAGTTAATATCTCTTTGTGATTTTGATTCCCAATCTCCACAATTTGAATAGATACTTTCATCTTCGCGATAGTTTTTTTTGAGTTTTCCGTTAGCGTCAAAAGGATGTTTGTATCTTTCTTTTTCCGAAATTGGAGTAAGCTGTCTTGATCTTTCAAGTCTATAAAGTAAAGCATTTAAAATTGCATCTACATGATTTCCTAGATTCAATCTATCAACCAAAGCATTATATAAAACCTGACATTCTTCTGATGCGTCAAGCTCTTTGATATCTTCACATAATTGATAAAGATAGAATGCCAAAGCTAAAGCTTCATTTTCTGTACAATTACGAACCGACATAAGTGCGTTTCCTAACATATTTTACCTCTTTTCATTTGATTTTTGCCCGAAGGCTTCTACGATTTGTGCTGAAAGTAAAGCGTTTGCCTTACATACCCTTTGTGAATCAAATAGTTTAGATTATCACCTACTGATATTTGCTAAACTCCGGTAATGTTATGCAACTAAATCTGCATAGTAATTTGAATAAGTAAAATTTTTCTTTAATTGATTAAGCGCCCGACTTTCCAACTGTCTAATTCTTTCTTTGGAAAATCCCAAGATAGAACCTATTTCTGAAAGAGTCATAGGATCTTTTCCGTCTAGACCATATCGCTTGATAATAACGGCCTTTTCATTTGGTTTAAGTTCTTTTATAAATTGTTTTAATTCTAATTCTGTTTGATGAATCAAAAAACTTTCTTCTGGATTCATAATTCGTTCATCAACAATGAAATCTGCAAGTGTTGCTTTTTCTTCATCGTTTCCCACAGCTTTATCTAAACTTGCAAGTTTCCATTTAGATTTTTTCATTTCATCAAACTTATGAGATGGAAACTTAATTCCTGTTGAAGTTTCTCGAATAGCTTTTTGAATATAAGCTCTAATCCACCACACTGCGTAAGTTATAAATTTGTTCCCCGTAGAAGGATTAAATTTTTCTGCCGCGTGCATAAGTCCCAAATTTCCTTCATTTATTAAATCTTCGATATCCATATATCCTAGATATTCATTTGCAATTTTTACAACGAATCTAAGATTTGCTTCTACCAGTTTTTTCTTTGCTAATTTATCGCCACTTGATGCTTTAGTAGCCAAAGCCTTTTCTTCTTCCACAGTTAAAAGAGAGATTTTTTCAATTTCCCGTAAATAATAACTGTTTGGTTTTGTCATTTTTATACCTCAAATAAATACATCTGAAAATAAATACCTTTCGGTAAACCTATCTTGCCTTCCCTAGAATTGTCAAAGAACTTTTTCCCCAGCCATTTGAGGCGGGTTAATAAATATAGTTACACAAAGAGCAAAAGTCAAATTTTTTTTCATTTTTTTTTGAAAAATTTTTGCATCTTGCTTTGTGCTTTTAATATACACACGAAATACTCTCATTTCGTGATAGACTTATTTTTTTTTATGATTTTTTAATCATCCAGCTTTTGTTAATCCAAAAAACTCTTCTAATTGGCGTATGTTTTTTTCTTCCAATGCCTTTTTGACTTTTTCTAGTTGAGCTTTCTTTCTTGCTTCGGCTCCGATATTGTAACCACATCCATAAGGAATTTCTTTGTAATTATTGATGACTTCATCAATTTCTCGTTTAAGAGCATAAATGCTCTTTTTAATTCCATCTTTTGCCATTGATTTTTCTCCCGCTCTTGTTTGAGCAATTTAGAATGACTGATGTGATGAAACGCTTTGCGCGCTTCCCGATTATTTAAGGTTGGATGAATATAATGCTGTTTGGTTTAAAAGTCAAATTTTTTTTTAACTTTTTATGTGGATGGTTTTACTTAAATAACTTTTTTAAATCAGTTGATTACAAAACTCTGCTTATATATAGAAGAATTGCATCAACTGTTTTTCAGATTAAATTAGTTTCCGTCGCTTCGGCCCCATTTGTAACCTTGCTCAAGAAGATAATACACAACAGATTCAAGAGACATTTCTTTATCGAGCTGTTTATATTTCCATTCTGCATCGTCAAAAATATCATCATCTTGAATAGAATGAAGAACAAGCTCATCAATTCCGCAAACACTTGCTGCGTAAATCTGTGCAAAGTACATTAACTCAAGATTTCCACCAAAAGCACCACAGCCCCAATTTCCACCATGTACAATACATTTTTTTTCTGGAGCTAAATCCTTTGCTTGCAAAAAAGCGGAAATAAGAGTTTTTAGAACCAACTCAATCTCTTCATAAGAATACTTCCCTCTTCCAAATGAAGGAGCTGCGATTGCCATAATATTGTCTTTCAAATCACCTTGAAAAACTTTGCAACCTTCATCTATCGCTTCTTGAGGAGCCTCTGTAAAACTTGCACCGTAGATACGAACTGGAGTTCCATCTGGTAGTTTTGGATATGAGTCTACAGTCATCCAAAGCGGAACATTTTCTATAAGATAAGGTGTGGCAATTAAATCATCCCCTTTCTGAACTAATGTTCTTGGAGCCATATTTTCTTCGCCTGGATCTAAGAGGTATCTTCTTACACAAGCAAGAATTGGATGTTCCAAAACCTGAATTTCATCTTGTGCAAAAAATTCGTTGGCATAAAATCCAAATAATTTTGGATCGGCATAATTCATCCACCATACTTTTCTGTCTGCAGAATCTTTATCTTTTTCATAATTGAAGAATCCTGCATTTTGTTTTATTTTTACATCTGTTTTGACAAAAGTAGCTTTGTCAATTTCCTTTGAATCTGGAGTACAGCGAGTTACAATTACATCTCCAGATAAAGTTGATTCTTTTTTTTTCTTAGTTTTTTCAAATAACTTGCGTTTTCTTTCATTTGTAAATTTTGGTGTGTGAACTGCCATAAGTTCTTCACATTCTAATTCTAAAGTTCCCAAAGTTTGATAAAGTGCCATTTTCTGCCTCCTGAAAATGATAAAATTTTTATGAAGATTCTATCAACAAATAGAATATTTATTTGAAGAAATTTTTTCTACACCATAGATTATAATTGTTCTAAAGCAATTTCTTTGCCTTTTTCTGTACACATTCTTTCTGGATCTAAGGTGATTCCTACTCGACCTAAATCTAATCTGTCTGCATCAAAACAAGCATCAACTGTAGATTCGCCAATTTCTTCTCCACCGTTATGATTGGCGATGGCAGTGTAAAGCAAATCAAATTCTTCATCACTTAAATCTGCCAACAAAGTTTCTGAAATGTCGTAAAGTTTTTCGGCACTTCGGAGTCCATGTTCCTCGTCCTCAAAGTCGTCTTCCCGTTCACAATCATGAAGATAAGCAAACAAGACAACAACTCTTTTGTTCACTTGCGGATCGAACTGCGATAACATCAAACCATTTCTTTCTACTCGTTCCCAATGTTGCATTCCGTGAATTTCAGAATTAAGTTTGAATCTTGAAACAGCATAACTTTTGATTTTTTTTAAGTCGATGTTTCCCATAAAATTTTCTGCATTCATAGTTCATTTCCTTTCTTTAGTTTTTTCATTTCGCGCCTCAACTCGTCGATTGGGCCTACTTTAACCCTTCCCTAAAAATGTCAAAGAACTGCCGACAACGAAACCTTCCCTAGTGCACGACTGGGAAGTGTTGCCCTTGATGAGAATTTTGCTTAATGTTTATTTGATTTCTTGTTTAATAATTTGTCTCTTGGCCAATGCCGTTTGTTAATATACGATTAGATTTTTCTAACCGAACTAATTGACTAAATAGTGTGGGTTCATGAATTTAGCATAGAACGATATTTTTAGTCAATATACTTGTCGCAATTTTTTATATTTTTTTTACAAAATTGGCTCACAATGACTCATAGCAACACGATAAAGAGTATTGGTTATATCTCTGTTCATTTGATATCGTGGAATACAAGTATTATTAACTAGATCACTAAAAGATTTAAATGATTTACCACAATGCTTACAAGTATATTCAGATTTTTCACTGCCTTCATATATTTGATGGACCAAAGGCGTATGCTTAGAAGTTAGATATTCATTCATCCTTGTTCTTTGTAAACAAAAACCACTTGTTAATGAACGCGGATCTTTTTCAGATTTACCACAATATTTACAATAGTAACGCCTTTGTTTTTTTTCTGCATCAGATACTGCAAAGGAATATTTTGCTATTGCGCCTAAAAGCAAAAATGGTGAAAAAGCGATAGTACCAATTACTTTTCCAGTTTTAGATAATATCTCTTTTCTTTTTTTATCTTTTTTATAATGTTCTACAGAACGCACCAAAACTTGTTGTAAATCATTTAAAAGATATTCTGGAAACATAGCATTAACTCGCCTTGTAATCCATTCATCACCTAAATTGTCTCTTAAATAATAACTGATAAAAGATATAAATTCGTATCGTTTTAATAGTTCATTATATTCTTTAATATCTTCCAAGTCTTTTATAATTCGGTTGTTATATGTCATATTTTTGAATTTTTGAAATTTTCTTTTGGGGATAACTTCATTTATTTCTTTTTCAAGCGTTTCAAAATCACTTGTCATGAATCTTTCTGCAACAATGTCAAAAATACCTTCAACATTGTAGTCATCAAACAAATCGTTTTCTGAACAATAAGTTAGCAATTTTGCTTTTAACTGCCGTAATTCATCTCTAGAAATCATTTGTAGCTCCTTACTCGTAATTTAGATTTTTTAGAATTGCACAAGTTTCTTCATATTCTTTTGAAAGAGACCTGCTTTTGTTGAATAATAATTTGTTCCAATAATTGTTTATTGGGAAATCCGAACCAAACAAAATTTTCTTTGTATCATTTATTTCTTTTTTTAATTGCTCAAAACTTTCTTTATTTATACAAGCAGTATCGCAAAAAACATTGTCGTATTTATTTACCATTTGCGTAGTTTCAAAAACTGGATTTGAATGCGCCAGAATGATTTTTGCACCAGAAAAAATTTTAAAATATTTCTCGAATTTATTCGGTAAACAACTTTGATTATCTGCACAATGAATTAAAATTTGTTTTTTATTTTCATGTGCCCAAAGAAAAATATCTTCGATTTGTTTTATATGTTTTTTATCCTGAAAATTCCATTGATGTGCAAAAGAATGTAATTTAATTCCACAGTAATCAAAAGATGAAATTGCACTTTGAACACTTATATTTTCTTCCGCATATTTTGGAATATACCAAAGATACGGTTTTACTTTTAAGAAATTAGATTCATATTTTTGTGCATATTCTATCTCTTCTTCAATACCGATTAATTCAACATCATTTCTGCAAGTAGAAGTTGATGAATAATGAACTTCCGAGATTAATCCTGTTGATTCAATAACATCGAAAATTTCTAAAGCATCATAATATAGCTCGTTAAATTGTCCAATATGAACATGATAATCTTTCATAAACATAAATTAAATCTAAAAGCAAATTATTTTGCGATAAATTGCTTTTAGATTAGTTTTAAATATTTAGTGCATTAGCACTGTTGCCAATCGTGTGATTTATTTTTATCACCACCACAGCCACCAAAATCCCAACTTCCAGGTCGTTTGGAAGAGTAAGATACGGCTCCACACTTTCTACATTGGTAAGTAGGTTGAGCTCCTACAAATCGTCCTGCACCCAAATTTACAGCATAATCCGGTCTTGCTGTTTTTACTAATTTCATAAGAAATCCTCCTAAATTATTTTTTTACAAACTAAAAGTTTGTATATTTATACTAATAGCAGTTATAAATTTTGTCAACTAAAAGTTTGTTTTTTACAACTATTAGTGTGTTGAATATATAAAAAACTACCAGTATTGTTTTATTAACTAGTAGCGTGTTATGAAAAAAGAAGAAGAAATTAGAACTATTTTTGCAAAAAATATTAAGTTCTACAGAAAAAAACTTAAACTATCTCAAATGGAACTGGCAACAAAAGCAGGAATTACCACAAATTTTATTAATGATATAGAAAATGGTAAAAAATGGGTTTCTCCTAGTACCTTAGCCAAGTTATGTGAAGTTCTAGAAATTGAGCCATACAAATTATTTTTGGAAGTAGATTTTGAAGAAAAATCTTCTAATAAAATCATTAATCAGTTTTGTTCTGAACTTTCAAATGATATTTTAATCATGCTCAACGAGATTTCTAACAAATACAAATAATTTTGCTTAATTGTTTTATGTAAGTTGAATATAGCTATTATTATTTAAAAATCAAAGTTTATAATTCAAATTTATATAAATATGTTTTATCGTACTGATAAAATATCGTCGGATTTTTGATTCCCCAAAATTTTGAGATTTTTGTAAAACAAAACATCAAATAACAAAAATTTCTTATGTATATATTTTATCGACCTAGTAAAATATCGTCGGATTTTTGATTCCTATAAAATCTCTTAAAATGATTTAAATAAATAACGGAATAACGCGCCTCGTTGTTTTACATCAATAAAATAATTGTTTTCTGCAAAGTAACAAAGAAGCAAATCTTCTTTTAAAAAGTCGGTAAACAAACAATTTGATTTTTGGAACAGAGTTTTTATTTCTTCTAAGGACAATCCCAACGCAAGACTAAAATATATCAAAAACTGACGGTCAATTTTTCGGTTTGTACCAAGTAAAAAATATTCATAAGGTGGTTTGTATTCAAAGTCGGTAATTTTATTTCCCTTATAATATTCAATCATCATTGAAATTTTATGAATGGAAAATTTTGATTTTTTTATCAGTTTATTTATGTATTTCAACGCACTTTCCGGAAAACAATCCGAATCAGATGGTAAATATCCAAACAAATTGAACAGCGTTTTTTTGTCAACATTTCTGGCAGAAAGTTTCAAATCATTTTTAGAAAAAGACAAAATGTGCTTATACGAAACATATCCATTTTCAAACCACTTATAAAATTTTGAAAGTCCGTTTGTGGTAAGGCGATTCATATTTGCAATTTTATGCTCGTTGTACTTGTTTTTTATTTCAAAAAATTTTTCTGTAAGATTTGTGGCAATATCTGTTAGCGAAGAGTCTTTCAGATGTTCTTCATAATATTCTTCAAAGTTGTCTGTCAAATTTCTAAGATTTTCTTCGGACAAAGTTTTGTAATCAAATTTTGCTCCAACCTCTTTTGCTATTGCAGAAAGTTTTTCGCCAACGGAATTAAAGTTTTCTTTTGAAGTTTCCAATATAAAAATATCAATATTTTTCTTTTTGTACTTTCCGTAAATTTTTACTCGAGATTTTATCGCTTCTTCAATATTCTTTTTAGTGCGAGAAGGATTTCTACCTTCCAACTTTTTAAAGTCTGAATACTTAATCAAATAATCGTTATTATACGGAGTTTTGTGAGAATGGACTTCATGAAAAAGAGGAGTTCGAAGGTCCTTTATTTGCGAAACTGTTTGCAACTGACCTGAGAAAAGATATTTTTTAATAAGCGATTTAGATGGAATTAGGTATAGCATAAGTGTTGTATTTTTTGGGTTGAGGATGATTACAACCCAGCTTATTTTTCCCTGTTATTAAAATTTTCCAAAGCAAAATTCGGAAAGTTTCAAAAAAATTGAATCAACAAAATTCTATTCAATTAGTTTTTTTATAATTTTTTTTGATTCCTTAAACATTTTCATTGTTTCATTGTTATATTTCTCATTAGAACTTCTTCCTAAAAAATAGGAAACTTGTCCATTATTTCCTCCAGATGGGTGTGGAATCGATAAAATTTTTACACTACTGTCTATTATTCCTTCTTTTTGTAATTCATCAATAATAATCTTAATTTTTTTTCCTAAGGCAATGATTATTCTCAAGTTTTTGTATTTTTTACAATCATTTTTAAATCCATTTTCAAATTCATTTTTTAATTGTTTATTTTTATTGATTTTTTGAGTTTCATTGAATGGAGTTTTACTTTCATTATTTTCATAAACTGCATTTTTTAATAAAGAAGTCATTTCTACTCTAGAAAAATCGTCTTCCCACAAGGATTTACAATCTTTAATATTTAAAAATTTGTTTAATAAAATATAATTTAATTCATCAATTAAATTTTTTCGCATTAAAGTTCCTGAAAATGCATACTTTCTTTTTAATTCTTTTTTTGATAATCTTTTTGCATCTTCAACATCAACAGCCTGATTCGGACCTGGAGTAATTCCTAAAATCATTACTTCGGCATCTTTGTTTACATAATCAAAATATGATTTTTCAATAATGTATAATTCTTTCATTTTCTATCCTCCTAAAAATAATTCTACCACACAATTTACAATCTGTAAAATTTCTCTACAAATATAATCTTAGGAACCAGTCATCTTTCGTTGTTTTTTTGATCCCCCAGAATAATCGATTTTTAAGAATTATCCTGGGGCGTATTTGTTTTAATCTTGATTATTTATCAAAATCTGTTTGCCTTCTAGTGTGTAAAATGATAACGAAGGGCTGCATCCTGTAAAAGCATTTTTTTCAACTTTTACATTTGGCGGAATAATTACAGATTCTAAAGAAGTACATCCTTCGAATGCCTCACTTCAATTTCAGTCAAACTATTTGGTAATACAATCTTTTTTAAGGATTCGCATCCAAAAAAAGCGCCTTCACCTATTATCGTAACGCCTTCTGGAATTATTACTTTCTCTAAAGTTTTACATTGAGAAAAAGCATCCGCTGCAATTCCAGCAACTCCTTGCGGAATAGATATTTCTGAAACATCTTTTATAGGTCCTAAAAACCAATCTTCTTTTATACAAATATTTCCTATTTCAATTTTTTCACCTTCTGGAGTGTAAAAAGAAAATGATAGACTACAATTTGAAAAAGCTCCAACTTCTATTTTTGTTCCGCTACTTGAAATAACAACATTGTTCAGCATCGTACATCCAAAGAATGCTTTTGCTTCGATTTTTTTTACACTTTTTGGAATAATTACATTTGTTAATGATGTACAATTTTGGAATACCTTGGATTCTATCGAAACCACACTATCCGGAAGATTTATACTCGTTAGCATTCTACAATCCTTGAACGCCCTATATCCAATTTTTACCACACCATTTGGAATGATAACACTTGCTAAATTTCTGCAATTACAGAATGCAAAGTCTTCAATTTCTGTAACACCCTCTGGAATAACTGCTTCTGTAATCTCTTTATTTTTTACTTTTACTAAAACACCATTTTCAATTTCAAATAATTCATTTTCTTTGCTCATAACCTACTCCTAGAAAGTTTGTTTTTGTAAACTTGATATCAATATTTACATTAAGGAATATAGATTGATTTTTTACAAAGTCAAATTTTAGTGAGAAAAATCACAACATTTCCATACCAAGAAAAATTTGACTTTTCAAAATTTTTCGCTATATTAATCATACAAACTTCAAAAAAGGACTTTTTATGAACGACAACTTTTACAAAGATAGATACAAAGCAACTCAACTTTCATTTGAAAACATAAAAATTGTTGAAATTCGAGAATTATATCAATTATTTAAAATTAGAGAAAATTCAGATACATCTGGTTCAATTAAAATTCAAGACAGTATAGAACCTTTAGGCGATTTAATAGAACAAGATTATTTAGATTATGTTGTATTTTATCATGATGAATCTTGCAATGCACAAAAACTAAAATCACTTATTGATGAATACAAAAAAGAAGCGGTTTGCGTTATCGGGTGCTGTTCAAATCAAACTGAAAATTCATCATTAACTGCCGAAGAAAAAAATTTGTTCGACCTATACTGTTCTCATCCTTGCTCCGAAAACGATTTAGAAAATTTGATAGAATTATTGCTTTCAGTACGAACTGGCTTTACACATGGATTCCCTGAAAATATAAAAGAGCTTCGCATAAATGAAACAAATAATTTATTTTCAATTAAATACGCAACTTTTTCTGACATAAACGAAATTGCCCAAAAGTATACAAAATTGATAAGCGAAAAAAACTTCGATTCAGAGCCAGTAAAATTTAAAAATTATTTTCTAAGTATTTTTTGCAAAAAGGATGATTCCAACTTAATAAATGTTGATAAGTTTTTACGAAATCGAAAATTTGAAGATGACGAATTGCTTATGTATACAGTGATAGAAGATGATTCTTTTGACAATCAAAAAATCGTAGTTTTATGTTCATAATTTTAGTCAAAGGATTTTCAAAATGAAAGAAAAAATTCACATAGACGCCGATGGAAGCAAAATCATAACCATATACGATGACGAAAGAAAAGAATTGTATCAAAAATATCCATCTGGAGCTGACGGAGATTTTATCGAGGAAAATTTTTACAATGAAAAAAAACAACTTGTAAGCAAAGTTTGTTATTTAGCTTATGAAATATCAGAATTTGGAACAGAAGCTTTAGAAGGCACATTTTACAAAGAATTCACTTTCGAAGGAAAAAAACAAGGATTTTGGATAGAAGAATTCGCCAGAGAAAATTATGTAAATGGAAAAAAAGTATACGAATTTTATGGTGGTGACGAAAAATGGTTTAACTATGATACAAACGAAAATTTGATTCATTCCGTAGATTCCAAAGGCAACGAAAAATTTTACGAATACGATTTTTCCGGAAATTTAATCCGAATAAAAAATTTCATCCCAAAGAAAGATTTTTCGGATGAGGATGATTAAAATTTCTAAAGTTGTAGCCTTTACAAGAAGTCTTTGAGCTGTTTTATCTTCTACATTCAACACCTTTGCTGCTTCAGATTTTTTTATAGCCTCGTTTATTTTTAGATATTCAATTATCTGTAACAATCTTTCTTTATCTTTATTAGACATTTTATTGGACATTTTTTCCTCTAAAGAAAATTTATTTTCTAAAGCCAAGTTATGTTTTTTCATTAATTCCAAATAAAAATTAGAAGCAAAGCACCGGGCAGTTACTCCTCCCAAAGATAAATCTATTTCTGGCAATTTTGCATTTTCTTCTGGCACAATTAAAATTCAAGATATTGTAGAATCCGTTGATGATACAATTGAAGAAGAATATTTACACTATGTAATAATTTATCATGATAATTCTTTTGACAATCCCAAGCTGATAGTTTTATGTTCATAAATTTAGTTAATGGAATTACAAATTAAGGAAGAGACAAGAGTTTGATTATCCCTCGCATAATAATTTTTTTTGAACTTCCAATTTGATTTGTGAAATGAAAGACAAGTAAAATTCTTCAATCAATTCTTTATCAATATTTCCAAATTTCTTTATTTGTTCCTTTTTTAATTGTTCATATTCTTCTATTGATAAATGTGGTCCAAGTCTTTCTTTCTCTTTTTTAGAGCCATATTTCAATATTCTAGACAGTCTATCGTACAAATCATATTTAATTCTGTTTAGTCTTCCAAGGATATTTATTCTATGATTTACAAAAGCTTCAAGAATGATTTTCAAGTCATAATCTGATTTATCTTTTAAGATTTCATGGATTTTTTCATCAGAGATTTCTCTATCATTTATATAACAGTTTATCGCTTCAAAAACATCAGAAATATCATGGGATGAATATCCATTGCCTCCGTTACAAAGGAAATTTGGGAATAGCGAGGACAAAACAGAATCTTGAGTATAATCTGTTCCTTCTTGACCTTCAAACATGTTAGAAAAGATACGAGTTATACATATTTCTTTATTCTTATTTATGCGTAGCAACGGATATTTTAGATTCATGAAACCATTTAATATATCGTTTAACTCATTGTCAGAAAAAGTTGATAATTTATTTCTCTTTAATTCTTTTTTTATCTCGCCAAAAGTAAAACCATGTTCATAAGTTATAATATCTTCATATTCTGGACTTTTATCAACAAAATAGATTGCAAATAAAACTCTTCTTTGCTTATACGAAAGTCCATCCCGAATATCAAATTCTATCTTATTTTTTTTTATTTTTGTTGAAACCTCTTTTTTATTGTAAAGCCAAAACATATATTTCCCCCATATTTGAAATTTAATCGAAAGTTTTTCTAATAAAACAATCCTTTTAATTCTATCACCTTTAAAGTTAATATATATGATTATTGGCAAAAATCAATAAGTTTTTTCGAGTAAAGTTTTTTTTCTTCAATGCTCTGAAGTTATTTTTGAAAAAATAAAATCTCTTTTATAGGCTTTTCAAAAAGGTCGCTTAATAAAATGAGATTTTCCAACACTGGCAAGGATTTTCCTTTTTGCCAATGATACAATCAAGTTTCAATTGAACTTGAGCAAATCCTTCTGACAACCACCGATTTTACTTTTCTTCAGTTGCTTTGTTGCTTTTTTTACTAATCACCAAAGAATAAATTAGCACAAAAATTATTCCTGGAAAAACTGTTGCCACAAAAATATACTTTCCAAAAGGGAAAAAACATGTAACTAAATTGATAATTCCGATAATCACCAAAAGGATTCCAGAAACTCGTTGTGTTTTGTTCCAAACTTCAGGATTTTTATTTATCCAAGGAGCGCGAGTTCCAACAACGGGATTTTGTTCAGTTTTTGGCAAATAATTTCCAATTATAATGAACAAAATTGATAAAACAAAACCAACTATGCAGAAAACATCAATATCAAATCCGATAGGCTTTAGAAGCATAAAAGAACCAAGCACAACACTCAACAAAGGAATAATCCAAGACATAATTGTTTCTACTTTTGGACTAAATTTTTGTTTTGAAACCCTAAGTGATAAAAGATAAATCACATTGATTACAACCATAAAAAGTGGCATAGTGATAATTCCCCAGAACTTTGGCAAAGTCCAATTCACTTGATCGTTCCAACCATATTGCTGAGGAATTTCTTCCGGAAGTTTATCCCAAAGTACAAAACCCAAAACTACGGGTAAAAGACAAACAACAGATGTTAAAATAAAAGTTTTTATTGAAAATGATTTTTTCTCTGACATAATATCTCCTGATAAGAAGTGATTGAGGAATTTTCAAATTCCGAATGAACTTCTTAGATGATGTTTTGCAATAAAAAAGTTTGCAACGCAAACTTAACTTTTGAACTGACTAAACCAAAGCATCAATTCTTCAAAAACACTTGTGTTTAGTTCATAAAAGATGAAGTTTTTATCACGCCTTTCACGAATCAAATCCGCTTTTTTCAAAATTGATAAATGATAAGAAATCGTCGCTCCGGTCATATCAAATTTAGATGCGATATCACCTGCAGACAAACTTCCCGATTTCAGCATTTCCAAAATTTCCCGTCGCGCAGGATCTGATAAGGCTTTAAATGTTTCTGCAAAAGCCATTAAACCTCCTACCTATTTAGATAATTTTCTATTTAGAAATATTTCTAAATACTTTATACATCGAGAACACAAATCTGTCAATGGATTTTAAAACTACATCGAACAAAAAATTTCTTAAAGAACGACTTTAATGCACAGTCTTAATATTTATATTAAACTAAAAATGTCTTAAGACTTTTGGTTTTGCCAAGAAAACTTCAAAACTGTTGGCAATTTTTTTATGGAATTTCACATTAAGAATGTGATACAGCAAAATTCTAGGAGGCTAATTATGGCAGGCGCAAGTAAAAACGCAAGAACAACTTTCACAACTCATAAATTTTTCTGTTTATGTGGTGGTGAAATTGCAATGAAAACTTTATTCCACAACGGCAAACTTAAAAACGTTGCAGAATGTTCAAACTGCAAACGGACTGAAAGACGCCCAAAAGATTTTAATTAAAAAATTCCACCTACCCAAACTATCGATTTAAAGGTAGTTTTGGGAATGTCTAACTTTTGTTTCCTATAGTAAACTTCCTAGTAGAAGAAAATTTCCACATCAAAAAAGTTTACTATAGGAAATTTTTTGTCAAAATCTAGCATTTATAAAAGTGTTGCAAGTGTAGACATTTTACCCCCTCTGTAAACGCGGTAACTCTATATATTACAAAGAATTAAGCCCAAATGTTTACACCCTTTATCTTGCCAGTGGTACAAATCATTATTTTTTAGCTAAAATTTACTAAAAAACTGATTTAAAGTTTACCATAGTAAATTCTTAATAAGTTCTTTCAACAAACATAGCAAATTCAGTCCACGACATATTTGTTTGTAATTTGTATTTACTAATTACATCTGGTGGTGGCATTAAAAAATTATATTTTTTCCATAATCTTAAAGCTTCATCTTTTTCTAATTCTAATGGAATTATTTTATTGAATTGTTCAATAAGATTTCTGTTGTATTCTTCAGTTCTTTCTTGTCCTTTTTTGTAGCGTTCTAATTTTCTTTGTCGAATTTGATTATATTCTTCTTCAAAATCTTGTTTGAGTTCTTCGTATTTTTCTTGAAAATCTTTTTCCATTTGGTCAATATCAGAAGATAAATCAACATAAATTTTTTGATGCGTTGCGGAGCATTTGTTGTAAATTCTTCCCCAGATAATTTCTGTTAATTCATAATACTGAATTTTTGGGTCGTTCAAATCTTGCGTAATATGAACAACATTGTTTTGGTCAACTTTTTCCTTTACGGTTTCCCACTCTTCTTGAGTGTACTTTTCAATTTCGTAATCTTTTCGATTCCTTTTGATTACATAAAAATTCATTGTGTCCTCCTAGCATTTTTAGAAGATTTATTTGTTCTTCTAAAGAAAAAATTCAAGACTTAATCTGCTACCTTAAGCCTACAATTAAAAAATAAACCCGTTTTTTAAAAAAGTAAAGTAAAATTTACAAAAAAATTTTAAACTAATAGTTTAAAAAAAATCCCTAAATTAAACAAACAGTTCAATTACAAAAGCAAGATTTTGAGTTAGTTTTTAACTATGAACATTTTAGTAAACGAAAAAAACAACATTTTACAAACTTCTTCCGCCCTTTCTCCAGGGATAAATTTAAAATTGGAAGCTTTATTTTCTTACATTTATTGTAAAACCATAAAAACAATAAATTTAGACAGAAACGAATATTCTACCTATTTTTTGAAGAAAGGATTTTCTGAAGAAACCCTCAAAGCACAATTATCAGCTTTCATCGATTTTGTAAGAGAAAACTGCAAAGAAATTTACGATACTTTGAAAAAAGAAAATGATGCATACGATTTTAATGAAGTTCTATCGGTTTATTCAAAGTGCTTAAAAGAAAATCCAAGTAAATTTTTTGGGATTATAGCTTTGTGCGCTCAAAAAGAATTGGAAGAAAATTTTTCACAAACAAATCCGATAAAAGATTTAATTTTCTCAAAGAAAATTCAGAATTTAAAAGAAACATACAGACTTTCGAAAGAAGAAACTTTGTTTTTAATTTTATCTGCTTTCAATAAAATTGAACATTGGCTTTTTAGAAATGATTTAGACACTTCCTACCGAGTAAAAATTTTTAACGAACTAAGTGATGTTCAAAAACTTTCCGAAAGCGATTTGGAAAAAATCAATAAGAAATTTTTGCATCTTGGATTTTTTGAAAGTGATTGGACTATCAGCGATTTTGTTTTTTCTGTTCTAACCGAAAATTGCAATCCATTTTTGGAAAGAATAAAACCAAATCCTTATGCCGATTATTACAATGTTGACGCAATCTCCACAGAAAATGTAAAAGACCTTTTAGCCTTGGACAAAATTTTAAGTATTTGCAACGAACAAGAAAAAGGTTGTTATATTTCTGTTTGCAATTCAAGTGCGTTTCGAGTAAAAAATTTTGTTTCGGATTTTTGTTCCGATAAAAAATCTTTTGTTTACGAAATAAAAACCCCAAACCAAAGAATCAGCAAAAAAGAATTTTTCTTTCTTCTTGTCACAATTTCTGGTGAACTAAAAGAAAAAAACGGAATGCTTTTTATTCAAAATGATTTATTAACTCAGCTTTTTTCGGAAGAAAAATCTAGCAACAAAGTTCATTTTGTTTTAAATTCCGAAAAAGAAAATTCTCAATGTTTTGATTTTAATCAAGATGAGATTTTGAATTTTATTCAAGTTCCAACTTTTATTTCGGTACAAAATCAAGATGAAAATACTTTCTCGCTTTTGGAAGAAAAATTTAAGTTGGTTTACAAATGGGAACTTCAAAATCCAACTGAAAAAGAATACAAAAAACAATTTACAAACTTTTTGATTCAAAAAAATTCTAAAACTCAGTACATTTGCGAAATTTCAAATTTATGCGAAGAACTTAAAGTTGAACCTGAAAACTGGGAAAAAGTTGCAAATCTTTCAAAACTTTCTGAAGATTTTTCGGAAGTAGAAATTTTTAGCATTATTAAATCAAATTTTTCAACCAAAATTGATGAATCAAATTTGCGTAAAAATTCATTTTTTGAACCTAAAGCAATAAACTCAACTGAACCAATCGAAAAAGTGCAAAAAATTTTAGAAAACGCAAAAAAATGGCAAAAGCAAAATTTCAATCAAGATTCAGGAATTAGAATTTTGCTTTACGGACCTTCCGGAACTGGAAAAACTGCCTATGTTGAAACCATCGCAAAAAAATTCAATCTCAAATTGATAATTGTTCGTGCTTCCGACATTTTAAATTCTTATGTTGGCGAAACTGAGCAAAATATCAAAAAAGTTTTTGAACAAGCAAAAAATGAAAACGCAATTCTCTTAATCGACGAAGCTGATTCATTTCTTCACGCAAGAGGAAATACAGTAAATCGTCATCAAGATACAAAAGTAAATGAATTTCTTGTTCAAATGGAACGATTTCCTGGAATTTTATTTTGCAATACAAACATGAAAGAAGCTTTGGATTCTGCAACAAACCGAAGATTCAATCTTCAAATTGGTTTTAATCCGCTAAAAAAAGAAGGCGTTGAATTACTTTGCAAAAAATATTTTGAAGATTTTGAATTTTCTGAAAGTCAGATAAATCAAATTTTTAATTCCGGAGAAATTACTGGCGGAGATTTCAATGCACTTTTTGGAAAATTACGATTCACCGACCCAGAAGAAATCGATTCAGAAACCATAAAAACTGAATTGATAAAAATCGTAAAAAACAAAAAATCTAGTTTTGGAAGCACAAACAAAATAGGATTTTTTGCATAAATAAATTTTAGTTTGCGTTGCAAACTTTTCATCACTTTCGGTATTTTAGAAACTGAAAAAAAGAGGAGAAAATTATGAACTCACAAAAAAATTATCAGCGTTTACAAGAAGTTCTTGAAGAACTAAAAATTAAATTCATTTATCTTGAAAAAGAAAATTTAATTTATTTGCCAGAAGAAAATCTTTATTTTTACAATTCAGAAAAAACTCTAAACAAAGCACTTTCATTATCACAAAAAAATGATGCAGACTTTACAACAATCTTTGAAAATGGTCGTATTGCAAGTCGCTTTGGCGAAAAATTTGAAATCCTTTACTGCAAAGTTTGTAAGAAATTTTATTTTGCTAATCTTGTGGAAGATGAAACTTCCTGCCCACATTGTAAAAGCAAAAATTATGATTTTGTTACACAAAACGGTTGCATTCCAAATTGGAACGAAAATGAAGAATATGAAATTCATTATTTATTTGACAAATACGAATTTGAAAAAAAATGTAATTCTCTAGAAGATGATAAAAAATCAGACTTTTTGGCAGTTACAAAAAAACTCGAAGGTCAACCTAAAATAATTTCTATCAATGAGCAAAAAATCTTACAAAGCAATTTCCAAATGTAATAGAAGCTGTTGAATATATTTTGCAAAGTCTAAAACTAATAGAATTTAGAAAAGATAAGGCAATTAGTTTTCGTCCGATTTTGCTTGTTGGAAACGCTGGTTGTGGAAAAACTTCTTTTGCAATTGCATTGTGCAAAATTCTTTTAGGAAGAAACGCGTTAAAAATCGATTTAGGAAACAATGTTAGTAGTCTCACTCTTACAGGAACTGATTCTCTATATTCAAAAGCAAAACCTGGAATAATTGCAGAATCAATGTATGGCGATAATGATGGAAGTCCAACTCAAAATCCAATAATCATTTTTGATGAGTTAGACAAAATTCAAAAAAGAAATAGTGATTGCGTCGAACCAGTTTTTTATTCACTTTTGGAAAAGGGAACTGCAAAATACTTTTATGAAAATTATTTAGGAATGAATATCGATGCTTCCGGGATAAATTATATTTTTACAGCAAATTCAATTGAAAATATTCCACAGCCACTTTTGAATCGATTAAAAATTTTTCACATTCCAGATTACACCGAAGAAAATTTTAGAAGTTGCGTTTTGGATAGTTTTTACAAAAATTGGATTGAAACAAATAATTTGCGCCCAGAAGTTCTTCCAGAAGTTTTGTCCGAAGAAATCAAAACAAAGATTATCGAAATTTCAAAATGCGATGCAAGAAGTGTGAACGACGCCATAAACGATTTATTTTTTGAAACCACAATTTTTGATGAAGAAACAAATCAAAAAATTGCTCTTTTTTCCCAGGAAGAATTGGAAAACGGTTGGCAAAACTTTTGCGGAAAACAAAACCGAAAAAAATGGAAATTTTCTAAAAAATTCCTACACAAACCTCAAAAGGAATTTGATCCAGTTGATTATTTAGAAAGCTATTCTTGCTAATAAAGTTTTTGAGAAAGAAATTTGCTGATTTTTTCAATTTTGTTAAAATCAGCAAAAATTATGTGATATAATAAATTCAATAAAAGGAGAATACAATAAAGTGATAGTTTAATTATTCGTCATTTTCAGCAAATCCTCTAAAACTTCTGATTTTACTTTTTGAATTTCGGTTCCGTCATATCCTTCAATATCGGAAGCGTATTTTAAAATCATGGATTTTTTGCCTTCAGAATCTAAAAAATCAAAAGTTGATGATATTGGAAAGTCTGATAATTTGGTTGATTCAAATTCACTAAAAATTGAGAAAGTACAATATCTGTCATAACCTGTTTTTTCAAGATAATCATCATAAAAATCTGATAAAGTTTTTGTACTTGCAAAATCTAAAGCTTTTTCTAAACTTCCGTATCCGTCAACAAGAGTTTCTTCAAAAGAAACTTTTTGCCAATAAACTTTGCGATATTTTTTTGAAGTAACAAAAGTTCTAAAGGCTTTGTAAATTATTGTGCATAAATCAATTCTTGAAATTTTCACAACTCCGTGAAGATATTTATGATTCGCGTTTTCGTCAGATTTTCCAAGTAAATTATTTTGGTCATATAAACGAAATTCTTTTCCGTCGTAATCGAACCAAAAGAAAAAATCTTCTGTATCACATTCGAATTCGCAATAATCTTTGTTGTAAATTTTTTCTAACCATAAAATAAGTTCTTCTGGTTTGGTGCTTACAACATCACTAAATGAATAATGAAAAGTTGCATTTTGAATGTGTATCTCAAAATCAAGCCAGCCACTATCAGTTTTTATAAATTCAAAAGAAAAATTTTTGTTCATAGCTTTAATCTTTAGATTTCCCCAACTGTAAACGCTACTTTGGGGAAAAGACAGATTCCATAAAGACGGTTATCGCCTTTATGGATACGCACTTGAAAGCTCTTTCTTCCGCGAACAAGTGGGTGCTAGAAATGTCACTAGGGACAAAATCTGTACCACAGCCAGTTAAATAACCTCTGTGCAGACACGAAATAGCCCTCAGACGGGATTACCCTGAGAAATATACCACCAACATAACCACTGTGTCTTTCTTCGAGCCTTTTCTTGATTTTAGTTTACGACAAAGTGCGGTGCTTGTCATTAAACTCGTGGTTTAAAGTTTTTACACGAGAGAACTTTTAAACGAAAAGTTTAATGATTTTTTTATTATTTCTGATAATATTAAATTGTGAAGTCCCAATGATGTTTGTGCTATATGCACCTTCTATGGTTGGGGAAAAACTTCCAGTTGGATTCTCTATCGACTGCTCATTTTTGAGTTCACGCTGGTGAATCATTGTGCTTGTCAAAGTGTATAACTCGCATATATAGCGTACCACTTTGGCAAGTGCTTTTTGAAAAATTTAATTTTAGAATTTATAGAGGTGAAAAATGAAAGCAAAATTTCTTATTCCAGAAATTGATAAAACAAAATTCGCAGAAGAATTATCAAAAAATATGAAAATATTTGAACTAAAGTTAAAATCTCTTACTGAAGTTGGTGTTGAAGATGTTTCTGAAGTTTCGATTTCACAATATAAAAAAGGAATAAAATTTCCTACAATAAATAGATTTTTAAGTCTTTGCAGATTTTTTACAAACTCGCCAGATGTTTTTTTATCACCAATTCCAAAATGGATAGAATGCGAAATTGATGATATTTCAAAATTTTCTGTTTTAGGAAAATTCAATGATGTTTACTACATCGCACCAAATTACGAGAAAAAATCAGACTGTGTACAAGAAATTCCAAATCTTTCTGAAGAACCAAAACCAGAATCATTTATTGATTTTCACTTGTATGGAACAAACTACGATGATACAGAAAAAATCAACGAAGGAAAAATCATTTATCGCTTTCCTAATGTAAATGATATTGAAACCTCAAAAAATATTACAAATCTTTTATCAGAATATAAAATTTCAAAAGACCAACTTCAAATTTTATTAGGATATAATCAACAGGAATCCATAAGACTTCGCCAAAACCACACTCGTCCTTGGAATTTAGAAAATATTTACAAATTCTCCTGGATTTTTAATAAGCCAATCGAAGAAATTTTAGTAATTGATTATCGTGAAGAAACTCATGAATCTTTGTTTAATCCCGTTATATTTTTAGAACATTATGTTTCAGAAGAAGAAAAAGAATCCTTCCCTAGCCTTGAAGAACTTTTTGATTTAATGGATGAATCAACTAAAAAATCTTTATTCGAAATTGAAGAAATTAATGTTCCAATCGAAGAAGATTAACAAAATATATGTTGAATCATTGTGCTTGTCAAAGTGCTAACTCGCATATGGAGCATAACCACTTTGGCAAGTATTTTTTATGGAGATTTAGATAAACACTTCTCCTAAAATGGCGTCGAAGCGTTTATCCCTAAAGTTTGCGTTGCAAACTTTCTTATCGTATGCCGTTTTTCACTGCGTTACAAAACAGCGCTATATTGATGAGGGGAAAGAAATCCCATCAAAAGATGCAATTATTTGTTTTTAAAATAATTTTTCATAGTTTATCAAATCCGTATATTAAAACTTTGCATGTAACAAATCAAAATTAATTATATATTCGCCTCTTCCTTAAAACTGAAAAACATCTTAATATCCGTTTTCTAAAGTTCCATAATTTCAGAAACACTACAATTTAGGTAATATGCCGCTTTTGAAAAGCTTGTTAATTCATTGTCTAAAGCGTATTTTGTAAGTTCCAAAAGTTTTTCATTAGCATCTACGGATTTTACATCAAAATTCTGGTTACATACTTTCGCCAATTCTACTAGTTTTTCTTGCTCAATGGAAAGGCTTTCATCTTCAATATGAGGAATGCAAAAATAATCAAGATTTTCTTTTAACACTTTTGAAATTCCGATTAACAAATCAGCATCAACGACTTGTTTGTT
This sequence comes from Treponemataceae bacterium, assembly GCA_045645985.1. Lineage (GTDB taxonomy): Bacteria > Spirochaetota > Spirochaetia > Treponematales > Treponemataceae > RGIG9060. The sequence continues at coordinate 98,336 of JAZRJV010000020.1, forward strand.
GGAAAAAAAATAATCAACTTTTTCTTTGGGAACGAGTTTGTAAAGTTCAGCGATGAAATCCTTATAATCAATTTTCTTCTTTTTCAAATAATTGTAAATATTTTTTATTACAAGTTCGTTTACATCAATTTTTTGGTTCATACCATTCTTCTTCAGTCCAGCCGTCGTGGAAGATTACTACTTCTTTGCAATATTCCAAAATAAACTCTTCCACATCCCAAATATACTCTCTTCGGAATCCATTGTTTCGATTATAATAAATTCCGTATGTAAGAACTCCGTTTTCATAAGAAGTTTTATATTTCCCCTTCCATCTTTCAACTTCATCAAAGTGATCCCAGTCTTTTAAATACCACACTGAGGAATTTTCTTCATAATTTTTTTTAATTCATCTGCAAAAATTTTAAATTTCTCGTCTTGTATTTTGTCATATTCTACATTGAAAAAATGTGAAAAATCTTGCTGTAATTCTGGCTTGATTTTGATAATAGCAACATTTGCAACATAAAAACTCATTGAGAAGATTCTCCTCTTATAAACGAAGAAAAAGAACTCTCAGATTACCATACTGAAAACATACTACAGTTAGCTCGGTCAAGAGAGTTCTTATAGAAAAAGCCCTCAGACGGGATTACCCTGGGAACAACCACCAACATAACCACTGTGTCTTTCTTCGAGCCTTTTCTTGATTTTAGTTTACGACAAAGTGCGTTGGATGTCATTAAACTGTTGGTTTAAAGCGAAAGTTACTTTGCGTACTATTAGAAAAAAAAACTTTACTCCAAATCTATCAAATCCCGCAGACAATGAAGTTTCATATCATTTGCGTCCACGCACACGTTGATGTAAGATTTTGGATTCACCTTTTTCTTTGGAAAACTTTTGTTGTATTCCGATAGAAAAAAATCTTCTTTTACAAATCGATTGTGAGTGTGCCCGTGAATGTTGATAAAATCTTTATCTTCTGGAATAAAAACTGGTTCGTGGGATAAAATGTATTTATCATTAAATATGATAGGTCTATTATAAATTTCATCAAAACCAAGAGAAGAAAAA
>JAZRJV010000021.1:0-23456 GCA_045645985.1 Treponemataceae bacterium
ATAAATTTTGAAAAAAAATTTTTATAAAATCTATCAAAAAATAACAAAATTTTACAAAGCCTAGTTGACTGGGGGGGGAATGGATGTAAACTGTAATTTGAGTTGAAATCACACTAAAACTAAGTATGTGTTGAAAACTCAAAAATTTTTACTGTAATTTCACATTCTGGTATGAAATTGCAACATAAGGACAGTTTATGAAAAAAATTAGTTTAATTTTAACAATTTTACTTGTAACGGTTATTATTTTTTGTGTAACCGGCTGTAAAGACCCAGAACCAGCCCACGAACACACATTTTCTGATTCATGGTCAAAAGATGCAACTCACCATTGGCACGCCGCAACTTGCGAACACACAACAGAAGTAAGCGATAAAGCAAAACACAGCTTTGGCGACTGGACAACAACAAAAGAAGCCACCGAAGAAGCAGAAGGCAGCAAAGAACGAACTTGTACAGTATGTGGATATACAGCAACAGAAGTAATTGCAAAACTAGAACACAAACACACATATTCAGAAGACTGGACAAAAGACGCAACTCATCACTGGCACGCAGCAACCTGTGGACATACAACAGAAGTAAGTGGAAAAGCAGAACACAGTTTTGGCAACTGGACAACAACAAAAGAAGCCACAGAAGAAGCAGAAGGCTCTAGAGAAAGAAGTTGTACAGTATGTGGATATACAGCAACAGAAGTAATTGCAAAACTAGAACACAAACACACATATTCAGAAGACTGGACAAAAGACGCAACTCATCACTGGCACGCAGCAACATGCGAACACACAACAGAAGTAAGCGATAAAGCAGAACACAGTTTTGGAGAATATGTTTCTAACAATGATGCCACAACAGAGGCAGACGGAACTAAAACAAGAGAATGTAGTGTATGTGGATATGGAGAAACTGTTGTAGATGAAGGCAGTAAAATTATTGTACCAGAAATGGTACTTGTAGAAGGCGACACTGTAACAGGTGCAAAAAATACAAACAATTATGGAGGTGTATTTATAGAAGGACGCACAGTAACCTTAAGTGATTTTTACATGGGAAAATACGAAGTAACTCAGGAAGAGTATGCAAGTGTAATGGCAAACCAAAAAGTAACAGTAAACGGAACAGAGTATGCATTAGAAAGAAATCCAAGTTGGTGTACAGCAGATAGTACAAGCTACACATTATTTAATGGGGATAAACAAGAAAAACGCCCAGTAGAAGGGTTAACTTGGTATGACTCAGTATGGTACTGTAATGCATTAAGCGAAAAAGAAGGTTTAACAAAGGCATACAATATTGAAGTTACACAAGTTAAACAAGCAAATGGAAAAACAGGTTATTATATATATGCAGCAACAGTAACATTAAACGCAAATGCAACAGGCTACCGATTACCAACAGAAGCAGAATGGGAGTTTGCCGCAAGAGGAGGAGCCCCAGAAGCCGCAGACTGGAACTATGTATTTAGTGGAGCAGATACGGCAGAAGGTGTATCATATAGTGCATTTAAAAACTCAGGTTTAGACAGTGTAGGATGGTATCGTTATAATAATAAAAGTGGAACAACGCAATCATCAAGTGAAATAGAGGATGTATCAGGAAAAGGAACCCACCAAGTAGGAAAAAAAGCAGCAAACAAACTAGGCCTATATGACATGTCTGGAAATGTATGGGAATGGTGTTATGACTGGTATGGAACAGTAAGCACAGGGGAAGAAAGTGACCCAACCGGTGCCGCCTCGGGGTCTGGCCGCGTCGGCCGCGGTGGTGGTTGGGGCGACTACGCTGGCGTCGCGTCTGTTTCTTACCGTGGCAGCAACTACCCGTACTACCGCTACGACAACCGTGGTTTCCGCGTGGTGCGTTCAGCAGTAGCACAATAATTTATTCTTGTATAAAATCTTTATTCCCCGATGAAGTTTCAAAAAAAAATCTTCGACGGGGATTTTTTTAAGAAATACAAATTATAGGTCAAGTTCGGAATGTCAGTATGCCTTCATCATTTCGCTTTTACACAACTCCGCCCATCCTATGCCACTTGCCCAAAACAAAGCAAGAACCAATGCGTAAACGCAAAATTGTAGCCAACGCGTAGACGGAAAATGGCACAGTGAAGTCTTGCAAGCGAAGCGCAGCACTAACGAACTGGGACATTTTTCGTCGAAAGCGTTGGCTGAAAATTATTCATTTACAAAATTTCATCTTGCTTTATTTTGTGCAATAATTTTGATGATTTTTATTTACAGATTTAATTTTCTCTTGTAAACTAGATGTTGGTAAATATTAATTTATATTTTTTGGGAGAGTTTATGAAATCAAACTTTTTTAAGAAATTTCTAACAGTTTCATTGTGTCTTATGGCTGTTTTAGGAATGATGTTTTTTGTTTCATGTGGAGACAAAACTGGTGGAGATACAACTGGTGGAGATACAACTGGATCTGGTGGTTCTTCTGGTGGTGGAGTAACTGGAGAAGAAGTTGTTTTGCCTGAAAACTTAAAATTGGATGATAGTAAAAGTGTTATAAAATCAGAAAGCCCTAACACTGTTGCAAGTCCAATAATTACAGAAGAGGATTTATCACAACTTTATACAGAAAAATTTACAAAAGATTTAAATCCAAACTATGATTCAAGAACAGAATCTTTGGATAATATTTTTAATCCAGATGCTTTAGGACAAATGGTTTTAGTTTTTGACCGTTCTGAATGGAACAAACATCTTGATTATTGTGATTATGATTTATCTCACGAAGAAAGTGTTAAGGTAAAAGGTTTTTATTTTACAAAAGATAATAAAGAATGGTTTTTCAATGATATTGGTTTTAGAATCCGCGGAAATACAAGTCGTCGCCGTCCTCAATTAGGAAATGGCGCTGGAAATAACGATTATGTTCAATCACACTTTGCTTTAGATTTTGAAGAATGGATTACAGATGAACAAGATGAGGCTGGAGTTGAGAAAAAACTTGCTAACTGTATGAAAGGTCTTATCTTAAAACGATTTAAAGATGACCCAACATATAGCCGTGAAGTTTACTCATATAATTTATTCCGTCAAAATGGAATTTGGATTGCACCTCGTGCTGCTTATACTCGTTTGATTATTCAAATTGATGAGGGAGATGGAACTTTTGAAACTGTAGATTACGGCGTTTATGCCATGGTTGAAGAAATTAAAAAGCAATTCTTAAAAGAACGCACAGAAGAAACAGGAGGATATCTTTCATCAAACAAAGGAAATCTTTGGAAATGTCTTTGGAAATCAGGAAATGGTCCAAACTTCGTTAAAGATGATGCAAACTCAATTGGTGAAGAAGAAGTTTCTTTTACTTTCGCTAATGAAGAAGAAAGAACAGGCATAATTGGCTCAACTAATGTTACTTATGATTACGACTATAAAGGTGATAATGATTTAGAAGAAGGTAAAACTCAAATTCTAAACTTTATGGAAGAGTTACATAATCTTCCAAATTGTACTGATGGTGTAAATGATGAAAATGATAAATTAGCTATTAAAAATTTCTATACAGAAAAGATGGCAGGAGATTTATTCTTACGAACTTACGCTATCAATGTTGTTCTTGGAATGTGGGATGATTATTGGATAAATAACAATAACTTCTATTTCTATTTTGACGAAGACGAAAAAGCTTATTTTATTCCTTATGATTATGATAACTCTTTAGGTGTTTGCCACTTGGGAGTTGATGCTGGTAAAGCAAATCCTTATACTTGGGGAAATTTAACAGATGGAAAACATCCTTTAATTCAAAAAATTCTTCAAGTTCCAGAATATATGAAGTTGTATAGACAATATCTCTTAGAATACTCAAATGAAGATAGTTACTTTGATGATGATAAAAGTATTGCTCGTATAAAAAATTGGCAGTCAATGATTGAACCATATATTTATAGCGAAAATTTAGTTTACGCTGATACAACAACTGAATTTATTGATAAACCTGCTGGGTGGGGAGATTCCTATAAAGACTATACTATCTACACACCAGGTGAAATGAACTATTTTACAGTTCGCCAAAAATCAATTAAAGATGCAAAACTTCCAACCTTAGAAACTACTGGACTTGTATTAACCTTAGATGCTGGAGATGGTTACTTTTGGACAGGAAGTGGAAATGGAACTAATAAACTATATTGCAATTTTAAGTCAGGTGATAAATTTAGCGATATAATCTATGATGGTGGTTTTAAAGGTTGGACAGTATGGCTTAATGGTGATGGTTTAAAGTATGGTTACGAAAAAGAAGGTAGATATTATTGGCCTAATTGGTTTTGTGATTCAAAAGGTAATTCAGTTTCAAATGGTACAAAATTTTATGAATCAGAAACTATATATACAAACTGGGTTGAGTTTACAGGTTCGGTAGTTCCATATTGTTTTGAAGATTTTGATAATATCACTTTTACATATAATCCAAAACATTTTGATTCTAATGTTGTAGGCTTTTATTCTGAAAATGCAGAAGTTTATTTAATGTTCCCTGGTAGTAATTGGCAACCAAATGAATATTATAAACTAACTAGACAAAATGATGGAATTTATGCCAAAACATTTAATTGGGGAGAAGATATAAAACCTGGATTTGATTCTTGGAATGGATATAAATTTTTCATTAAAGAAGGTGAAAAAGATAATTGGTTAGGTGCTGATGTTTATTCCTTTGAGTTACCAGATATTTATGCGCAACCTGATAGTGATAGAAACTTTAGACTTGTGTACTAATTTTACATTTTTCCGATAAAAATGTTCTAAAAGCGAAGTAATCAGAATTTTGATTACTTCGCTTTATTTTTTTATTTTTTTACTGTATAATATAGAAAATATCTTATTATATGGAAGGTCAAAAAATGAAAATTGCACTTGCTGGTTATGGAAAAATGGGACACATGATAGAAAGTATTGCGATTAAACGCTCAAATGATGTTGTTGCAACTATCGACTATGTTACTCCCGACGCAAAATATATCGTAAAATCATCAGAAGAAGTGGCTCAAGTTGTTGCAAAAGTAAATGCTGATGTTGTAATTGATTTTACACATCCTGACGAAGCTTTTAACAACATAAAAGCTTTTCTTCCTTTGGGAATTCCTGTAGTTGTTGGAACAACTGGCTGGACTTCACGCCTAAAAGAAGTGGAAGAACTTGTAAAACAAAACAATAACGCACTTTTTTATGCAGGAAACTTTTCTATTGGCGTAAATATGTTTTATCGCATCGTTGAAAACGCATCTCGTCTTATGTCACAGTATGATGAATACGATAGCGCAATTTGGGAAGCACATCATAATCAAAAAGCAGATAGTCCTTCTGGAACTGCTCTTGACCTTGCAAAATATGTGATGAAAGCAAATCCTAAAAAAACTGAAGTTGTGGTAGACGCATTTCATTCAAAACCACAACCAAATCAACTTCATGTTTCAAGCACTCGTGTTGGAAGTGTGCCTGGAACTCACACTGTTTTCTTTGATTCAAATGCTGATACAATCGAATTAACTCATCGTGCAAGAAATCGCGAAGGTTTTGCCCTCGGTGCTGTTTGTGCTGCAGAATGGATTGTAAACGGTCTTTCATCTGGAAAACTTGCAAAAGGTCGCCTTTACACAATGGATGATTATTTATCAGATTTAATTAAATAGGAATTTTTATGAAGAAATTTTCAGTAATTTGTATTTTATTTTTTTGTCTAATATTTTCAGTTTTTTCACAAAATGTGAATGGGCAAAGTTTTTGGTCTGAGTATGTTAGCCGAAACTGGACAGCTGCAGAAGGCCTTCCTGGAAATACAATTACTGATATTATTCAAGATGATAAAGGATATATTTACATCGGAACTTACGACGGATTAGTTAGATTTGACGGCGTTAATTTTTATGTAATGAATAAAGCTTCAATTCCAGAATTTAATGTTGTTTCTGCTCGTTGTGTTTTTCAAGATTCAAAAGGAAACCTTTGGGTAGGTTCAAATGATGAAGGTCTTGTAAAAATTTCAGGTAAAACTTACACAGTTTTTACAATGGCTGATGGACTTCCAAGTAATTCTGTTCGTGATATTACAGAAGATAAAAACGGAAATATTTGGATAGGAACTTCTTCTGGGGTTGTTTTTATCAATAATCATCAAGAAATTATCACTCCTTTTAAAAGTGAAGATGTTGGTTTATTTGTAAACGAAATTTATTGTGATACTGCAAACCGAATTTGGATTGCTTGTTCAAATTACGCAGGATTGTACACTTATATTTCTGGAACTTTCGAAAAATTCCATGGATATCCACAATTAAATTCAAATATCATAACTTCTATCGCACAAGATAAACGAGGCGCATTTTGGTTCGGTTTGGTTTCTGGTGGGGCAATCAAATTAGAAGATGGTGAATTATTTGTTTTAGGAAAAGAACAAAATATGATTGGCGACACAGTTAATCATATTTATGTTGATTCTACTGATGCAGTTTGGTTTGCAACCGAAAAAGGAGTTGCTCTTTTAAAAAATGGTGAATTATCATTTTATTCCGAAGAACATGGTTTATCAGATAATAATGTAACAAAAATTTTAGAAGATAGAGAAGGAAATATCTGGCTTGCAACCGACCGCGGTGGCGTTGAAAAAATGAGTCCAGGGAAATTTAAGACAATCAATATTCCTTCTTCTGTAAACTGTATTGCCGAAGATAACGCAGGAAAAGTTTGGCTTGGAACTGATAACGGATTGCTTTGTTATTACAAAGGAAATTTTATCGAAGATGAACTAACTCGAATGTGCAAAGATATTCGTATTCGTCATATTGAATTAGCTTCAGATAATTCACTTTTAGTTTGCGCTTATTCAAAATACGGTTTGATAAAAAAATCTCCAAATGGAAAAATTCAATTTTGGAATCAAAATAATGGTTTAGCTGGAGACCGAACTCGAGTTGCTATTCATAGTTCAGATAATAAAATTTATGTTGGAACAACAACTGGACTTTCTGTTATCGATTCAAATGGAAAAATTACAAATTACACTCGCACCGACGACGGTTTAGAAAATGAATACATTATGTGTTTATACGAAGCTGATGATGGTTCAATTTGGATTGGAACAGACGGTGGTGGAGTTTCAGTTTTCAAAGATAATCAATTTGTAAAATCTTTTACCACAAATTCTGGATTGGCAGGAAATGTAATTTTCAAAATTACACAAGATAAAAATAAAAACTTTTGGATTTGTACAGGAACTGGAATTTCTAGATTTGACGGAAATGAATTTTTCAATTTTAATTATCAAAGCGGATTGGGAACTGACGCAGTTTTTCAAATCTTAGTTGATTATACTGATACAGTTTGGATGACAAGTAACAAAGGAATTTTTTCTGTTCCTTTAGCTTCATTCGAAAATTATTTAAAAGATAATTCTCAAAAAATGCAACCAAAATTTTACAACAAAAATGATGGTTTGCGTTCAGGCGGAGTTACTTCTACAAGTTTGAGTATGTGCGATTCACTTGGAAGAATTTGGTTTACACTTATCGATGGTTTTGCAATTTACGATCCGCTAAAAACTAAGTCAAATAAAATTCCGCCTTTGGTTCATATCGAAGATGTAATTGTTGATGGAGTTTCTTTTCCAATAAATGAAAAAATTATTTTGCCACCGGGAACAAAACGAGTTGAAATTAAATACACAGGTTTGAGTTTTGTTTCTTCTGAAATGGTAAGATTCAAATATCAACTTTCACCATTTGAAACTTCTTTGTCAAATTTAACTTCATTAAGAAGTTTATCTTATACAAACTTAAAACCGGGCAAATATACTTTCGAAGTTTTTGCAGAAAACTCTGACCAACTTTGGTGTGATGAATCTGCAAAAATCGAAATTGAACAAAAATCATTTTTTTATCAAAGCCCAATTTTCTGGATTAGTTTTATCGTTTTAATTTGCGGTATCGTTGTTTTAATTTTTGTTTGGAGAACTCGACGATATCAAATTCATCAGTTGCAACTTGAAACTATGATTAATTTAAAAACTGTGGATTTGGAAATTGAAAAAGATAGAGCCGATAGTCTTTTGTTAAATATTTTGCCAGACCATGTTGCGCAAGATTTAAAAGAAGATAGAAATAAACGAATTGCCGAAAAATTTGATAGCGTTTCTGTTTTGTTTGCAGACTTAGTTGGCTTTACAAAAATTGCTTCTACAGTAGATCCAAACGATTTGGTAAATTCTTTGAATGATTTGTTTTCTCGTTTTGATGATAGAGTTGTCTCTATGGGAATTGAAAAAATTAAAACTATCGGAGATTGCTACATGGCAATTTCAGGAATTAGAGATGATTCAGAAAATCACGCGCTAAAAATGATTGAATTTGCCAGAGGACTTTTGCAAGATGTAAAAGAATTTAACAAAACTTCAAAATATAAATTTGATATTCGTGTTGGAATAAATTCTGGCGAAGTTGTTGCAGGAGTTATCGGTAAAATCAAATTTATTTATGATGTTTGGGGCGATACAGTTAATATTGCAAGTCGAATGGAATCTTTGTCAAAGCCGGGATTCATTCATGTTTCTGAACATACTTACGAATTAACAAAAAATCTTGTTGCTTACACACAAGCTGAAACTCAGAATGTAAAAGGTAAGGGCGAGATGAAAACATATTTTGTGCAACTATAAAAAGGAAAATTTAAAATGCAAACTCGCGAAAAATTATTTTTAAAACAAAATGAAGATAAAGAAATTTTACAAGGCTTTCCTTGGGTTTTTGATAATGAAATTTTATCAATAAAAAATCATGATGAAAAAAATCTTTTACCAGATGGAAGCGAAGTTGATGTTTTTTCTAAATCTGGAAATTATTTAGGAACTGGAATTTATAATAAAAAATCTAAAATCACAGTTAGAATTTTATCACGAAATAAAGAAGTGATTTTTGATAATCAATTTTTTGAAAAGCGTATTCAAGATGCACTTGATATTAGATTTATGTACTACAAAAAATCTGATTCTTACAGATTGATTTTTGCAGAAGCTGATTATCTTCCTGGCTTAATTGTTGAACGCTATGTTGATGTAGAAGGTCGAGTATTTTTAGTTGTTCAATTTTTATCTTTAAGTGCAGAAATTTTTAGAGATAAAATTATTTCAAGTTTAAATATGCTTTGTCATCCTTTTGGAATTTATGAACGAAGTGATGTTGATGTTCGTGAAAAAGAAGGCTTAGAACAAAAAAAAGGTTGGATAGGTTCAGAACATAATCCTGTTATCACAATTAAAGAAAACGGAATTTTGCTCACAGTTGATTTAGAAAATGGACAAAAGACTGGATATTTCTTGGATCAAAAATTTAATCGAAAAAAAGTTGCTGAACTTTCTAAAAATAAAAAAGTTTTAGATACTTTTACTCATACCGGAGCTTTCGGATTGAATGCATTTTATGGTGGTGCATCAAGTGTTGTTTCAGTTGATATTTCTGAAGAAGCAGTTGAAACTGTACGCACAAATATTATTCAAAATAAAGCTTCAAAAGTAATGAAAGCAATTTGTGCAGATGTTTTTGATTTCTTAAAAGAAGAAGAAAAAAATGGAAGCCTTTACGATTTAATTATTCTTGACCCACCAGCATTTGCAAAAAGTGCAAAATCATTAGATAAAGCCTACGGCGGATACAAAGAAATAAATTTACGCGCAATGCGAATTTTAAAAGAAGGTGGAATTTTAGTTACTTGTTCTTGCTCACATTTTTTTGATGAAGTAAAATTTTGTGATATGTTAATGCACGCCGCAAAAGATTCTCATCGTTCTGTACAAATTTTAGAAAAGACTGGAGCAGGACCAGACCATCCAGTTTTGGCTGGTTATCCAAAATCATCTTATTTAAAATGCGTAATTGCAAAGGTGAACTAATGAGCCAAAAATATTTTCCAGCAAGCTATAACTGTATCGTAATTCTTGGCCCAACTGCTGTTGGAAAAACTGGCGTTGGAGTTGGCGTTGCAGATTATTACGACGCGCAAATTATTTCTGCTGACTCTCGACAAGTTTACAAAGGATTGGATATTGGTTCTGGAAAAGATTTAGATGAATATATTTTGGATAAAGGAAAATCCACAGAACGAAAAATTCCATATCACTTAATTGATAATGCTGATGTAAAAGATGAATACAATGTTTTTAATTATCAAAAAGATTTTTACAAAGTTTTTACAGAGATGCAATCAAAAAATATTTTGCCAGTAATCGTTGGCGGAACAGGAATGTATTTAGATTCAATTGTGCGAGGTTACGATTTAGTTGAAGTTCCAACAAATCAAGAATTACGAAAAACTTTGGCTGGAAAAAATGAAATTGAACTTACTCAAATTTTATCTGATTTAAAAATTAAAGCTGGAAGTAAACTTCACAATTCAACTGATATTACAGAACGACATAGACTTTTGCGTGCAATCGAAATTGAAGTTTTTACACAAGAAAAAAAATCAAATCCAGAATTGAATAATTACAGAAATTCTGAAGAAGATAAAATGCCACTTCGTCCAGAAATAAAACCAATTATTATCGGAACAACTTTTGAACGAAGCATTTTACGCGAAAATGTTACAAGGCGATTAAAACAAAGATTGCAAGAAGGAATGATTGAAGAAGTAAAATCAATTCACGATTCAGGAATTTCTTGGGAACGATTAGAACGACTTGGTCTTGAGTATCGCTTTGTTGCAGAATTTTTGCAAGGAAAAATTTTAACAGAACAAGAGTTGTTTGAAAAATTAAACACAGCGATTCATCAATTTGTAAAGCGACAAGAAACTTGGTTTAGAGGAATGGAACGAAAAGGCGTAAATATTTTTTGGCTTAATCGTGATGTAAAAACAAAAGATACTCGTGTACAACAAGTTGTTGATTATATAAATTCTTTAAAATAATTTTTTAAAATCAGAAAATAAAATGAAAGACACAAGAAAAAAATATTTAGAAAAAAAATCTTTTTATAAATCAGATGAAATAAATTTCTCTCAAAATAATTTTTCTGAAATTGCAATTTGTATTCCTGTTTGTAATGAATATCCAACTTTTATGAATACTTTAAAATCAATTTCAATAAGTTGTGCAGTTGCAAATACAAAAGTTCATGTTGTTTGTTGTGTGAATAATAAAATAAATTCAAATGAAAAAGTTTTAGAAAATAACTTTAGAATGATTTATGAATTAAATCGAATTAAAAAATCAGAAAATGGTGATTCTGAAAATCAATCTTTGTTACAAATTTCAGTTTTGGATTTTACAAGAGAAAATGCTTTTACAGAAAAACAAGGAGTAGGTTGGGCAAGAAAAATTTCAATGGACTATGCGTTAGTTCACGGTGCAAAAGTTTTAGCATGTCTTGATGCTGATACATTAGTCGATGAAAATTATATTTTGCAATTAAAATATTTTTTAGAACAAAAAATGAACTGTGCCACAATGAATTTTTTTCATAAACGAATTGAAAATTTTTCTGATGATAATAATGAAAATAAAAATTCAATTAAATTAAATTCTGCAATTCAACTTTACGAAGACTACATAAAAAATCATTCTAAAAAATTAGCTGAATGTGGAACACCATTTTGTTACTCCGCTTTAGGTTGTATAATTGTTTGTTCTGATAAAATGTATTGTGAATGCGGCGGAATGAAAAATAAATTAGCCGGAGAAGATTTTTATTTTATTCAAGAAATGATAAAAAATGTAATTAGTAAAAATCCAAATAAAATTTTAAATCCAATTGAAGTTTTGCAAACAACAGTTATGCCCGCCACAAGATTTTCTGATAGGGTTTTGTTTGGTACAGGAAAAGCTTTAGAAGAAATTGTTGAGGGAAATTTTTCAAAAGCAAAATTATTTAAAGATGAAGAATATCTTGAAATTAAAAATTTTATAAATTTATTTAATGATTTAAATAAAAAAAACTTCCCTCTGGAATTGCAAAGGGAAGCTGAAAAAAAATGTAAGGGGTTGTATTCTTTTTTATTAAAAGACAACTTTTTTTCTGATTGGAATTTAATTGTAGAAAACAATAAAAAATCTCCACAAAAATTAGCAGTTGCCTTTCATTGTAAATTTGACGGACTAAAAATAATTCGCGCTTTGCATCATCTTCAATCTATCAATTTAGAAATTAAAACTTAAGCTGTGATAGCTGTTAAATTTTCGTTTTCAATTTTTGTGATGTAACCAGTTCTAACGCAACTATCAAAAAGCATCTTGCTGATAAAATCTGTAACAACTTCTTCGTAGCCATCTTTGTCTCTTACAATTCTAACGATGTATCCGTCGTCAACTTCTTCAAGAATTGTCATATAATCATTGCTTTGTGAGTGGCTCTTTAATAAGTAACTTTGCATAAAATTTCCTCCAATAAAAATACAGTTTGTAAAAGTATTTTATGTACACTATATTTTCGGCAGTAATTTTATTTGGTTTAGTAAAAGTTTTGTGATATAATTATTTATATGGCTGATGTTTTTTTTCACCTACTAGATGCACATTTACACTTATGCGATATTCCTCAAGTTGAAAAGGCGATAGATTTTTTCTTTTCTAAATATGACAAAATAGGACATTATTCAATTTGTACGAGTTCTCATAGTTTACAAGATTGGCAAAATAATTGTGATATTATCAATAAAATAAGACAAAAATATGACAATGATAAAATCAAAATTTGTCATACTTTTGGAGTGCATCCGCAAAATCCTGACAAAAATATTTTATATGATTTAGAAACTCTATTAAAATATGACATTGAGCAAAATAAATATGACACAGATACAGAAAATATGACACTAAAATATGACAAACTAAATGATAAATATGACAAAAATATGACAAAATATGACACTTTTAATAATAAATATGACAAAAACGCAGAAAATAAGACAAATAAATATGACAACTTTTCAGAAAAATATGACATCCCATCAATAAAATATGACATTAAATATGACATTGAAAATATAAAATATGACAGCTCTATAGAAAATATGACAACAAAATATGACAAAATTTTTGCTATTGGAGAATGTGGATTTGATTTATTTACAGATGAATATAAATCAACTTTTGCAGAACAAAATGAACTTTGGAACGCACAATTAGAACTTGCCATAAAATATGACAAACCTATAATTGTACATTGTCGAAAAGGCATGTGTCATATTTTTGAAAGCATCGAAAAATTAAAAAAAATCAAGGCGGTGATTTTTCATTCTTTTTCAGGTTCAATGGTGGAAGCTCAGTCAATTTTGAAAAAAGGAATTAATGGATTTTTCTCTTTTGGAAAACCAATTCTAAACGGAAATAAAAACGCAATTCAATGTGTAAAATCTTTACCCTTAGAAACCATACTTTTAGAAACTGATTCACCATATCAAACTTTGAAAGGTGAAGAAGTTACACCTCCAACAGATATTCTAAAAGTGTATGAACAATTTGTAAAACTTCGCAAAGAGGAAAACGAAATCATTTCTAATCAAGATGGAATTTTAAAAGAATCCTCTATTTTAAATCAATTAAACCAAATTTTTACCGAAGAAAATTTTAATCTTATAAATTCGATTTCTGAAAATTTTTGTAAATTGATAAACTAACTTACGAGAATTTATTTACAATCGTTCTAGCAAATTGATAATTTCTTTCTTTATATCTTCTGCAGAATCAGTTGTGTTTTCTGGAAAAAATTCTCTAGGATTTACATTTAACGCCTCCGCTAACCGAAGGATTGTCATTACAGAAGGCTTTTTCTTGCCACTTTCTACATTTGCCAAAAAACTTTGCGAAAAATTTGCCATATTTGCCAATTCCTGCTGAGAAATTCCCTGTTCCATTCTTTTTTTACGGATACGAGTAATAACAATATCCAATTTTTCTTCAATAGTCATACTAAATTATTAGTGCTCTTTAGGATATTTTATAATTCTCTTTAGATAATAAAATTTGACAAGATATATTCTGTAGAGTATAATAATTTATCTAAAGGAAATAATAGCAAAATTTTATTTTACTCTGTCGTATTTTGATAGAGTTGATGGGGTAGATTTTGTTTTATGGGAATTGTTATATGAAATTTTAGTATTACTGCAAATAGGAGGAAATGTATGGCAGAATATACAAAAGAACAAATGATAAAGGAACTTGGAATTACAGAGGAAGATGTAAGAAAATTTCAATCTTGTTATAAGGATGACTCCGTAGTTTCTGATGAATTAACTTTCAAAAATCCTTTTACAGGTGAAGTTAAAACTGTAACTATAACTGAAGAACAAGCAAAAACTATGAATGCGGATCTTGAAGATACAGAAGAATACGAAGATTGGATTGATAATCAAGATTTTGGTGTACATGGTGATAAAATAAAACCTATTTTGAAAAAACTTCTTGGCGTAACACAAACTGTTGGTAAAACTATTTTACGAATTGGAAAAATTTTAGTTGATTTTTTCATGAAGTTCCTAAAACTAATTTTAAAGGAATTTCCTAATGCAGTTTTTGGAATATTAGCAGGTTTTGTTTTAGGTTTACTAATTAGTTGGATTCCTTTGGTAGGATGGATTTTAGGTGGATTAGCTATTCCTCTATGTGCTTCTGTTGGTGGAGTTTTAGGATTTGCAGTAGATATGAAAAATAAAATTAATAATCCAGAATTAGTAGATAAGATTGAAAATGGATTTAAGTCTTTTATTGCAAATTTTGGTACTTCAAATAAAGTTTAAGCAATTTAGATAGAGTAAAGTATTAGTAAATTAAATTATTTACTAATACTTACTAATGGAGATTTTATTATGCAAAAAGATGAAATAAAAAAAGAGTTTTTAGAACTCTGTAATAGACGAGTCATAAAGCGAAATGGTGATAAAATATTCCTTTCTTCTATTGACTTACCCAAGGATACTTTTGGAAGTTGGCTTAAAACAGTTGGTTCTTCAAATGTAGGTTTAGTTATTGCTGTTTTAGTAATACTTGGTGGTATATCTGTTGCTACCTTTGCTGATTTTGGAGATAATTTTTTTGCAGATATCGGAGAGGCAATTTCAGACTTTTTGGGAATATTTCAAGATTTTCATTTAGGATTGTTTATTCCATTTCTTTTACTAGCAATTATTATTTTCTTTATTAGTAATAGTTTTTCAAGAAAAAATAATAAAAATAAAGAGTCAATTTCTTCATGTAAAAATTTTTTTTGTAATATTATTGTTTCGATTATTTTTATTCCAGTTTTTTATTTTATACATAAAGGTAATTTTGAAAAATCTAGAGAAAAATGCTTGAAAAAAATAAAATCCAAGATGGATTTAATGGCATGTGATGGAAAATATATTGATTCTTTTTTTAGTTTTATGGAAAAGTTGAGTAATGAAGAAATAAAACAATTATTTAAAGAAATTCTTCCTCAAGTTTTAAAAGAGAATCAAAATTCTAAGCTATATGAAAAGGATTTTAATTTTGATTATTTATATAAAAAATCTAAAAATATTTGTAAAGAATTTGATAATAAATACATAGACGATATATCTATAAAAAAAGAAAATGAAAAAATCATTAAAGAAATTTATGATAAACAAATAAAGAGTCTAAAGGTTTTATAATGGCAAACTTTTATTGTGAATATTGTGGAGTTAAATTTCCGAGCATACAGGCTTTGACTGGTACAAGTTGTTATCATCATCCTGCAGGATGTAACAAAGGAAAACACAAGTTGTATGAAGGTTCAGAAAAATCTCAATACACTTGCAAATATTGTGGTGCAAAGTTTGCATCCTTGCAGACACTTTGTGGAACAACTTGTACTCGCCATCCAAGCGGAGTTGGTAAAGGGAAACATTCACCTGCGTTGTAAGGGCGTGGCGGGAAGATAAGGAGAACTTTGACATGGATGAATTATCAAAATCATTAGAAGAAACCAAAAACGAAAATGAACGCAATGTTTTAGATGCACGAGAATCCCTAAAAGGTACTCTTCATATAGAACACATAAACATTGGTTCAAAAAGTGAATGTGATGCTGCTTTTTTGTATTTACAAAATTCTGATGTAGAAAAAGTAAAACTTAAATTCAAAGATTCTCCTTTATTTAGTATTCAAGAGTTTTTGCCATATAAAGAACTTTTTGTGGAATGTAAAGGTAAAACAGATTCCATTACAGGAACATTTATTATCGATGAAATTAATAGGAGTGAAATTTGAATTTTTGCGAAGAATGTGGAGCGAAATTAACTCCTAACACAAGATTTTGCGAAGAATGTGGAAGTCCTATAACTCAATACGAAAACACAGTTGAATCTGCGAAAGATTTTAATATTTCCGATTATTTAACAGTTTTTCAAAGTTCAAGTTGGACATCAGATTTTGTTTCTATGATTGATGATTGTGATGATGAAATAGGACTTATTTTTACTAATATTCAACTTCTTTCAAATGAGCTTTCTGTTTCTGAACATGAATTATTAGAATTGATTGCAGATTTTATTTCTGAAAGACAAAAACATGGAATTTCCTATTTTCTTTTAGATGTTTCAAACAATGTGATAAATACAAAAGTAAAAGATGTTGATTCTCACATTTCACTTTTAGAAAAAGTTGTGCATGAAAAATGTCCAATATATTTGTTTATTTTGGGTAGCGATAAAATTATTCCTGTTGAATATTACGAAGATAAAACTCGCCTGGATAATAATATTTCTTCTGATTTACCTTATGCTATATTAAGTAACTCATCACCATGGAAAAACAAAAAATACGATTTTAAGAATAGCATGAGAGTTGGAAGATTGCCAACTTTTAAAAATGAATCTTTCAATGATTTTAAAACTTATTTTGAAAATATCAAATTTTGTACTGTAAAAGTAGATAAAATTGAAGAAGTTGGAATTTCTGCTAAAGCATGGGAAAACCCTTCGAATTTTGTATTTAGTTCTATAAGTAATAATAAAGTTTTTACAGCGCCTAAGTTAGAACCAAGTTCTGTAATTCAAAATATTGGAACTGAAAAAAATCTTTTGTATTTTAATCTTCATGGAGCAGAAGATACAGATGCATGTGATTGGTACGGTCAAGAAAAAGATAATTATCCATCTGCTTTTTCTCCTTCTAATATCTTAAAGCAAAACTCATTATATATTCTTGGTGTAGAAGCCTGTTATGGAGCTCGTTACATAAACTATAAAAAGGAACAATCAATTTTGCTATCAGCTATCACATCAAAATGTTTAGGTTTCTTAGGTTCAAGTAAAATAGCTTATGGAGAGCCAAAAACTACAGATATTTTTGCGGCTGATATAATGGTTGGAACATATCTAAAATCTGTAAAAAAAGGATTATCAATAGGAGAAGCCTTTGCAGTTGCGCGAACTGAATTAACATCAAAAAGAAAATTGAATCCACCAGATAAAAAAACTCTTCTAGAGTTTTCTCTTTATGGAGACCCATCTTTTAGATTCGGTGAAAACTCAAATCAAAAATCCTTTGTAGCTCAAAAATCAATTACAAAATTACATATTCCAATGCCAGATGTCCTTGGTGCTGTAAATTTAGAAATTGCAAAAGTCAACGAAAAAATTGAATCAATAGTAAATAACAGCATTTATTCAAATTATCCAGAATTTAATGGAATAAAACCTATTATTTACAAAGATACTAGCGATGGAACTTACAGTGCAGTTTACAAAAAAGATAATGAAAAATTCGTTCAAATAATAGATGCGTATTTTAGCGAAGACGGACAAATATTAAGAGCATATGTTTCTAAATAATATGGAGGAAAATATGAAAACTTGTAACAAATGTGGAAATGAAGTAAAAGACGAAGCAAAATTTTGCGGAAAATGCGGAAATAAATTTGAGGTACAAACACAAGTACCAACAAGTACTGATGGAGTAACTTGTTCAAAGTGTGGAAATATTGTTGCAGTTGGTAAAAAGTTTTGTGGAAAATGTGGTAACAAGTTAGAACAAATAAATGAAGTTTCAATTATCTCAGGTCATATTCAGTGGAATATAATTCCTGGGCAAGTTGCTCTTAAAATCACAGAAGAAGATATTAACAGTTATGGAAAAGTTTCTGGTGTAAATATTCAAGATGGTGTAAAAGCACTTTTCTTTGTTGAAGGTAAATTTATTGCAGAACTTGAAAGCGGTTCTTATTCATTTAAGGAATTTGGAGTTGGTGCAAAATCTGTTCTTGCTAAACTTTCTGATTTCTTTTTAGGTGTGAATAAACAAAATGCAGAAAAGGCTGGTATTCATAATAAAAAATGTTTGCCTATTACAGTTGTTCTTGTAAGAGATGTTGAATTTCCCCTTGCTTATGAATTTAAAAACAAACGAATTGGAAATCTTTCAAAAGATGTTGCATTGCACATTCTTGTAAAAATTACAAATATCAATGAATTTTATAAAAATCATTTATTAGATAGAAAGTTTGTTTCTTTTAATACAATGTCAGAATTGTTAGCTAGTTCTGTTTCTAGAGTTTTGGATGAAAAACTACCAACATTTGAATCTGAAGATTTTTATGTACAATCTGAAATTTTGAAAACAGAATTTAACAAAGCATTAAATTATGCATATACATATATAACTGTTTCAAAAATTATTTCTTTTAGTACATCAAGTGAAGCTCTTGGACAAATTGAACAACTAAAAGAAGAACTCTATGTTGCAGAATTAGAACTTGAGCAATTAACAAATAGAAATCATTTCTTAAATAGATTAAATGACGAAAAAAATCAACAAGAATTAAGACAAGCTCAAAGCCAAGCAGATTTTAGAGCTGCAATGGATAAAATTGACCAGCAAAATCTTTTAGCAGAAGATGAAAAAGATAAATTCGCCCTTATGCTTGAAGCACAAAGAATTATTCGAACTGCTCAAGCACAAGAAGAAGTTGATGTTGCAATTGGTCAAATTAGAAAAACAGAATTACTTAGAGAAGAGGAAATTTCTGTTCTAGAAAGTCAAATAGCACATAGAGCTGAATTACAAAATTTATCAGATACTCAACAAATTCAACTTGCTACTATTCAAAATGAAAAAATCTTGGATAAGGAAAAACTTGATTGGGAACTTCAAATTGGAAATGTACGATTTGAAAATCAGTTAAATAGAGAAAAATTACAAGCAGAAACTGAACTTGAAATCAAGCGTAAAAAACAAGAATCTAAACTTGAAATTATGCGTGAATTGCAAAATATTCGCCAAGAAAGAGAAAACGCAGAACATCAACGAACTGTAGAGTTAAAGAAGATGGAATTAGATGCTTATGCCGGAATGAGTGTTGAACAAATTATGGCTATCAATCCTAATATAAGTCCAGAAGCTGCAAAGGCTCTTGCAGAAAAATTTAAGGGAGAACATCTCCAAAGTCAAGTTGAAATGGCAAATCAACAAAAAGAAGAAATGCGTTCTTTTATGGAACAACAAATGGCTTTAATGCGAGAAATGGTTTCTGGAACAAAAGAAACAAGTCAACTTCACGAAGAAAGATACACTGATGTTATGAAGACAACCATTAAAGCTGTTGCAGGCGCTGCTGGACTACAACCAGCAATTTGTAGATGTTTAAGATGTGGAGCAGAAAATCCAACTGGAACAAAGTTTTGTTCTGAATGTGGGGAGGGAATGTAAATGGGAGTTGAAAGAAATATTTTGCGAAGTGATTTTTTTGTTCGTGAAAAAATTGATAAGCCAATAAATTATATTGGTATTTGGTGGCTAAGACTTGTTATTACAAAGAAGATTTATAAAGAATTAAGTAAAAAATATTCATTAGAAAGAAATACTTTTCAATATGAATTAGAAACAACAAACTTTGGGCAATATTATAGAATAAAAAATAAAAAAATTTTAATTTGGTTTGGGTACGATTATTCATCAATTGTAAACATGACAATAAAATCTCCGAACAATTTTTTTATAGCATATTATTCGAGTAAAAATATAAATCAAGATTTTATAGAGATACAAAGATTCAGAAGAACTGGATATAAAAAAACTAACGAAAATTGGTATTACAAAAAAATAAATAAAATTAATACAAAAGTGATACTTGATGAAATAAATAATTTATTAGAAAACAAAGGAATATAAAAATAAAAAAAATGAGTATACATGAAACAACTGTAACGGAATTGTTAAGTTCATTTTTAAACGAAGAGCCAAAATATATAAGGGAAGAAGTTGTCAACTTTTTAATTAACAGAAATGGACAGAATTTTTCTTTTGAAGATTTTACCACTTTCACAGATCAAGGAAAATATGGAAGTAATGAAATAAATTTAGCTCCAGATATTGTATTTGAAGGAAAAGATGCGCTTATCTTTATTGAAATAAAAATAAATAATACCCCATTGGAAGATTCTCAAAAATCTACAGATGAAAATAATCCAAATACTTATATTGGTATGTTAAAAAAATCAGAGAAACAAAAGACAGCTTTATTTTTTTTAGTTCCATCTAATTATGCTTATAAAGATGAAATTCCTAATAAAGATAATATAATCACATGGCGGGAACTTGGTGAATTTATTCAAGAACAAGAATTTGATAATCAAATATTAAGAAGAATAGTGTCTTTAACATCAGATTATGACTTTTCTCACAAAATTGAAGAAGCTAGTGATACAGATATGCAATATTTAATATATGATATTGATTGCTTATCTCGAATAAATCGAATTCATAGACGACTAAAAAAAATATTAAATGGATCTGAATGTGAAACTAAATATTTCAAAGATAAGCAAAAGATAAAAAATTATTGTCACGACCCAAATGAAAATAATCCATACAATAATAAATCTTGTATAGTAGAAGGAAAATATAATTGTAATGATGCTTTTGGTTTAGTCGTTTTTTCAGGTTCCCCTTACATTTATCTTGATACGGGTAGAAAATTATCTTCTGTTGAAAATCTAAAATCAAAGTTCAACAATGGAACTAATTTGTATAAAGTTTGTGAATTAAATACACCTATTAAAGATGCTATAAATGAGTTAAACAAGTTGATAAATACTTATGAAGGAGAAATCTAACATGACAGTAAAATGTACAAACTGTAACAAAGAACAAGAGTATAATGAAAAAAATAAATTTTGTGAGATGTGTGGAACAAGATTACCACAAACAAAACAATGTATACAATGTAATGAAGAAATATCTATAGAAGCAAACTTTTGTAGCTGGATATGGAATTTCTATTTGTGATAAAGCAATTGTAAAGTATAGTGATTTAAATTTTAATGATGTCAACTTCCCTATGCATAAAACTTGGCGAACAAAAATAATAAACTGTGGAAAGTAAATGGACAAAAACGCTTTCCATTTTAATGTTGCTTTTTTAAGAAAGGAGAAACCTACTATGACAAAAAAAAATAAAAAAATACTTTACAGTTTTGTAAGCATCTTTTTTTTACTCTTATTTACTTCCTGCACAACAAGATTTGGTGGTATTGATGGTGCAGGTATAGAATTATCTCTTGGATATATTATTGGGAATAGTATTTTAGGTAGTATTGTATTTATACTAAGTATACTCATTATATTAGGTCTAAAATATAATCGAGAAAGTCAAAGTTGGATAGGAAACTTTGTGTATATATTTGGAATTTTTGTATCAATTTTTTTATTTATATTGCCTTTCTTTTTTTCTACTATTCCTAGTGGATTAAAAAATCTTTTTTGGTTAAAAGCATTAACGAGTTCTTTTATCTTATGTATTGTTATTTCTATTTTGATAAGTTGTGAAAAGTTTAATTTTTTTGAGATATTTATTTTCTATATAGTTAATTGCGCTATTGAAATTATTGGCCTTATTTATAGTGGAGAAGGTAGTTTATATATAAGTAAGTTATGGTCATTTAGCCATCTAGTAGTTCTATACAATTTATTTTGTTTGATAATTGGTTATCATGTATCAAAGAGATCTAAGGTTATTAACGGATTCTTTAAACATTTTTGGGGTGCTATTTTTGCTATTGGTTATGGAAGTATAGGCTTTTTACCTTTAATTTTAGAAATTCCCAAGAATATTTGGGGGTATATATTACTTGTAGGTTTTGTAATAGGGTGTATCTTTTATAAGATATTTTCAGAGGTAACAGAGAAAAAATACAACCTTTATCTTGAACAAGAAAAAAAGGAAAAAGAATTTTTTGACAATTTAACTTCCAAAAAAAATGAAATAAAAACAAAAATTACAAAAAAAAGAGGATGTCCTCAATACGATAAAACAATAGAATCTATTGATAAAGCAGAATCTGTTGAAGAAATTGATAAACTTTTTTCAGAATGGTATACTTATGAGTTAAAACATACATTCTGTCCCATTTGTAATATGGAACTAAATGATAATGCAAAATATTGTAATTATTGTTATGTGTCATTAGATCAACCATATCCAATCTGTCCTGAATGTGGAAAAAAAATAGATTATATAAGTGAAGAAAAATGTTCAAATTGTGATTTTGAATGGAATGAATTTCTAGAAAATAAATTGAAAGACAGAGAAAAATATGATGTATTAAAGTTTGAAATGGAGCAGAGTTTATTTAGTGAAGGTTATTTTCAAAGTGGTCATTTAGAAGATGTATACAAATATGATAAAAATAACAAAAAAAATTATTTTAGTCTAAATGATCCGATATGTGCAAAAGGTATTGTACATTTCAAAAAAGATAATAATAAAATATTTTACCTTTATTCTCCCAAATTATTTTCTGATACTTACAAAGAATATAATGCAAAAGTTGAAAAAGAAGCTTTAGAAAAAAAACTAAGAGAAGAACAAGCAGAAAAAGAAAGAAAATTAGAAGAAGAGAAACAAATTCGCAAAGAAAAAAAAGAACAAGAATTAAAGAAAAGAATTGAAGAGAAACTAAAATTAAAAAAACAAGAATATGCAAAAAAAGTATCTGAACAAACAGGAATAATTTTTGATTAAGGGTGAAAAAAATGATTGTAAAATGCATAAAACCAGGCTGTAATAATGAACAAGAATATAAAAAAGGAGAACCTTTTTGTGAGATGTGTGGAACAAAATTACCACAAACAAAGAATTGTATAGACTGTGGTAAAGAAATATCAATAGAAGCAAACTTTTGTAGTGCATGTGGAATAAAACAAAATGAAGCAACATGTAAATTACAGAGTTCTGGCTTTCATATGGGAAATGATAATATCATACAAGGTGATTTTAACGCAGTTGGTAAAAAAGAAGATTATCATATTGCTGGTAGTGCAACAATCATTAAAAACGATGATGAAACAAAAAAGATAAGTGAGTGTAGTCTTACCCCAAAAATTGACCAAAATCAAGGCGAGTTTTTCATACTCTTAAGTTTACTTTTGAATTGACAAGGTGTCAATTCTTTTAATCCTTTCTGTGGCCGTTTTTCGTTGTAATCGATACGCCAGGATTCAATTAT
>JAZRJV010000022.1:0-2903 GCA_045645985.1 Treponemataceae bacterium
CTTTGAAAACCCAACCTTAAATTATAGAAGACCAAAGATTTTTCAATATGATTCTATTCAAGAAATTTTGCATACAAACAGTCTTTATGATTACACATTTCAGATTTCGGAGGAAAAGCTTAGCCTTATTAATGACTTAAATAACAAAACAAAAAAAATATGTGAAACAATTATAAAAGAGATTACTAGATGCGAATCATTTAAAGAACCTTCAATGTCAACTCTTCAAAAAGATGCACAAGATTTCATTTTTAATGCATGGAAAGGTGGCATAAATCCTATCATTGCATTAGATATGGGATGTGGAAAAACTCGAGTAGCATGTACAACAATAAAACGATTTCTAAAAGAAAATAAAGATGAAGAAGGATATATCCTTGTTGTAATTCCCGCTGGTCTAAAATCAGATTGGGAAAATGAGCTTGAGAAGAATAACAATCTCAAAAATTGTGTTTATTTATTTGATAATGGAAGAAACAAATATTTCATCAATAATTTGATACAGCATGTACCACAACAAGTATTTGTTACAAGTTATGATATAGTGTTCGCGTCGGGAGAAAATAACCACCACGCGTCAATCAGAAAACACCAATAATCGTCAAACAAAAATGACCAATAATGCACAATTTTTCCTCCTTGTTTAGTTTAGTGGCAATTCTGTAATCGAAGTCGATTTTACTCTTTTAGTTGTAAGACTTACAATTTCTTTGTTGAGACCTCTGTGACTTTCTCCATCTAAATTAAAAATTAGTGCATCGTCAAATATTCTGTCTAAAGCACAAAGAAGAGAATCTTCTTCTGTAAAATTTTGTCGCCAAGAAATTGGTTGTTTATTGCTTGTAAAAACCATATTATAACTTCCTTCCTTGTTATAACGGCGGTCTACAAGGTCAAAAAATAATCTTGTATTTTCAGCATCAAAAACACAATGCCCAACTTCATCAATTACAAGACACGATGGTTTAACAAGAGATGTCATAACTCTACTTATTTTGTCAAACTTTCTAGCTTCATTAAAAAGATCATTTAATTCTGTCATTTTAATAAAATATGCTTTCATCATTTTTTGACAACATTCATAAGCAAAAGCCATAGCTAAATGTGTTTTCCCTGTTCCTGCAGGTCCAATAAAAGCAATATTTTTATGAGAATGCAGAGCGGTTAAGGTTTTCAAACTTTTGAGTCTTTCAACATCTCTTCCTTTTACATCTTCAAACTTGAAATTATCAAAGTTTTTTGGATGTTTTAGTGGTAATCTTGAACATTTCAAAAGAAAATCTATAGATGCTTCTTCCTTTTTTTCTGCAAGCATCTTAAATGTTTCAACTACAGCTTCTATTTGTTTTGTAGTAAAATCTTTTTGAATTGCAAAATCTGCAAATTCTTTTACATGCATTTTTATTTTCAAGATTTCAAGAGTTCTTTCAAGTTCATTAAAATCAAAGTCTTTAGTCATTTTTGTCCTCCAAGCTAAAATCAAAACGTGCAAATTTGTCAAAAGTTTTTGATTCTTCCAACTGATTTATAATCGTTTTTACTGTTGATGTTGGAAATTCCTCTGGCATCTCAATATATGCATATTGATCTTTGCAATAACTATCTTTTTTGCTCCATGTAACATCATGTATTACAATTTCTTTTGATAAATCAGATGAATAAATCTTCAATTCGTTTTGATTTCGACTTATTCTAACTGTTTTTTCTGTATAACTATAAGGAATACCAAATCGTCTTCCTTCATAATTTACAAATCCATCAAAAGAAATCTTTCGTAAAGGACACAAATATTCCATTAATTCATGATTTTTCTGAACAATTTTTACTTCTGTTGAACAGCGTTTTTCATGCTCATTTTGTGGAATAATATCAATTGATTTATGATATTTTGTGTTTTGATAATGACACCATTCTAAAGCTTCTCGATTTAATTCTGTAACATTTGTAAAACTTCGTCCAAGCAAAAAGCTTCGCTTTACAAATTGAATCAATCTTTCTACTTTTCCTTTTGTAAATGGGTGATACGGTTTGCAAAGTCGTGTTTCAAATCCTATTGTTTTCATAAATACTTCGTAATCATGATTCCAAATAGGTCTTCCATCAAAATCTCTTTTGATTACTACACTTTTCATATTATCGGTTAGAACATAATGTGGTATTCCCATATAAATAAAGGCGTGTATCATTCCAATAAATAGACTTTCTTGTTTTGCATTTGGAAAAAATTCTATGTAGCGTTGACCACAATGATGACAAATCATTGCAAAACATGCTGTTTGATATTCGAGTCCTGAATAATCTCTGACCTTTACAAATCCCCAATCCATTTGATAGCAATGTCCAGGTTCTGTTGAATATCGTCGACCTCTGTTTCCTTGAGGAGAAAGAATATGTCTTGGAGATGGAATTAAATCTTTATGTAATGAAATATAATTCTTTACTGTTGTTACTCCGCCTGTATATCCAAGTTTCAAAAGTCGCCTAAAACATTCTTCAGAATTTGTTACATTGTTTTTAAGTAAATTATCAAGAACACCTGTAAATCCTGATAGAACTGTTATTTGGGATTTTTGTCCTTTTAATCCATGTGGAACTTCTTGAAAGTTGTTCTTCTTCAACCGTCTTAGTTTTGCTCTTGTGATTCCTGTAAGCCGTTCTAATTCAGCTAAATTAACTTTTGCATTGCTAAAGTTTTCTTTATTTTGGTTCTTTATTAGTTCCAATGCTTGTGATAAACTTAATTTGTCACTATTATTTTCATTCATTTGCTCCTATTTTTTGTGCATTATTGGCTAGCACTATTGTAGAACCTTTTGAATTATTATAATAGTGGCTTTTTCTTTTTGACTTTTTTTGGTGATTTTCGCCTGACTTGTAATGGTTATTTTCGATTGACGCTAACA
>JAZRJV010000023.1:0-26652 GCA_045645985.1 Treponemataceae bacterium
GAAAATTTCTTTGGTTTATTAAAATCTGAGCTTTTGTATTTACAGGAGTTTGAGTCTGTTGAACATTTCAAAAAGGAATTGATTGAATACTTGTCTTGGTACAACGAAAAAAGAATTAAAGTAAAATTAAAAGGACTGACCCCTTTACAATTTAGGAATCAGTCCTTAAAATCAGCCTAGTTAAAGTGTCCAATAATTGGGGTGCACTTCACTAGAAAATTCTAAGACAGACCTTTTTTTTCATAAATTTATTTAATTAGAATTTATATTATTGTGGGGTAGGAAGAGTTCTGCAAAGTCTAAAGCCAATGTAGTTGTATGCTTCTGAAGGGTCAAAAGCGTATCTATCTCCGGCTGCAAGGAAAGGAGTGTAGAGATTCCAGCTTCCTCCTCTTGCAGTTCTTAGTTTCCCATATTCTGGGCCACCGATTGTAATGTCAGGTGAATAAGTTGATGAGTCTGAATAAAATGCGTACCAATCCCAACAAAATTCCAATATATTTCCTGTCATATCAAAAATGCCTGCATCGTTAGCTGTTCCAGATGTAGCAATTATATTTGTTTTTTCTCCATTTATATTTGCCCATGTTGGAGTTTTCATTCCTGGCTCACTATTACTTATGGTTAGTAATGGTAAAATTTTGTTTTTAATATTTAAAAAGGCTGGATCTTGTGCATCTGGATAACCTGAAGGTATGTCACCACGCATTAGTCCATCTTTTGTTTTTCTTGCAGCATATTCCCATTCTGCTTCACATGGAAGTCTAAAACCGTTTGCTTGCCAGTCGCATTTTACTAAATCTGCTTCGGCTGCATTTACAGAACTTTTAAGAACTTTACCTTCGTATGTGTAACATGGGGTTAATCCTTGAATTTCGCTTAATGCATTACACCAAACAATAACATCTCTCCAATTTACAGATACAACTGGTTCTTTCTGATTTTCTTGAGTAGGGGCTTTTCCTCGTCGTCCCTTGGAACCTTCTTGTCCAGGATTTGCAAATTCATATCCTCTTTTTTGAGCTTCTTGTAAAACCTTGTACCAAAGTTGATATGTAGTTTCGTATTTATTCATTTCAAAAGGTGAAACTGTAATTTTTGCTGTAAAAG
This sequence comes from Treponemataceae bacterium, assembly GCA_045645985.1. Classification (GTDB taxonomy): domain Bacteria; phylum Spirochaetota; class Spirochaetia; order Treponematales; family Treponemataceae; genus RGIG9060. Next base: position 1,111 of record JAZRJV010000023.1, read on the forward strand.
GTTGTGTGTTTTCTCCGATAACAAATTTTTCAGGAACTTTTGTAATTGTTACCATATCAATTCCTGTAAGCAATTCTTTTTTTGCACTTCCGCCAGTTCCTTTTTGAGGATTTACCCAATACCATTCATTTACAGGTCTTTGTGCATAAAAACTAGAAACTGCAAATAAAATAACAACAAAATAAGAAAATAATTTTTTCATCTTTCTCTTGCCTCCAAATCTAAAAATATAATAAATTTAAGTAACAAAAGTTACAAATAGTTTTGTTTGTTCTAAAGTTCATATTGATAGAACTTTTTACTACGCTAAAAAGAGTTACAATTTCATTGCTTGTTTTTCAATTTTTAGTAACTTCTTTTTTTCAGCTCGTTCTAATTTTGCTTTTTTTCGTTCTTCACGCAAAAGAACCCAAGGTTTATTTTTAGGTTCTGTTGATTTTTCTTTTAACAACAATCTTGCCGCAATAAAAGTTGCAAGTCCACACAAGAAAGTTGTAAAAATTACACCAATCCATCCTGAGTTTTCAAATGGAAGAGGAACATTCATTCCAAAAAAACTTACGATAAATGTTGGAACCATCATGATTAAAGAAATGATAGTAAGTTTTTTCATTACGATATTCAAGTTATTGGAAATAACTGAAGCAAAAGTGTCTACCATGCCAGTAAGAATATCGCTGTATGTATCTGCCATTTCGATAGCCTGTCTGTTATCAATTACAACATCTTCAAGCCAATCTTTATCATCTTCATCAAAAGAAAGATATTTTGTTTTCAAAAGTTTTTCTAGTAAAAGTTGATTACTTTTGAGCGAAGTTGTAAAAAACACAAGGGATTTTTCCAAGTTCAATAATTGAATAAGTTCATTATTTTTAACAGAAAGTTGCAATTCATTTTGAATTGTAGTTGAGCGTCGATTAATTTCTTTTAGATAACGCAAGAAGATTGTATCTCCGCGACTTAAAATTCGAGTAATCAATGCAGGAAAGTCAGATAGATTTAATCCTTTCAAACGATTAGATGATATATCTTTTAGAACTTCGCAATCTGTCCAACAAATTGTGATAATTGTATTTTCGCAAAGGATAATACCCAGAGGAATTGTAAAATAACTGATATCCGCATCTGGAACAAAAACGGGTAAACGCAAGATTATCAATGTGTAATTATCATCTTTTTCGATACGAGAAAGCTCATCTTGGTCAAGAATATCCAAAATATGCTCTTGGTCGATACTAAATTCTTCTTCCAAAATTCTCATATCTTCTCGATTTACATTTCGAGCATCAATCCAACGAGGGAGAGTTTTTTCTAATTCGTCTTGTTCTTTGTGGATGAATTTTCCATTTTCTTGTTGCCAAAAAGTTATCATGAGGCTTGCCTTCCTTCTTGTTTAAGAATGTTTAGCAACTTTCAAAATTTAATCTTGAAAGTAACCTTTCTGCCTCATAAATTCAATTTTACGGAAATGTTAAGAAATGAATACAGAGGCAGCGTATGTTTTTGAGAAATTATGCTTACTTCCCGGGTCCGAACCCATAACTACCTCCTAAAAAAATTGCGAGAAAAATTTCAATTTTTGGAGCATTTTTTTTATGTTGTTTCGCAATGAAATGAGAAACAACAGTAAATAATAAGTTTGCAACGCAAACTTTAAGACAAAAACTTCGACGCTATGACAGGAGAAGTTTTTGTCAAATCTCCAAAAAAAATTGCGAAAATCATAATTATTTTACCGTTAAAGACAAAAAAAATCAACTAAACTTTTAAAACATCATTCAAAAAATTTTTTTCACATACATCTTACTTCCCCCGAACGCAAAAAGTTTGCAAAATGTATTATGGGTACAAAAGAAATTAGTGTAGACGAAAAGAACCAACCGGCAAGTTTTGTGAAACAAAACTTGATTGTAAGCCGAAGGCTTACTAAAAGCCTTGCAAGTGAAACGCAGCACTAGCGAGTTTGGGGATTTTTCGGCGAGAACTAATTTCTTTTTAGACTAATTTCACATTTTACAAAATTGTGTAGAGTCCCTTGACAATTTTTCGTATCAAGTGCATTCTTATCGAGTATGAAAACTGAAAAAAGAAAAAATCAACGATTCGAGGATATGGGAAAAGTTGAAGCTTTGGATTTGTGTCCATTCCCAGGCGTGTTTGTTGATGTTAGCAAAGTAGGATGTAGAGTTCGATTTCCTACATCATTTTTGGCGAATACTGATTTTGAATACGAAATGAAAATTTCTCCAGTAAGATTTAATTGTTATGAATCCTTTTTGATTATTGTACGACCTATTTGGCAGAAAAATACAGATGATTCTACAGAAATTGGTTTTAGTGTTTTACATTCTCCAGATTTAAGAAAATTTGATAGTTATGTTGAAAAATTAATTGAAGAAAAACACGAAATTGAATCTGAACAAGAATTGTTGGACGGAATTGACTTGTGATTGAACATTTAAATTCTATAGCTTTTCTTGCATATCCAGAAATGATTGGATTATTGCAGTCTGAATTAAAAAATCGGTTTGGAATTGAAAAATCCCCATCTAGTGTTTATGGTGATTTGTTGGTTTATGATTTAGATTCACTTCCTGAAAAAAACATTTTGCCATATTGGAGCAAAACAACTTTATTAAATCCTTTTATTTTACATTTTGAATCCATCGGAGAAGCTGCGAGAGAATTAAAATCAATCCAGCGAAATTGGGCTTCTTATCAATTTACTCAATTTAGACGCGCTTCTTTAATTCAAGAAAAACTTCCTTACATCAATTTGAAGATTAAAAAATTTCCTTTTACGATTCCTCAAAATCCCATTGGAATTTACACTTTAATCGACCAAAATACTTTGATTGCTTCTAGCGAAACTTCTTCATTTTTGCCTGCTGGAAATTTGACTTTGGAAGAAGACCACGAAAATCCTCCAAGCCGAGCCTACTTGAAATTGCAAGAAGCCTTGGTTCGATTTTGTTCGCATTTTGAAGTTTCTTTTCCAGATGAAAATTCTCGTTGTTTTGATGCGGGAGCTTGTCCAGGCGGATGGACTTGGGTTTTACGCCAACTTGGAAGCAAAGTTTTTGCAGTTGATAGAGCCGAACTTGTAGAAAATTTAATGAATGATTCAAAAGTTGAATTTATGAAACACGATGCTTTTACTTTGAAGCCCGAAGATTTAGGAAAATTCGATTGGATTTTTTCTGATGTAATTTGTTATCCATCTCGTCTTTATGAATGGGTGAATTTATGGCTAGAAAGTGGCTTGGTAAAAAATATGATTTGTACAATAAAAATGCAAGGCGAAATTGATTGGCCTTTGGTTCAAAAATTTGCTGAAATTCCAAACAGCATTGTTGTTCATTTAAATTACAACAAACACGAACTTACTTGGATGCATTGTGATAAATAATCATTTGCTTAAATAATTTTTTGTAAAGTTTGTTTAAAAGGAAAAAGGTCATCTTGTAACAATTTGCTACAGATGACCTTTTGTTTTATAGAATACTCTATCTTGCGTATTCTAGCCGCTTCGCTTATCGAGTATTCCCTATCGGGCATACTCGACGATTCTGGTTTCGCGAATCATTGTAATTTTGATTCGTCCAGGATATTTTAAATCGGTTTCGATTTGTTTTGCAATTTTTCTTGCCAAATCCTTAACATCGCTGTCTGGGATTTTTTCGTTGTTTACAAGAACGCGTAATTCTCTACCAGCTTGAATAGCGTATGCTTTTTCAACACCGTTAAAGTTTTCTGCAACCGCTTCTAAGTTTTCAAGGCGTTTAACATAGTTATCCATTGTTTCCCGTCTTGCACCTGGGCGAGCTGCTGAAATTGCATCTGCAATTTGAACAAGAACAGCTTCGATGCTTTCTGGCTCAATATCGTTGTGGTGAGAAGCAATCGCATTTACGATGCGTGCATCTTCGCCCATTTTACGAGCCATTTCTGCACCAACTTCTGCGTGGTTCTGTTCTGAATCAGTTTCAGTTCCCTTACCGATATCATGAAGAAGAGCTGCTCTTTTTGCTAAGTCACGATTTGCACCGATTTCGGCAGCAATCATTCCTGCGATTATGGCAACTTCTTTTGAGTGATTCAAAACATTCTGACCATAACTTGTTCTAAAGTAAAGTCTACCTAATGCTCTAATTCCATCTTGGCTCATGTTATGAATACCAAGGTCGAAAAGAACTTTTTCACCTTCTTCGTAGATTTTCTGCTGAATTTCCCGTGTAACTTTTTGTACAACTTCTTCAATTCTTGCAGGGTGAATTCTTCCATCACAGATAAGGCGTTCCAAAGCAACTTTTGCAATTTCTTTTCTAACTGGGTCAAAACATGAAATTACAACTGCTTCTGGAGTATCATCAATAATAATATCAACACCTGTTAAAGTTTCCAAAGTTCGAATGTTTCGACCTTCACGACCGATAATTCGTCCTTTCATTTCATCACTTGGAAGTGAAACTGTAGTAACTGTAATATCGCTTGTTGTTTCTGTAGCAATTCTCTGAATTGTTGTAACAAGAATTTCACGAGCCTTCTTTTCAGAAGTAAGTTGAGCTTCTTGTTCAATTTTGTTTAACAAAGCTTGTGCATCATGACGAGCTTCGTTTTCCAAATTTTGAATAATCAGATTTTTTGCTTCTTGGGCAGAAAGACCTGAAATTCGTTCAAGTTCTTGTCGATATCGTTCTTCTTCAGATGCAAGAACTGTTTCTCTTTCAGTTATTGCTTTTTCTCTTTTTGAGAATGCTTGTTCCTGTTCATCAAGAATTAAGCCTTTTTTGTCTAAAGTTTCTTCCTTTTGAACAAGACGGCGTTCCATGCGTTGTAGTTCACCACGACGCTCACGGTTCTCCCGTTCTTGTTGATTTCGTTCTCGAATTAATTGTTCTTTTGCTTCAAGCAAAATTTCTTTTTTCTGAGCTTCCGCTTCTCTTATAGCATCCTGTTTAACGCGTTCTGCTCTCTGCTCGGATGCAGATAGTTGAAATCTGGCATAAAGCCAGCGAATAGTCCATCCAAGAACAATTCCAGCAATAGGGAGACCGATATACAAAATAAGTTGCATAATCAATCCTCCAAACTAGATTAGTTCACAATAAGAATATCATAAGTTTTTTATTCTGTCAAATAATACTTTTGAATCCCTACATAAATCAATGGAATGAAGGCTTTATGAGAAAAATAATTATGTTTAGAGTTCTTTGTTTTTAATTTTGACTAATGTACTAACCCTATTTTCTTTAATTTATCAATTTTTAGGAGTAGAACCAATGATGAAAAAACTTAACCAAATTTACATTCTAAATTCTTCGCCAAGATAAATTTTTCTTGCTATAGGTGATTCAAGGATTTCTTCTTTTCCACCTTGAGCAACAATTTGTCCTGTACTAATTATAATTGCTCTATCTGTGATTTCAAGAGTATCGCGAACATTGTGGTCTGTAATCAATACTCCAATTCCTCGTTTAGAAAGCAATCGTATCATCGATTTTATATCTGAAACTGCGATTGGGTCAATACCCGCAAAAGGTTCGTCCAAAAGCAAAAATTCTGGTTCGATTGCAAGTGAACGAGCAATTTCTGTTCGACGGCGTTCTCCTCCAGAAAGTGTGAAGGCAGGTTGCTTTCGGATTCTTTCAATATTGAATTCGCTAATCAATTCATCGAGTTTGTATTGCTTTTCTGATTTTGATAAATCTTTTCGAGTTTCTAAAACTGCCCAGATATTTTGTTCAACAGTAAGTTTTCTAAAAACAGAAGCTTCTTGTGGCAAATACGAAATTCCCATTCTTGCTCGTTTGTACATTGGAAGGCGAGTGATGCAAGTATCGTTTAGAAAAACTTCGCCACTTGTTGGACGATAAAATCCTACTATCATATAGAAACTTGTTGTTTTTCCAGCACCGTTTGGACCAAGAAGCCCAAGAACTTCGCCTGTTTGCATTGAAAAATCTACGCCTCGTACAACTTCTTTTTTTCCAAAGCGTTTATATAATGAATTTATTTTTAATACGCTCATTTTTTTTCTCCGCTAGATGTATCAGAAACAGAACCACGAACTTTTCCATCCAAAATAATTTCTTCTGTTTCAAGATTCATAAAAATTTCGTTTGCTTTAAAATTATCTTTATCTTTAATAATTTGAGGAGTTCCAGAAAGTTCCAAAGTTTGTTCTTTTTTCTTGTAAATTGCATTTGCACCAGTACAAGTATTATTTTTTTGAATCAATTTAACATTGATTTGCATATAAGCAACTTCAGTTTTTTGATTATATTCGATAATTTGTGCTGAAGCGTTAATTTCATTTTTTGTGTCAATCATAGAAACATTGCCTTTTAAAACGGCAATTTCAGTTTCTCGGTCATATTCCATTTGTTGACTTGAAAAATCAAATTCACTTTCGATACTTTTTCCAGAAACATTCCCAGTTGCATTGATAAATCTAAAATCCTTGCCAGAAAGGATGATTTCGTCAGCGCGAATTTCCATAGAATCAGTTTTGATAAAAGCGTTTCCAGAAAGTTTTGTGTATTCTGTTTCTCCAGTTGAGCCATTCATCTTGTCTGCCGAAAAAGTAATTTCTTCTGCACTGATAAATGTTAAAAAAGAGAAAAGTATATAAAATGAAATTAAAATTTTTTTATTTATTTTCATCTGAATTTTCACCTATAGAATCTTTTTCTTTATCTTGAGTTACAATTTTTCCTGTGGTTGCTTCTTTAAAAGCATATTGTCGTGTTACACCACTTGCTGAAAATCCTTTTCCTTGCATAGTGATTTGATTTGTGCTTTTTGAGTCAGATTTGACATATCCAGGTTTTGAACTTTCTTGCAAATTAGAAATTGTAACAACATCATCTTGTGAACTTGTTAATTGCTCAGTTTTGTTATTCCATTTTAAGTTTTTTGCTTGGATATTCATATTTTGCTCATAAGATGTTATTGAAACATAATTTAGCATTGTATAAATTTGTGATTTATTATCAACTGAAAGCAAATCAGTACTTCCTTCAACTTCAATTAAATTTTTCTCATTGAATAATTTAAAATACACATTTTTTCCAAATGAAGCATCAAGTTTATGATATTGTTCCAGAGTTTCTGCTTGAATTTCTGCAATTTTTTTGCCTTTATCTATTTTTGTTAATGAAAGATTTTCAAAAGTAAATTCTGGTGCTCTAATTTTTTCTGGAACATCAGAAGCGTAATCAAGTGAACAGCCATAAAATAAAATGAGAAAAAATATTATTGTTAGTGAAGTAAAAAATAATTGAATTTTTTTGTTCATTGTTCTAATTTTCACATCTAGTATGATTTTTGTCAACATCTTACAAAGATTTTACAAAACATTTGATTTACTTTTTTGTATTCGTATTGTACAATGTTATAAAATATCGAGGATTATTAAATATGGTAGAATTATTAACAGATTACGAATTTGAACTTTTTAGTAAACGCATTTATGATGAAAGTGGAATTACATTTTCAGAAACAAATCGTACAATATTGGACAGTCGCATAAAAGAAAGACTACGCGAAAAACAATTCGATACAGTTGATAAATACTACAATTTAATTTTAAGAGATAAAGAGGAAATGAATGTTTTTCTCGATTCTGTTACTACTAATCTTACTCGATTTTTTAGAAATCAAGCACATTGGGATGCTTTTATAAACTATGTTATTCCTAAGGTAATAGAAAACAAAAAACGAAATTGTGAATCTACAATTAAAATTTGGAGTGCAGGTTGTTCTACAGGTGAAGAACCATACACAATGGCGATGATTTTAAAAGAAATTTTGCCACCTCCATATTCTTTTCAAATAACAGCTTCTGATATTTCTTTAAAATCACTTATGGTTGCAAAACAAGGATTTTATCCAGAGTCAAGAGTTACTGGCATCCCAGAAAAATATCTTAATTCTTATTTTTTGAAAACAGAAGGCGGTTATCAAGTTTGTAGCGATTTGATGAATTGTATCCGATTTGACTATCACAACTTAAAAAATGATTCAGGTTTACGAAACTTAGATATCGTATTCTGTCGAAATGTTCTTATCTACTTTGATGAAGCTGCCCAACTTGCAACTATAAATCGATTTTGGGATTCCATGGCACAAAAATCATATCTTTTTATTGGGCACTCTGAATCACTTTTTGGTATGAAAACAGGCTTTGAATTTTTGAAAACTGATTGGGCTTGTTTGTATCAAAAAAATATTTAACAAAAAGATTTTGAATAGCGTATTTTTAGAGGTTTTTTATGGATGATATTAAAGTTCTAGTTGTAGATGATTCAGCGTTTATGCGTAATTTAATTTCTAGAATAATTGAAGCTACTCCAGGATTATGCGTAATCGGAAAAGCTATGAATGGTAGATTTGCTTTAGAAAAACTTCCAATATTGCAACCAGATGTTATCATTTTGGATATTGAAATGCCAGAAATGAACGGTATTGAATTTCTAAAAGAACGAAAACTTCGAAATATTGATATTCCTGTAATTGTTCTTTCCTCTATTGCACGAGAAGGTGCTTCTGTTACAATGCAATGTCTTGGTCTTGGTGCCGCAGATTTTTTAACAAAACCTTCTTCTGAGTCAGGCGATTTAAATGATGTTGCAAAAAATCTTTCTGAGGTTTTACTTTCTTATGGTGGTCAATACAAGAGGATGAAAGCAAATTCACCTAAACTCAATTCAGTTGTAAAACCTACTGTAACTCGATTGCCAACATCAACTTCACTTTCTTCAGGATTTTCAACTTCTAGTTCGTCATCAATTTCTACAGACACAAATAAAACTGAATCAAAATTTTCTTTTGGATTTACACGCCAAGTGAAAAAAGAAATCGAAGAAATTAAACCTTATAGAGAGCCAGGAAAAATTGAAGTTATCGCCATCGGAATTTCAACTGGTGGTCCAAATGCTTTACGAGAAGTTTTTGCAAAAATTGATCCAAATCTTGCTCAGCCGATTTTGGTTGTTCAGCATATGCCAGCAGGATTTACCGCCGAATTTGCTAACAGTTTGAATCAGATTTGTCCTTTGGAAGTAAAAGAAGCAAAAGACGGAGATTTGGTAAAATCTGGAAGAATTTTAATTGCTCCAGGAAGTATGCACATGTATGTTGAAAAGCGTGCTTTAGCAACTATCGTACGATTAAGTGATGCTCCTTTGTGCAACGGTCACAGACCTTCAGTTGATGTACTTTTTGAATCAGTTGCAAAATGCTACCAAAACCGAGCTTTAGGCGTAATTATGACTGGAATGGGAAAAGACGGCGCCGCTCAACTTGCCGAAATGCGTCGTGAAGGCGCCTGGACTCTGGGGCAAGACGAAGAATCTTCTATCGTTTACGGAATGCCAAAAGTTGCCTACGAATACGGTGGCGTTCAAAGACAAGTTCCACTTTCAGAAATGGCAGATGCAATCAGTAAACTTGCAAGAGAGAATTGTTAGTTTTTTTTAATTGAAATTTGTATATTTCTAAATTTACTTGTGCAAAAAAAATAAAGCACTACTTAATTACCATGTGTAAGTAAGTAGTGCTTTTTTAGTTAATAGTATGGAGAATATTATTCTTCACTATTATATTCTTCTTTTACTTCCCAATATTTTACATCGTTAATTAGCAAATAAAATTTATACCTTGTTACTTCTTCGCCTGTTTCTTCATCTATTACTTCTTCTGAGTAAGTATTATATGTTGCTGTAAATTCATTACCGTCTTCATCAGTTAAACTTGCTGTATTATCACCATTCCAAACCCAAGTTCCATATTCTCTTATGATAAGAAGGTTGAGATTGTTCCATTCGTAAGACCAATTACCATCTTTTTTTAATTCGTATGTTTGAGTAATAGAACTATCAGCTTTCCATACTCCATAAAATTGGCTTTCTGAAGGTCCACATCCTACCAAACTAAAAGCAACAACTAGCACTAAAAGTGCAAATAAAATTTTGTTTTTCATAAAAAAACTCCTATAAAAAAATTTGTAAAGTCTGCAACGCAAACTTAATTAAAATTATACTTAGATTATATACCTATAACTAAATATTTAGCAATAGGTATCTGTTAAAATATAGTTATTACTAAGAAAATAGAATCCATGGGAATGGATTTTTATATTTTAGGGCAAAGGATTCAAAATAAACGAAAATCGCAAAATAAAACTCAAGAAAATCTTGCAGAAGCAATTTCTGTAACGGTGGGATATGTTAGCCAAATTGAAAGAGGAATTACTAAAGTCAACTTAGAAACACTTTCAGCTATTGCTGAATACCTACAATGTGATATTTCTGAATTTTTAGCCGATACAGCAAAAAAAAGTGATTATTATCTTTACGAGGAAATATTTAAAATTATAGAACGATTAGACTCTAACAGTCGTAAGTTTTTACTTGAAACTGCACAAATGTTAGAAAAATACCAAAAATAAAATGTATTTTAATTAAAAACAATTTTTCTTATTAAAAAAACTTCTTTCCCTACAAAACTTCTACAATTTCAGTTTTGCGTAGTTTTAGTAATTTTTTTGAAAAGATAAATACTAAAATTGCTGTAATTATCAAGCCGAGTAAAACGCCTACCGCTTGGAACATTTCTACATTTTTAAGCGAAAATTTGGTTGCTAAAAATCCGCCTAGAAAAAATCCTAAAATTGCTCCCAAAATCGGAACTATTAGCGAAAAAAATCCTTGTAAAGTTTGGCTTGTGGGATTTGCTTTTAATTTTACGATGTCGCCTTTTTTGATTTCAATTTTTTTAGGATTTACAACTGAAAATGGTTTTCCTTGTTTTGCGCAACCTGATTTTTCACAATTTATACAAGCGTCAGAGATTAAAGGTACAACTTGAATTTCATTTTCTGACAAATTTATTATTAGGGCATTATCAACCATAAATTGTTCCTGTTTTTTTTAGATTTTTCATAATTGCACTACATTCGTCAGCGCCAGTTTTATTTCCAAGTTCTAAATATGTATCGCGCAGATTGAAGAGTGCATCATAAAATTGAGGATATATAGAAATTGCTATTTCAAAGGCATCTGCTGCGTCTTCATATTTTTCTTCTGAAAAATAAAAAACTCCCACATTGTTCCAGCATCGTGCGTTAGTTGGATTTAAATCGATTGCTTCCATTGCGTACATAAAAGCATCATCAATTTCTTTTAGAGAAAAACAAACTAAAGACAAAGTTTCCAAAAGTTCTTCGTCAATATCATTTAGGTTGTAGGCTTGAAGCAAAGCATTTTTTGCATCTTTGGGATGACCTGAATCGCGATATGTAATTCCTAAATTGTACCATAACAAATAATTTTTTTTATCAATTACTAATGCTCGTTTTAAACAAGCGATGGCTTCTTTGTAGCAACCTTGTGAGGCAAGTTCGATAGCTTGTATGTTTAAGTTTTCAGAAGTTTCTAGCATTTTCTTATAACAAACTCATAAAAAGATTTTCGATTGCTAAACTAGCATCACTATTATTGTAAAGCTCCTTAATTTTTTTGCAAGAGTTTTCAATCATATTTGAAGCATATTTTTTTGCTTCTGTAATTGCACCAGAAGATTCCAACAACTGAATTGTATTTTCAACTGCAGAACTTTCAATTCCTTCTTTACTTGCAATTTCAAAATTTTTGATGATAGTTTTTTTATCGCTTGGATTTTTTTGAAGATGCAAAATTACCGGAAGACTTTTTTTGCCTTCGATAATATCGTCTCCGCGTTTTTTTCCTTTGTTTCCAGTTGTGATATTGATAACATCGTCTAAAACCTGAAATCCTTCTCCAATTTCTGAAGCGATTTTTCCAAGTTCTTCGGCTTGTTCAAAAGTTCCACCACCTGCAATAATTCCAGCTTGTGCCGAAAGGGATGCCAAAGTTCCAGTTTTCATTCTTACCATTGCGCTGTAAGATTCACTGGTTGGAATTTCTTCTGGATTTCTGTGCCAAAAAATATCCATGGCTTGTCCAAGGTGAAGTCGTCTAAGTTGCATAGAAAGTAATTTGTAAAATGAATTTTTTAATTGAAGGTCGCTAACTTCTTTATCAATTACAGAAAAAGCTGAAAAATATAACCAACTTGCAGAGTTTATGGCAGTATCAATTCCCCAAGTAAGATGAGTTGCAGGTTGTCCTCGGCGTTCGTCTGCTCCGTCTTCAATATCGTCGTGAATTAAACTTGCTGTGTGAACAAGTTCTACAAGCGGAGTTAATTTGTAGGCAAGTTCAACTTCTTCATTTTTAATAAGTTCAGAACATAAAACCATAAAAACTGGACGCCATCTTTTTCCGCCAAGTTTCATTAAATTTCTGCAAGGTAAAATAAGTTGATTAAAATGTTTTGTTTCAACTCCAGCAGGAAGGTTTGAAAAGTTCAAATTTTGCCAAGAAAAATCATTTTCGTTTGATTGCAATTCTGGCACAAAATTATCTAAAATATCTTCTATTTTTTGAATTTTCGTTGTATAATCAAATTTCATACTAATAGTATACTTTTTTTTGCCGAAAAATAAAAGAGTAAACTATTTTTAGAACAGGATTATCAATGGCAAGTAATAGCTATGAAAAACCAGACTATTGGTCTAGAAAAGCCTTTTCAGAAGGATATCCGGCAAGGTCTGTTTATAAATTAAAAGAAATTGATGAAAAATTTGGTATGCTTAAAAAAAATTCTCGCATACTAGATTTAGGTGCCTCTCCAGGAAGTTGGACTGTTTTTGCTTTGCGTACTTTGGAAGGTACGGGGCATGTAACTTCAATCGATTTAAATCCTCTAGCAAAAGATGTAAAAGGTGATAATTTAACTTTTATCCAAGGGGATTTGTACGACGAAGAAGTTAGAGCAAAGGCAATGGAAGGCGGATTTTATCAATCTGTAATTTGTGATGCAGCTCCTCGTACTACCGGAAACAAATTTGTAGATACTGCTCGTTCTACAGGGCTTGTTGAGTTGGCGATTTATTATGCTCAAACAATGCTTGCTCCTGGTGGAAATTTTGTCGTAAAAATTTTTCAAGGTGGCGACCAACAAAACCTTTTAAAACAAATGCGAGAAATTTTTACTTCTGCACGAGGTTTTAAGCCAGAAGCTTGTAGAACTGAATCTTTTGAAACTTATTTGATAGGTTTAAATAAGAAAGGATAAAATATGAAAGTTAAAAATAGATTTTTTGCACTTTGTTGCATAGTTTTGATTTTTACTTTTTTCTCTTGTGAAAAAGAAGATAATAACGGACAAGGTGGATATGATACTTTGTCGGCTCCAGTTTCTTATGATGATATAATTTTGGCAGAAGAAACTTCAGTTTATAATGAACCAACTTTGGAATATATCGTTTACAGAGTTAAAGACGGCGATTATATCGGAAATATTGCTAAAGAATATGGCGTTACAGAAGATACAATTATCAGTGTAAATGGTGTAAAACAAAGTCGTCTTATTCAGATTGGAGATTATTTCAAAATTCCTTCAATGCCTGGAATTATGTACACAGTTCGTGCAGATGGAGAAACAGTTGAATCAATTAGTGCTAAATACGAAATTGCTTCTGATAAATGTGCAAGAGTAAATTCTTTAGAACAAAATGTATCTTTGAAAGCTGGAACAACTTTATTTTTGCCAGATGCAAAATTAGATTGGGTAACTCGTCAAGAAATCAACGGGGATTTATTTACACGACCTCTTCATAGAAACAATTATTACTTTTCATCATATTATGGATGGAGAAGTAATCCATTTTCTGGAAAGCGAACATTCCATGGTGGAATTGATATGGCTTGTGCCGCAGGAACTCCAATTTACGCAGCTTTGTCAGGTACAGTTTCTCGTGCTGGATATGATACAGTTTACGGAAATTATGTAGAAGTAAAACATCATTCAGGATACAAAACTTTGTATGCTCACATGACTGAAATTAGAGCTAAAAAAGGACAGTATGTATATACAAATACAATTATCGGTACAGTAGGAACAACAGGATTGAGTACAGGAAATCACTTGCATTTTGCTGTTTACAAAAATGGGAAAAGCATGGATCCTCGTAGATTATGGAAATAGATTAAAAATTTGCCGAACTAAATTTTCTTGAGAAAAATAAATTTGGCAAGCAACTTAAACTTACAAAATAAGATTTATTCAAAATTAGACTGTATTTTCTTTAGTAAAGAGACTACAGTCTTTTTTTCTTCTTCTGAAAAACCAGCGTAAAATTTTTCTGATAATTCTGATGAGATTTTTTTCAAATTTTTTGAAAAAGTTAAGCCTTTATTTGTTAAAGAAATGTAGGAAAATCTTGAGTCTTGGTCTTTTTTATTTCTTGTTACATAACCTAAATTTTCTAATTTTCTAATTAAAACAGTTGTTGTAGATTTATCTTTATAAATTTTTCTTGAAATATTTTTCATTGCCATTGGAATTAAATCGCCAGTTGTTTCATCTATGTTTTGAGACAGAATAAATAAAATAAATCCATGGGATGCTGTAATTTCTGATAAATCATGCAATTTTAGTTGTTCGTCAAGATAATTTGTTGCATCTGTGTGAATTTCTGCTATCAGTGATGAAATTCTTGTTATGTCAGTTTGAATATTTAATAAATCATTTTCCATAGGTAATTCATTTTAGCATTCATTTGGACCATTGACTATAGTTTAGCAATAAAATATTATTTCAATATGATTAAATTTTTGCTTAAAAAGAATTTTGTTGATGGTTGGGACAATATGTTCCAAATTATTTTGTTTAATTTGTTACTTCTAGCCTTATGTATTGGTGGATATTTTGCAATTTCTGCAGTAATTTCTAATATTTATTTATCAGTTGCATTATTTTTCATATTAACAGCGATTATTTTCATTCCGATTTTTTCGATAGCAGAAATCTCTCAGCAAATTGCTTGTTTTGAGTCTGTAGAATTTAAGGATTTTTTTAGAAATCTACCAAAAGTTTGCAAAGTTGCTATTCCTTTTGGTTTATTAGTTGCATTTTTAATAATTACAGCCTTAATTACATTTCCGTTTTATGCACAAAATGAAAGCATCTTTGGATTTGCATTGTTAATTCTGTTATTTTGGATTTATGTATTTGTTATTTTATCTTTACAATGGTTCTGTTCGTTGTATGTAAATATGCATGGTGGATTTTTCAAAACATTAAAAAAATGCTTTTTATTTTTTATAGATAATTTTGGATTTTCAATATTTTTCTTTTTCTATTCAGTAGTTTTATATATTATTTCTTTTGTATTTGTATTTTTAGTTCCTAGTGTTGCTGGTGTTATGTTAGCACAATGTAATGCTGTAAAACTTAGAATGTACAAATACGATTGGCTAGAAAAAAATCAAGAAGAAATCAGCAAGTCTAAAGGAAAAAACTTTTTAGGAAAAGTAAAAATTCCTTGGGCCGAACTTATTGCCGAAGACAAAGAGCAACTCGGTCATAGAACTGTTTTAGATTTGATTTTTCCATGGAGATAATTGTTTTTTGCAAACTTTGATTAGGAGTGTTTATGAAAAGATGTATCGTTATGTTGGCAGATGGATTTGAAGAAATTGAAGCTCTTGCTCCAGTTGATTTGTTGCGTCGCGCTGGAGTTGAAGTTCTTACTGTGGGAAATGAATTAGTAAAAGGTTCTCGTGGAATTTCAGTTGCTTCTGATATGAGTGTAAAAGATTTTATGCAAAATTTAACAGATGAAAATTTACCAGATGCGATTGTTGTGCCTGGAGGCTTGAACGGAACAAAAAATCTTGCTTCTTGTAAAACTGCCCAAGAATTGATTACAAAAATGTGGAACAATAAAAAATTAGTTTGTGCAATTTGCGCCGCTCCTGTAATCGTTCTTTCTCCTTTGGGAATTTTGAAAAACAAAAAATTTACTTGCTATCCAACAATGGAAAATGATTTTGCAGAATTTGCAGGTAGTTCTTGGCAAGAAAAAGTTTCAGGTTCAATTCATCAAACTGATAATGTTGTAATTGATGACACCTTAATTACTTCTCGAGGTGCTGGAACTGCTTTGGAATTTTCTTTTGCAATAATCGAAAAACTTTGTGGAAAAGAAACTATGGAGAAAGTAAAATATTCTATTGTTGCTTAATGTTAAAATAATTTTATTTTTACTGAAGGATGTCGCAACCGTAATTTGCTCTTGCTTTTTGTGCCATTTCGTTGGCAAAATCCAAGCAATCGATTATGGCTGCGGCATTTTTTCTTCTGTCGTGAAAATCCTTCGCGATAGAAAACCATCTTGTAATAAAACTTCCTGTAAAACAATCGCAAGCACCAATTTCATCAAAGTAACCAACTGAAGTTGCCGAAGTTGAATAACTACTTCCTTCAAACCAAGCCTTTGATTCGCAATTTGTTCCAAGTTCGATTATAAGCGGACTATCGTAACTTCCGTCGTATTCTGTAATTTTGAACAAATCTGTAGAATTCTTTTTCAAAAATTCATCGATGAGTTTGATTTCTGCTTCTTTTCCTGTGATAATCAATGGAATTTTTTTGTATAAATCAAGTAATTGCTTGCCAACATACTCGGTCATGCTCAAAGTTCCGATGTTGATTAAAAGCGGTTTTTTATATTCGATACATTCGCCGATAAGTTTTTCCCACAAAGGAGCATCTTCCATAAGATTTGCTTCTGTAACTACACAATCTGCATTTGAAAGATAATGCGTTCTAATTTGAACTGGGTGAATATCAACTGAATCTCCAGGAGATGCAAAACAAATTGATGTTCCGTGAATATCTTGTGGATTTTTTTGATGAAGAACAACAAAAGTTCCGATGGTTTCTTTTGTTTTGTCGTGAAATGCACAAACTCCATATTTTGAAATTTCTTTTTCAAAGAATCTTCCGTTTTCGTCGTTACCTACTGTGCTGGTGTAAAATGATTTTGCTCCCAAGTACGAAGCGATTTTTACCACATTAGCGGTCATTCCGCCTGCAACTTTACGAACTTCGCCTTTTGCCAATTTCAAAAGTTTTGGTAAGATATTTTCCATTTCATCTTTTGAAAGTCGTGTTAAATTTTGATCGGCATATTTGAGCGGTATTTTTTCTACTGGGATAAAAATGTCAACTGATGATCTTCCAATTCCATAAAATGTAGGCATAAAAACTCCAATGTTTAAACTTTAATGTATACTAAAATTCTAACATTGGAATTAGGATTTTACAAGAAAAAAAAATTGCAAATTGAACATTTTATTTTTTCAACTGTAAAAAAATCATTTTAAAATAAAAAAACTTCCAAAAGCCAAAATGAATTTTATCAATATGACATTTGAAAGTTTGTAAAAAATTTGTAAATTACAAATCAAAATTTAGTTTGCAATTATTTTACAGCAAGAATTGATGCTAAATCTGGATTTTTTACTAAATCGCGTTTTAATCCTTCTGCACGAGCTTTGTTTACATAATCTTTGCTTTGGAATGAATATGTAAAGTTTGTGTGAACATCGTAAGTTCCTTTCATCAAAGCGTAAGCATCTTCTGTCATAACTAATTCCTCATCAGTTGGAATAACAAAGATTTTTACTTTTGAATCATCTGCGCTTATACAAGTTTCTGCGTTTCGTGTTCTTGCGATTGCGTTTTTCTTTGGATCAAGTTTTACGCCCATCCATTCAAGACCTTTCATACATTCTTCGCGAACTGGAGTTGAAAATTCACCAACACCAGCTGTGAATACGATTGCATCAACTGGTCCGATTGCAGCAAGATATGAACCAAAATATTTTCTTAAGCGATAACATTCCATTTCGAAAGCAAGTTTTGCATCTTTATCACCTGCTTCCATTGCTTTGATAACATCACGACGGTCGATTAAATTTCCTGTAACACCGAGCAATCCTGATTTTTTGTTTAATGCTGTGTCCATTTCTGCAGCTGTCATTCCTGTTTTTCGCATGATGTAGAAAGCGAGAGCAGGATCGCAATCACCACTTCGAGTTCCCATTACAAGACCTTCAAGAGGTGTGATTCCCATTGAAGTATCAAAACATTTTCCGTTTTTTACAGCACACATTGAAGCACCGTTTCCGATGTGAGCAATAATGATATTTGTGTCTTCTGGTTTTTTGCCTAAAAGAACACTTGCTCGTTTTGCTGTGTAAAGGAATGATGTTCCGTGGAAGCCGTAGCGACGAACAGCATATTTTTCGTACCATTCTTTTGGAACTGCGTATCTAAATGAAGTTTCTGGCATAGTTTGGTGCCAAGCTGTATCCATAACTGCACAATGAGGAACATCTGGCAATACTTTTTGAGCAGCTTCAATTCCGAGAATATTTGCAGGGTTGTGGAGAGGACCTAAATCTTGAACAGAACGGAAAGTTTCGATAACTTCTGGAGTAACGATAACTGATTTTGTAAATTTATCTCCACCGTGCAAAACTCTGTGACCTACAGCACCGATAACTGACATATCTGGAATAACACCAACATCTTTATTTGTAATTGTATCAATGATAAGTTCAACAGCTTCTTTATGTGTTGGACATGGAAATTCTCTTACAAATTCATCTTTTCCTTTTGCATTATGAGTGATAACTGAACCTTCCTGTGTAACTCTTTCAACTACACCAGAAGCAAGAACATCTTTGTTGTCCCAATCATAAACTTGATATTTTGCGGATGAACTACCGCAGTTAAGTGTTAAAATTACCATAATAAATTCCTTATT
The DNA here is from genome assembly GCA_045645985.1 of Treponemataceae bacterium. Classification (GTDB taxonomy): domain Bacteria; phylum Spirochaetota; class Spirochaetia; order Treponematales; family Treponemataceae; genus RGIG9060. The sequence goes on from JAZRJV010000023.1 coordinate 19,820, forward strand.
TTGAAAAAATCGTGAAATGCAAATTCATTTCTATTTATAGAAGATATCTTATCACAAACTTTAAGAAAACTCTAGTTTAAATTTATTCTTTTATACAAAAGCCTTTCCCCATCAGAAATGTCGTTAGACATTTCGAATCCGTGTGACCTTTCCAATTACAAACTGAATGTCGTCTTCATGCCTTGCAATAATACTTTCAACAAAAATAATCACATCCCCCTGTGAAGAGCGTAGGTCTGAGCCAATCCTCGCGGCATTTTCTTTTTCAAAATTTTCCTATCATTTTTTAGGTTTATGTGTTATAATTTAGACCATGAGTACACATATCGAAGCAAAAGAAGGGCAAATTGCAAAAGCGGTTTTGTTGCCGGGAGACCCATTAAGAGCAAAGTTTATCGCAGAGAATTTTTTAGAAAATCCTATTTGCTATAATCAAGTTCGGGGAATGTTTGGCTTTACTGGAACTTACAAAGGTATTCCAGTTTCAGTTCAAGGAACAGGAATGGGGCAACCATCATTTTCAATTTACGCAAATGAGTTATTTCAATTTTACGGAGTTGAAAAAGCAATTCGTGTTGGAACTTGTGGAGCGGTAAGCCCAGATGTAAAGTTACGGGATGTTATTCTTGCAATGAGTGCTTGTACCGATTCTTCTTTGCTTACTCAGCGATTTGGAAATCTTCACTTTGCGCCAACTGCAAATTTTGACTTGTTATTATCTGCATACGAATTTGCAAAAACACAAGGTGTGGCTGTGGAAGTTGGTTCTGTTGCTTCTAGTGATTTATTCTACGATGAAAACGAAAATTGGAAACTTTGGGCAAAATATGGCGTAAAAGGAATTGAAATGGAAACTGCTGAACTTTATACTTTGGCAGCAAAATTTAACCGACAAGCCTTATCAATTCTCACAGTTTCTGATAATATAGCAACAGGTGAGGCAACTTCATCCGAAGAGCGCCAATCAACTTTTACAACAATGATGAAAATTGCACTTGAAACTGCAATAAAATAAATCAGTATATAAGGAAAATTAAAATATGAAACCAACATTAGTAGTTCTTGCTGCTGGAATGGGAAGTCGTTACGGTGGAATCAAACAAATTGACGCAGTTGGTCAACACAACGAAACTCTTTTGGACTTTGCAACTTTTGATGCAAAACGAAGTGGTTTTGAAAAAGTTGTTTACATAATCAGAAAAGATATTGAAAAAGATTTTAGAGAAAGATTATTTGATAGAGTTGCAAAAAATTTTGATGCTGAATATGTTTTTCAATCTCCAGAATCGATTTTTACACAAGAACAATTAGCTCAAAAAAATCCAGAGCGAACAAAACCTTGGGGAACAATTCACGCAGTTATGTGTGCCGAAAGCGTACTTAAAACTCCTTTTGCTGTAATCAATGCTGATGATTATTACGGAAAAAGTGCTTTCGAAATTATGGCAAATCATCTTTCAAGTCAAAGTGAAACTTCAACTGAACACGCAATGGTAGCTTTTATTCTTGAAAACACAATGAGCAAAGTTGGTTCTGTTTCCCGCGGAATTTGTCGCACAGAAAATGATTTTTTAGTTTCAATGGAAGAACACACAAAAATCAGTTTTGAAGATGATAAAATTGTTTCACTTGTAACTGATGAAACTGGAAACGATAAAAAAATCTATCTTACTGGAAAAGAAACTGTTTCAATGAACTTTTTTGGTTTTAATTTATCTGCTTTCAAAACTTTCCACGAATATTGGGATGATTTTGTTGCAAAAAATGTTTCTAGCTTAAAAGCCGAAGCATATCTTCCTGAAGGTGCAAGTAGAATTGTAAAATCTAAGGCAGGAACTTTGAAAGTTTATCCATCCGAAGAAAAATGGTTTGGAATGACTTATCCAGAAGATAGAGAAATCGTAAAATCAGAAATTGCAAACAAAATAAAAAATGGATATTATCCTGAAAAACTTTGGGATTAACAGTTTTTTTGAATTATACTTTACTTGGAGGCATTATTAAATGAACAAGAAACTTTTTATCGGAATTTGCTTATTTTGTTGTTTTTCTTGTATTTTTGCTTTGAATCACAAGGAATCAGGGCGAGAGTCTGTAACAGCAATTTTAGCAACTGGTACAATTCCCGCAAACTCAAAGGTTGATACAAAAGCCTATCTTGATGATTTTGCGTTTCCTTACAGAGCACAAAAATCTAATCCATTATCTTTATTTGTGCATTCTAGCCAAAGTAGTATTTTTTCAACTGGGGATGATGTTGTTTTGCAAGTTGGCCTTAGAGCCAATAACAAGGATTTTTTTGAAAGTCGTGATGTAAATTATCTTATTTACATAAATAATCCAAGTTTTGTTTCATCAGATAGAGGCAAGTCTTTGTTTACAAACGCATTAAAGCGAATGTTAGACACAAAAACTCCAGATTCATGTATTTGTCTTTATTCAATTACAGACAGATTGTTAAAATATGTAACTTCACCAAATGATATTGCGCCAATCTTAAATCAAATTGGAAGTGAACCAAAACCAACTGATGTTGCATCAACTTTGATGGAAATAGGAAAATCAATAGAGATAAATTCTAATGGAATGCCATGGCGAATTATGTGCGTTTCTGATGATGATATGTTCAAATCAGAATCTGTAAGAAATGCTTTTTTGTATATTCCAAGAATGTATAATTTAAATTACAACGATATTTCATTTTCATATATCGGTTACGGAATTGTTTCTGATTGGCCAAGAATAAATCAAATTTTTGCAGAAGAAAATGGAAATATTTATTATGAAAAAACTTACAAAGCTTTAGAAAATCGTATTGTAAGTGATTTTGATAAATTTTCACACTATGATATTCAAGATATTGATGTAAAGATTTCATATTTCCCTTGGGTTGCAAAAGAAGATGTGGTGTTTACAATTCCTGCCATGGAGTATGATGGGCATAAAATCATTTTAGATTCAGTTTATCTTCCTTCAATTACAAAACTTCCAGCTGATGAAGTTTTCAATTCTTCTTTCAAAAATGATGATGGTTCATACAAAACTGCCTTGGTTAGTGTAAGTTATATCTACGGAAAAGATAAAACTCCAGTTTATAAAACTGATACAATTTCCATAAAATACACAGATAATCCAAGCGATGTTGAAAGTTCCAAAAATGCTATAGTGGAGCAGAGTATCGTGCTTTCTAGAACAGGTCAGATTTTTAGTGAATTAGAAACTTTGTGTAATTCTGGAAATTATATTCTTGCATTGGATTTGATAAATGCTCAAATTCAGGCTTTGCAGAAAATTCAAGAAAATAGCAAAGATAAACAAATTGAAGTTGAAATTCAAAATTTGAAAAAAGCACAGACTATTATTCATGAAAAACTTATGCAAGATGTTCAGTAAGTTTTAGAAAAATTTGCAAAAAAAATAAGGCTGTTTAATTGAATTGATTTTCAGTTAAACAGCCTTTTGTTTTAATATTTACTTTGCAAAATTTTTAGAATTTATTTGCAAGGAAATTTTTTCTTAAAATCTTCAAGGATGACTTCTCTTGCTGGACGAGCATCTATATCTGTTAAAAGAGATTTTTCTTTGTAAAAGTCGATAAGAGGTGCTGTTTGTGAACGATAAACTTCAAGTCTGTGTTGGATTGCTTCGATTTTATCATCATCACGAGTGTAAAGATCTTCGCCACATGCGTCACATTTTCCTTCTACTTTTGTAGGCAAGAATTTTACATGATAGTTTTGACCACAAGCTTTACAAACTCTGCGTCCAGAAAGTCTTTCTACAACGCCTTCATCTGCAATGTCAAAATTTACAACTGCATCAACTCCAATGATTTTTGCAAGAGCTTCTGCTTGAGGAATTGTTCTTGGAAATCCGTCAAGAATGAATCCGTTTTGTGCATCTGCTTGAGAAAGTCTGTCTTTTACAAGTTCAACTGTGATATCATCACTTACCAAAGACCCCGCATCAATAATTGCTTGAACTTTTAATCCAAGTGGAGTTTTTGCTTTGATAGCAGCTCTAAAGATTTCCCCAGTAGAAATATGTGGAATATTGTATGATGTTGCAACTTGTGCAGCTAAAGTTCCCTTACCAGCTCCTGGAGGGCCTAAAAAAATAAAATTCATAAAAAACCTCTTGATTTGTCAATCTTACTTTACATAGTATCACTTTTTGAAACTTGTAACAAGGTGTTTAATTTAGCGATTAATAGGAAAAATACTACAATTCAATTTTTTCAAACATTGCATGAATATTTGATGTAACTGTTTCTACAATGTTTTTTTCTAATATTTGTAATTTATGTTTTACATCTTTACTTTCAGTTTTTTCTGTTTTAAATAACATTTCATAAGAAACCCCCAAAGCTTTTGCAACTTTTTCAATAACCTCTAAAGATGCACTTTTTCTTCCAAGTTCTATCTGTGTCATAAATGGTACTGAAATATCAGCTTTTTCTGCTAATTTTTCTTGTGTCCACCCACATTCTTTTCTTAGATTTCTTATGTTACTACCCAAAATTTCTATAATTTCACACATTTTTTTATAATATTGCTAACAGCAATACTTGATAATTATTCAAAAGCAATGTTATAATGTTGCTAATAGCAATGTATTTATTGCTTGTGGCAATTTTATTGTCATTATTTATTTTTTTAGGAGTTTTGTATGAAAAAACTAATTTTGGGATTGCTTATTTTATTAAGCATATTTGGGGTAATCTGGTGTGAAACAGTAGACGAAATGTTATTACGCGGTGTAAGAACTGGTGATATTTCTGTTGTAGAAAAAGCTATTGCTAATGGTGCAAATGTAAATTTTTGTGATGCTAATGACAAAACTGTTTTAATGTATGCCTGTGAAAAAAATAATTATCCTATGGTAAAAAAATTGTTGGAATCGGGAGCTAATACATCGGAAAAAAATACATCTGGACAAACAGCTATTATGATTGCAGCAAAAGAAACTAATGATATTAAATTTATAAAGCTTTTACGAAGTTTTGGTGCTAATATTAATGAAAATGATAATCAGGGTAAAACCGTTTTGATGTATGCATCTGAAAATCAGTCGGATGTAATTGTAAATTTTCTTATTAGAGAAGGTGTTAACTTAAGATCATTAGATATTTTTGGTAATAGTGCCGCAATGTGGGCTGCTAAGAATGGGAATTTATATACACTAAATGCGTTTTTGTCAGCAAATGCCGTAAACTGGGAGCAAATTGATTCCGAGGGTAATGATATTTTTATGCTAGCATGTTTGTCTGGTAATACAAATATGGTAAAAAGACTTCTAGGTGGAAATACTGATTTTACTATTGAAAAGATTAATGCAAATGGAGAACCATTATTAATTAGACTTATAAGAAAAAAAGCATCAAACGCAATTATTGGTTTAGTTATGGATCAATATGACCCTGAGCAAATTCTTTATTTAAAAGATTTTGATAACCATGATTTAAGATATTGGGCAAAAAGAACAAAGAATGATTATGTAACAAAAAAATTAGATGAAATAGAAAAAGAATGGAGATAAGTTCATAATGAAAAAAATACTTCCTTTTTTATTGCTATTTGTAGTAGTTTTATTTTCTTGTAAGAGTACAAAAGTTGTATCCCCTGTTGTATCTGAATCACAGGTATTATTTGAAAAATTATATGGGTATGTTACTAAAAATGATGTTGACTCATTAAAAATCATAGTAGACGAAACTTCTCCAAAAAAGTTACGCTCTGTAATTGATTCTGTGGATAATTCTGGAAGAACTTTACTTCAGCTTGCTGTTTGGGATGAAAATCAAGATATCGTTAAGATTCTTTTGGAAAACGGTGCTTCTAAATTAGTAAAGGATAATTCGGGAAAAACTGCTATTGACTATGCAAAAAAGATAGACAATAAAGTTATTCGTTCTCTATTGGGTATTGAAGATAGTGAAAAAAAGGAAGTAGAAAAAAAAGAACCTGTGTCATCTACTAAAAAAGATACATCTATAGATGTTCCTAATAAAAAATCTGCATATGGATTTACTGATGCAGGTGGTAAATACGATGTTGTGTTTGGAGCAACAGATTCAAAATTACTTATAGCGATAAAAGAGCAGAATTATCCAGAAGTAAAGAAAATATTGGAATCTGGTTTTAATGTAAATGATACAGATTTGCTTGGAAATAATGGCTTGTTCTATGTAATAAATAACAATAATGATGTTATTTTAAATCTTTTGATTTCATATAACATTAATTGCAATTTTCAAAATAAAGCAGGTCAATTACCGTTGCTATATGCAATTGAGAAAGGAAATATAACTATCATTAATACTTTAATAGAATTTGGTTGTAGTATAAATAAACCAGATATTTATGGTGTTACACCTGAACTTCTTGCTGTACAAAAAAAGGACGCAAGTCTTCTAAAATTTATTGAGTCTAAAGGCGCTTATTTATCATCTAAAGATTTAGATGGTAATAGTTTGCTTCATATTGCAGTTAAAAATGAAGATATTACTACTGTGAAGTTTCTTTTAGCTCATGATTGTGATGTTTGGGCAACAAATGATGTTGGTGTTTCAGTATTAGAAATAATGCAACAGTCTAAACATAATGGTATTAAATCAATTGCAAGTGATTATGAATAAAAAACTGTTTTTATGTTTTATTGTTCTGCTAACATTTAATGTGTTTTTGCTAGCAGAACATGAAACTTATTATGTTAATCATACAAAAACGCCTTCTATTACTATTATCAAGAAGGCGAATATAAAAGACAATAGATATGAGTATTCTATTGAAAATAAATATGGAAGAGAAATTTGTAAACCCAAAGAGGCTTCT
>JAZRJV010000024.1:0-61472 GCA_045645985.1 Treponemataceae bacterium
AATTATTTCTATTGGCATTGTGTTTTTATTGTTAAATATTTTGTTAAATAAAACAATACATCATGATTTATTATATATTTTGAATGGTTTAAAAAATGTTATAATGCAAATAAATTTACCTGATATAAAATGGTGGTAAATTTTTCTTTAACTAAGCTTTATTGTATACAAAACAATTTTATTGTGGTAAGATTTTCTCGGATTTTGCTTTTTTAGGAAAAGACTTTTTCTAAAATTGCGTCTAAATTTTTATTTAAAGTTTGCATCGCAAATTTTTTTTTGAGGAAAGTTATGAAAACTAAATTATTAATTTTATCTTCTATTTTACTTTGTGTTTTGGTATTATTTGGATGTAAGCCAAAACAAGAGTCACAAAAAGTTGATTTTGATTTACACACACCTTCGATGTATTTAGCAGAAAATTCAACAGAGTTAAAGTCCCCTTTGGGAATTTCATTTTATGCTTCTGTTGCACCAATAAATTACACAGAGCAAGATTTGTCAGCTAATATTACAATCACTCCTGCAATAAAAGGAAAGTGGTCTTGGCAAAATGATGATTATTTAAATTTCCAGCCAGAAGAAAACTGGGCTTTAAATACAAAATACAAAATTACTTTTGGTCCTGAGTTATTTTCAAAAAATGTAAAAGTTTCTTCTACAAGCACTTCATTTTCTACAATGGATTATAAACTTTCCATGAGTGATGCAGAATTTTATATTGATCCAGATAATACTTCTGTAAAGCGTGTTACTTTTTCATTAACTGGAAATGTTCCATTTGGTAACGATGATTTTTCTAAGAAAATTTCTATGACACTTGTTTCAAATAAAAAAAATAAAGAAAGTTCTTCTGACGAAAAAATAGAAAAAAAATATACATTCAAAATTTCATACAATGAAAATAAAACTGTTGCATATATTGTTAGTGAACCAATTCCAATGCCACTTTACACTTCTGATATGAACATCGTTGTTGAATCAGGAATTAAATCTTTGTTTGGTGGTTCATCATCTTCAAAACTTACAGATTATGTTGAAGTTCCGGGAATGAGTGACTATGTAAATTTTAAAAGTATGAGTCACAACTTAGTAAAAAATGAAAATCAAAATTATGACCAAATTGTTTTTATCGAAACAAAGGGAAAGGTTAGTGCAGAAGAATTAGAAAAACATATTTCTGTTTATGTTCTTCCAACTCATCGACCTGCAGAACAAGGTCATAAAGAAGAAAAATATTATAGATGGAATAATACAGATTATGTAACAGATTTAGTTTTATCTCAATCTAGAAAATTAAATTTTCAAATGATTCCAACTGCAGAAAAATATTCTTCAATAAATTCATTTAAAATCAAAACAAATCAAAGTGAATATATTTATGTAAAAATTGACGGTAACATAAATTTTTACGGCGGATATAAATGGGATAATGTTTTTGATAAATGTTTAAGAATCGAACCTTATCCAGTTGAACTTGGAATTTTATCTGAAGGAACAATTCTTTCTTTGGCTGGTAGTAAAAAAATGTCTTTGTATTCTCGCGGTGTTGAAAAAGTAAAATACAAAATTTCAAGAATTATGCCAAAGGATATTCATCATCTTGTTTCAATGTCAAATGGTGATATGAAAAATTTTAAATTTTCAAATTATCGTTTTGATGAAGATAATATTTCAGAAAAAAATGAATCTGTGTTTTACATTCCTGGTGCAAATCAAGAAACTATTTCTTATTTCTCTTTTGATTTTACAAATCATCTTCGTTCAATTCCAAATAGAAATTTGAAAAACGGTTTGTTTATTTTTTCAGTTGAAGATGATAGGAACTATAATCGAAAAGATAAAAGATTAATTCTTGTAACTGATATTGGATTTTTTGTAAAAAGTAATTCTAATTTAACAAAAGATGTTTTTGTACAATCAATTTCTACAGGTAGTCCAATTCACAATGCAAAAGTTAGAGTTCTTGGAATGAATGGAAATCCTGTTTATGAAACTTCAACTGATTACAATGGTCATGCTTTAGTCGGAAATTTATCAGGTTTGAAAAATGAACAAGAACCAGTTGCCTTTATTGTTGAAACAGAAAACGATTTATCGTTCATGCCTTATTCTTCTTACGGAAGAAATTTAGATTATTCAAATTTTGATATTGGTGGAGTTTACGGTTCAACTGATCCAGAAAAAATTAACGCATTTATTTTTAACGACAGAGGAACTTATCGTCCGGGCGAAAAAGTAAATATCGGTATGATTTTAAAATCTGGAAATTGGGATTATAACTTGTATAACATTCCTTTAGAAATTGCTGTAAAAGATTCTAAAGGTGCAGAAATTTTTGTAAAACAATTTCAAAACAATTCTTCTGGATTTAATGAAGTTAGTTTTTCTACAAAACAATATTCTCCAACTGGAAAATATACAGTAACTCTTTATCTTTTAAAAGAAGAAAATAAAAAAATAAAAAGAAATTTTCTTGCATCAACTTCAATTAATGTTGAAGAATTTTTGCCAGACACTTTAACCTTGCAAACAAGTTTTGATCCGTTGCCAAATTCAGGTTGGGTTACTTCTGATGAATTAAAAGGTGTTGTAAGTTTAAGAAATCTTTTTGGAACTCCAGCAAGTGGAAATGAAATTCGCGGACAAATTACTTTAACTCCGGGATTTCCTTCTGTAAGAAAATATTCAAATTATAGTTTCTTTGATCCATATTCAAAAGAAAATTCTTATGATGAATTTTTAGGTGAAACAAAAACTGATGAAGAAGGAAAAGCTGAATTTACAATTAATCTAGAAAAATTTGAAACAGCAACTTACAGATTAAATTTTTATGTTGAAGCTTTTGAAAAAGAAAGTGGTCGTAATGTTTCAAAAAATTCACAAGTAATTGTTTCGCCACTTCCATATATGATTGGATACAAAGCAGATGGTTCTTTGGATTACATAAATTCAAATTCAGTAAGAAAAATTTCTTTAATCGCTATTGATAAAGATTTAAATAAAATCAATCTTGATAATTTAACATTAAGTATTGATGAGCAAAAATATGTTTCTTCTTTAGTTAAGCAACCAAACGGTTTGTATAAATATCAATCTGTAAAAAAAGAATATCCAGTTTCAAAACAAAATATTTCAATTTCTAAAGATGGATTTGATTTTGTTGTTCCTTCAAATTTGCAAGGTGAATTTACAATTTCAATTTCAAATGAAGAAGGATTGGTGTTTAATAAAATTCCTTACACAGTTGTTGGCGAAAAAAATATTACACGAAGTTTAACTCGCAACGCTGAACTTGAAATTTCTTTGGAAGATTCAGATTTGTCTGTTGGTGACACAGCAAAAATTTTTATCAAAGCTCCTTACGCTGGAACTGGTTTAATCACAATCGAACGAGATAAAGTTTATTCTTGGAAGTGGTTTAAAACTTCAGAACTTTCTTCTGTTCACACAATTGAAATTCCAAAAGGTCTTGAAGGAAATGCTTACATCAATGTAATGTATTGTAGAAGTTCTTCATCTGATGAAATTTTTATGAGTCCGTTCTGTTATGGTGCAATTCCATTTTCTGTAAACAAAGATAATCGAACAAATAAAATTACTCTCGATGTTCCAGAAGAAATAAAATCTGGCGAAGAATTTACAATTAACTATTCAAGTTCTAATGAAGGTAAAATAATTATCTTTGCAGTTGATGAAGGAATTTTGCAAGTTGGAAGATATAGCACTCCAGATCCTTTAGCATTCTTCTTTCAGAAAAAAGCTTTGGAAGTTGGAACTTCTCAAATTTTAGATTTGGTTTTACCTGATTACAATATTCTAAAAACTGTTTCTGCCTTTGGTGGTGGTGCAGGAATGGATATGTTAAAGGCAAACTTAAATCCATTCAGCAGAAAAGTAAATGCTCCAGTTGCATTCTGGTCTGGAATTTTGGATACAGGAAAATCTAATCGTTCGGTAACTTACAAAGTGCCAGATTATTTTAATGGTTCAATTAGAGTTATGGCGATTGCAGTTTCTTCTGATACAGTTGGTTCTGCGCAAACTTCTACAACTGCAACAAATACTTTTATAATGATTCCTAATGTACCATTGGTTGCTACACCTGATGATGAGTTTGATGTTTCAGTTACTGTAACAAATAATTTTAAAGGTAGTGGTGATAACGCAGAAATTTCTATTGCATTAGAAAACTCTGAACACTTAACTGTTCTTTCAGAAAAAAATATTAAATTAAAAATTTCTGAAGGTAAAGATGATGTTGCTCGTTTTGTTGTAAAAGCAAATAAAGTTTTAGGTGGGGCTGAATTAAAATTTGTTGCTACTGGGAAAGATGTAAATGGTAATGAAGAAAAAACAATTTACAATTCAACTTTAAGTGTTCGACCATCAATGCCATATCAAACTTGGATTCAATCTGGTGTTACAAAATCATCATCAAAAGAATTAGAAGTTAAACACGAAACTTACGATGACTACGCAGAAAGAAAAGCATCAGTTTCAAATATGCCAACTTCATTTGTTGATGGATTGAATTTCTATTTGGCAAAATATCCTTATGGTTGTTCTGAACAAATTGTAAGTAAAGCTTATCCATTTATTTATAAAGATGTTGCAAAAGCTGCAGGACTTTCTCAAGAAGATGTTAATGCACGAGTTGATGAAGTTATCGGTATTTTACAATCAAGAATTAAGTCTGATGGAAATATTGGTTACTGGACAAACAAATCTGAAACAAATGATTTTATCACTTTATACTGTGCTGAATTTTTAACTGACGCAACTGAACAAGGATTTTTTGTTCCATCAACTTTTATGACAAATGTTTTAAAAGCTGTTGAAGTAATCGCATCAGATTCTGAAGAAAAACGAGATGCACATATCAGAGCGTATGCAATTTACATTCTTACAAAAAATGCAGAAGTTACAACTCACTATATTGAAGATTTAGAAAGTGATCTATCAATTTTTGATACAACAAGTGAATATGAAAAACTTTATCTTGCTGCATGTTACAAAATGATGATGGAAGAAGAAAAAGCAAATAAACTTTACAATATGGCAAAGTTTGATATGAAGTTTAATTCTGCTTCTTGGGAATTCTTAAATGAACTTCATTACAATTCTCTTTACATTGATATTGTTTCAACATATTTCCCAGAAAAAGTAAAACATATTACTAAAGAACAAATTGAAACATTTACAAACAGATTGAAATTTAATTTCTTTAATACTCTTTCATGTTCACAAGCATATAAAGCTTTATTCAGTTATTCAAAATTAATTTCTGATGAAAATAATCCATACGAAATTTATCAACTTGCAAAAGAGATAGAAACAAAACTTAATTTTGAAACTGAAAATGAAAATGCAAAATTAAGATATGCGAAAAAAGCAAATTTCAATTCTGATGCAGAAAAAATTATTTTTAAAAATAATTCTGATTTACTAATGTATTATCAAACTGTTGAAGGTGGATATGAAACTACAATTCCAGAAAAAGAAATTGATAATGGAATTGAAGTGTTTAGAGAATATTGTAAACCTGATGGAAGTAAATTATCTGAAGTAAAAGTTGGCGACACAGTTTTAGTAAGAGTAAATGTTCGTTCTTCTAAAGATGGATATTTACGAAATGTTGCAGTAATTGATTTAACTTGCGCAGGTTTAGAAGTTGATATTGAATCAGTTAGAAATTCAAATTCAATGTGGCAACCAGATTACATTGACATTCGTGAAGATAGAATTGTTCTGTACGGAATAGTAACTGACAAAATAAATAATTTTACTTATAAAGCTAAAGCAATTACTTCTGGAAAATTTGTTGTTCCACCTTTGTATGCTGAATCAATGTACAATGGTGAAATAAATGGTGTAGGTCCACAAAAGCCTATTACAATTAAAAAATAGGATTTTGTTTTAAGTGCTAGTATTGAATAAAATTAAAATAAAAAAATCTCATATCATTTTGTGGATTGTTTCTATTTTGGTTTTGTTTGTGCTAGCATTTTTTATTCATGTTTTGTATGTAAAAAACAATGGAGATATTTTATCAAATTTTTCTTTTTCAAAATCTTATGAAGATAACAACGGAAAATTAATTCAAGTTTTTTTAACAGAAGATGATAAGTATCGCGTTTACAAAAATATTTCTGAATATCCACAAGAGTTTATAGAATTACTTTTAATTCAAGAAGATAAATTTTTTTATTCACACAACGGAATAAATTTTGTTTCTATTGTAAAAGCCTTTAATGAAACTTACATAAAAAAATCTCGGCGCATTGGTGCAAGTACAATTACAATGCAAGTTGCAAAATTAAAATATAATTTGTACACAAAAAATATTGGCGGAAAAATCAAGCAAATTTTTTTAGCACTGTATTTAGATTTGTGTTTTTCTAAACAAGATATTTTAGATGCCTATGTAAATCTTGCTCCTTGTGGAAAAAATATTGAAGGTTTTGAAAGTGCATCTTGGTATTATTTTGGAAAATCAATTTCTGAACTTTCTCTTTCAGAAAATATTATGCTTTGCGTTTTACCACAAAATCCAACAAAGCGTTCTCCACAAAAATTTAATACTCCCATTGAACTTATAAACGCAAGAAAAGTTTTATTTGAAAGTTGGGTTCAAAATCATCCAGAAGATGAAGACAAAAGAATTTATATGAACATGAGAATAAATACACTTTGTGAATTTCCAAATGAAGCAATTCATTTTACACAAATGCTTTCTCAAAATGAAAAACAAATTTTAAAAGATGAAAAGAAAATTCGACGAGTAAAAAAAACAACTATCGATTTAGAATTGCAAAAACAATGTGAAGAATTTTTAACTTCCCATATTCAAAAGTATAATTCTTTTGGTGTTTCAAATGGTGGATTGCTTTTGCTAGATTGGCAAACAATGGAAGTTGTTGCGAATGTTGGTTCTGCAAATTTTTACAGCGACGAAATTCAAGGACAAGTAAATATTACAACTGCAAAGCGTTCTCCGGGTTCAACTTTAAAACCATTTATTTACGCACTTGCACTTGAACAAGGTTTGATTCATTACAGCACCATGTTAAAAGACACTCCACAAGCCTTTAACGAATATGCGCCAGATAATTACGGAAGCACTTTTAAAGGTCCGGTAAAAGCCTGGTACGCACTTGCAGATAGTCGTAACATTCCTGCAGTAAGTTTGGCACAACAAATTTCAAATCCAGACTTGTACGATTTTTTACAACAAGCAAAAATTTCTGATTTAAAAAATAAAGAACACTACGGACTTTCAATCGTTTTGGGAAGTGCAGAAGTTTCAATGTTGGAACTTACAAAACTTTATGCCATGCTTGGAAATAATGGAATTTACAAAAATATAAATTTTTATAAAGAAACTTTTGCAACAAAAGATTTAATTGATAATTCTCCAGAAAAAAAATTGTTGAATCCAGAAAGCGCATTTATCGTTAGAAAAATGTTAGAAGCAAATATTCCACCTGTAGAATCAATTCCTAGAGAATTAAAAAATATTCCAATCGGATATAAAACAGGAACTTCAATTGGATTTAAAGACAGTTGGACAGTTGGAATTTTTGATAAATTCGTTTTGTGTATTTGGATTGGAAATTTTAATGGGCAAGGTAACAATGCGTTTTTAGGACGACGAATGTCAGCACCTTTGTTTTTCGAAATTGCCTATTCGATTTTATCGCAAATGGATAAATCAAAAATGCTTCTTGTGGATTGGCCTCCTCGAAAAGTTACCCAAGTTGATGTTTGCGAAATTTCAGGAAGTATTCCAAATGAAAATTGTCCAAAACTTGAAAGTACATATTTTATTCCCGGAGTTTCTCCAATTGAAAAATGCAAAATTCACAGAAAAATAAATATCGATTTACGAACAGGTTACAGAACTGATGAAGTTGATATGCCTTACACAAAAACTGTTGTTCGAGAATTTTGGCCTAGTGATTTACAAAAATCTTTTGAGCAAGCAGGTTTGCCTCGTTTAATTCCGCCAACATATCCACCTGATGATTTAAATATTATGAATAGACAAAATGGATTTCCGCCACAAATTTTATCTCCTATGACTGGAACTGATTATGTATATAGAACAAAAGATGAAAGTCGTAATAAAATCGTTTTAGAAGCCACTTGTGATGCCGACTCAAATGAACTTATGTGGTTTTGCAATTCTGATTTTATTGCACGAACTCATCCAAAGCAAAGTATCGAATGGTCTGCTCCTTTAGGAAATCACGAAATTACAGTAATTGATTCGAAAGGTCGTTCTTGTTCAGTTGATATCAATATCATTTTGCAAGGTGAATAGTGATTTTATCTCTAGATGTTTTCTAAAATTCGTGATAGAATAATATATTGAATTTTATTTTTCATTCGGAGGAAATGATGAATTTTAAGAAAATTATTACAATTTTACTTGCTTTAGTTTTAGTTTTTGGTGTAACAAGTTGTGCTAAAAAAGAAAAAGTAGTTATCAATAGTGCTGCTGACTTAGTAGGTAAAAAAATCGGTGTTCAAGCTGGAACAACTGGTGAATGGTGGGTTACAGACAATGTTGAAGGTGCAACAGTTGTATCTTTCAAATCTGGAATTGATGCTGCAATGGACCTTATGAACGGTGCAATCGATGCTGTTGTTCTTGATGAACTTCCTGCAAAAGAAATCGTTGCAAAAAACAAAAAACTTGATATCGTAAAAGATAAATTTGCAAAAGAAGAATATGCAATTGCTGTAAAAAAAGGTAACTCAGAATTAGTTGCTGCTATCAATAGCACAATCGAAAAAATGAAAG
This sequence comes from Treponemataceae bacterium, assembly GCA_045645985.1. Classification (GTDB taxonomy): domain Bacteria; phylum Spirochaetota; class Spirochaetia; order Treponematales; family Treponemataceae; genus RGIG9060. The sequence goes on from JAZRJV010000024.1 coordinate 8,810, forward strand.
CAAACGGTGAATACGAAGCATTAGTTGCTGCTTTTATGCCAGCTGACGGTGCAATTGTTGTTCCTGCTGATTTAGAATTAACAGGTGATAAAGTATTGAAACTTGGAACAAATGCTGCTTTCCCTCCATTTGAATATGTTGACGGAGCAAAAATTGTTGGTTTCGATATCACAATGGGACAAAAAATTGCTGCTGATGCAGGAACAAAACTTGAAGTTGTAGATATGGCTTTTGACAGTCTTATCCCAGCTCTTGCTTCTGGTGCTATTGATTTTATCGCTGCTGGTATGTCAGTTACTGAAGAACGCCAAAAGAATGTAGATTTTTCTTCACCATATTTTGAATCAGAGCAAGTAATTATTATTAGAAAATAATTTATAATTTACACATTTTATGGGCAATCTTTTCTCTTTTGTATTAGGTTGCCCAAAATTTATTTTATTGGAGAATGTTGTGTTTCAATCCTTTTATGACACTATGATTTCTGATGACAGATGGCTTCTCATTTTGCAAGGTCTTGGTACTACTGTTTTGATTGCAATTTGTGCAATTCTTATCGGAACTGTTCTGGGCTGTATTTTTGCCTTATTCAAAATTTCTTCTAGCAAAATTTTACGCGGAATTGCAAACTTTTATACAACTGTAATTCGTGGAATTCCTTTAGCAACTCAGTTGATGATTTTTTACTTTGTTGTTTTTGCACCTCTTGGCTTAGACAGACTTTTTGTTGCAATCTTAGCTTACGGAATAAATTCTGGTGCCTACTGTACAGAAATTTTTAGAGCAGGTATTCAAGGTGTTGATATCGGGCAAACTGAAGCAGGGCGTTCTTTAGGATTGAATAAAATTCAAACATTGGTAAAAATCGTTCTTCCTCAGGCAATTAAAACTGCACTTCCTACATACACAAGTGAATTTATCGTTCTTATTAAAGAAACTTCAGTTGCAAGTTTTATTGCTGTTACAGATTTAACAAAATCTGGAGATATGATTAGAAACGCAACTTACAATGCTTGGATTCCTTTGTTGACATGTGCTGTAATTTATCTATGTTTAACTTTAGGACTTACAAAATTATTTGCAATTTTAGAAAAAAGGTTGGCTAAAAGTGATAGAAACTAGAGATTTGAAAAAAAATTTTGGTGACTTAAAAGTTTTAACAGGAATTACTCAAACAATTAAACAAGGCGAAAAGGTTGTAATTATCGGGCCATCTGGTTCTGGGAAAAGTACATATCTTCGTTGCTTAAATTTGCTAGAAACTCCAGATTCTGGTGAAATTTATATTGATGGAATTGATATTCTTGACAAAAAAAATGATATTAACAAAATTCGTCAAAAGATGGGAATGGTTTTTCAGCACTTTAATTTGTTTCCTCATCTTACAGTTTTAGAAAATATCACTCTTGCGCCTGTTACTTTAAAATTGAAAACAAAAGAACAAGCCACAGAGGACGCTTATAAACTTTTGGATAAAATCGGACTTAGAGATAAGGCAAATGTTTATCCTTCAACTCTTTCTGGTGGACAAAAACAGCGAATTGCAATCGTTCGTTCTTTAGCAATGGATCCTGAAGTTATCCTTTTTGACGAGCCAACTTCCGCTCTTGATCCAGAAATGGTTGGCGAAGTTCTAGCTGTAATGGAACAGTTGGCAGAAGACGGGATGACAATGGTTGTTGTTACTCACGAAATGGGATTTGCTCGAAAAGTTGCCGACAGAGTTCTTTTTATGTACGACGGAGTTGTACTTGAAGAAGGAACTCCAGAAGAAATTTTTGGAAATCCTAAAAATGAAAGAACAAAACAATTTTTGCAAAGCGTTCTTTAATCAGGAAATGCCAATTTTATGTTAAGTTATCGTCACGCTTTTCATGCAGGAAATCACGCAGATATTTTAAAGCATATTTGTCTTGTGGGTGTTTTAGAATCAATGGTAAAAAAAGATAAAAATTTTACAGCCATTGATACTCACGCAGGAGCAGGAATTTATGTTTTGGATGATGAACGGGCTTTGAAAACTGGCGAAACTGAAAATGGAATAATTCATCTTTCAAAAAAACTTATTGATTTTTCAGAAAGTGAAATTCCAGAAGCGATAAAAAACTACATTTCGGTTGTAAATCCTTATTTGCAAAAAAATCAGTATCCTGGCTCTCCAGAAATCATCCGAAAATTTTTGCGACCTAGCGATAAAGAGTTTTTGTTTGAACTTCACAATACAGAAATTGAAATTTTAAAATCAAACATAAAAGATTCTCGCGTTACAATTTTGCATCAAAATTCATTTGAAAACCTAAAATCTCTTGTGCCTCCAACTATAAAACGGGGACTTTTGCTTATGGACCCAAGTTACGAAGTTGTTTCCGATTACGAAAATTCAGCGGATTCACTTCTTTTGTGCCATAAAAAATGGAATGTTGGGGTTTTGTGTTTGTGGTATCCTTTGTTAAAACATCGAAAATCCGAATGTGAAATGATGATTGATAAAATTATTTGTGGCGTTGAAAGAATTTCAAAAGATAAAGAAGTTCAAATTGATAATTTTCAGTTTCTTGTTGATTCTCCAGAAAAAGAAATGGGATTGTACGGTTCTGGAATGTTGATTATCAATACGCCTTGGCAAGTAAAAGAAAAAGTTGAACAGGCAATTTCATTTTTGAATAAAACTCTGTAAAAAATTTATTTTTTTATTTGTGTTATAAAAAAAATCGGTGTATAATTAGACTTATGCAAGTGTCTGAACTAGAAAAAATTGTTTTTGATTTTTTGGATAACTCATCGGAGAGTTTTTATTATTTATCTGTAAATTCTTCGGCAATGTCTAGATTTACATCAATGTTTAATGATGATTTTATCGTTGTAGATTTAGAAAATCCTATTGAAAAATATTCGCCAATTTCACCTTTTATGTCAGTTTTGAAAAAACAAAATTTGACAGAGCAACAAGTTGAACCATATACATATTCGCTACAAAAAAATAGTTTTCTTTCTTATCTTGAAAGCGGAAAAACTGAATTTAGAAATGATGTTTATGTAATCGAAGAATTGTTTTATGAAAAAAAACGATGTTTGCAAACTATTTATGATTTGTTTACAAAATATGTTTCAAAGCCTGTTGTTATTTTAAATGCGCAGGAACTCAAAGAAGAAGCAATTAAACTGATAAATCTTTTTAACGAAAATTCTCAATCAAAAGAAAATAAATTTTTGCTCTGCTTTGATTTTATTAGCAGCAACATTGATTTAGATTCTAATGTTTTTTTTACAGAAGTTGCAGAAAGTTCTAATTATCTTGATATTTCAAATTATTTTATTGAAGATGAAGAATTAAAATCTAAAAAATCCGTTGACGCAAAAGAAATAATTGAATTTGATGTTTTACATAATTTCTTTGCAAATAGCATAAATTTTTTATCACTTGATAGCGCTATTTGCGTTGCAGAAAATTATTTAAAAAACACAATCGATTTTATGTTTACGATTCCTCAAACAAGAAAACTTTACTTGCAAATTTCTTTGCTTTATTTGTATGCAAATCGATTTGATGATGCGGCAAATTTGTTAAATTCACTTTTAGATGATGATTCTAACGACGAAATTGAAGAAGAAGTTTTGTTTTTTATGGGACAACTTTTGTATGCAAAAAGTGCTTTCCAAGATTCGTTAAAATATGTAACTATGGTTCGCAATAAAAATACTTCTGGAAAAAATTCTACTTGGTATATTTTATCTTCCATGGTTTACTACATGATAATTCAAAAAAATGATTCTAAACGCGCCGAAGAAGAATATTTTAGAATTTTACCTTTGTTGAAAGAAAATTATCCAAATCATTTTATTCATGTTTCTTTCGTTTTTCCAAAATCAATAAAGGATGATAGACAACGACTTTCTGGTCAACTTGAAACTGTTGAAGAATCTTATCAAATTGCAAAAAAGTTAGGAAACGAATTTGGACTTTCAGTTGCTTGTCACTGGAAAGGAATTATTCTTGCTGTTTCTGGAAAAAATGAGCAGGCATTCGAAAGTTATCATAAAGCGGATGAGCTAAGAAGTTCTATCGGAGAAACTCCGTCTATAATGAAAATTAAAAATGGAATTTCTTACGAATATTTTTTGCGCGGTGAATATTTAAATGCTTACGATATTGTAAATTCTTTTGTAGAAAAACTTACAGAAATTAAAGATTATTCAGAAGTTTTATGTACTCTAAAAAATCTTTCTGTTCCTCTGTTGTTTTTGAATCATTTTAAAGAAGCTCAAGAAATTTATTTTTATTTGATAAAAATTTGTAAATTGTTTGATTTAAAAGATTTTATCTTTTGTCCTTTGAATGATATTTTGATTCAGCGAACAGTTTGTGATGTGCTTTCTGGAAGAATTACTCAGTCAAAGTTGGCTTATCATAATCTTTTAGATTCTCCTTTGTGCATATCAGATAATTTTAAGGTTTTTCTTCCTTTTATAAATTCAATTTTGCTTTTATACGAAGGCAACATCGATGAATCTGAAAAAATAATTCAGCAAGTTTCAAAGGAAATTGAAGAAAATTTGCCACCTCATGTTCATCAAATTCCTTTTATGTTTTTTCATTATGCAAATATTTTGTTCAAAAAAGGATTTGAAGAAAAAGCTGAAAAATATAAAAATCTTGCCTTTGAAATTGCAGAAAAATACAATTTAGAATTTTATAAAAAATATTTTTCACAACTTTCAATAGGTGAATATGATTCAAAATTTATCCAATGCGAAAGTGTAAAAATAAATTTGGCTCATCTTGAAGAATTGGCTTCTCGGGAACAACTTTTGAACACTTTGCACAAAAGAATCCGCGATTCACTTTTCTTGAATAAACTTACGGATTTGGCATCTGTTTCAAAAAGTCGTGAATCTTATGTAGGTGATGTTGCGCAATCAATTTTTGAATATATGCTTTGCGATTCAATTTATATTGGCGAAAAAGTTGATGATGAATGGAACTTGATAGCTTCAATTTCAAAAGACGATACAATTTTCCCTGACGCTGAAGAATGGGAACAATATATCGATATGATTCCAAATTATTCAGAAAAATTTATTAAGTTTGGCGAAAATTCCTTATTTTTTAATTTGTCTAAATTTGATTTTGTCGGTGGAGTTTTTATCAATTTAAGTAAATCCAGAACTTATTTGATGGAAGAAATAAATATTTTGAGTGTTGGACTTTCTTCTTTGTCCTCTCAACTTACAATTCTTAATCAAAATGAACATCTTTTGATGATTTCTTCAATGGACCAACTTTCAAAATTGAAAAATCGTCGTGCATTGCAAGAAAAACTTTCCACAGAAAGCGAAATGATTCGTCGTTATCAAGGAAAACATTCTGCACACTTTCAAACTTCGGTTACTTTTATCGATTTAGACCATTTTAAATATTACAACGATACTTACGGTCACGAAGCTGGTGATATTCTCATTGCAGAATTTTCTGACCTTTTAAAACATATTTATCGAAGAGTTGACTTTGTTTGTCGTTTTGGTGGCGATGAATTTGTTATCCTTCTTCCAAATACTACGGATGAAGAAGCTTTACGCGCAGCAGAGCGTTTACGAGAAGGTCTTGTAGCCAGAGAATATTTCTTGCCAGTTTTGGAAAAGCGACTTGGAATGAAATTAAATGTTCCAAAAGACCATTATATCAATTTTAGTGCTGGAATTTGTTCTAACTTTGTTGTTGATGACAAAACTGATATGAATTTAGTTATGCAAAATGCTGATAAAGCCTTGTTTGCTGCAAAAAATTCTGGTCGTAGTCGCACAGTGTTATGGACTGAAATGCCTTAATGTGATATACATAAATTCAGAGGAATTTTATTATGTCTAAACTCATTAAACCAGATGGTTATAAATCAATTTTATCTGTAAAAGAAACTGAACACGCTATTGTTGCAATTAAAGATTTTTTTCAATTAGCGTTATCTACAGAACTTAATCTTACTCGAGTTACAGCTCCTTTATTTGTAAAGCGCGGAATCGGATTAAATGATGATTTGAACGGAATTGAACGCCCTGTATCTTTCCCTGTAAAAGATATGAACGAAACTGTTCTTGAAATCGTACATTCTTTGGCAAAATGGAAGCGCGTAAAAGTAACTGATTTGAATCTTGCTTCTGGTTTTGGAATTTATACTGATATGAACGCAATTCGCGCAGACGAAGAACTCGATAATATTCATTCTTTGTATGTTGACCAATGGGACTGGGAAATGGTTCTCAACGAAAATGATAGAACTGTTCCATTCTTAAAAGAAGTTGTAAAAAAGATTTATCGTTGTATTAAACGCACAGAATTTTTCTTGTACGATAGATATCCTGCTTTGTCTCCTGTTTTGCCAGAAGAAATCACTTTTATCTATGCTGACGATTTGTACAAAAAATATCCAAATCTTTCTGCAAAAGAACGAGAAAATTTAGCCGCAAAAGAATATGGTGCAGTTTTCATTATCGGAATTGGCGGACAATTTGAAGATGGCTCAATTCACGATGGACGCGCTCCAGACTACGACGATTGGATTACAGAAACAGGTGATGGACATCGTGGTTTGAACGGAGATTTACTTGTTTGGAATCCAGTTTTGAACTTTGCTTTTGAATTATCTTCTATGGGAATCAGAGTTTCTCCAGAATCCTTGAAAGCTCAGTTGGAACAACGGGGATGCACAGAACGCTCAGAATTGCAATTCCATTCAAAACTTTTGAAAGGCGAACTTGCTTTTACAATGGGTGGAGGAATCGGGCAATCTCGTCTTTGTATGTATCTTCTTCGAAAAGCTCACATTGGCGAAACTCAAGTTAGCGCTTGGCCACCAGAAATGATTGAAGAATGCAAAGAAGCAGGAATTCCTCTTTTATAAAAAGGATTTCTAAATAAATGGAAGAATTTAATTTTTCACTTTTGGAACTGGAAAAAAATCCAGGATTTTTGCTAGAAAAAAATATTCAGCAAGTTACAATTTCTGATGCTGAACTTTCTTCTGACAAAAATCGCTTTGTAAAACTGATTAAACTTATCGAAAAACAAGTTCCAGAGGTTCATTTTACATTTTATATTTCTCCTTCAATAATTGATAAAGAAATTGTGGAAAATCTTCCTTCTATCGCTTGTACTTTGCAAATTGATTTTTTAGCTGAATATCTTGGCGAAAAACGAAAATTCTTCAGCAAAAAAATCCGATTGTTAAATGATTATGGTTTGGTTTTTGGCTTCAATATTGATTCAGCAAATTTTCCAACGATAAAAAGTTTCAAAAACGCTCTTGATGAAGCAATAAATTATTATCCAAATCATATTTATATCAATAATGAAAAATTAAAACCTTCTGAAAAACTTTCAACTCAAGATATTAAGAAAATTCAAGAACTTTCTTTTGCTTCAGAAGTTTTTTATTCTGTAGGTCGCGCTGTTCCTTGGTTTTTGGCGGCAATTCAGCCTTTGCGTTTGCGACCTTCTCAATTTTTTCAGGATTTTTCGGAATGGCAACGATGTAATAATTGCTCAAAAGATAAAAATTTTGTTCCAGAAAAGGTTAGTCATCAAGAAATTGAAAAAATGCAACTTCTTTTTTTGAAGTTAAAATGCGAAGAAAAACATTTACATTCAATTTTCTTTCCATTAAAAGATTTAGTTTGTCTTCATGGAGCTTTTTCTCGTTGTGTGTTTGAAGGCGAAGAATCAACTTTGGAACTTTCTTATCATCCTGAAGATATTTTGAGTCCAATCGCTATGGATTTGATTAAATTTACAGAAGAAGTTTGCCTTGAAAATCATAATGTAAAGATATTTTTATCAGAATTTGGCCCAAATTACGAAATTTTGTAAAAAATCGTAAAAAAATGCAAAAAAAGTAAAAAAAATTCAATTTTTTTTCATTATTTTATTGACGATTATTTTCTATAATATTATCTTCAAAGTATGGGTAAAGAAAAAGAAACAGAAAATGCAAAAGAACAAGTTGAAAATGTAGTAACAGAAAATGAAACTGCGGAATCTTGTGAAGCAACTGGAGCTGAAAATCCAGAAACTGAAAAAGAGCCTACTGTAGAAGAAAAATTAGCAGAGGCAGAAAATCAAATTGCACAATTAAAAGACCAGTATTTAAGAAAATGTGCAGATTTTGATAATTATCGAAAACGAATGATTAAAGAGAAGCAAGAAGCTTTTGATTATGCAAACGCAAACCTTTTATCAGATTTGCTTTCTTCTCTTGACGATTTAGACAGAGCTTTAGCTGCTGCGGCTGATACAAAAGGTGCCGATGGTGCTGCTGCTTTAGTTGAAGGTGTAAGCCTTATCCAAAAACAACTTCGTAGTATGTTAGAAAACAAGTATAATCTTGTTGGATTTGGTGAAAAAGGTGATGCTTACGACCACGATAAACATGAAGCACTCGCAAGTAATCCTGCTCCGGTAAAAGAGCCAGTTTGTGCAGAAGTTTACTTGAAAGGATATATGCTAAAAGATCGTATTTTACGACCAGCAAAAGTTATGGTACACATGCCAGACGGAAGTGTAACAGAATAGGAAATTATAGTTTGCATAGCAAACTTTTAATTAGGAGAAATTTAATAGGCACAAATAGTGCTTCATTCATAGGAGAATTAAATGGGAAAGATTATTGGTATTGACTTAGGAACAACAAACTCATGTGTTGCAGTTATGGAAGGTGGAGAACCTGTTGTTATTCAAAACTCTGAAGGAGGAAGAACAACTCCTTCTATCGTAGCTTTTACAGCAAAAGGCGAAAGAATTGTTGGGCAACCAGCTAAAAACCAAATGGTAACAAATCCAGAAAATACAATTTACTCAATCAAACGCTTTATCGGACATAGATACAACGAACTTACTGGAGAAGCAAAACTTGTTCCATATCACGTTGAACCATACGGAAACGATGATTTGAGAATTGATGTAGACGGAAAAAAATATTCTACACAAGAAATTAGTGCTTTCATTCTTCAAAAAATGAAGAAAACAGCAGAAGATTATCTTGGTGAAGAAGTTACAGAAGCTGTTATCACAGTTCCTGCATATTTTAACGACGCACAACGCCAAGCAACAAAAGATGCTGGTAAAATTGCAGGTTTGGACGTAAAACGAATTATCAACGAACCAACAGCTGCTTCTCTTGCTTACGGTTTTAACAAAGACCAAAAATCAGAAAAAATGATTGCTGTTTACGACCTTGGTGGTGGTACATTTGATATTTCTATCCTTGAACTTGGTGATGGTGTATTTGAAGTAAAATCAACAAACGGTGATACTCACCTTGGTGGTGACGATTTTGACCGCCGAATTATCAACTGGTTGATTGATGAATTCAAAGCTGATACAGGAATTGATTTATCACAAGATAGAATGGCTTTACAACGCTTAAGAGAATCTGCTGAAAAAGCAAAGATTGAACTTTCTGCACAATCTTCAACTGAAATCAATCTTCCATTTATTACAGCTGATGCAACAGGTCCAAAACACCTTCAAAAATCATTAACAAGAGCAAAATTTGAACAAATGTGTGATGACCTTTTTGAAAAAACAAAAGAACCATGTCGCAAAGCTCTTGCTGATGCTGGTGTTACAGCAGATCAAATTGACGAAGTATTGCTCGTTGGTGGATCAACTCGTATGCCAAAAGTTCTTCAAGTTGTAAAAGAAATTTTTGGTAAAGAAGGTTCAAAAGGTGTAAACCCAGACGAAGCAGTTGCAGTTGGGGCAGCAATTCAAGGTGGTATTCTTGGTGGTGATGTTAAAGACGTTCTTCTTCTTGATGTTACTCCACTTTCTTTGGGAATTGAAACAATGGGTGCAGTTTTCACAAAACTTATTCCAAGAAATACAACAATTCCTACAAAGAAAAGCCAAATTTTCTCAACTGCTGCAGACGGACAAACAGCTGTATCAATCCATGTTCTTCAAGGGGAGCGAGAAATGGCTGCTCAAAACAGAACTTTAGGAAGATTCGACTTAGTTGGTATTCCTGCTGCACCTCGTGGAGTTCCACAAATCGAAGTTACATTCGATATTGACGCAAACGGTATCGTTCATGTTTCTGCAAAAGATTTGGGAACTGGAAAAGAACAAAGCGTAAGAATTGAATCTTCAAGTGGTTTAAGTGAAAGCGAAATTGACCGAATGGTTAAAGAAGCTGAAGCAAATGCTGCTGCTGATAAAAAAGAAAGAGAAAGAGTAGATGTTCGTAACGAAGCTGACTCAATGGTTTATGCTACAGAAAAAACACTTAAAGACTTAGGTGATAAAGTTTCTGGTGCAGATAAACAACAAATTGAAGATGCAGTTGCTGCTCTTAAAAAAGCTTTGGAATCAGACAATACTGAAGAAATCAAAGCAAAAACTGAAGAATTAAAACAAGCTTCATATAAAATTGCAGAAGAAGTTTACAAACAACAAGCTGCAAACGGACAGCCTGGTCCAGATATGGGTGGAGCTGATGCAGGCGCTTCAGCAGGACCATCAAAGGGAACTGCTGACGATGTAGATTACGAAGTAGTTGATGACGATAAATAGTTTTTATTCGTAAACTAAATTTAAGCCACGGTAGCAGTTTTGTTGGAATTTCCTTGACTGTTTTACTGTGGCTTTGTTTTATTGCTTGAAATCTATGCTTTTTTTGTGATATAGTAAAAAATCATGACTACCAGAAGGTATTTTTAAATGGCAAAACGAGATTATTATGAGGTTTTAGGTGTACAAAAAAGTGCAACTAAAGATGAAATTAAAAAGGGATACAGAAAATTAGCTATCCAATATCATCCTGACAAAAATCCAGGAAATAAAGAAGCTGAAGACAAATTCAAAGAAGCAACCGAAGCTTACGAAGTTCTTTCTGATGATGAAAAACGCAAAATCTATGACCAATATGGATTTGCAGGCTTAGACGGAATGGGCGGTGGCGGCGGATTTAATACCGGAAACTTCCGTGATTTTGACGATATTTTTGGTGATTTTGGTAGCGTTTTTGAAAATATATTTGGTGGCGGTGGTCGTCGTAGTTCAAGAGCTAATGAACCTGGGCAAGGCGCAAATTTACGATACGATTTAGAGATTTCTTTTCAAGATGCTGTTTTTGGTACAAAGACTGAAATTTCATTTACACACGATGAAGCATGTAGTTCATGTAATGGAACAGGTGGTGCAAAAGGTTCTTCCAGAAAAACTTGTCCAACTTGTCAAGGTGCGGGGCAGGTTCGCAGAAGTGCAGGATTTTTCTCTGTAGCTCAGCCTTGTCCTTCTTGTCATGGTGCAGGTTCTGTGATTGATAATCCTTGTAATGATTGTTCTGGAACAGGTGTAAAATCTAAAAAGAAAAAAATCATTGTTACAATTCCAGCCGGTGTTGACGACGGAAAACGAATTGCCATTCCAAGACAAGGTAATGCCGGAAGAAATGGTGGTGCTCCAGGAGATTTATTTGTATTTATTCATGTTAGACCACACGAAAGTTTTGAACGCAATGGAAATGATTTATATTGTGCAATTCCTGTTACAGTTTCTCAGGCAGCCCTTGGAACTGACTTGTTTGTAACTACTCTTGATGGTAGAAAAATCAAAGTAAAAATTCCTGATGGTATTCAAAACGGTAAATTGCTTAGATTAAAAGATGAAGGTGTGCCTATCATTAATTCAAATAAAAAAGGTGATTTGTATATAAAGGTTATAATTCAGACTCCTTCAAGACTTTCTCAAAAAGAAAAAAAACTTTATGAAGAACTTTCAAAGCTTGAAGGTGCTTCAACTTCACCTAAGATGATTAAACTTTCTGAGCTACGAGATTAGAGTTATTTATCAAAATTTAAGTTTATAGAAGAGATAAATCGAATGAGGCTTAAAACTTCATAGATTTATCTCTTTTTTTTATAAATTTTTAACTTTTTTGACAAAATTTTCTACCTATTTTTTAAAACCTATGTTATAATGAATTGATACGCCGTCAAAAATCGGTATATATCTAATTTTTTAGAGGACTGTTTATGTATAAAGCTCAAAGACGTGTTGTAGTTTTCGCTGTAAATGTTGTTACAGGGATTCTATTTGTTCTTCTTTCCTTACTATTACTACCTGAAGGTTCGTTTATATCATCACTCGTTATAGGTATAATAGTTTTTGTTATCATGCAAATTGCAGGTTCTAAAGTTACGGAATCCTTAGTTGCAAAAGTTAAGAATAAGGCGATGAATACGAAGGAGACAGCTCTTATTACTTCATTTATCAATAAGTTGCGTTTTAGTTATACTGTTGATGACTTAATTGATGCAATTCACACAGAGTTGGAAGATAAGGGTGACTGTTCAGTTCTTTATGTTGATAAAGAAAATAACTATGTTATTTACAATAGTCCAGATAGATTGACTTGTTCAGATGAAACAACTCATGTTCTTGAACTCAACTATTCTGAGCGTTGGGACGATGGTATCTTCTTTATGGATGCTGATTTTGGAATCGTTTCTTCAATAAAAGATGCTCGTGGATTCTTCTTGGTTTATGGAAAAAAACACTTGTATGTATTCTGTAAATACACAAGACTTTTTGATCCAATCGTTTATAAATGGTTAGAAAATGAATTTACTCGTTTTGAAGAAAGACGAAAGACTATTGCTAATTTGAGTGAAATTGCTGAACTTTCAAAGGAATGGGCTTTGCTTGCAGAAACTCAGGTTTCATTCTTGCCACCTAAAATGCCTGATGTTCCAGGTATGGATTTTGCTGCTTATTTCCGTCCTCTTGTTAATGTATCTGGAGACTATTATACAGTTCTTCCTATTGATGAACATAAAACTCTTGTGATGCTTGGAGACGTTTCTGGTAAAGGTCTTGCTGCTGCTTTGGTTATGGGTTTGGTTATGAACACAGTAAAAATCATGCAGAATCCAGAAGACTTGGCAACTACAATTACTGCTATCGACCGTGCTATCAAAGGAATGCACTTGCAAGATAAATATACTGTTGTATTTATCGGTATTATTGATACACAAAAAATGTGTATTCGATATATTAATGCTTCTATGTCTGACCCAGTTGTTATTTCTAACCAAGGTGATGGATATAAAATCAAAGAGTTAACTTCTAACTGTTCTGTTGTTGGTATTATCGAACTTGACGAATTAGTTGTTGCAGAACATCCACTTCACAAAGGTGATGTTATCCTTATGGCTTCTGACGGTGTTTCTGAAGTTATGGACGAAAGTGGTGAAGAGCTTGGAAATACTCAGTTGTATGCAGATACTCTTATGAACAGTGCTACAAAATCTGCACATCAGTTTGTTGATGATATTGCTAATCTTGTTCTTACATACAATGGTGATAAAAAACTTCGTGACGACGTAACAATGCTTGTTGCAAAAATTGAGAGGTAAAAGATGATTTTTGTTATATTAAATATTTTATTTGCAGTTTTTCTCATCTGGTTTACAATGATGATTGATGTTAAGTCTGATGAAGATAGAATTAGACCTTTGATTAACATTACATTGTTTACAAGTGTTGTTGCTTTATTCAATGCCGCTACCATTATGGTTTCGTTCTTTAACAATACAAAGGTTTCCTCGGTTATGGGAACTTTGATGTTGTTTATGGGTGCTTTGTTATCTGTAAACTTTGTTTTGTATTGTTTGATGTATCCTAAATTTAAGTCAAACTTTTTAACAGTTTTGTTCCAAATCATATTTATTGGTGGAGCAGTTTATATTTTATTCTTCAACTTTGGTTCTTTAACTGTTACTCAAGAACAAGGATTGGTTATTACTGGAAAAGTATTAGATCTTCCTATAACTATTGAAGGTGTGGACCAAATAACTTGGATGGATTTGTATTATGTTGTTTACATCGGTTTATTGCCTTTAATGGGTGCTTTATCTTTGTTGGTAAAAATGGCAACTGGTGCAAATGTTGTATACAAACAACAAACATTATTCACTCTTTTTAGTGTGCTAATCGTTTGGGGTTCATTTGCTTTATTATATTGGGCATCAAAAACTTTCCCTGCCTTTGTAATGTACGATACATTATTTACAGCAGGTCTTGTTCTCATGGTATTGATGTTGTATAAATCTGTAACTCTTTCAGAAGCATTTGATGTAAAATCATCTCTTATTTCTTTAGCAAAGTTCTTTTATACATTCTTGTTTGAAGCAGTTTTAGCTGGATTGTTATTTGCACTATTGTTACCATTAAGAGAAAACCAATCTTCAATGTTTGTTCTTTTTTACCTTGCGGGAGTTTTGGTTATTCTTTTTGTAGGATACAATCTTGCTAAATTTATCAATAGTAGAAGTAAAAATCATGACAGTAAGTATTCTCGACGCTTGGAAGAAAAACTTGCAAATATCGACTATGAAGACTCTTCAGATGTTGTTACTCAAAATGTAGTAAATATCTTGCAAGAAACTTTGGATACTTCATCTGTAGAAATTTTAATTGAATTAAAAGAAAGATTTTTGTCAGTTGCATATAGTTCAACTGGATTGGAAATTGAACTTCCTTTGGATACAAATGCTTTTGACCTTTTGTTAAATGCAAACCGTTCAGTAGTTTTCAAATCACATGTTGAATCAGACCATATTTATCAAGGTGTTCAAAGTGAATTGATGGGGCTTTTTGAAAAGACAAAAACAGAAGCTCTTATTCTTCTGCGAGAAGGTCGTCACATTTTTGGTGTATTGTTCTTAGGTCCAAAACGAAACGGAGGGGCTTACTCTGATTACGACTTTGAAGTATTCCAGAACTTGTACTCATACTTCTTCGTTATCGGTTACTATATGAAGAATATTGCAAACGAATCTGTTGTTGGTACAGTTATTCGTGAGCTTCAGATGTCAGGACAAATCATTCAGTCTATTCAGGAAAATATTGATGTTATCAATAACTCTAAAGTAGATGTTGGATATATTTCTGTTTCAGCTCACAACCTTGGTGGTGAATTTGTAGACTTTATTCGTCTTACAGAAGATAGATACATTATGGTAATCGGAGATGTTAGTGGTAAAGGTATTAACGCTAGTATGTCTATGGTTATCTTGAAATCTCTTATTCGTACATTCTTGGGCGAAACAAAAGACTTTAAAGAATTGGTACAGAAAGTTAACTACTTTATCCGTATGAATCTTCCAAAAGGAACATTCTTGGCTGGACTTTTTGCTCTTGTTGACTTCCGTGAAAACACAATGTACTACATCAACTGTGGAGTTCCAGCATTGTTCATGTATAACCAAGCATATAACAATGTTATCGAAATTCAAGGTGATGGTCGTATTTTAGGTTTCGTAAAAGATGTTTCTAAAATAGTAAAAGTTAAGAAGGTAAAACTTAACCCTGGTGATATTATCGTTGCTTGTACAGACGGTCTTATTGATTCAGAATCTTTGCGCGGTGAACCATTCGGTAAGGATAGAGTTCAAAAATCTATTCACGAAAATATGGCATATCCTGCTGATAAAATGGCAAAATTCTTGCATTCAGAACTTCTTGAATTTACTTCAAAAGAATTGGAAGATGACCTTAGTGTTATCGCAGTAAAATATCTTAAGAACCCTAAGGTTTAACGGAGGAAATCGATGGATCAGGTCACACTTGTTGAAAAAAAAGGTGCTAACTATGTTCTTCTCGAAGTAGCTGGTACAATTAACTCATATACATTTACAGACTTTCAGACAAAAGTTTATGCTTTGGTAAAGGATACAAATCTTGTTTTGGATTTATCAGAAATTAGCAAGATTGATTCTTCTGGAATCGGTGTAATTTTGGCAGCCTATAACGATGCCGAAGATCACAACTACAAAGTATATATCATGCGTCCATCAAGTGCCGCTCGAAAGGCTATTGAATCAACTGGATTTTTGGATATGTTTCCAATTATTCAGTCTGTAACGGAAGTTGTATAGCATGACTTTAAAAAGACAGTTTTCTCATTTTACTTCAAAACTTGTTTTGGTGTTGATGTTATTGATGGTGTCTTTATCTGCATCTTGTAAAACTGAAGAAGAAAAGAAGTTGGAGTCACTTTTTGCTGATGGAAAATTTCCTTTTACAAATATTTTAGGTGAAGCACCAGAAATTGCTGATTTCATTTTGCAAAATAAACAAGCATTTTTGTTAGATTTGAATTATGTTTTACAAAATGATAACGATGATTTATTCACTTTGGCAGATAAATCTCATTTTTTAGATAAAGATTATAAAGCAAGTGATATTCTTCCGTTAGAAAAAAATGATAATTATGTTTTTTATAGAAACGATTTATCTTTAAGAATCCCAGCGGAAAAATCTTTACGACTAATGGGTGAAGGCGCAAAACAAGACGGAATCACTTTAGTTGTAAGCTCAACTTTTAGGTCTTATGATTATCAAAAAATCGTTTATGAGCGAAATGTAAAACAAATGGGGCAAGAAGCTGCCGACAGAGAATCCGCTCGTCCAGGAACAAGTCAACATCAACTTGGAACTGCAGTAGATTTTGGTTCAATTACAGACGAATTTGCGGAAACTAAGGCTGGAAAGTGGTTAGACGCAAACGCCATGAAATACGGATGGTCGTTATCTTTCCCGCAAGGATATGAACCTGTAACTGGCTATCGTTGGGAATGTTGGCATTATCGCTACATTGGAATTCCTGCTTGTGCTTTCCAAGAAAAATGGTTCAAAAATGTTCAACAATATATGATGGAATTTATCTACGCTTGGAAGCAATTAGATAATCAGCAATAATTTTTAAATCATTTTATTTATTCTGTAGATTTAATAAAATCAAACTTAAATAAAAAAGGCTTGTCTTAAGAATTTTTTTTCAAGACAAGCCTTTTTCAGTTTTAAAACTACGATTTATTTAATAACGATATTTACTAATTTGTTTGGTACAACGATAACTTTTACAGGAGTTTTTCCTTCCATAAATTTCTTTGCACCTTCAGTTTCTAATGCGATTTTTTCAAGTTCAGCATTTGGAGTGTTAATTGCTGCTGTAAATTTATCACGCATTTTTCCGTTGATAGAAACCATAATTGTACATTCGCTATCTTTGCAAAATTCTTCGTTGAATTGTGGCCAAGATTCGTATGCGATTGTGTTTTTGTTTCCAAGTTTTTCCCAGAGTTCTTCTCCAAGGTGAGGTGCGTAAACAGAAATCAATTTTACAAAATCTGTCCATAAACTGCGAGGAATTTTATCCAATTTAGAAACATCATTGATAAAAATCATCATGGCACTAATTGCTGTGTTAAAGTTTAGAGAATCAGTATCTTCTGTTACCTTTTTGATAGTTTTATGAAGAATTTTTCTAATTTCGTTAGATGGTTCTTCATCAACTAATGGTTTTTCAGAAACTGCCCAAACTTTTTCTAAGAAACGGTTTACACCAATTAAGCCTTGTGTACTCCATGGTTTAGAAATTTCAAGTGGTCCCATAAACATTTCGTACATACGAACGCTATCTGCTCCATATTCTTTGATAACATCATCTGGGTTGATAACATTTTTTAAGGACTTTGACATTTTAGCAATTACGCTTTCAAGTTCTTCTCCAGTTGCTTTTTCAAAATATTTTCCATCTCTTTCTTCAACTTCATCAGTTGGAACTAGAGTTTTGTTTTTTCTTTGATATGCAAAAGATGTAATCAAACCTTGGTTTACAAGTCGTTGGAATGGTTCTTTTGAGTTTACTAATCCTAAATCGTAAAGAACTTTGTGCCAGAAACGAGCATACAACAAGTGAAGAACAGCGTGTTCTGCTCCACCTACATATAAGTCAACTGGCATCCAATATTCGATAGCTTCTTTTGAGGCAAATGCGTCTGGATTTAATGCATCAAGATAGCGTAGATAGTACCAACATGAACCACCCCATTGTGGCATTGTGTTAGTTTCGCGTTTTGCTTTTCCGCCACATTTTGGACAAGTACAATTTACCCATTCATCAATTGCAGCAAGAGGACTTTCTCCTGTTCCAGTTGGTTGGTATGATTTTACATCTGGAAGTTTAACTGGCAAGTCTTTTTCTGGAACAGCAACGCATCCACATTTTTCACAGTGAACTAGCGGAATTGGTTCACCCCAGTATCGTTGTCGGCTGTAAATCCAGTCGCGAAGTTTATAGTTGATAGCTTTTTTTCCACAACCTTTGTCTGAAAGCCATTCTAGCATTTTTGCGATTGCGTCTGCTTTATTTAATCCGTCTAAGAATTCGCTGTTTACATGGATTCCGTCTTCTGTCCAAGCTTGTTCTTGTACATCAACTTCTGATTTTAGAACTTCGATAATAGGAAGATTGAATTTCTTTGCAAATTCCCAGTCTCTATCATCGTGGGCAGGAACAGCCATAATTGCACCAGTTCCGTAAGAAATCAATACATAGTCTGCAATCCAAATTGGAATTAATTTTCCGTTTACTGGATTGATAGCATAACTTCCTGAGAAAACACCAGTTTTGTCTTTTGCAAGGTCTGTGCGATCTAGGTCAGATTTTTTTGCAGCTTCTTCAATGTATTTTTCTACAGCGTCTTTTTGTTCTGCTGTTGTAAGTTTTGAAACAAGGCGGTGTTCTGGAGCAATTACCATGTATGTTGCACCAAAAAGTGTATCACAGCGAGTTGTGTAAACTGTTAAAGTGTCATCAGTTGCTTTTCCCTCTTTATCTGCGATTGTAAAAGTAACTTCTGCACCTTCAGATTTTCCAATCCAGTTTTTTTGCATAGCTTTTACGCTTTCTGGCCAGTCAAGACCATCTAAGTCTTCAAGTAATCTATCTGCGTATTCTGTGATTTTTAGAATCCATTGGCGAATTGTTTTGTGAGTTACAGTTTCGCCACAGCGTTCACATTTTCCTTCTTTTACTTCTTCGTTGGCAAGACCTGTTAAACAGCTTGGACACCAGTTGATTGGAGTTTCAGCTTCGTAGGCTAAACCTTTTTCGTATAATTTTAAGAAAATCCATTGTGTCCATTTATAATAATCACTTTCACAAGTTGAAACACATCTATCCCAGTCGTAAGAAAATCCTAGAGATTTAATTTGACGAGTAAAGTTTGCGATATTTGCGTTTGTTGTGATAGATGGATGAGTTCCTGTTTTAATAGCGTAGTTTTCTGCAGGAAGTCCGAAAGAGTCATATCCCATTGGGTGAAGAACATTGTATCCGTTCATGCGAAGATAACGACAATAAATATCTGTTGCTGTATATCCTTCTGGATGACCTACATGAAGTCCTGCTCCTGATGGATATGGGAACATATCTAAAACATATCGTCTTTTTTCTTTTGGGAATTTTGCATCTTCAGTTACTTTAAAAGTTTTGTTGTCATCCCAATATTTTTGCCATTTTGGTTCAATGGTTTCAAAAGGATATTTTGCCATATTTTCAACCTACTTAATATAAAGTTTTGATATTTGATTTGCTTGTAAAGAAAATCTTTAAAGTTTCTACTATTATATCAAATTGTATTATATCGGGCAATAGATAAAAATATAGATAAAAAATTGATAAATCTGTATACTTTACAATGTATGAAAACTGATAAAATTTCGTTAAAAGAAAAATTACTTGAACTATGGCAGTTGTATTTTACTTTTTTCAAAATAGGTGCTGTAACTTTTGGTGGCGGCTTGGCAATGCTTCCAATTTTGGAGCGAACTTTAATTGATAAATTGCACTGGACAACTAAAGAGGATTTAATGGATTATTATGCAATTGGACAAGTTACTCCTGGAATTATTGCTGTAAATGTTGCAACCTTTATCGGTTTTAATAAACAAGGAATTTTAGGCGGAATTGTGGCTACCGCTGGAGTTGTAACGCCTTCTGTAATAATTATTACTGTAATTGCATTTTTTTTAGAAACTTTTTCAGAAATTATTTGGGTTCAAAAAGCATTAAAGGGAATAAATGTTGCAGTTGCGGCCCTTTTAACAAGTATTTTATTGAAATTCATAAAAGGTGCAACAAAATATTGGAATAAAATAATCGGATTTATTTTAGTTGTGATTTCTTTTGTGCTTTTTGTATTTTTAAAACTTCCTTCTCCAATTGTTATTATTGTAGGAGCAATTTTTGGAATCATAACACATGTAATTTCTTCTTCAAAATCTATGAAAATAAAGGAAAATGAAAAATGAGTTTGTTTTCTTTATTTTGGGTATTTTTTTATATTGGATTATTTACAATTGGTGGTGGGCAAGTTGCAATTACTTTGATGCAAGAAGTATTAGTTGACAAAGGAATTATTAGCCCAGAAAAATTTTTTAATATGGTTGCAATTTCCGAAAGTACGCCAGGTCCAATCGGTATAAATATGGCAACTTACATTGGCTGTGAATTGTATGGGGTTTGGGGTGGAATTATCACAACTTTAGGAACTGTTTTGCCATCTTTAATTTGCATAATTCTTATCGCTTCATTTTTTGGGCGAGTACAAGATAAACCTTTGGTAAAAGCTGCATTTAAAGGAATTCGTCCTGTTATTGCAGGTTTAATTGGAGTTGCTGCTTGGAATGTATTTAAACTTTCAATGTTGAATTTTGATGCCTTTAATGCAACTGGAAATTGGACTTCATTATTTTATTTGCCTAGTGTGATTTTTTATTTATTAGCTGTTTTTGTGATGATAAAAATAAAACCACACCCAGTACTCATAATTGTATTAGGTGCGGTTTTTGGAATAATCTTTCTATAAAATTATTTTTTTGCTAATTCAGAAATTGAAGTTACAAGTCCACTCATATCTTGTAAGTTTGAAGGAATAATGATTTTTGTTGCTTGTCCGTTTGCAACTTTTTCAAAAGCTTCTAATCCACGAAGTTTTAAAACAGATTCATCCATTCCAACTGCTTTTAACATTGCAAGACCTTCCGCTGTTGCTTTTTGCAAAGCTAAAATTGCTTCTGCTTCACCTTCTGCTTTTCGGATTGCAGATTCTTTTTGACCTTCGGCTTCCAAAATAACTGATGCTTTTTTTCCTTCAGCAACGAGAATTGCAGATTGTTTTTGTCCTTCTGCAATAAGGATTGATTCTCGGCGTTCTCGTTCGGCACGCATTTGTTTTTCCATTGCTTCTTGAATTGATTCTGGCGGAATGATGTTTTTAACTTCTACACGATTTACTTTGATTCCCCAAGGGTCAGTTGCTTCGTCCAAAATGCTACGCATTCGTGTATTGATAACATCACGGCTTGTTAAAGTTCCGTCAAGGTCAAGTTCACCGATGATATTTCGTAAAGAAGTTGCAGAAAGATTTTCGATTGCGCTAATTGGACTTTCTACACCGTAAGTGTAAAGTTTAGGGTCTGTAATCTGAAAATAAATAACTGTATCAATCATCATTGTTACATTATCTTTTGTGATAACAGGCTGAGGTTTAAAATCCAAAACTCTTTCTTTTAAAGAAACTTTGTTTGCAATTCTATCAATCAAAGGAAATTTAACATGAAGTCCAACTTGCCAAGTTGATTGATATCCTCCAAGTCGTTCCAAAATGAAGGCTTGAGATTGAGGCACGATTCTGATGTTTGTAACAATTAACAAAAGAACTACGATAATTAAAGCAATAATTACATAAAGCATAATTTACCTTCCTATTCAGATTTATTTATAAGTTTTACGATGGCAGTAACGCCCTCGATTTTTACGATTTCGCATTCAGATTTTTCTGAAATTGCTGAGCCATCTTCTGTTTTTGCTGACCAAAAGTTACCGTTGATTTTGATTTCACCTTTTTCATACTCGGTGATTTCTTTTACAACAAGAGCTTTTTTTCCTATCAAACTGTCTGCATTTGTTTTTTCAGTTCCGATTTTAAGTTTTTTCATTAAAACTGGTCGAGTTAAAAACAATAAAACTGTTGATAAAATCAAGAAGATAAGAATTTGCACTGCAAAAGGAATTGGCAATCGTCCAAGAAAAATCATGATTGCTGCTCCTAGTGCAAACCAAAGAGTTGTTAGCCCCATTGTAAAAATTTCAATCAAAGTGAAGATTACAACTAAAGCCAACCAAAACCAACTTATATTTTGTAAAATAAATTCAATCATAAGGTAATATTACCACAAAAAATAGATTTTGCAAAATGGAAATTGACATTAAAAATATTTATTTCAGAAAAACAAAAACTAAAATACTCCTTTGACCTTTTGAAGACCTGGGACAATTTTTACTAAATGACGAGCCTTCTCAAACTATCTTGCCTAGCAATTCCCACCATCTCACCTAAACTTACCCAAATCCCAGAAATGTCGTTAGACATTTCCAATCCGTGTGATAATTTTTCTTCACAATGCATTTTCTATTTTACACTAATCTTTACTAGCTAATTCTTCCCAGCGCGGATATTTTGCTTCTAACTGTTCGCAAACTTCTTTGTATTCTTTATTGATTTGTTCGATTTTTGAAAAATCTGTGTCGGCTGAACTTAGTAAAGATTCAAGTTCGCTTTTTTTATCTTCCAGAGTAAAAATATCTTCTTCTAATTGTTCAAATTCTTTTTGTTCTTTGAAAGTTCGCTTTTTACTTGGCGTTTTTTCTTCAGATTTGATTTTTGCGTTTTCAATCTTTTGAGTTTCCAATTCTTTTTTTTGTAAAAGTTTTTCTTCCTTTGTTTTTTCTTCTAAAAATTGGATGTATTCACTACATTTTCCAACAAAACCAGAAATCTCGCCATTTCCTTCAAATACAAAAAGTGAATCTGTAACTTTATCCATAAAATATCTATCGTGGGAAACAACCAAAAGACAGCCAGAAAATCCATCTAAAAAAGATTCCAAAATCGACATTGTAAAAATATCAAAATCGTTTGTAGGTTCGTCTAAAATCAAAAAGTTTGGATTACTCATCAAAAGTCGCACAAGATAAAGTCGTTTTCGTTCACCACCAGAAAGAGTTTCCACCGGTGAATATTGAATTTTTCCCTTAAAATCAAATTGTTCCAAAAGTTGTCCTGCAGAATAAGTTTTTCCATCATTTAAAGTGATAACTTCGGCGCTTTCTTTTATGTATTCTAAAACTGTAAGTTTTGTATTTTCAAAAATTGGATTTTGCTGGTAATAAGCGATATGCGTGTTGATTCCCATATCAATTTCACCAGAATCTGCTTGAATTTTATTTGTGACGATATTTAGCAAAGTTGATTTTCCGCTTCCGTTGTTTCCGTAAATTCCGATTTTTTGACCTTTGTTAAAAATATACGAAAAGTTTGAAATCACGCAATTTTGCCCAAAAGATTTATTTATTTCTTTTAGTTCCAAAACTTTTCCACCAAGTCGGCGTTCTTTTGTTTCAAAAGTAAATCCAGTTTCTTTGGTAAACTTTTCGCGATTTATCATTCTGTGGATATTATCAATTCTAGCTTTTGCTTTTGTTCCTCGGGCGCAAGGTCCACGACGAAGCCAATCTCGTTCAGTTCGCAAAACTGATTCAATTCTTCGGTCTGTATTTTCTTCAATTTGTGCTTCAATTTCTTTTTTTTCAAGATAAGTTGAATAATTCCCTTGATAGAATTTGATTTTCTGTCTTGCAAGTTCAAAAATGTTTGTACAAACGCTATCCAAAAAATATCTATCGTGAGTTACCATTAAAACAGTTCTGTCAGTTGAAATTAAATAATCTTGAAGATATTTTATGGTTGCAATATCAAGATGGTTTGTAGGTTCGTCCAAAAGTAAAAGTGGAGTGTCTTCAACTAAAACTTGAGCAAGGGCTACCTTTTTTATCATTCCTCCAGAAAGATTTTTCAACTTTGCTTGTAAATCTGTAATTCCCAAAGTTGTTAAAATGCTTTTAATTGAAGATTCGTAATTCCAAAGATTTCGATTATCCATTTCGTGAGTTAGATTTTCAAATTCTTCTTGAAGTTTTGTAGGAATGTTATCGTTTAATTCAGAAATTTTTTGG
The DNA here is from genome assembly GCA_045645985.1 of Treponemataceae bacterium. GTDB lineage: Bacteria > Spirochaetota > Spirochaetia > Treponematales > Treponemataceae > RGIG9060. Next base: position 32,731 of record JAZRJV010000024.1, read on the forward strand.
CAGATAAGTTCGTATTTTCTAATTGTTGAAAGTTTTACATTGTCGTTTGAAAAAATATAATCTAAAATCGTTGATTCTGGGTCAAATTCAGGATTTTGTGGAAGATAAGAAACAGTTCGGCCTTCTTCTAAAGTTTTATTGATTACAACAGTTCCTTCTTCAGAATGAAGTTTTCCTGCGATAATTGAAAGCAGGGTACTTTTTCCGCATCCATTTTTTCCGATTAAAGCGGCTTTTTCGCCTTCGTCTAGCCCAAAAGTTACTTCTGTAAAAAGAGGTTGTTCTCGTCCGATTTTTGCCAAATTATGTACTGATAAAACATTCATGATTGATAATGTAACAAAATTTTGTAATTTCTTCTATAAAACAACGATTTTTTATTTGCGAATTTTTAAAAGGTAGTGTATAATGAATTGATATGAAAAATGAAATCAAGAACAAAAAATCAATTCTCGTTGTTGAAGACCAAGAAGCTAGTAGAAGTCAGCTTAAAGCTCTTTTTGATAATATGTATGATGTTGTCGAAGCTGAAAGTGGCGAAGAAGCACTAGAAATTCTTGATAAAGATAGATATCGACACACAATTTACTTGATTATTTTGGATCTTCTCATGCCTGGAATGACAGGTTTTGATGTTCTTGATAAAATCAAAAATGATTCTGTTTATAGTGATATTCCTGTTATCGTTGTAACTTCTGATAGTGATGTTGAAAGCGAAATTGAAGCCTTGCACAGAGGAGCAACAGACTTAATCATTAAACCTTATAATCCAAAAGTTGTTTATCATCGCGTAACAAATGCAATTCAAAAAATTGAAGCAAACGAAGCTCGTGTAGAGAATATTCTACAAAAAGAACAGACTTTTGTTACTTCAGAATTGAGTTATAGAGCAAACCACGATTTACTTACTGGAATTGCAAATAAAATTTCTTTCTGTGAAAAAACAGAAAAGATGCTTCGCGAAAATCCTGATAAAAAATTTGTTTTAGTTAGAACAAATATTGAACGATTCAAAGTAATCAACGATTTGTTTGGAACTAATGTTGGTGATATTATTTTAAAAGATGTTGCCAATACTTTGCAAATTTTGTTTCATGGCAGAGGAACTTATGGTCGTCTTGAATCTGACCATTTTGCAGTTTGTTTTGATACTGCGTTGATGGCACCTGCTAATATTTGTAAAGAAATTGAAAGTGCAATTCAATCGCATAACCTAAATTATGCTCTTCAAGTTAATATTGGAATTTATGAAATTGATGATGTTAGTGTTCCTGTTGACCAAATGTGCGATAGAGCAAATTTGGCTTTGCAAACAATCAAAGGAAATTATCTTAGACAAATTGCACATTACGATGCAACTTTAAGAAATACACTTTTGCAAGAGCAAAAATTAGTTTCTGATATGAAAGAAGCTCTTGAAAATCATGAGTTTGTAATTTTCTTGCAACCTCTTTACAGTCTTTATGAAGAAAAAGTTGTTAGTGCAGAAGCCTTGGTTCGTTGGATTCATCCAGAAAAAGGTTTGATTGCTCCAGGTGGATTTATTCCTTTCTTCGAAAAAAATGGATTGATTGCTCGTTTAGATTTTTATATTTGGGAATTAGTTTGTACTTATCAACGCAAGCGAATTGAAGCTGGTATGCCAGAAATGCCAATTTCAATGAATATTTCCAGAATGAGTTTGTACAATCCTCGTTTAAGTGAAGAAATTATCGCTTTGGTAGAAAAATACAATGTTCCGCCACGGCTTATCAAACTTGAAATTACCGAAAGTGCATATACTGATAATCCGAGTCAGCTTCTTGCTACAATGGCAAACTTACAGTCTTACGGATTTATCATTTTGATGGACGATTTTGGAAGCGGATATTCTTCATTAAATATGTTGAAAGATATTCCAGTTGATATTCTAAAATTGGATATGTGCTTTTTGCGCGATTTTGAAAAATCTGATAAATCAGGAAACATTCTTACTTCAGTTGTTCGAATGGCAAAATGGCTTGGAATTCCTGTTGTTGCAGAAGGTGTTGAAACTCAAAACCAATTGGATTTCTTACGAGAAATTGGTTGTGATTATATTCAAGGATATTATTTTTCTCGTCCTATTCCAACAAATGAATTTGAAGAACTTGAAGGCAAAACTATTGTTGGTCACAAACGAGTTTCGGCTCTTTTTGACGATACAGAAGCTTTTGACGAACTTTTTAACGGAAACGAATTAACTTCAAGATTGTTTAACAGTTTTGTTGGAGCCGTTGGACTTTACGATTTTACAGAAGATAGACTTGAAGTTTTACGCGTAAACGATAATTACTACGATATGATGAATTATAGTCCTCAGACTTTCCATGCAAATAAAATGAACTTGTTTGAAATGGTAGTTCCTGAAGATAGAGAAATTTTGATTAGAGCTTGTAAACTTGCTATCGATGGTGAAATTCCATCTGAAATTCAAATAAGAAGATATTTGCCAGACGGAACAATTATTTGGCTTTCAATTATGGTTCGTTGTCTTGGTGGTTCAGATTCTCATCCTGTAATTTGTTTGGCAATGAATAATATTACTGAGCAAAAAGTTGCAGAACAGAGAATGCTCAAGCAAACTGAAAAAATTCGTCGTTACAATAAATATTTACACGAAACTTTGGATTCAATTCCTTGTGGAATTGCTCAATATACAGTTGATGGAATTTACGCAACAATTTTTGCAAACAAAGAAGCTTTGCGACTTTACGGTTACGAAGGCGATTCTAGTTCTATGAACGATAGAACAATTCAGCAATATGACTTTTTCTCTTTGGAAGAACGGGAAGAGTTTATTAAATTGCTTAATAGAATCAAAGAAACAAACCAGAGCGAAACTTATTCAGCTGTTATAAAACGAACTGATGGAACAACTTGTCCAATTGAAGGAACTGTAAGTATTATGAAGTCAGTTTCTGGGGATTTTGTTTTCCAAGATTCATTCTACGAAGTAAAGTAATTAATTTCTAAACTTCGTAAAAATCAATTTGAATTTTTATTTTCTCTTAAAAAATTAAACGAATTCGAAAGGTGTTTCTTGGTAAACATAATAGTTTAGCCAGTTTGAATAAAATAAATGTGCGTGACTTCGCCATGTTGAAATTGGCTTGTTCCAAGGATTATCGTCTGGATAATAATTTTCTGGCATGGCAATTTTTTTGCCTTGGTCTAAATCTCGTCGATATTCAACTCCCAAAGTTTCTGGGTCGTATTCAAGATGGCCTGTCATAAAAATTTGTCTGTTATCATTTGATTTTACAAGCAAAACTCCAGATTTTTCGCTTTCTGCCAAAATTGTAAGTTCAGGATGTTGTTTGATTTCTTCTGCTCTAACTTCTGTGTGTCGTGACTGTGGAGATGGGAAAATATCATCAAAGCCACGAAGCAAAGGTTCTGCAACTGTGGTTTTGTAATTTTTGAAAATTCCAAAGATTTTTTCATCAAGGTTGTGCTTTTGTACTCCGTAGTGATGATAAAGTCCTGCTTGTGCGCCCCAACAAATGTACAAAGTACAGAAAACATTGTTTTTTGCGTAATCCATAATTTGACAAAGTTCCTTCCAATAATCCACATCTTCAAAAGGAATTTGCTCAACTGGCGCACCAGTGATAATCATGCCGTCAAATTTAGTTTCTAATGCTTCTTTTGAAGTTATGTAAAATTTTTCAAGATGGTCAACTTTTGTATTTTTAGACTGATGAGATTCCATGTGAACCAAAGAAATTTCTACCTGCAAAGGCGTATTTCCAAGTAAGCGTAAAAGTTGAGTTTCTGTTGCAATTTTTGTTGGCATTAGATTTACGATTGCAATTTTTAGCGGACGAATATCTTGTTTTACAGCACGAGTTTCTGTCATTACGAAGATATTTTCTTTTTCTAAAGTTTTACAAGCTGGCAAATCTGATTGAATTTTTATCGGCATAACAAAAGTACTGTAGCATATTTTTAATGTTTTTGCTATACTTAATTGCTATGAAAACTATAGATAGAAGAGCTGCAGTAAAAAAACTTAAATCACTAATTTTTACACAAAAATCAGAACCTTTCCCTTTTAGAGAAAAAATTGAAAAAGAATTTTCTACATTATTTTTGCCTAATGGAGTAGAACTTTCAGAAACTAAAATCGGAAAAGTAAATTGCGATTTGCTCATTCCAGAAGTTGCTTCAAAAAATAGAGTTATGATTTATGTTTACGGAGGTTCTTTTGTTGGTGGTTCTCGTGCTTCTTGGCGTAGTTTTTGTGCTTCCCTTGCTCACGCATCTTCTACAGAAACTTATGTTCCAGAACTTCATCGTTCGCCTGAACATCCTTTTCCAGCAGCATTGGAAGATGTAATTGAAGTTTTAAAAATTTTATCTTCATTAAAAAACGAAATAGTTTTGATGGCAGATTCTGCAGGTGCTAGTTTAGCAGTTGGTGCAATTTTAAGTTTGCCAAAACTTATACGAACAAAAATAAAAGAAGTTGTGCTTTTTTCACCTTGGTTCGATTTATCTGCCGAAGCACCTTTGTTTAATCAACGAAAAAATTCAGACGAAATTATTAGCGCCGAATCTTTGCGTCGCTGTGCCGATGTTTACACATATCGATCAAATTTGAAAAATCCACTTGTTTCGCCAATGTTTGGAACAGAAAGTGATTTTGAAAATTTTCCGCCATTTTTTATTCAGGCTGGTGAAAAAGAAATTTTGAAGCCACAAATTGAATCTTTTGCTCACATGATGTACCGATACGGAATAAATTGTGAACTGGATTTTTGGAAAGATATGCCTCATATGTTTCAGCTGGTGGATGAATATTTGCCACAAGCACATCTTGCTGTAGAAAAAGTTGGAAATCACATTCAGGGAAGGGAATAAAATGGAAATTGTTGCTCCAGCTGGAAATTTAGAAAAATTAACTTATGCTTACGAATATGGTGCAGATGCAGCTTACATCGGATTGAAGCGATTTTCCTTGCGTGTAAAAGCTGATAATTTTTACGAAGATGAATATAAAAAAATCATCGAGCTAAAAAATAATCATCCTGGAAAAAAATTATTTTGTGCTTTAAATATCACTTTTCATAATAAAGATATTGAACAATTTATTTCTGAAATTGATTATTTCAAAGAATATCCAATCGATTCGTTTATCGTTCAAGATATTGGAATGGTGCGATTGATTCAAAAATATTTTCCCAATGCGGCTTTGCATTTAAGTACACAAGCAAACTGTATAAATTCTGAAGCAGTAAAAATGTATCGTGATTTAGGATTTAAGCGAGTTGTTCTTGGTCGAGAAGCAAGTCTTGCGGAAATTCGTCAGATTAAAGATGCTGTTCCAGAAATGGAACTTGAAGTTTTTGGTCACGGTGCAATGTGCGTTTCTTATTCTGGAAGATGTCTTTTGAGTGCTTACATGAATGGTCGAAGTGCCAACGGAGGATTTTGTTCTCACTCTTGCCGATGGGATTACGATTTGCTTTCTACTCCAAACGGTGCAAAAAAATTGGCTGAATCTGGAGAACTTGTTTTACGGGAACATCAGCGCCCAGACGAATATTTTCCTGTTTTCGAAGGCGAAAATTTTACAGCAATTCTTTCTTCAAAAGATTTGTGCATGATTGACCATCTTGATGATATGGTCAAAGCGGGAGTTGATTCACTTAAAATCGAAGGCCGAATGAAAAGCATTTATTATGTTGCTTTGGTAACTCGCGCTTACAGAAAAGCAATCGATGCGCTTGAAGGCAAAATTTCTTTTGAACAAGCAAAACCTTTTATCGACGAACTTGAAAATGTAAGTCATCGTGAATGTACAACAGGATTTTATTATCGCAGAGAAGATGCTGATAAAACTACAGTTGGCGCATCTGATAGCAAATATGTTTTGGTTGCGCAAATTCATAATTCACTTTCAGAAAAAGAACAAGAAGATTTGTATCAACTTGGACAAAAAAATGAAAAAGAATTTTACGCTCAACTTGATGCAATGCATCCTTCTGCAAAACAGGCTCGTCTTAAAGATTTAGAAATGAATCCTGAAAAGAAAGTTTGTGCTTTTGAAAAACAAGATTCTTGGTTTATGTACAAATTTACTGCGCTAAATAAAATTGATACTTCGATGGATTTGGAATTTGTTTCATCTGATTGTGTTAGCCAAATTGTAAAAAAAGGTGAGTGGAAGTTAATCAATTTTGAAGACGGAACTTCTACAGACTGGACTTGCAACGGACATCCAGTTGTGCTTTACACAAAATACAAACTTCAAAATAATACTTTGGTAAGAATGATTGACCCAGATTACAAAGAAGGCGTTATTCGTGACTACGGAAGATAAATAGATTTAAAAAACTATTTTTTCTTTTTAGGTTCGATTTTTGTTTCTTCCCAAATTACAGGAATGTAGCGTTCTTCAATGTTTGGGATTCTTTCAAAGTTTTTGCATTCTTTTTTGTGAACGATAATTCCTCGTCCTCTTGAAACATAACCTACAATTTCATCACCGAATTTTGGAGAGCAACATTTTGCAACATTTATCATAAAGTTTGTTGTGTCTCCAATTCTGATTTTTACAGGTGCTTCATTTTCTTCTTGGGCAGGTTTCCCAGTTCCCGCTTTGTGAGAATAAGTTTTTTGATTTTGCTGAATTGTAGAAACTTGATTAGTTTCTTTTTTTTCAGTTTCAAAAGCGTAGCCGTTATTCTGAAGCCATCCGCGAATTTTACTTCTAGCTTTTGCAGTTTTTACAAGTTGAAGTTGATTCAAAGTTGGATGCGCTTGAGGAGAAGTTAGAACTTCAATTATTTGTGTGTTCTTCAAAGGTTTTGAAAGTGGTATAATTTGTCCGTCTGCTTTTGCTCCAACGATAGTTTCGCCAATGTGAGAATGAATTGAATAAGCAAAGTCAATGGCAGTTGCACCAGAAGGCAATTCTTTTACTTCACCATTTGGAGTGAAAACAAAAATTGAGTCTCCTAAAAGTTCTTCTTTTATTTCGTTAAAAAATTCTTCATCTTGCAAATGATTTTTTCGTAAATCTTTTAACTGATTTATAATTGAAAGATTATCAACGCTAACAGAATCTTTGTTTGTTCCTTTTTTGTAAAGCCAATGACTTGCAACTCCGTGTTCTGCAACTGTATGCATTTGCTTTGTGCGAATTTGAATTTCTAAAGGTTTTCCTTCGTACATTACTGTTGTGTGTAAACTCTGATATCCGTTTGCTTTTGGCATTGCAATATAATCTTTGAATCTGCCTTCAAGTGGCTTCCATAAATTGTGAACTTGCCCAATCATCATGTAACATTCTTCTGGAGTTTGGCAAATTATACGAATTGCAAGTAAGTCAAAAAGTTCGTCGGCAGATTTGTTTCGCTTTCGCATCTTTTGATAAATCGAATAAAAATGTTTTGCTCGGCTGTTTACTGTAACTTCGATGTTAAGTCTGTTTGCGGCTTTGTAAATTTCTTTTTGTGCTTTTTCAAGGTATTCTGCTCTTTCAGTTTTTTTAGAAGATACAACTTTTTTGATGTGCTGAAAGGCTTCTGGATTTAAAGCTTTCAAACTTAAATCTTCAAGTTCAACTTTTAAAGATGACATACCAAGTCGGTTTGCAAGTGGCGCCCAAACTTCAATTACTTCTTGTGCAATTTCTTTTTGTTCAGTTGCGTCTAAAATTTTTAAGTTACGGATTCTATCCAATCTATCTGCAAGTTTTACAAGGATAACTCTGATATCGTCAATCATTGCAAAAAGCATTTTTCTAAAAGAGTCTGCTTGTTGAATTGTTTTGTTTTTAATTTTCAAGTTTGTAATTCGTTTTGAACTACGAATAATTGAAAGAATTGATTTTCCAAATTTGTCTTCAATTTCTTGTTCGTCAATTTCTGGAATTTCAAGAAGATTATGAAAAAATCCTGCGACTATGCTTTCGTAATCAAGATGATTATCTGCCAAAATACAAGCAACTCGCAAAGGATGAACATGATAAGGCTTTCCTGAAGAACGCAAAATTCCAGATGACTTTTCGATTAAAAAATTCCAAGCCTTGCTGATAAAATCTTTTTGCTCGATATATTCTGGATAAGATGCAAAAAAATCATCAATTAAAATTTGAGAATCAAAAATTTTATTTTGTAAATCTTGTTCAATTTTTGTCATTTTTTTACAGCCCTCGTAACTCGTGGTTGACCAGATAAATCTTCAAAAGTGATGATATCAGAAAATCCATTTTCTTGCAAACATTGTCTTGTAAGGTGGGCGTTGTATTCACCTGTTTCGATTAAGAAAAATCCGCCATCATTTAGTCGTTCATAAGATTGTTTTATTAAAGGCCGGATTAAAGACATTCCGTCGCCATAGTTTGAATCAGTTGTGCTTATGTAACATGCGTCCCCGTCTAATGCAAGAGTAGGTTCGCGCCTTCCGTCTAAAAGTAAATCGTTTACGATAGTTCGAGGCACATAAGGTGGATTTGAAACTATCATATCGAATTTTTCGGTAACATTATAAAATAAATCTGCCAAATTGAATTGAACATTGTTGTCTGTAAAATTTTGTCCAAGAATGTTTTGTGAATTAATTTTTGCAACTTCCAAAGCTTTGTGGCAAACATCACTAGAAAAATATTTTATCTGTTTTGAATTTTTAAAGTGATTTGCAATGGAAATAAAAACGCATCCACTTCCAGTACAAACATCAGCGATTTTTTTTATTTTATCAAGTAAATCTTTTGAAATATCTTCTATGGCTTTTTCAATTAAAAGTTCTGTATCAGGTTTTGGAATTAAAACATTTTTGTTTACAAAAAATTCTAAACCAAAAAATTCTTTTTTTTCGATTATGTAAGCGATTGGAAGTCCAGTTTTTCTTTGTTCAACAAGTGAATTTAACTTTTTCAAATTTAACTCATCAAGAATTTCTTCCTGATGAGCCAAAATCCAAGAACGATTTTTTTCTAGCACATGAGAAATTAAGCAATCAATGTCCAAAGCGGGAGTTGAAGAGTTTGGTAAATTTTTTGATTGCTCTTTTCTAAATTCTGCTATTGTCATTCTTCAAAAAATTATTGATTGTTTTTAAGTTGTTCTTCTTTTGCGTAAATACAAAGAGAATCAATCATTTCGTCAAGATAACCTTGCATAACTTGGTCAAGTTTGTAAAGCGTAAGGTTAATTCTGTGGTCAGTTAAACGATTTTGTGGAAAGTTGTAAGTTCTAATTCGTTCACTTCTATCACCTGAACCAACCATAGATTTTCTTGCGGCAGAGCGTTCTGCATTTTTCTTTGATTCTTCTAAGTCAAAAAGTCTTGCACGCAAAACACGCATTGCTTTTTCTTTATTTCTAAGTTGACTCTTTTCGTCTTGCTGAATAACAACGATTCCTGTTGGAATGTGAGTCAAGCGAACTGCAGAGTCAGTTGTGTTAACACATTGTCCACCGTTTCCACCTGCACGCATAACATCAACACGCAAATCTTCTTGGCGAATTTCGATTTCTGTTTCTTCGGCTTCTGGCAAAACTGCAACTGTTACAGCACTTGTGTGAACACGACCTTGGCTTTCTGTTGCTGGAACGCGTTGAACTCGGTGAACGCCTCCTTCGTATCGTAAACTTCCGTAAACATATTTTCCGCTAATTGAAAATGAAATTTCTTTGTAGCCACCAACTTCAGTTTCGTTTGCTTCTAGAACTTCATATTTCCAACCTTTTGAGTCTGCGTATCGAGTGTACATTCGGAATAAGTCTGCAGCAAAAAGTGATGATTCGTCTCCACCTGTTCCACCACGAATTTCCATAATGATATTTTTTTCTTCAAGAGGGTCTGGTGGAATAAGAAGCATTTTCAAATTATTTTCTAGAACTGGCAATCGTTCTTCAAGACTTTTAAGTTCTTCACGAGCCATTTCTTTCATATCGTGGTCATCTTCTTCTGTGATGAGAATTTTTGATTCTTCAATTCCTTTGAGAACTTCTTTGTATTCTGTGTAAGCTTCCATCAAAGTAGAAAGATGAGAATGTTCTCGCATTATGTCCTTGTATTTTTTAGGATCTTTTGTTAATTCTGGATCCAAGATAAGTTCGTTTACTTCTTGGAATCTTTTGGACATTTGTTCAAGTTTATTTAAAAGCATAGTTGTATTATAGCAAAAAGGATAATTTTCTACAATATCTATAAAATTTTCTGGGATTTGCTTGTTTGATGGAAATAAAAAAACGCCTCAAACTTAATTCTGCAAAAAAGTTCAAGGCGTTTGGTGTTATCTAATTTTTAGCTAAAAATTATGGTGCTGTTACAGTATTTCTTACTCTAATGTAAACTGTGTTAGAATAAGTTTGACCTGTAATATCTTCAACTTCAAGCATAACAACATGGTTTTTAGCTTCAGTTTCTGTTCCTTCAGTTGTGTATGTCCAAGATTGATTTGTGGATTTTACAACTCCGTCAACTGACCATATCCAACTTGTAACTGAACTTCCATCGATATCAGTTGGACCTTCGAATACAATTGAAGTTCCTACTTCAACATCTTTATAGAAAGTTTCTCCGTCAGGTGTAATGAGGAATTCTTTGTCTTCGTATTCAGGGAAGATAACTTCGATGCTAACTTTAGATTTCCACAAGGCGTAAACAGAATCATTTTGATATGTTTTTGTTGCGTATTCTGTAATTGCTGTGTCGGCAGCGCCTTCTGTAATTGGATAATCTAATTGACCTGCGTTATCTTCGCCGTTTTCAATCATGTGATACCATCCGCCAAAGATGAATCCATCGCGTTTGATGTAGTTTGAAGCATCTTCTTCAACTGATTTTGGAAGAGGGTATGTTCTACTGATTGAATATGTGTAACTGTAAATTTCGTTACTTGCATAATTATCTGGAGTTGGAAGTTTTGATAATCCGTAGTAAACATCTTGAGTAAGTTCATCTGCAAGTTCTGGAGTTTTTACTGTTCCTCCATTTAAGTGCATTGAAATTACAGCAAGGTTGATAAAATCTTCACTATCAGAATTTAAGTAGTCGCAATATTCTGATTCACCAAATTCATTTACAGCCTTAATTGTTGCTTTGTACAAAGTTCCAGTTTTGATATTGATTGTAAATGTTGGTTTTACAGTATCTGGACGAGCAATCAAATTTCCGTCAATGTATTCTGGATGTTCGCGTAATACTGTATTTTCGTCGTAAACTACAGGAGCTCCCGCTGGTGTTACTGGGTCTGTGTATTCTGTAACTTCAAGAACAAAGCCTGTTTCGTTAATTGCATTATCGCGCCATGAGAATTGAATTGTGGCAGTACCAAGTGTGTTTGACAAATAAGTTACATCAAGTTCAGTTGGAGCTGCTGGTGGAACATTGATAACATCACCAAGAGTAATTTCTTTAGTACTTGTGTTACCTGGATCAACGAAAACTTCTTCGATATAAGGCATTAGAAGAACATCATTTGCGTTATAAAATCTTGCAATGTAATAATATTTTCCTGGAGCAACATCTTTTGTAAGTTTTACATTTGGAGTGTTTGTTCCTGCTGCATTGATTGTTGCAGGATTATCAACAGCTACAGCTTCTGCTTCAGAATCTGCGATATCATTGTAAATACCTACTGTAACTTTAGCAACGATATCTGGATTTGTAGCGGGTTTTGTGTAAGTTAAGGTTACATCAACTGTACCGTTTTCTGTTCCAACTGGTTTTAAGTCAAAAATAATTGTTTGTTCACCGTTTCGTAAATCTGCAACGGTAAATCCAGACATGATAACTTCTCCGTTTTTAGATGCAGTTAATTCAAAACTCCATCTTGAAGCGGCTAATTCTAAAACAAGTTTTCCGTCTGTAAAATCTGCCCATACATAGTCTTTGGTGATTACTTCATCTGTGTACATCAAGTTTGTTGCAACAAGATGATAAGAAAGTTCTTCTTTTTTTTCATTTGTCCAATCATCTGGTAAAATTGTTCTGGAAGTGTGATGGTTGTCAATTACGAGAGTTACTTTTGTGTTTCCTAATGCGTTTGGAATATATCCATTCCCGGACGCATTTTCACAAGAAATAAACAAAAATAAAACTGCCAATGTGCAGGCAATTAAGAGTAAAGTTTTTTTCATGATTCCCTCTTTACGAAAAAAAATATTCCCACAAGTCTAAAGAATTTTCATTCCTAAAGACCAAATCCCTAATTTAAAATTATACATGCACTATTAAAAAAAAGCAAACAAAAATGGAGAAAATGGATAAAATTTTGATGAGGAAAATCTAAAAATTCTTTCTATTTATTCATAGATTTTTATTTTGCAAGAATCATTGTATCCTTGAGATTGATAAAATGCGGTAACATAAATTGTGTATTCATCTGCCGGAATTGTATCAATATATATGACAAATAATTTACCATTTTCTTTGATAGCGTAATTTCCTTCGCAGTTTGGAGAGATTTTCCAAGTTGCACTTTCACATTCAGTAGGTATTGCTAAAATGTGATTTTGACCACCTTTTGAAGAATCTTTGTGAATTTCGATATATTCTTCTTGGATTATTGCATCTGGATTAACATTTCCGTTGTCTATAAATTTAGAAGTTTCAGTTTTATCAAAAAGTGAATTGTAATCAAAAAGTAAACTATCGATTGTAAATCCGCAGGAAGAAAATAAAATTGAAAGTATAAATATTGCTATTAAAATAAAATTATTTTTTTTCATTTTTATTTCCTATAGTTTTTCTTTTCTCTTAAAATCGATTCTGTAGGAAGCAGAAGTTGTAAATCCAAATCCTAAGCAAGTGTTGTACTCTCCACCGATAAAAATTCCCCAGTTATAGATTGAAGCTGAAACTCCCAAAGCTGCGTAAAGAGAAGGTGTAAGTTTTCCAGCTAAATTTGCGGCTAAATTTGCGCTCCAAAGTTGTAAAAAGCCAAGGCCAAGTCTTAATTCTGGAGTACACACAAAATCGAAGTTTTTTACTGGAGCTAGATTGTATCCTACAGAAAAATATGGCACAAATTCAGATAAAAATGGTGAATGAAATTTTCTTGAATTGTAATAATATTTGTAAGGAAAATCTTTTTGTGGAAATCCAAAATGATAGTTTAATCCAATTCCTAATGAAACTGGAAAAAGTAATTCATTTTCTAAATATCTTGCTCCACCAAAAACCGAAACTGTGTAAGGTTGTGGCAAAGTGTTTACTCCAAGATTAACTTCTATCGCCCAATCTTCAATAGGAATTTCTGGAAGAATTTTTTGTTTTACAGGTTTTTCTTCTGATTTTTGGTTTTCAAGCTCGGCTTGAGTTTGTTCAATTTCAGCGTGCATTTTTAAAGCATCGTCTGGTAAAATAAATTTTTTTTCTATAAATAATTTTATCAAAGAACCTTTTTCAAATCCAACTAGAAGAAATTTGTTGCCAAAATCTGTATCCATAGAAATGATTTTGTCTGGATTTTCTGCAAAAATTGCACCTTCCAAAATGCCTTTTTCAGAATAAATCCAAATCAAACCGTTTTGTGTTGCAACATAAATTTTTGAAAAATCTTTGCTCCAAATAAAACTTGTGATAGGCGAAGGTGTTGTAATGTCAAAAAGAGGGATTCCTTCTGTGTTTCTTAAAGTAAGTTTGTCAGAACCAGTTTGGTAAATAAATCCATCTGAATTTTTATTGAATTTTGCACCAACGCAACTTTCTGTAAAACCGTAAACTTTTAAAAGAATTGAATAATCTGCAGCAGAAATTAAAAAGATATTTCCTTTGGCGTCTGTGATAAGAATATTTTTCCCATCTTGGCTATATTCAATATTTAAAATTGAAAATTCAGAAATTTTTATCAACTGTTGATTTTGAACTTCGGAATTTAAATCTGTTAAAATGATATTTCCGTCGTCCAAACCTGCGATAACAAATTTATTTTGATAATTTGAAATTGTGTTTAGTTTAATTAAAGGATTAAATTCTAATTTTGCTTTATCTTGTTTTGTTTTTGTATCAAAAATAAATGCTTTGTTGTTGTCGTCGTAAGAAATAATCGCATTTATTGTTTTTTGTATTTCTATAAAATTTTCATCAACAGATTCTTGTTCAATATTTTCTGGGATAGAATTTTCATTATCCAAATCTACTTTTGAAAGTGAAATTTCGTTGTAATCAAACATCGTAATTTGCTGAATTTGACCTGTGTGCCCTAAAATCACTTTTTCAACTTCATCTGTAAGTGAATTACAAATGATAATTGTGTCAGAAATTGCGTAAGCATACTGATTTTGTAAATTACTGAATGAAATTGCTTTTACTGGATAATTTGTATCTGCGATTAATTTTAGCGGAGGAAAATTTTGATTTTCGTGATTTTCAGGTTGAATTAAATTTTCTTGAGCAAACAAAATCGAAGTACAGAATAAAATCAAAATTGAAAAAATGATTTTTGAAAATTTTGTTCTATTCAATATTTTTATTTTGTTCACTTTTTAGAACTCCATTGGTTTAATAAATAAACAATTCCACTATCCTGAAGTTTTAAATTCGTGCCACAGTCTAAGCAAGTAAATCTTCCGTCATCCTGAAGTTTTTCTTTTGCACAACCGATACAAAAGATTTTTCCACATTCAGGACAAATTCCAGCTGGAAGATTATCTGGAGGCATTGCTTTCAAAGTGAGTTTTGCTCCTTCTGTAAGATTTTTTGGAACAAACCAATTTTGATTACATTTATGGCAAGAAATTTTACGCATTGTTTTTTCGTTAAGATTTTCAAAAAAATCTTGAACTAAAGGATTTTCGGAAAATTGCTCTAATTCTTTTGCAATTTGTTGGCTTAAAAAAGTTTTGTTTGTAAGCAAATACAAATTAGCTAAATCAGTTTTTAACAAAATTAAGTTTGAATCATTGGGATAGCAATTTTCAATTCCTTGTCGCAAAGCAAGTTCTGCTCGGTAATAATCGCCTTTTTTTGTTGCGATGCAAGCCATAATTCTAGATGCTTTTGGAGAAGGCTCATTTGTAAAAAGTCGAGCCAAAAGATTTTCGGCTTGGCTGATTTTTTCGGTTTTTACACAAAGGTCAGCATAGTCTGTAAGTAAAAGTTCATCTCTTGGTGATAATTCTAAGGCTTTTTCATAAAAACTTTGAGATTTTTCAAATTGATTATCGTCTTTTAAGAAATTTGCAATTAAGTGATAAGCATCTTTTCGATATTTAATTCCTTGCCCTGAATGTTTTGCTGTAGATTCAATTAAATTCAATGCGTGTTCTAAGCGATTTTCTGTTTTCAAAATTAAAGCGTACAAATTGAGAACTGCAAGTTCTTCGCTTAAAATTGCCGAAGCGCTGCAAATATCACTTTTGGCTGATTTCATATTGCCTTGATTGTAATTTATTTTTGCAAGATAATACCATGCCCAACCGTCTTTTTGATTTAACTCAGTTGTTTTTTCAAAAAAATCTTTTGCTTGTTCAATTTCGCCAAGGTCTAAAAGAATTTCTGCTTTTGTTCTTACATAAAGACTCTCTGATTCATCAAGTTTGATTGCTTTTTGGCAACATTCCAACGCACTTTCTAAATCATTTTCTTCTCTGTAAATTGTTGAAAGCATAAAAATTGCTTGATGGTCTTTTATTTCGGTAGATTTTCCTTTTGCGTAAATTTCTAATTGTTCTTTTGCTTGCTCAATTTGATTTTGAAACCAATAAAATTTTCCTTTGAGTGAAGCAAGTTGTCGTTTTTGGCTAGCTGATAATTTTTCTTTTTCTAAATCAGTTGAAGTTTGCAAAAAATTTTGCCAATCTTTTTTATCCAAAAATAACTGACATGCTTGCAATAATTTTTCGATTGCATCTTTAGATTGATTTTTAATTTTCAAAGTAGAAGCGATGTTTAATAAATGCGTTCCTTCATCACTTTGTAAAGAAAATGCTTTTTCGTACCAATTAAGTGCGACATCAAAATTTCGTTGTAGCGTACAAACATGAGCTTTAAGAGAACAAAGAAGTGCTGAATTTTCAGCTTGCTCTAAAACTGTTTCAAAAAATGAATCAAATTCGTTGTATCTAGAACTAAGATAAAAACAAGAAGCTAATTCTTCAATTAAAGATAAACTTTGTGGATTTTTTTCTTTTTGAGTTTGCAAAATTTCTATGGCTTCTGGATAGAGTTGCATCGCCATATTTATTCGAGCTTTTAATAAAGCAATTTTTTCATCAATGTTTTCTTGAGGAATTTTTTTTAGTTCAATTAAAGCCGGAATATTTCTTCCAACTGCACTTAAACTTTTTGCAATTTCAACATGGTGATTTACATCGATAAATTCTTGTGCGTTCCATTGTTGAAAGGAAGCGTCGGTTTGCACTTGGCGAGATTCAATTACAAAATAGGGAAGTGTGCAACAAATTTTTTCGTGTTCTGTCCAATTTTGTCCAGCAAACGCGATATAACCTTCACTTTGAATTGTATCATCTTGAATTGTTGCGGCGTATTGATTATTTATGATTATCGTAAAACTTGTTCCATTGGCAATAACTTGTAGCGGAATTTGATTTTTATTATCTTTTTTTGATTTACTTTTATTTTCAGGGATTTTTGTCCAACCTAAAAGAGGAATTTGTGTTCCATTAAAGACAACATCAAATCTAAATTGACCTTTGTCAGAAATTAAAAGCATATAGAAGTTTGAATCATTTACGCATCTCAGCATGATTCCAAATGCACAAAATCCTGCACTTTCAATTCCAGAAAGATTTTGTTCAGATTCTGTTTCCGGAATGAGAGAATTTATTTTTGTAAAATCTAACGCTGTTTCTAGGCAAAAATTTCTATATTGATACTGGGGATTTGTTGTCCATGCAAAAAGCTCTTTTCGGTAAAGTTCTAAATTAAAACCGTTATCAAAAAAAGTTTTGTATCCATCCCCAGTTTCTTCTATAAATCTACGATTATTTTCTTTTGAAAAATCTGTAATCCATAGTTCAAAAACGCTAGCGGTAAAATCTTGTTCAAAAGTTTCTGTCTTTTTGGAAAAAAGTTTTTTTATTTTGTTAAACATATTTATTGTTGTACAGTAATTGAAATATCAACTGATGCAGTATTTTTCCCCTTATTTGAAACATCTTTTGATTGGCTAGGAGTTGAAATTCTTAAGTCTGAATTATTCTCCAAAATTTCTGTAGATTGCACACCACCTGTACTTACAGCTTGTGTATGAGATACTTCATGTGGTGGGATAATTTTTCCGTCAGAGTTTATAGTGATAATTTGGTCTGCTGTAACGATGAAAGCACCACCATCAACTGCATCGTAAAAATCTTGGTCTACATTTTCTACAACTTCAACAGTTTCTGTAACTTGCGATTCTACAACTTCTGTGCTTTCGGTTGTTTCTGTTTCTTCAGCAACTTCTGTGATTTCAGTTACTTCTGTAGAATCAGTGCCTTGTGTTTCGGCTTTTTGTTCTTCTGTTTCTTTTTCTGGTTGAACCTGTCTATTTGGAGATTTCATTCCTTTTGGTTCAGGTGGTGTGATTGCCCATTTTCCTGAAAGACAAACAAGAGTTCCGTCAGAATAAATTTCTCCAGAAGTTCCTCGAACTGAAGCAGTTGCAACAGAAGTTCTTACCTTAAATCCAACGCGTTTGTTTTCAGATTTTTTGATGTCTGCTTTTATGTTTCCAGCATCAAGGAACATAGTTGTATTGTAGTTTTGATTTTGTTCTACAATTTCTTCTATAGTTAAACGAGTTAAGGCTCTAACTTCAATTAAGGATTTTCCGATGTATAAAACTGCACTTGATTTAAATCCTGTTGAAATTACAGAACCAGATGTTAAAATATCACCATTTTTTAGTTGTATCCAAGAATCATTTACTTGTACTTCAACTTTTCCTACAACAGAATTTACAACAGCTACATCTGTTGCTGCAAAAATAATTGAAGTTGAAAATAAAACTAATAATAAAACAAATACCTTTTTCATAAAAACCTCCGTAAAAGTTATTTGCAACAAAACTTAAACTAAAATATTAAAAAGTAAAACCTAAGTTTAGCCCAATTAAAAAGTAATTAGGTGTTTCATCTACAAATGATATAAACTGCTTTCCGTTTAAGGTAGCATAAATATCACTAACGATTTGCCATTTTGTTTCTATTGACCACTGTATTCCGTCAAAAACTAATGTTGAATCAGTTTGGTTAAATGAACATATAGCATCAGAATCTAAAGAAATATACAATGAGTCAACTGGTTTAACAGTATACATCATTCCTGCTCTAAGCATAGAAGAAAATGTATGTCCGATAGCAGATGATTCTATTTTAGAAACAGGCATAAATGCAGATAATCCTTGTGAATTTGCAGATGCGTAAACACTACTAAAAGTCAAAGATGAATTTAAGAAATCAAAATATGTTGCCAAGTCTACTTTAGAAAGATTGGCAAGTTTTAATTCTTCAGAACCATCAGATTTTATATTTATTCCCAAAGTAGATTGAAGAATATAGAAAAGTCTTTGAGAAATTGCACCATTGAACGCAAGTGTTGTATAGATTTTGTTGTAATCTAATTTGCCTAAATCCAAAGATGTAAAAAATTCAGCATTCAAAAATTGTGTGTTAAAAATATTGAATTTTGTTCTTGCAGAAGCCACCATGAATTTTGGAGACAAAGCATAAAAATCTCCTTGGCTTTGATAAGGATTTTCAAAGTAAGCAGCATTTTTTTCATTTATCAATCCTGTGTAACCTGCAAAAAATGATAATTCAGTTTTATCGATTATGAAGTTTGTAAATAATCCATCTACAGATTGATAAAAAATAACACCTGTTGTGTCTGTAAAGTAAAATCGTCCTAAGTTTATGTTTGTGGTAACTTTATCTGAAGAAAAATTGAATGCAAATTTGAACAATGGAACATCAAGTGTGTTACTTACGATAAACTTTGCATCTGTTTCTTCGCTATTAGGAGCATTTGTTATGGAGAAATCGTAAAATCCTTCACAAGCAAAAAATGATTTGTAACTTTTTGATAATGGCATTTTTAACCAAAGACCAAAGTTTTCAGAATTGTTAAAAATCAAATCTTGTTCTTCATAGAATGAAAGTGTATTGTTACTTGTAAGATTTCCACCAAACGCAACTGAATATGGGTCTTTAATTTCTTCTTCATGTTCTTCTGACTCAAGTTGAGGTTGATTCAATGTTGCAAGAAAATCTGTAGGAAGTTGAGATGCAAAAATATTCATTGAAGAAAATAAAAATAAACTAAGTGTTAAAAAGCAAATTTGTTTTCTCATTTTGAACTCCCATTATTTTCTGCTTCGTAAATTTTAATACATTTTGACATAATGTTTAGAGCTTCTTTTCCTGTCAAACTTTGGTTTGGATATTTTGCGTAATCAACCAAACCTATAGATTGCATTTCTCTAAAAGCATATCTAGGGGATTTTGTAATTGAATACATCAATCCACCTTTTTTTATCCAAGTATTCATACAAATTTGTGCAAATTTTTGGTAAGTGATTGGTTTGTATGGATTTTCTGGAATTGTACAAATTCCTCTCAAACTGATTGCGTTTACAGCTTCTTGCTCAGTTGCAATATCTGGTAAATATTCCAAATAAGTGGCTGAGAAATATGCAATTTGTGAGAAACTTACCTTTTCTGTTTCTATGATTTTTGTAACTAAATCTGCATTTTGTGCAGAAATCGAAAAACTAAAAATTAATGCGATAAATGTAAAAATAATTGTTTTTTTCATAAAAAAATCCTTAACAATATTCTATCACATGATATAATATTTGTCATGGAAAGAGCAACTAAATTAAACTTTTTTTCAAAACATTTAGATGTTTTTATTGTAATTTCAGTAATTATTATTTGTGGACTCTTAGGTCTTTCTGGTTTTACTGAAAAATTGGAATTTCGTCTTTATGACGATTTGTTATCAATAAAACCTGCTACAACTCAAAACCCAAATATTCGCTTGGTAAATATCGATGATGCTGCATCTGGCGAAATGGGAGTTTGGCCCTGGGGACGAGAAATTCTTGCCGATGTTCTTGTTCGTTTGCGCGAAGTTGGTGCAAAAACAGCTGTTTTTGATATTGAGTACATTTCATCAGGTTCTTTAGGAATTGCGCCTGATGTTTTGGCGGAACTTCCAGATAGTTTTTCCTATGAATTAGACAATGTTGCAACTTTGATGTCAGATTTTTCTAGTTCAGTTGCACATAATGGAATTGCACTTAATCAGGTTGAATCAGTTGGCGAGGATTTAATCAATAATTACATCGTTCCATCCTATCAAAATCTCTACGATAAAATTGATACTCTTGTTCGAGATAATGACGAATATTTTGGAAAAGCAATTCGCTTTTTTGGAAACGCTTGGCTTACAATCAATGCCGCAGATTTAAGCATAAAAGTTGAACCAGATTATCGAGAGTATTTAGACACAACTTTCTTAAATTATTCAGTTGTTGACCCAAAAGATGAAATCAAAAAAGGAAACGATTATACATTCAAATTTATGTATAACACAATTCCTGGCTTTTCTCCTGCCTTGCCGATTTTTATGCAAAATGCTGCTGGTGCTGGATTTACAAATGTTTCTATCGACAGTGATGGATCTCGTCGTCGTATCGAACTTTTGCGAAAAAACAATGATGTTTATATTGCTCAACTTTCTTTTGCTCCACTTCTTTCACTTTTGGACACAAAGGAACTTGAACGAACTAGAAATCATCTTGTTGTAAAAAATGCACTTTTCCCAAATGAGCAAACACGCCGAGATATTACAATTCCACTTGATTCTCATGGTCGTATGTTAATCAACTGGATTCCAAACAACTTTGTTACAAGTTTTAAATCTGATTCAGTTTTATTCTTAATCGACATCGATAGAATAGAAGAAAACTTGATTGGGCAACTTAAAAATCTTGAAACCTTTGTTTTGCGGGATGAATTTGGTAGAACTCTTCCATACTATGATGTTGTTTCTTACTTGTTGAATGTTTACGGCGAACTTGATGCTCAAAAAAATGTATTATTTAACGAAAAAGGCGGTTCAACCTTAAACGATTCTCGTTTTGATTCTTATTTTGCAGAACGAAAAACTTTCTTCTCTGATTTTGCTGAACTTTTTGAGCCTGCTTATCTTGACGAAATTATGACTCGACTTGATTCGCTTACAACAGAAGAAACTGCAAATGATATTCAAGTTTTGAAAGATTCTGTAAACGAACGATTTGTTGCTTTAAAATCTGAATATGATTTATATCAAGAAAATTTTGATTTCTTAAAAAATCATTATGACGGAACATTTTGTATTATCGGACATACTGCGGTTGCTTCAACTGATTTGGGTACAACTCCATTTAATCGATTCTATCCAAATGTAGGAACTCACGCAAATGTGTTTAATACAATTATTACAGAAGAATTTATCACTCCTTTAGAATGGTACATAGGATATTTTGGAGCATGTATTTTTGCAATTTTGATTTTGTTAGCACAACAAAAAAAGAAGTTTGCAATTCAAAACTTAATTGGTGGATTAAGCACATTAGTTTTCCCACTGATTTCAATTTTATTGATGGTTCTTTTTAGAATTTATATGCCGATGTTTATCGCTTCTCTTGTTCCGATTGTTTCGTTCTTGGGCTTGCTTGTTTATCGATTTATCAATTCTGAAAAAGATAAAAGTTTCTTGCGTTCAGCTTTTTCAACTTATCTTTCTGCAGAAGTTGTAAACGAAATTGTAAGCGACCCAAAAAAACTTACTCTTGGTGGAGAAGAAAAAAATATCACAGCGATTTTTACAGATGTTCGTGGATTTTCTACAATTTCAGAAAAAGTAACTCCGAGTCAGCTTGTAAGTTTCTTGAACCGATATCTTACACTTTTAAGTGATATCATCCTTGAAAACCGCGGAACAATCGATAAATACGAAGGAGACGCGATTATCGGATTTTTCGGGGCACCGATTTCTTACGATTATCACGCTTGGACCGCTTGTCTTTCTGCAATCAGAATGAAACAAGCCGAAATTGAATTTAACGCCGAAATGCTTGCTGCCGATGTTATTCCAATGCCAGTTTACACAAGAATTGGTATCAACACAGGAAACATGGTTGTTGGAAACATGGGTACCGACAAAAAAATGAACTATACAATGATGGGTAACGATGTAAACTTGGCTGCTCGTCTTGAAGGTGTAAACAAAGTTTATCACACATGGATTTTGGTTTCTGAATCAACTTGGTTGGCAGCCGATAGTGGCGAAAATAAAGGAAAAATTGTTGCTCGCCGAATGGACAAAGTTCGCGTTGTTGGAATCAATAAGCCAGTTCAACTTTACAACATTGTAGGTTTGCGTTCCGAAATGAGCGAAAACGAACTAAAATCTGTAGATTTTTTCCATCAAGGTTTAGATAGATATTTGCAACGAGATTTTGTAAATGCAAAAAAATACTTTGACAAAGCCGATGAACTTTTCCCAGAAACTGTTACTTGTTACAACAGAGATGGTTCTACTTACAAAGAAAACGGTCCAGCATCTGTATTCTCTCAAAGATGTACAAAGAATATTACAGAAGGAATTCCACCTAACTGGGATGGAGTTGTAAATCTTGTTTCAAAATAAAAAAAACTTGCAAAAGTCTTTTGAACTATTGCAAGTTTCTTAAAAAATTTAATTTACATGAAGGACGGAAGCAACTCTTCCGTCTGGAGTGTATGCTTTGTCAGGATTTGTTTCGTCTACAAAAGCTGTTGTTCCTTTGTAATATGCGTAAAAATAACTTCCTTTTGGAAGAGCAAGTGTGATTTCATAAAATCCTGGTGAAGTTTCTTCCAATTCGTAAATAAAAGAATCCCAGTTTGTAAAAGTTCCACCAAGTCTGATTTTTTCGCCAGGTTTTCCTAAATAAACAAATCGAGTATGACCAGTAACTGAATGAGCTGTTTCTGCAGCCAGTATTTTTTCAGTTTTTTCTTTTTTAGGATTTTCGATTTTTACGACTGAAAAATATGTATCAGCTTCGTAACTGTAATATTTATTTTCGTTTATCGGATCGTATGTCCAAATTCCGTCAATAATCAATCTGTATGAGATATTTGTAGTTTTTTCTGGAATTTTGCAAATGTAAAAAAGTAAGGAATCCACAGGTTCAAATTCAGAATCTCGAGTTATCAATCTTTGAAAAGTGTGAATTTTGGTGTAATTTTCAAAATCAAATGCAATTCCAGTAAATCGAGCATTTTTATCGGCAGTAAAAATAATATAATCTTCTGTAACTATAGGACTTTGTACAGTTTTAATTCCTGCAATGAGATTTTGTAAATTGTAAAGGTCTTCTTCCGTAGTGATGTTACTAAAACATGTATCAACAATCGTTCCGTTAGGAAGAGCCACAAGTTTTGTAGATAAACAAAACAAGAAAATGAGCAAAAGAGATTTATAAAAAGTTTTCACAAATTGAATATCGGAATAATTCTTAAAAAAATTTATGTTTTATGTAATAATTTTGTATACTTTTATAAACATTTTTTTCTAAGAACTTTTAAAAATTCGCCGAAACTTATATAGATTATAGACTTGTTATAACATTATTTATGGGGTAAAATAAAGTAAATGCCGGGAATAAATCAGCTTAAAAAATTCATAGATAACATGACTTCCATTGGAAACGAGCCTGATGTTCGTGCCAAACGCGGAGAACTCTATATTCCTCTTTCTCTTCCTGCTAGCATAAAAGATGTTAGTGATGCTGATGATTTTCTCTACGGCTTTGCAGATGGAAATTCTGGCGGACAACTTGATTCTTTTGGTGATATAAATCCTGAATCAATGAACCCAGATGATTTTAATCTTGATTATTTGATTTCAGGTAAAACTCAAACTTCTGATGATGATTTAGAGAATTTACCAGTTGAAGAATTACAAGCTGATTCTTCATTATCAAACGAACCGTCATTTTCTTTACCAGAAGAAGAAATAAATCTTGATGCCTTAAGCGATTTTATGGAAGATTCTGAAAATGAAATTCCACAAGATAATTTTTCTGCAAGTGATGATTTTTCAGATTTGTCCGATTCCGAGTCTTCTTTAGATTTTATTTCTCAAAATGATGATAACAATTCAGAGGATTTTTCAACTGAACAATCTTTTGATTTACAAGATATACCAGATACAATTCCAGAAAATATTTCTCCTCTAGAATCTTTTGAAATGCCACACGAAACAGAAAGTTTTTCTGGTGAGTTTGAAGATCCACTTTCTGCTTTTGGTGATTTGTCTTCTTTTGATGAAGCAGGTTCTACAGAAAATTTTGATGAACAAGAAGATTTTACTTCGCAAGTTTCTGATGATTTGGCAAAAAACTTTGCTAACAACTTTTCTGAACAAGTACAAATGCCTAATTTAGAAAATCTTGGGGATGATGTTGCAGAACTTGAAGAATTAGAAGAGTTGGAAGAAGTTTCTGAACTGGAGGAAGTAGGGGAGCTTGAAGAATTAGAAACTTTTGATGACGAGCAACTTTCTTCTTCAGATTTTTCTGCGGAAAGTTCAAGCACTTCTACAGATGATTTTGATTTATCTTCGCTGGATTTGGACTCTTCTGTTGGTTCTGATATTGCAGATGAAAGTGTTGTAAACGAAAAATCTTCTTCTGATGATGGCTTAGATTTTAGCGATTTAGGTTTTGAAGTTGAGGAATTTCAACCACAGCAACCAGTTCAATCTTCTACAGAAAAATCTTCAAATGATATATTCGATTTTGACGGAATTACAGTTGATGAATTTACACCATCAACTCCAGTTGAAAAACCACAAGCTAGTTCATCTGATGGAATTTCTTTTGGTGCAGATGATTTTTCTTTAGATGATATTCCAGAAATGGAAGTTCCTTCTCAACCTACTGCTTCTTCATCGGCTGCAAGTTCTGATTTTGACTTTGGTGACATTGAATTTACTGATGAAGGAAGTTCTGACATTGGTGTTTCCGATATTCTTTCTGAAATTGGTGGCGAACAAGATTTTGCTTCTGGTGCTTCAGTTGATTCCTTGGATGATTTTAATTCGCTTGCTTCAATGTCAGATTTTGGTTCTTCTTCAGAAGATGGATTGGATTCGTTACCAATGGATGTGTTGGATGATTTTAGTACAACTGATGAAGCTATGGCAAATAATAATGCCATGGATTTTGAAATTCCTGGTTTTTCTGGTAGCGACGATTTTGACTTTGATTATTCTGAACCAAAATTAAATAATTCTGATAATTTAGATTCTCCTGTAGAAAAACGCACTTCATTAACAGAAGAAGAATATAAAATTTTCAAAAAGAATCTTCAAGATTATCCTCTTAATTTAAGAATTGAAATTGAAAAACTTATTGTAAACAACGAATTTAAAGATGATGTTGTTTTTTCTGTAATTGAAAAAATTATAAGTGGTGCTGCCGCAAGACAAGTTTCCTCTTATCTTTCAAAATATCTCGATATTTCAGTTGATGTTCCTCGTGATTTTGAGCGCAGAACAGCCGAACAATATGAAGCTTATAAAAAATCATTAGAATATCAGTTGAAAAATAGAATCCTTCCTTTGTGTGTTGTTTCTATATTTGGAATTGCGGTTGCAATCGGTTTGTTTTTCTTAATAGAACGATTTGTTTATCGACCTGTTATGGCAGATATGTTGTACAAAGAAGGATATGAACTTTTAGAAGAAAATTTATTTCCTCAATCGGAGACTACTTTTAATCGTGCTGTAGATTTTAAGCCTAAGAAAAAATGGTTTTTGAAATATGCTCGTGGATATTGTGAGAAGAAACAATATGATCGTTCTAGAAGAATGTATGAAAATTCTCTTTTAAGATTTAATCATGACAAACTTTTTGGTATGGAATATGCTCAAATGGAACTTTATGAACTTTTTAATTATGAGCGTTCCGAAGAAATTGTAAAGCGTGAAATTCTTGATTATCACATAAACGATCCTGACGCCTTGCTTTTACTTGGAGATGTTTATCTTGAATGGGCAACCGAAAAAGATTCAGCAAAATTTGAGGACGCTTATGCACAATATACCGATTTGATAAATCTTTTTGGTAATAATGATGAATACACAAAACGATTGATGCGTTACTATATCCGAACTGATAATTTGCGCGAGGTTCTTCCGTTAAAAGCATATTTTTATGGTTTGAAAAAGAATGTTTTAGGAAGTTCAGATTTAACAGAACTTAGTGGTTATCTTTTAGATAAATTATATGGATATCTTTCTCCTTCTGATGAATATTTGAGAACTCAAATTGAGAATGTGCGTCAACTTTTGGAAATGGCAATCGAAGCGGATAGTACAGTTCCAGAAGCACATTATAATCTTGCTAGATATTTTATTCATACAGGAAATGAATCTAATGCACAACTTTTATTGAATAGTGCAATTACACAATTTGAAAATTCCAAAACTCGAAAGCCAAAGCGTATTCAGAAAAATATAGATTGTTACAGACTTCTTGGTGAAATTTACACAAATCAACAACAATATCTTTTGGCAGAAGAAACTTATGGAAAAGGTATAATCCTTTTTGAAGATGAACAAAAAAATAGTTTCTTAAAAGCAACTCCAGAGATTGGTAAATTGTACGCAGATTTAGGTGATTTAGATTATTTCATTTCTGGTAATATGAATAATGCTTTAATCAATTTTAATAAAGCTATTTCAAATAAATATGATAATGCTTCTGTAAATTATAAAATTGGATTTATTCAATATGCAAGTGAAGACTATGAACAAGCATTATCTTCATTTATAAAAGCTTCTCAGGAAAAAAATGATGACAAGCATCTTTTATTCTCATTGGGTAATGTTCTTGCTTTAAGAAATGATGATTATTCTGCTCAAGGTTATTACGAAAGACTTATTGATATTTTAGATTTAGAACGAACAAGAGCTGGAATTTTGATGCCTCAAATTCAAACTTCTGATGGTGAACTTGTAGATTTATATATGAAAACATCTAACAATTTAGGTGTTGTTTTAAGTCGTTTGGCAAAAAGAACAGGTGATAGTTCTATGAATGCTCAAGCTATGGTAAATCTTTCTGAATCTTTGCGTGCGTGGGATTCATTAACAAGAAATCAAACTACAATGGTGCGCCTTGAAGGTAGTAATCTTGCGGCACAAAACTTAAAATATATTTCTCATCCATATAGTGATTTTGAGCCTTCAATTTATGTGTCTATTCCAAGAGTTATGGTTGGAGAGCACATTTTAGAACAGACCTTTATAAAATAGGAGAAGTGATTATGTGTGATTATATGCCTTCTCGAAAATCAGGGATTGTTTTAAGACGATATGCTAACGATATTATTAAAGAAATTTTTAGAAAGGTAATTCATCTTTGTGCAGCTTTCATTCCGTTTTTTCTAAAATATTTTTATTTACCTGTTTTAGTTTTGCTTTCTAGCGTTTTGGTTTTATATATAATTGCAGAGATTTTAAGATATAAAGGTTTTTCTGTTCCAGTTTTTTCGATTATAACTCAAACTGCTGCAAGAAAGCGAGATGAAAATAAATTTGTGTTAGGTCCTGTTACCTTAACATTAGGAATAATTATTACAGCAATACTTTTTGATTACCAAAGTGCTTGTGTTGGAATTTATGCACTTGCTTTAGGTGATGGGTTGGCAAGTCTTGTTGGAAAACTTTTTGGTAAAAATATTATTCCTTTTACACAAGGAAAAACTGCTGAAGGAAGCCTTGCTTGTTTCGGGGCAATTTTTATTTCAACTTTTTTAGTTACAAAATCTGCTTTTTCAGCCTTAGTTATTGCCCTAATAGGAATGTTTATAGAACTTCTTCCTTTAAAAGATTTAGATAATTTATTCATTCCTATTATTTTAGGTTTTGTTATGCAATATTTACTTCCATAAATAATACATGTGTAATCTATATAAAATTTGATATGTTCCTAATGCCAAAAAGATTATTCCAATGAAAAGTAGCAAAAAACAATCTGAAATTGTTAATATTATGTATCCTAAAAACATCAGAATATAGTAGGGAGAAGGACTTTCCCAAAAAGAAACTTCTCGTTGTTTACTAACTATTATAAAAGTAATTATTGTTATTATTGCACATAAAAATATGAAACCATAAATGATAGTATCAAATCCACAAGAAAGAGTGAAATTAGAAAAAAGTTTTTTAGAATTTATCGGAAGGATATATGCAAAAAAAGCGGCAATTCCTAAAGTTAAACCAAAATTTCTGTCGGCTTCTTGAATTTGCTCTTGTTCTGAAAAAAGTGCAGTAAAAAGTAGACATACAGGTGCTAAAATTCTTCCAATAATTTCTATTCTTGCAACTAAAATGAGCCAAGGAGATGAGTTTACCCAAAGATTTAATAATGGAATTAAAATTTTAGATGACTGCAAAATACAAGCTGTAAAAAATCC
Organism: Treponemataceae bacterium; assembly: GCA_045645985.1. Taxonomy (GTDB): domain Bacteria; phylum Spirochaetota; class Spirochaetia; order Treponematales; family Treponemataceae; genus RGIG9060. The sequence continues at coordinate 61,182 of JAZRJV010000024.1, forward strand.
CATCAAATAAATTATTTCTGGGGATTTTGTTTTTTCAAAAGAAACATATAAAAAGTAACAAGAAATCGGAATATAAAGAAATAAAACAAGAATCGATATAATACTTACCGATGGATTATTTTTTAATAAAAAATTATTTGAAGTAATAGGAAGTATTCTATGAAATTCTGGAATTGATGAAAAATTCCCTTTTATGAAATTAACCAAAGCAACTATGAAAAATAAAAGCAAAAAAGAAACTGAAATTACTATAAGAGATAATAAAAATTTATTTCTAGTATTTAATGTCAT
>JAZRJV010000025.1:0-9715 GCA_045645985.1 Treponemataceae bacterium
ATTTAATATTTTTTCTTTTTCATCAATTTCATTTTTTTTATCTGCATTTTGTTTTTCAATTTCTTCAAGATGTTCAATCTTATAATCAAAATCATCAATTTGATTTTGAAGTAAAATTTCTTTTGCTTTTAAAACTTCTTCTTTCTCATTTAATTCTTGTTCTCTTTCTGCATTTTCTTTTTCCTGAACATAGATATCTTTGTCTACATGGCTGTGCTTATATCCTTTTGTTCTATTAATTTTTATTCCCATTGATTCAGCAAAATCCATTAATTCATGTCGAATAGCTTCTTCGAATTGTTGTTGTGCAGTACCTTTTTCTTTTTCTGTAAAGAATCCCATCTCAGCACATGCAGCAGACATTGAAGTTTGCAATTCCATTCCTTTTTCTAATGATTTACCATAACGAGAAATCATACCTTTTCGCCAATCTTTTTGTTTCCATTTTTCTTCGTCCCATTCTATTCCTTGTTTTTCTAATTCTAATTTTTTTAATTCTTTACATTTTTTTCTAAATTCTTTCTCTTCTTTTAATTCTTCATCAGTTAATGCATGAGCAACAAAAACTCCATCAACATGAAGATGTAATGGAGATTCAATTCTATTTCCCTTACGATCAAAACTATATTCGTCATTATGAACAGCAATACATGTCAGCACAAAATTTGGAAACTTTTTAGGAAGAACTTTTGTAACGAAAGCAGTTAATACTTTTTCTGCAATTTCATCAGGACAATGTGCTTCTCGATTGCCTAAATAAAATTGAAACTCATACATAGGTTTTCTATCAGAAGATGCTTTAATTGATTTGTGTTTTCCTTTTCGTTTATCTTCCATAACTTGCTTTAAATAATCTGTAATTCTTCTATCTTTTCTTTTTTGTTTTGCATTATATTTTTTTATCGATTCCCCAAAAATTTTTTCGTAGACTTCTTTTTCATCTCCTAAATGCAAAATTACTTTGTGTGGCCGCGATAAATCAATATGTTCTTTTTTTTGTTTTTCAATATATTCTGCTAATCTTAGATTGTGTCCAATGCTAACTGTAGGACGGCATAAAGCAGTTGCTCGATACCCTTGTGAATTATTACTCATATTTTTTTCTCCTTATCAATTTGAAAAAAGTCTGTAGAAAAATTCCACAGACTTTTTGATTTGATTAATTTGCTTTTAATAAATTCAATTCTTCTTCTGTAAATGACAATTCCGATAAATTCATTTTTGTTTTTTTATTCACAGAATTAATAATTTCTTTATTCAGTTTCCCTTTTGATTTTTCGATTAAAGCAAACTTAATCCCAAGTAAAAAAATTTCTTTGTTTGAAAGTGGATTGGCTAATTCAAGTTCTTTCTTTTTAAGTTCCAATTCTTTTTCTTGCAATTTACGATGCTTTTTTTGAAGCTCACTTTTTTCTTTGTTTTCTAAATCTGCATCAAAATTTTTTGTTCCTTGTTCAACAGAAATAGATAATTCTTCAAAATCATTTTCTTCTACTTTAGTATTTTTTTGAGCTTCCAATTCTTGATTTTTGATTTCATTATAAACTTGATTAATTGAAACCTCTCCATCACGAATTGATTGTAATTGCTCTTTTGAAGATTTTGCAAAAACCTCTTGAAGTTTAAAAATATGCCTTCGTGATTTTTTTAGTCGTTCACTCATTTCGTTTGCAGTAAGTTTTCGACCGTCAATTTCTTCTTGCCGTAAAATTTCAAACTGTTTGAATAACTCTGAATCCTCAATATTACGACGGTTGAATTGCTCTTTCATCGAATAAAGAATAGCTTGATTTATGGATTCAAAAATATGAACCTCAGCCCAAATACTTTTTAATTCAAGTTCTTTTGCCGCAGTAAAACGAGTATGTCCATCGCACAAGATCCATTTATCTTCCCATCTAAAAATGTGGATAGGATGAGCTTTGTTGTATCCATTAATATGCATATCAAGTTTTATTCGATTTTTTACATCCTCATCCATCTTGAATGCATTTTTTAATTCAGGAAGAAGAGAAATTTCTTCCAAGTTGATTTTTATAATTTTCCCTTCGATGTTTTTATCGAAGAGAGTAGAAAGTATGTTTTGTTTCATTTGAATAACTCCTTAAAATTTGTTTTTAAAGTTATCCACAAGGTTATCAACTGAAATCTCTTTACTATCATTTTAAATATATATTTATTATTGTGTTAAAAATTTTAACAGGTTCATGTAAAGAATTTTTACAGGTTAGTGTTCAAAATTTTACAGGTTGTTAACTGCTTGTGGAAAACTCATAACCTGTAAAAAAACTTTACAGGTTATAAATTAATTACAAAATAGATAAATTAGCTCTGTATTCACAATAGTGATATTTGGTGTTTAAGTTTGTATAATTTATTTCTTTCTTGAAAATATAATTTTTATCCAGCAATAATTTTAATATTTTAATTACTGTCGGGCGCGACCGCCCTGTCCAAAATGAAATAAATTTTATACTACCTCTAAAACAGCTATTTCCATCCTGTGAGAATGAATAAATTATTCCATAAACAATTAATTCATCACCATGCAGATTTAATTTTCTCACCATCCAATCAGCCAATGTTATAAAGGAACCATTTTTCGGCTTAGACTTTGGTTTAGGTATCATTTATTATATCTCCCTTTTTCGCTATTGAAAAAAGAAAATGATTGTGTTATTTTAAATATTGTTGGTAAGTTTTCGCCAGAAAACTTTTTACGGGCTATATTGAATTGCAGTTCAATGTAGCCTTTCTTTTTTTTATTCATTACTTATTCTCCTTTGATCTTGTGCCTTCTGCACAAGACGCGCATATTTTTCTGGAATTATTTTAATTCCGCAACGTCGTGCATATTCCGCATAATCGGCATCAGTGACATGTAACCATTCGAGAACGACATCTCGATGAAAGCACAAACGCCCCCCTATATACGATGCGTATTGTGGATTCCCTGCACCTGGAAGAAGCCAACGTGCTGAAGCTTTGTAGGTATTGAGAGCTGCTCCTCCCTTCATTGAGGCGCATTCCTCAATTGTTAAGAATTCCTTTTTATTTATATTCTGTGGCACCACATTCGCCAATAATTGATGAACCTCAGCGAGTTCTCTAATTAATTTTTCATTCTGAAGTTGTATTTCCTTCAATTCAAGATCAAAATTTTTCATTTTTTACTCCTAAATAATAAAAGATATCATAGATTGACCAACGGTCAATTCAAAATAAATTACCTCCTCCGTTGAATTCATAGGGGTTTCAGAATTTCAACTATTGTGTTATAATTAATACAAGCAGTTAATAATCTTCTGACTATTAATTATTGATATGCACAAATTATAGTATATTGCACTAAAATTCGTGCATATCAATAATATAACATTATTATATTACAATGTCAAGGAAAAAATGCGTACAAGTACTGAATTTGTAGAAATTTTGGATAATTATCTCAAAGAAAAAAAAATAAGTAGAAGGCAATTTTGTGCGTTAGTCGATATACCTAATACAACTATTTCATCATGGAAAACAAAAAATGTCTTACCTTCAATTGAATTTGTAGCTAAAATAGCAAAATTTATGAATGTTTCATTGGATTGGCTTGTAAATGGAGATATAGTTGATAATGCTTCGCAAGAAAATACTTATGAAAATTTAACGAGTAGAAGAAGTATTGTATATCGTATAGAAATTATTTTAAGACAAAATAACAATGATTATGATTATAATTTAGAATCGTTACATCAAAAGTATTTAAGTGAAATCATTGATTATGAAACCTTAATTAATTGGATGAACTATAAAGCTAATATAAATGAAACTATTCTACCTGCCATAGCAAAAAAATTAAATGTTTCTTTACAATGGCTTTTGACAAAAGATGAATATCATCAAGATGATTTTGATGCTCGTATATATGGTCTTGCAAAGACATACCCTGGACTTCTTAGAAGATATGATTGTTTAGATGAAGAAGACCAAAAATTCATAGACCATTATATAACATCCAAATTAGAATTGAGAGAATTAAAACGACAAAAAGAACAGAATGAAAACTAATAAAAAAAGGTTGCACACAATGTGCAACCTTTTCACTTTTCTAAGCCGACTTATTGCATTCAATTGGCTGAATTAGGATTTCTGCGGAAATACCTAGTCCTACAGATAACTTTCTAATCATGTTTAAACTCAATGAACGCTTTCCTGATAGAACTTCCGAAACTTTAGATTTTGATCCAATGTATTGAACTAAATCCTTTTGGGTTAAATTCAATTGTTCCATTCTAAATTTTATTGCTTCAATTGGAGTTGGTGATTCAATTGGAAAATTATTTTTTTCATACAACTCGACTAATGTAACGATTAATTCTAATTCATCACCTTCAGGAGTATTTGGTTCTGAATCAAATAATTCATCAATTCTTTTTAGAGCTGATAAATAATCATCTTCAGTTTTAATAAGTTTAATATTCATAATCACACCTTATCTGCATCAATTTTATCATACTCAGCATGAGTTCCAATAAATCTAATATAGACCATGTGAAATTTATAATTTATTTTCACAATAAGTCTAAAACTATTTCCCGCAATATTAAAACAAACTCTGTTATCTGCCAAAAAACTAGCTGACGGATAACGCTTTTTAATATCACTCGGAGTTTCCCAATTTGAAAGTTCCGTTTCCTTAAACCATGCTTCTAACTGATTTTTAGCAGAAGGATGATTTGTCCAATAATCAACAAGAGTTTTTCTTGCAATTATTCTCATAATTTTCCTTTAGAAAAGTTCCCAAAACAGGAACATTAATAATATACTCTAATAAAATTTATTTGTCAAATTTTATTACCAATCAAATCTTTATTTAAACAAAGAATTTACAGCATCTCTTGCAGGTTCAATAGCTTCACATAATTCAGGAATTGCTGAATGTGTGTAATAATCAGTCATTGCTATTGAAGTGTGTCCAACGAGTTTTTGAACAGTTTCACCTGTTAGATTTCGTCGTAATCTGGTAACATAAGTGTATCGTAGAGAATGTGGTGTAAGTTTTCTATCTCCTACATCTATTCCTGATAGATCCAAAGCTCTGGCAAACCATTTTTCTGCAAGATGTTTTCTGATAGGCTTTCCATATCGCGAAAATAAATAATCATCAGCAGATAAATTATTTTCAACAATAAAGTTTTGAATTTTTAGAACAATAGAATCACTCAAAGGAACAACTCGAATTTTTTGATTTGTTTCTGATCCACATTTGTTAAATGTAGTTCTTTCTTTTTCTTGATAGCGATAAAATCCATCGATAATTAACATTTTTTCATCGAATAAAATTTGACGAACTTTTAATCCGATAGCCTCTCCTAAACGCAAACCACAATTCATACTTGTTAAAAACAAAAGATAAATAGACTGATAGCCTTCATCATATTGAGGTTGCTTTGAATACATTTGTTCATTCAATTTTGCCCACAAAGATTCTTCAAAAAGAATTTTTAGTTCTTCAGTTGTAAAAATATCTTTCTTTTTTGAATTTCTTGCAAATTTTGGAAATGATGGAGTTGCAACATAAGGAACGCCATAAAAAGGAGCCTCAGCATATACTTCTCCCACCACAGTCAAAAAGTTATTCTTCCAACTTCCTGAATGATTGTCATTCATAAGAAATTTCATCACCATTGGAATTGTAAGTTCTTTTAACTCGAGATTTCCAAACTGTTCGATAAAAATATCGAGAAGAAACCTTTTAGACTTTAAGGTTTTCAAGTTGTGAGATTTTCCTAATTTCTCTTGGCGTTGTATATGTTCACTTCCAGGAACATACATCCATTCTGCGATTTTTGCAATTGTAACTTTGGTAGATTCATAAAGAGACGGTAGAGAAGAAACAAACGCATAGGCTTCAGCTTGTGTTTTACAACCTTTACATACTCGTTGTATTTTTTTGCCAGAAATTACATCGATAAAGTAATAATACCAACGATGAATAGTTTTGTTTTTTGATTTTGTTGATTTTTTGAAAATGTGATAATCCATACAAACCTCCTAGAATTTTGATAGCCGAGTTTACATTCGGTTTACATTTCAAAACTTCTGAAAGTCAGACAGATTTATAAATGCTTGTAATATAAAGAAAAAGCACCTACCCCTAGGTGCTTTTTTTATGGGCCCACCTGGACTTGAACCAGGGACCTACGGGTTATGAGTCCGCAGCTCTAACCAACTGAGCTATAGGCCCTTATTTTTAATAGAATATCATAAAATCTTATTGAAAGTCAAGCGATATCAGATTGCTTGTAAAATCTTGTTTTTGTTAACAGATTAAAGAATTGATTTTAACTCTCCTAGCGAATCAAAAATTTTCCAAACCAAAGATTTTATTTGTTCATCAGGCTTTACTTGGTCTGGCACCATAATAACTTTTAATCCTGCTGAAGTTCCACTTTTTATTCCGTTAAGGCTATCTTCAATCGCCAAACAATTTTCTGGCAAAAGATTTAAATCTTTTACTGCTTTTTGATAAATTTCTGGGCTTGGTTTTGTATTTTGAACATCATCTCCGCAAACAGTAACATCAAAAAAATCCCAGATTCCAGTTGCTTTCATTTGGCGTTCTACAGAAGAGCGTCTTGTACTTGAAGCAAGAGCAATTTTGTAATTCGGCTTTAAGTATTCCAAAATTTCTTTTACAAAGGGAAGAAGTGATAATCCTTCTTTATCTTCTACAATATGAAACAATTCAGATGCTCTATTCCAAAGAAGTTCCGTATCAATTTTATCGCCATAAGTTTTAGCAATAAAATCCATAAAACTCGGCTTTCCCATTCCACGAGCATCTTCGATAATTGGCTTTCTATCTTCAATATTTTGTTCGATGGCAGCTTGTTCAAAACAACGGTCGCAAACGCTTTCGCTATCTAAAAGAACACCATCCATATCAAAAATAACAGCTTTTATTTGTTTTGTTTCATCAATTTTCATACTTTATAATATAAAGAAAACTGATTTCTAATTCAATACAAGAAAAGAATGAAAAAAAATCATAGTTTAAAAATAAAAACTGCCCGTTCTGAAAAATTCAAAACAGGCAGATAAAAATCTAATCAATTATAAATTAGTTTGAAAAGTTAACTTTGTAAAATTGAAATTAACCTTTAACAGCACCAGCCAATACACCTTTGATAATGTGTTTTTGACAGATTGCATAGAATACAATTACAGGAAGCAATGCTAAAACCAACATAGCCATCATTGAACCCCAGTCTACAGCACCGTATCCACCGCGCAAATATTGAATTGCGATAGGAATAGTTTTGTATTCTGTTCCGATTGTAAGATATGGAAGCAAATAGTCATTCCAAATCCACATAACCTCAAGGATTCCAATAGTAACAGCCTGGCTTTTCAACATAGGCAAAATAACATGCAAGAAAATCTGCGGAGGAGTAGCACCATCAATCATTGCAGCTTCTTCCATAGCCAAAGGAATTGACTTGATAAATCCGGCAAACATGAATGTAGAAAGACCACAACCAAATCCAACATAGATTACGATAATTCCAATCGGATTATCTAAGTGAAGAAGGTTTGCCATTTTACTCATTGTAAACATAACCATTTGAAATGGAACAATCATTGAAAAAACCAACAAATAATAAATAGCACTTGTAAATTTATTCTTTACACGAGTAATATACCAAGCAAGCATACTAGAAAGAAGCAAAATTCCAGCAACAGAAGCAACTGTTATCCACAATGAATATCCAAAAGCACTAAAAAAGTGAATTTTCTTTACACCAGTAAAATAGTTTGCTAACCCAACATAAGATGCATTATCACCTTTCATAGTAGGTAAATCAAATGGAAACTTTGAAATATACAATCCAGCCTTAAATGAATTAAAGAAAACCATTATGATTGGAAAAAGAACAACTATTGATATAAGAATCAATAAAACTGTAATAAATACTTTAGGAGTCTGTTTCATTAGTTTTCAATCTCCTTGCTACGAGTAAGTTTTAATTGAAGAAGTGCGATTGTTGCAACCATTATTGTAAAAATAACAGCCTTTGCTTGTCCTACACCTTCAAACCCAACACGACCATAGAATGTGTTATAAATATTCAAGGCAAGCATTTCTGTTTGTTTTGCAGGCGCACCAGCAGTTAATGCTAAGTTTTGGTCAAACAATTTAAATCCATTTGTTAAAGTCATAAATAAACAAATTGTAATTGAAGGCATAACTGCAGGTATCTTAATTTGGAATAAAGTTCTCCAATAACCAGCACCATCAATTTCTGCAGCTTCAAGAGTATCTGTAGGAATATTTTGAATTGCAGCAATATAAATTACCATCATATATCCGACATTTTGCCAGTTCATAAGGAAAACTAATCCCCAAAATCCAAAGCGTGGATCAGAAACAATAGTTTGCTCATAATTTAACAAAACACCGTTTATAATAACTTGCCAAATCCAACCAAGAACAATACCACCAATCAAGTTTGGCATAAAGAAAATTGTTCTAAAAATATTTGTTCCCTTTAATCCCTTAGTTAATAAAAGAGCTAAAGAAAAAGCAAAAACATTGATAGAAATAACAGTAACAACTGTAAATTTTACAGTAAACCATAACGCATTTACATAATTCTTATCGATAGTAAATGCATCTACATAGTTTTTAATTCCGATCCATTTTACATCTGCAAGATTTCTAAATTCACAAAAGGAAAGAAAAATCCCCATAAGCATAGGAATAAGAAATGCTAGTAAAAAGCAAATAATTCCAGGTAAGGCAAAAAGGGCAAAATATTTTTTTATTGTCTTTTCCATACGATCCTCAAACTAATTTGTCATTCTAACAAGAAAGACTGTAAATTTATTTAAAATTTTTAGCTAAGTAAAATCATTTACATTATCTAAAAATCAAAAACCTTTATAAAAATCAAAAAAAAACAAACATTATTTTCAAAAAATCTTTTTAAAAATAATTTTTGTTCTTTATTATAAATTTTTAATTAAAACTTATTCTACATTTTAATTATACTAACAGATTTCTAAAATTTCCTAAAAAAACCCGTCTTAAAGACGGGTTTTTTTATCACAAATAAATCCTATAAAGATTTATTATTTTACTAATGCTTTTTCTGCAGCCCAACCATCGATAGCTGTTTTTTCTACAGCATCCCAGTTAAGTTTTCCTTCGAAATATTGAAGCATTGCATCACCAAATTGGTTTTTCCATTCTTCTGATGGAATTGCATTAAATGTCCAAATTACAGAAGAAACACCATCTTTGTTCATCCATTTTGAAACTTCTTTTGAAAGTGGATCTGCTGGAAGTTCTGCATCACTGAATGTGTTGAATGGTGTGATGAAGTTAAGTTTTGTTGAAACTAATTTCTTTCCTTCTTCTGAAGAGAATAACCATGTTAAGAATACATCTGCACCTTTTTGTGCTTCTTTTGATGCATTTTTGTTGATACAAAGATAGTTTTCTGTTCCAACACAAAGACCGAAGTTTTCTTCTCCGTCAATTCCTGTGTAAATTGGAAGGAATTTGATATCTTCTGCTGCAACTTTATTTCCAGCAACACCTAAGATTTGTCCTGCTGCCCAGTTACCATTTTGAACCATTGCACATTGACCAAGAGCAAATTCTGCCATTGATTCATCAACTGTTTTTCCACCTAAAAGTGTTTTAGCTGTTAAAGAGTTG
>JAZRJV010000026.1:0-92282 GCA_045645985.1 Treponemataceae bacterium
ACAAAATATTTTTACAAAATGCCATAGCAGAATCAAAAGATTTTTTTTATACACAATTACAAAAGTTGGAGAAACAAAAATAATGAAAAATTCAAATTCTTACATTGAAAATAAAATTTCAAAAACAAACATAAATGTTGCGATACTAAAAAACAACAAATCTTTTTTTTCAATTTATAATCCTGAACGAGAAGTTGATTTTTTTTGTAATGATGAAAAAATAAAATCGTCTGGATTTATTTGTATTGCGGGAATTGGAAATGGTTATCATATAAAAAAAATTTCAGAACAATTTCCAGAAAAATTTATTTTAGCATTTGAACTTAATAATATTTCTCTTGAATTTTTAAGAACTTCAAATAATTTTGACTTTGAAAAAAATAAAAATATAAAATTAACAACCTTAGAAAATTTGCAATATGAAATTATAAATTTTTACAATCCAATTATTCACGAAAAATTTTATTTTACTTATATAAAAAATTGGTTAGACTATCACAATGAAATTGTAACTGAAATTGAAAATAAAATAAACAATGCAATTTCAAATATTTCTGCAGACATTTCTGTTCAATCACATTTTGGAAAAATTTGGATGCACAATATTTTAGAAAATATAAATTTTATTAACAAACATAAATTAAATAATTCTTTTAAAATTGACATTTCAAAAATTGCGGCAATAATTGCAGCAGGCCCTTCACTTGATAAAACAATTCATAAATTAAAAAATAATTTAGAAAAATATTTTATTATAAGCACCGATACAGCATATCCTTCACTTTTACAAAATAATATTTTTCCTCAAGTTGTTGTAAGCATTGATGCTCAAATTTATTCTAGAGAACATTTTATCGGAAATAAAAATAATTTTAGAAATACAATTTTTCTTTTGGACTTATGTTCCAATTCTAGCATCACTAAAAAAATAAATCCCAAAAATATTTTATTTTTTAATAACGGTCATCCCTTCTGTAATTTTATAGAACATAAAACAAATTTTGATTTGATAAAATTAAATTCAGGAAGAGGAACAGTTACATCAACTGCTTTCGATTTTGCAATTAAGTGTGGTTTTAGCAATATAGAAATTTTTGGAGCCGATTTTTCTTTTTATCAAAATAAGCCATATACAAAAGGCACATATTTAGAAAAACAATTTTTAAATCAGTCTTGCAAAATAAATAATTTAGAAACTCAATACACAAAACTGATGTTTAGAACTGAAACTATAAAAAACAATCAAGGAATTTTAACAACCAAACTTTTGGACGAATATAGAATTTCTCAAAAACAAATGTTTTCACAATCAAATGTATCAATTTTTTCAGCATCAGAAGAATTTAATCCAATGAATCTTGAAATAAATTCTCCAATAGAAAAAACTTGTAACAAAAAAGAAATAAATTTATCAATAAATAACTTAAGTTTAGATTTTTTAACTGATTATTACGAAAAACTTTCCAAAATAAAATCAATCAATGAAATTGACTTAATTTATCCTATTTTCCCTCTACTTGCTTGGGGAAAAAACAAAAAAATTGACTTTTTTTCTATAATTAATATTGCAAAGAAATTAATACACAATTATACTATAAGATGTTATGAATGCTAAAGGTATAAAGATTTTTTCTACTTGTATAATTATTGTATTTGTATTTGCACTTTCTTTTTTTGGAATTTCTGTTTATAAAGAAATACAAACAGGAAAAGAAAAAGCGTCTAATGCATTGAGCACTATCATAAATGATACAACAATGTATATTAACTACTATGGAATCACAGAAGATTTTACTATAAAATATACTGAGTATATGCAAAGCAATCCTGATATTGCCGCTTTGGTTATAATTCAAGATTCAAATACTTGTTTTGCTTACCCAATGTCTTCTCCTGTTTTTGAAATTGATAATTTTGGCGATCCTGTTATAAATGGAAATTCACCAATCATATCTGTTTTTAGTTCTTCACTTCCTACTGACAATTACACCAAAGTAAGCATTACAACTGCGATATATCTAATTCGCCCAAGTAAAATTTTTAGTTTAGCAAAAGTTTCTTTCTTGATTATTTTAGTTGCAACTGCATTAGTTTTCTTTGTAATTATTTTGCACTACAAAAAAGATACAACAGAAATTTCTAATTCAAACCAAACTGAAATCAATAATCCAATAACAGAAGAAATTGTAGAAACAACTCCTGAAAAAAATGAAGTTGAAAATGTTGTAAATCAAGAAATAAATATTCAAGAAGTTACAGAAGAAGAAAAACCTACTCTAGAAGTTTTTCAAGAACAAGTCGTTTCACCTGATTACAAACCTTTAGCGTCAAACATTTCTGATCCACAAGGATTATTTTCTGACCATACAGGTTTTGGTTGGGAATCTTATTTTGAAACTCGACTAGATTCAGAACTTGCTCGTTCTGCTTCATCAGAACAAGATTTAGCATTATTCTTAGTAAAAATCGAAAACATAACTTTTCAAAACCACATAATTCCTTATCTAACAAATATTTTACTAAATAAATTTAAATTTAGAGATTTAATTTTTGAATATGGAACGAATGGTTTTGCTGCCATTGTTCAAGGAATAGATTTAAATCGTGCAATGGCATTAGGTCAAGATTTATACACAGATATTAGCGGGCTTTTGATAAACAAACAAATGAACAACAAAGTTGGAATCGGTATAACAACTAGAAGTTTACGCTTAATAACTGGAAATAGATTGATAGAAGAAGCAAATCAAGCATTAGATAAAGCTTTTGAAGAAGAAGGATTGCCTATTGTAGCATTTAGAGTTAATCCAGAAAAATACAGACAGTACCTAGTAAACGAAGAATAAATCTTTAATACTATTATAAAAAAAAGAAACTTTTTCTATGTCTTTGAAAAAGTTTCTTTTTTTTTGATCAAATTATTTTGTATATTTTTAAGAAACAAAAAATCGATTAGTTAAATTTTATCACTATCAACAGATTCGGCAAATAGTTTTTTTGTAGCAGGTTTTATTTTCTTACTTTCCTTAGATACATCTTGTTCTTCATCCACTTTAGATGTATTTTCTTCTTGCAACTCTACTTGCTCTTGTTCAGTTTGTGAAGAACTTTCTGCTTTAAGCAATTCCTCTTGTTTTTTTTCAAATTCTTTCTTTTGCATTTCAAGTTCTGTTTCAACTATTCTTATAGAATCATCTAACGGGAATTTTTCTTTGTAAGTTGCAAGTTCTGATTCTGCTTTTGCAAAATCATTTTTTATTCCGTAGAGCAAAATCAAATTTTTATATGATGACTGATTTAAACTTTGACTTTCAATCATTGACAAATAAATTTTTTCTGCTTCGTCAAAATTTTCTAACTTCATATATGAATATGCCAAAAGAGTTTTTAGATTTGTATTTTCAGAATCAACTTGTAAAAGTTCTTCATAAATTTTTGAAGCATCACTCCATTTAGATAACTTCAAATAAGTTTGTGCTAGTTTATATTTTACATTTCGTAAAGTAAGCACATCCTTATCTTTTAGACATTTTTCGTAGAACTCTGCAGCTTTTGCAAATTTTTCCATTTTAAAATATTCTTCTGCGATAGAAAAATATCCTGCGTAAACATCTTTCATTAGAGCATTATTATTTGACACACAAGAAAAAATCAAAAGTGAAAAAATTAAAATACAAAAGCCAACAGTTCTTTTCATAAAATCTCCTATAAGAACATTATGAGTAAAACTTCAGTTTTAGGAATAATGTTCTTAGTCGCAATTTCGCAACGAAGTGAGAAATTGCAGTTAATATACAAGTTTGCTTTAGCAAACTTGATTTGAAAAGCGAAGCACTATTTGTGCGTAGCTTTTCATATATAGTCCTAAAAATTATTTTTCTAAAACAGTTTGTTCAATTTTTCGTAATTGAGAACGATACAAATCTGCAACATTTGAACCATAATCAGCAATTAATTGCAAAATATTTCTTGGAGCTTCTTCTGTGTCGCAACCATTGAGTCTATCCCCTGCATCACCTAAGCCTGGCATAATATATGCTTTTGCATTTAACACAGGATCCATCCACAAGGTGTAACAAGTACAATTTTCCAAAGCTCTAACAACGCGCAAACTTCCCTTCAAGGCAGAAATCACATTGAAAACTTTTATTGACCGAGGCTTAATTCCTTGGTCTAACAAATATTTTACAACAGTTACTAATGAACCACCAGTTGCATTCATTGGGTCAGCAAAAATCAAATCTTTATCGTTCAAATCTTCAATATTAAAATATGATTTATCCAAATCCAAAACATATTCCATGTTAGATTCTTTTTTAGAATCATCGCGTTTAATTTTGAACAAAGCAAATGGAGTTACATATCCGTGTGAAGAATATTCTTCAATTTCTTTTGACATAATCATTGAAGGAAGCAAAGCTCCGCGCAACAAAACACACATTACAGTATTTTCAATTTTAAAATCGATATCTGGAATTTTGTGCACAGAATAATTTTGAACAGGAGAAGTAACTGGAGTTTTTACAACCAAATAATTTTTATTATCAGAGTGATTTGTTGTGTAAGCAAGTTTAAAAAGCATTTCAAAAGCGCGTTGTGTATAATACAAAAATTCTTGATGACCAGTTTTTACATCACGCAATTTTGCAATTACACGAGAAGCTTCAGCATGACTTTCCTCTTGAGTTTCAAATGAAAAAACTTTTAGTCCAGGAACTTCTTTGCAAACATCTTGCATAACTTGTCCCATTTCGTTATACAAAGAAATAATCTTTTTTTCTTCAGTTGCCATTGTGGAAGAAAATCCACCAGAACTAAGTACCTTAAAAGATTCCATTGCTTCTTCATAAAGTTTGTCCAATGTTGACAAATACTCTTGGTCTTTTTCTGTTAGATATCCATCTAAATCTTCTGCTTTTAAAATTACCTTAGAACTCATAGTTTCCCCCTTTGATTTCTAAAAAAATTATTTTTTAAGTTCATCCAAATTGATTTTTACATTTGGAATATAAACTGTTGTATCATCAATAAATTTTACTTTATTTTCTGGCAAAATAACTCTAAACAAGGCAGTTGCAACTCGCTGAAATTTTGAATCTTTTAGTTCAAAAAATAATTCGCCATTGTATTCTTTTGTTTCAAAACTCAACGCTAACTGCTCAATCGGAAAAGTTATTTTGTTATTTGGAATTTGTTTTAATAATTCACCTACTTTATTCGAATACAAAACACAATTTGTAGAATTTAACAAATTCAAATCTTCTAAAAAAGTCTTTGTAATAGAAGAATTTTTTGCAAAAAGATTTTTTGTAAAATCCTCATAAAATGAAAACATATCTCCTGTGCTTATCAATAAAACATTTTGATTTAATGGCAAAACATTCAAATCATCATATTGAAAATATTTTAATTCACCTTGAGTAACTTCTTTTATAGAAGCAACTTTTTTTAGAGAATTAGTTAAAATTTTTACAGGAAAGTTTCCAGTAACAATGCCTTGAAAATTTTGATTATTAATTTTTACAGCCTTGTTACTGGAATATAATGAAAAATAAATTTTATTACATCGTGGCAAAATTTTGGTTACAACTTTTTGTGGTAAACCAAAATTATCAATTAGACTTGTTTTTACAAAATCTGAATTTTCTTTAACATCTACAGTTCCATATAAATATGAATCGGTATTAAAACACGAAAAAAAATCTACAGTAGTTGCTTTGTCCAAAGTTGCACAACTTGTAAACATAAAAACAAAGCAAACTGCAAAAATAAGAAACTGTAAAATATTAAAGTTAAACTTTTTCAAGTTTTGCACTCCAAGTTTTGTCGTCAGCTTCAATTTCTACAAATGAAGAATCTGATTTTTCTTGCCAATCAATTTTGTCAGCTAAAGTTTCGTTAGAAATATAATCAGCAAAAGCAGAATAAGCTTTGTTCAATTCTTCACATCCAGAAAGAACAATATTGATTCTATCAGTTACTGCAAGACCAGTTTCTTTTCGTAAGTTTTGAATACCACGAACTAAATCTCTAACATAACCTTCAAGTTTTAATTCTTCTGTAATTTCAGAATCCAATGCAACTGTTAAAGTTCCATCGTTTACAACTTTAAGATTTGCTTTTTCTAAGCGTTCAACAATAATCTTTTCGATAGTTAATTCAACATTTTTGCCTTCAACTTCGATACTCAAGGTAGAACCATCAAGAATTGATTGAATTGCTTCTTGTTCAAGTTCTGCAATTTTTACAGAAGCAGCTTTCATCAATGGACCAAGTTCTTTTCCTAAAGTTCTAAAGTTTGCTTTTGCTTGATATTCAACAAGTTCATCTTCTCTTTCGTGGAAAACTACTTTCTTAACATTTAATTCTTCACGAATTGAATCTTCCATTTCTAAGAGAACTTTCTTTTCTTCTGGATTTCTTGTAACAAGTTCAACACTCTTCAATGGTTGACGGATTTTCAAGTTATATTGATAACGTAAAGAACGTCCCATTGAAACTGCTTTTTGAACAGTATCCATTTTGAATTCAAGTTGTTCATCTCTGAATTTTTCGTTGTAAACTGGATAATCACACAAGTGAACTGATTCTGCGTCATTTTCATTGCGCAAGTTCAAATAAATGCTTTCTGTAATAAATGGAATTACAGGAGCAGCAACTTGAGCAAAAGTTTTTAGAGCAATATAAAGTGATTCGTATGCTTCATTTTTGTCTGAATCATTTTCTGATTTCCAGAATCGACGACGACTTCGACGAATGTACCAGTTATTTAATTGGTCAATATATGCAACAATTGGGTCGATTGCTTTTGACAAGTCGTAATCATCAAGTGCTTCTGTTACATCTTTTACTAATTTTTGAGTAATAGAAAGAATCCATCTATCAAGTGGATTTGATGGTAAAGAATTTTCAAAAGCTTTTCCTGTTGCTTTTACATTGTCGATATTTGCGTAAGTTACAAAGAAACTATAACTATTCCACAATGGAATCAAAATTCCTTTTAGAACATCGCGAACACCATCGTCACTATATTTTAAGTCATCTGCTTTTACGGCAGGTGAATGCATCAAGAACAAGCGAATTGCATCAGCACCAAATTTGCTCATAACTTCTGCTGGGTCTGTGTAGTTTCTTAAACTCTTAGACATTTTCTTTCCGTCAGAAGCAAGAATAAGACCGTTTACAACACAATTTTCAAAAGCAGGTCTATCAAAAAGCGCTGCTGCAAGAACTGTTAATGTGTAGAACCATCCACGAGTTTGGTCTAATCCTTCAGAAATAAAGTTTGCAGGGAAGTGTTTTTCAAAATATTCTTTATTTTCAAAAGGATAATGATTTTGTGCATAAGGCATAGAACCAGACTCAAACCAACAGTCTAAAACTTCTGGAATACGAGTCATTGTTCCACCACATTTACAAGGAATTGTGATTTTATCAACAAAATGTTTGTGTAAATCTTCTGGATATGTACCTGATAAATCTTTTAATTCTTGGCGACTTCCTACACAAATTGTTTTGTTACAATCTGGACATTTCCAAATTGGAAGAGGATTTCCCCAATAGCGATTTCGGCTAATTGCCCAGTCACGAGCGTTTGCAAGCCATTTTCCAAAACGACCTTCTTTGATGTGAGCAGGTTGCCAAGTAATTTGTGAGTTTGCTTTTAAAAGTTTATCTCGCATTGATTCAACTTTAACAAACCAACTTCCTACACCACGATAGATAAGCGGACTAGAACATCTCCAACAATGTGGATAAGCGTGTAAAATTTGGTCGCGTTTTACAAGTTTTCCTTCTTGCTTTAATCGTTCCATGATGTCTTTATCACATTCTTTTACAAATCTACCTTTGTAATCTGGAACTTCAGAAGTAAATTTACATTCGTTATCAACTGGACAAACAGTAGGAACTCCACTACCCTTGAAAACTTTGTTATCGTCTTCACCAAAACCTGGAGCTGTGTGAACGATACCTGTTCCGTCTTCTGTAGAAACGAAATCAGCATTGAAAACTCGGAAAGCTCCGTCACTTCCATCTTCATTTGTTTCTAGAGATGCAAAATAAGGAAAAAGTGGTTCATATTTACAACCTAAAAGTTCACTACCTTTTTTTGTCCAAATAATTTCGTAGTCTTCTGGATTTTTGTAGTAAGCACCTAAACGAGCTTGAGCAAGAATATAATATTCATCCCCATCTTTTACTTTTACATAATCGATATCTGGACCAGCTGTTAAACCTAAGTTTGAAGGAAGTGTCCAAGGTGTTGTTGTCCAAGCGAGGAAATAAGTTTTTCCGTTAGTAATTTCATCATCATTGATTGAAGGACCTGCTTTTACAACTTTGAAACGAATTGTAATTGCTGGGTCGTGAACATCTTTGTATCCACCTGTTGCTAATTCGTGGTTTGAAAGTACAGTTGAACAACGAGGACAATAAGGAAGAATATAATGACCTTCGTATAAAAGACCTTTTTCCCATAGACTTTTCATTACCCACCAAATTGATTCCATGTAATCTGGATTCATTGTTTTGTAATCGTTATCAAAATCAACCCAACGACCAAGACGAGTAATTGTTTGTTTCCATTCGTTTACATAACGCAAAACACTATCACGACAAGCTTCGTTAAAGTTTGCAACACCGTAATTTTCGATGTCAGTTTTTGAGTTTAAGCCTAATTCTTTTTCGATTAAGTTTTCAACTGGCAATCCGTGACAGTCCCAACCAAAACGGCGTTCAACTTTTTTGCCTTTCATTGTTTGGTAACGTGGAATAATATCTTTAATTGTACTTGGAATAAAATGACCAAAGTGTGGAAGTCCTGTTGCAAATGGAGGACCATCATAGAAAACATACTCATCACAACCTTCACGCTGTGAAATTGATTTTTTGAAAATTCCTTTTTCTTTCCAAAATTCAAGGATTTTTTCTTCTTGTTCTGAAAAATTTACTTTTGGATCTACATTCTCGTACAAAATATTGCCTCTTTTTTTTGCATTTTAAAATGCATAGATTATTATTTCATATTATGCCATAAAAATAGATAATTTTCAAGGTAGGTTTGCACAAAATAAAGCAAGATGAAATTTTGTAAATGCAGAAATTGATACAAAAATCGCATAACAATTATGTATTTAGCAGATTCGTACAAAAAATGCTCTCAGCCAAAATTGCCCCGCCTCGCTAGTGCTGCGCTTACGCTTGCAAGGCTTCGGCGTTTCAATTTTTGCTTACGCATTTTTTCAACAAATTTGCTAGTTCACATTTCTCTGCGATTTTTCACTCGATTTTGCGTTTACGCATTGGTTCTTGCTTTGTTTTGGGTAAGTGGCATAGGATGGGCGGAGTTGTGTAAAAGCGAAATGAAAAAGGCATTGTGGACTGGGCTTGTTAAGTATCTACGCAAAATATCACAGGTCTTGGAAAAGTCTAACGACTTTCGCTAATTTCGGAATCTTTCTAGAAGATGCTGAAACGAGTTCAGCATGATATAATTTGCACTTTTTAGAAAAAAAAATCCCCGGCGAAGATTTTTTTTTGAAACTTCGTCGGGAATAAAGATTTTATGACAAGAATAAATTATTGTGCTAATGCTGAACGCACAACACGGAAACCAATGTAGTAGCCGCGACTGCCAGGGCTGTTGTTGAAACGGTAAGAAACCGCACAGTAGTTAGAATAGTCGCTCCAACCACCACCGCGATAGACGCGGCGAGACCCAGCCGAAGTACCAGTTGGGTCGCTGCCTCCTTCTGTTTCTGCATCGTAACGGCTTGTATGCCAGTTCCAGCACCATTCCATTACATTTCCACTCATATCATATAAGCCAAATGCATTTGCCTTCTTTGTTCCTACTTCGTGAGTTTTACTACTTGAAATATCATAGTGCCATGCGTATTCGCCTAATTTATTTTCATCACTTGTTCCACTGTATGTTAAACTATCTACTGTATTGTCTCCGGCACGGGCAGCATATTCCCATTCTGCTTCCGTTGGTAAACGATAACCATTTGCATTCCAATCACATACTACTGCATTCCATGTGCTATCAGTTAATGTTGGTACTGTTCCCCATTTACTTGGGTCTGTGTTACCACTTATGCTATAACATGGTGTAAGTCCTTCTGCCACAGAGCGTTTATTACAATATACAAGGGCATCATACCAACATACATAATATGCTGGATAGTTATCGCCATCTCCATAACTTGAACTTGGGAAATCACTTCCTGTATAACTACAATATTTTTCATATTCTGCTTGGGTTACTTCATATTTTCCCATGTAAAATGATTTTGTTATTGTTACTTGGTGTGGTTTGTTATCGCCATAACCTTTCTCACTTCCCATTTGGAATTTTCCTGCTGGTATTAACACCATTTCTCGCATACCGCATACACATATACTGTCTATATATGTATGTTCAGTTTTGTCGGTTATTTCTGTTTTTTCATATTCGCAAATTGTACATGTTGCTTTTCTCTCGCCTTTTTCTGTGCAAGATGCTTCTTTAGTTACTTTCCAGTCGCCAAAGGTGTGTTTTGCTTTATCGCTTACTTCTGTTGTGTGTTCGCAAGTTGCGGCGTGCCAATGGTAAGTTGCATCTTTTGACCATGAATCTGAAAATTCGTGTTCGTGGGCTGGTTCTGGGTCTTTACAGCCTGTAAATCCTATCATGCTAATTGATAACAATAAAATTAGTAAACTGAGATTTAGTTTTTTCATAAAATTTATCTCCTTATTTGTTGTATAAATTTCATTTTACATTATATCACAGAAATATCCAACTAAAAAGTATTTTTTAAGTTTTGCAAGATTTTTATAAAAATTTTTCTTCAAAATTTATTTAAAACTCATTTTTCTCTTGATAATAAAGGTGTACGGAAAATTTGTCATGCACGAAAATTTATTATTTGGAGAAAAAAAATGGATAACGAACAAATTGAAACTCAAATAAATCGTAATTATAAGGACTCAGTTTTTGTAGACTTATTCGCCCACGATAAAACAGCAAAGGAAAATTTTATTTCATTGTACAACGCCTTGCATGGAACAAATCTCGACGCAGAAACTACGGAAATTCAACCAGTGATGATTGAAGAAGTTCTTTACATGAAGTATTACAACGATGTGGCCATGTTAGTTGACGGAAAAATCGTTGTCATGATTGAACATGTCGCAAGCTAACGCTTGCTATCAAGAATGTACTCTATATTCTAGTTTGTACATTCTTGCAACTTCTCCCCGAACGAAAGAAGTTTAAAAAAATAATAAGTGCAGAAAAAATGTAGCCAAAAAAGAACAAAACGAAGCCTTGACGAACGAAGTGAGGAACCGCGAGTTTTGGGATTTTTTGGCGAGAATTTTTTCTGGTATAATTTATCTTTGTAAAATTTTGTAGAGCCCCTTGAAATATCTGTAAAAGTGATTAATATTAATGTAGATAAGAAAAATCCGATTTTACAGCATTGCAAAGTTCTAAATGAATATTCTGAATTTATCGAACAAGTTAAATTCAATATCGATCACAAAATTCCAGACCCTTTTACAAAGGCGATAAAACAATCTAGCAAAAACGGATTTTTAAGCGATTACCTACAACGAAAATCAACGGAGGTTCAAAACATGCTTTTAATGGAATACGATTACGCTACTGACATAGAAGTTCAACGAGAAGAAGCCTTCGAAAAAGGTGTTAATAAAGGTTTGCAGCAAGGTTCTCAACAAGCAAAAATCGAAACTGCTAAAAATATGCTCAAAGATAATCTAGATATTCAAACTATTCTTAAATACACAGGTCTGTCCATAGAAGAGATAAAATCTTTAGCAAAATAAATTTCACGCTCTAGTACAACAAAAGAACTTCGCAAAAATTTTAAAGATTATACTCTTCAAGCTTTCTATGCAAAGTTTTTCTTCCAATTTGCAAAATGTCGGCTGTTTTGCTTTTATTACCGTTGTTTGCAGCGAGATTTTCGGTAATGATGATTTTTTCGGCTTCTTCCATTGAAATACCAAGAGGAATTTTTATGCTTTCTGATTCATTTCCAGTTGCAATTCCTGGAGGTAAATCTTCAACTGAAATAATATTTCCTTGGCACATAACAACTGCGCTTTCTATACAATTTTTTAACTGACGGATATTTCCTGGCCAATCGTAGTTGTACAAAATTGAACGAGTTTTGTTATCAATTCCTTCAATATTTTTTCCATTTTCTTTTGCATAAGTTTTAATAAAATCGGCAACAAGCAAAGGGATATCTTCTTTTCGGTCCCGTATAGGCGGAACTTCAATATGAACAACATTCAAGCGATAATATAAATCTTCTCTAAAATTTCCCTTTTTAATTTCTTCCAAAAGATTTTTGTTTGTAGCGGCAACAACTCTCACATCAACTTCGATAGTTTCTTCACCACCTACTCGTTCAAATTTTTTATCTTGTAAAACTCTAAGAAGTTTTATCTGAACATTTTGATTTATTTCACCAATTTCATCTAAAAAAATTGTTCCACCGTTGGCAAGTTCAAATCGTCCCCGCTTTCGAGCAACCGCGCCAGAAAAAGAGCCTTTTTCGTGACCAAAAAGTTCGCTTTCAAGCAAAGTTTCTGTTAAAGCAGCACAATGTACGCGAATAAGTGGTTTTTCCTTTCTTGAAGATAGATTATGAATTGCGTTTGCAATAAGTTCCTTTCCTACACCACTTTCACCTGTAACTAAAACAGAAGCTTTTGAATCAGCAACTCTTTTTATCATGTCAAACACTTTTTGCATCTGGGGGCTTTTTCCAATAATTGATTCAAAAACTTTTTTTCCATTTAATTCTTCTTGCAAATGTCTGTGTTGTAAAGAAAGTTCTCTGCCTTGCAAAGCTCGTTTTACAATTAAAGTAAGTCGGTCAAGATTAAGTGGTTTTGTTAAAAAATCATAAGCGCCAAGGCGCATTGCATCAACTGCACTATCGATACTTCCATGTCCTGTCAAAACGATAACTGGAACACCAGGATTTTCAGAAAGGATTTTTTGCATAACTTGTTCACCGGTAACTTCTGGCATTCGTAAATCTGTAATTACAAGGTCGATATCACCTTTTGCAAAAAGTTCAAGCCCAACTTTACCATTTTCTGCAAGAACAGTATTGTATCCTTCCATTTCTAATGAAGCAGAAAGTCCTTGTCGAATATTTTTTTCATCATCAATAATCAAAATATTAAATTTCATTTTTTCTAGACAATCTCCATTTTAAATTATACTTGTTAAAAGTCGTTTTTCGCTTTGTGGAATTGGCAAAGTGATGGTAAAAGTTGTTCCCTTGTTTACAAAAGATTCAACTTCGATATCGCCGCCAAACTCTTTTATCACTTTGTAAACCATTGTCAAACCAAGACCTGTTCCTGTGGCTTTTGTTGTAAAATAAGGCTCAAAAACTCTCGAAGCAGTTTGTTCATCCATTCCGATTCCAGTGTCTGAAACACAAATTGCATATTTCTCGCCAATAATTTTAGTTGAAATAAGCAATTCTCCGCCACCGTCCATGGCAACTATAGCATTTTGAACCAAATTTATCAGTACTTGTTTGAAAAGTTTTTCATCAAGCAAAATTTTAGGTGAATTTTCTAAAAAATCCGTTTTCAATTTAATATTTTTTTCTTCAAGTTCGGGCTTAAAAAATTCAGCATAGGAATTTAACAACTTTACAGGATTTTCTGGAATCAATTCTGCAGAAATTGGACGAACTGCAAACAAAAAATCTACAATAATATTGTTCAATCTATCAATTTCTTGATTTACAATTTCAAGGTAGTTTTCTAAAAATTTTTCATCTGGAAGTTTTTCATCAGAATTTCTTGCTTTGGAAATTGCCTTTTGCAAAAGTTGAATATAAATACTGATGCTTCCAAGTGGATTTTTGATTTCGTGAGCAACACTTGCGGCCAAATTTGTTAAACTTGCAAGATTTTCCATTCGATGAAGCAAAGTTTCCTGATTTCGCTTTTCGGTAATATCATCAATTTTGATAATCGAACCAGAAAGTTGCTTATTTTGCACAAGTGGCATCAAACTGATATTTAAAAATCGAGTAGCTCCAGCGGGAGTTTTTGTAACAAATTCTTCACTTATATTGATTTTTTTTTCTTTACTTGCGTTTTTCAAAAATAAAGAAATATCTTCATCATCAACAAAGTTCCAAACTTCATCATCAAAACTTGAATCTTGCTGTTTAATTTCATAATATCGTGAAGTTAAAGGCAAAAATCTTTCACCAGCCTTATTGGATTGCAAAAGTTTCCAGTTTTTATCGCAAATAACTAAGCCTGTACTTAAACTTTCGATTACAGAAAGCAAAGATTCATTTTCTTCCACAAGTTGATTAAAAACATTTTGAACTTGGTCAGGAGAAAGTTTTGAGATTTTGTTGCTAATTCTTTTTACTAATGCTTTCATTTTCTAAAAAATTATCCAATCAATTCACCTGCAAGATTTTCTAAAGCAGCCACAGGATTTTGATTAAAAATCGTTACATTTTCATAGCATTTTTTTATGGCTTTTAATAGAACTTGCTGTTTTTCGGCAAATAAAATATCATTTTTTGTAAAATTTTCGGTTTTGAGTCGTTCTTTTCCAACAGCAAAAAAATTATTCAAAAAGATTGATAAAATCACTCGAGGTTCAAATTGATTTGCTTCTTTTGAAATTGCATCAATTTTTGGAAAAATTCCTTGATTAATCGAAGTTAAAAACTGATTTGACAATTCCATAATCTTTTCTTTTGAAACTGGCAAAAATCCACACAAATATTCGTTGATGTTATTTCCTTCATCATGAAAAACTCTAGAAATCACATCTTTATTTTGGTCTGGCGTTCTTTCAATAAAAGGATAAGTTCTAACTCGAGATAAAATCGTTGGCATTACAGCGCCCCGTTTCGAAGTTGTTAAAATGAACAAAGTATCTGCTGGTGGTTCTTCCAAAATTTTTAACAAAGCATTTCTAACTGTTTCTAACATTCTGTCTGCGTTTTCGATGATTAAAACTTTTTTTCCGCTAGAAGTTGTAAATCTTGCCCAACTAGAAGCGTTACGAATATGAGAAACTGGCACAGAATCATACATAAAAGAACTTTCTAATTTTTCACATTGAGTTAAAAGATTTTCTGCGTTCTTTTTGATTTTTTCGATGTCGCCTAATTTTTCGATAGGTCGAAGTGGGTCAAATTCTTCTAAAAGTTCATCAATACTTTGAATGTAAGGTGAAATTTTAGAAACTTTATCGTCCCCTTCGTAAAAAACTGGATTAAATCGAGAAGTTAATTTTCTAACACTTCTTACAAACAAATAATTTGTAGGAATCCTAAATTGAGAATTTGTTTCGATGGCTCGGATGTATGTATCTTTTGCAGCCGCAATTTCTAGCGTACAATCCCGAGGGCCAGTGATTAAAACATCGGTACTTGTAAGGGATTTGTGTTTTAAGCAAGAAGAACAAGTACACATCCAAGCCCCTTTTTTATTGCCTTCTGCTTTACAAGATAAAATTCGAGCAAGTTCCAAAGCCGCAGTTAATTTTCCAGTTCCAATAGGACCAGAAAACAAAAGCGAATTTGGAAGCATGTTTTTGTATATATCTTCAATTAAAAGTTTAGATGTATTTTGATAGAGTAAATTCTCAAACATTAAACTTCCCTAAATTATTTAAATAATTTAAAGCAATATTCAATGAACCTTTAAGAGATTCTGTGTTTACAAAAATTGGTAAGATTTTACTTGCAAAAAAACTTTTTGACAACAATTCTGATAAATCAAAAAATGGTTGAACAATAAGAATTACACAAAAAACTCCAACAATCAACAATCCTTCTGCTAATCCCCAGAAAAAACCAAGTGCTTTATCTAAGCCACCCATGATTTCGCCTGAAAAAAGTGATTTTATCAAAACTTGAATCAATTTCATCAAAAGGAATGAAAAAATGAAAATTATTAAAAATGAAATTATTGTTGTTAAATATGGAACATTTATATATTTTGCAACAAAAACATCTAACTGTGGTGCAAAAAACACACCAAGCAAAATTCCAACAATAAAAGAAGCCTTTCCAAAAAAACTAGCCACAAATCCTTTAATTACAGCCATCAAAACACAAGCTATAATAACAATGATAAAAATTAAATCGATAAATGCAATGGTCATATTATTCCCCCATTTCTAAAATTTTATTAAAAATAATATCAGCAATTTTTATTGCTGGTTTTTCACTTCCACAAAGATTTTTACAGGATTCTATCATATTTTTGCGTTTTTGTTCAGATAAAACTTCTGTCATTGTTTGTAAAAAAACTTCGTCAGTTAAATTTTCTGAATCAAGATTTATTGCACAACCTTTTTTCTCAAAATATTTTGCATTTTCAACTTGGTCGCCACGAGAACCTGCCACAGAAAGCGGAATTAAAACCATAGGTTTATATTGAACAACGGCTTCCCAAAGTGAATTTGCTCCAGAACGAGAAAGAATTACATCAGCACAAGCCATAACATCAGCCATTTGCGAATAAATAAATTCAAATGGATAATAATCTGGATGAGATACATCTACAAAATAATCTTGTTTTTTTCCAGTTTGATGAATAACGATAAAATTTTTGCAAAGTTCTTCTAAATTTTTCCAAACCAAAAGATTTATTTGTTTTGCGCCTAAACTTCCACCAACAACCAACAAAATCGGCTTTTGTAAATTTGAATTTTCAATAATTGTTGAAGAATTTTCTTTTGATGAAAAAACAAATTCCAAACCTTTATTTTTGTCAGCGTTATAAAAAATCGGACGAACAGGATTTCCAGTTACAATGGTTTTTTCTTGAATACTTGCGTGAAGTTTTGTTTTAGTTTCTTCATAAGATACCAAAAGTTTTTCTGCAACTTTAAGATTAAGTCGAGTTGCCAACCCAGTTGAAAAATCGCATTCGTGAGTAAAAACTGGAATTTTTAACAATTTAGCAGCATAACAAGAAGGAACGCTTACAAATCCGCCTTTAGAAAAAACAACTAATGGTTTTAATTTTGCAAGTTGAAAAAAAGCACAAATAAATCCTGCAGCGATTTTGAAAAGGTCGATAAAATTCTGAAAAGAAAAATATCGTCGTAACTTTCCGCAAGGAATGCCAATAAATTTATCTACACTTCCACTTTTTTCAACTAGATTTTTGTCCATTCCTTTTGAGCTACCAATCCACACGATTTTTACATCAAGGGAATTTCCATCAATCTTTGTTGAATTTATTTTTTCTTTTAGTTCATCTACAACAGCAAGTCCTGGATAGATATGTCCACCAGTTCCCCCACCAGTAAAAACTACAGTTTTCATAATTACACTCTTTGTTTATATAAATTTAAAATTTCTTCTTTTTTGAAAAGGGTTGCATAATCGATACTAGACATTCCCATTCTATCTTTTACAGTTGGATCGGCACCATTTTCTGCAAGGATTTTACAAATCTGAAAATTTTCACTTCCTGTTGCTAAAATCAAAGCAGTTTGCCCATCTCTAGAAACAAAATTTAAATTAGCACCTTTGCTTACAAGAAATTCTACAATCGGAACATTTGATTTCCAAACAGCATCCATTACAGCAGAATATCCTCTATCATTTGAAACAGCATCAATATCAGCACCGTTTTCCCAAAGCCATTGTATCATATCAAGTTTTCCATTTCTAGCAGCAGAACACAAAAACGGAGTTCCAGCTGAATCTCGTTCGTTTATATCCATTCCCGCTTTTAAAAACAATTCACAAAGTTCCAAATCATTTCTAGCAATTTGAAATGAAAAACAATCAGGTGTAAACGGAACACCTTTTTCAAAAAGCACTTTAAGAGCATTTTTCTTTTCTTCAAGTTCAATATACTTTGGAAGATTTTTTTCTAACAGATTATACAAATTATCTAAATCTGAAAAATCGGTAACAAATTTATCATTCAATAAATCAAGTACAAACTCTGACTTAATAATATTTTTAGAAATAAAAACTGGAATTTCTTTTCCGATTATGAAACCTAAGGCAAACAAAAAACTTTTATGATTCATAAATTCTGAAGGAAGATTAAAAACAGCATAACTCGTATTACTTAATGAAGAAAAAAAAGAAGAGTCCACAGTATCACTTGCAACATCTTCCAAATTGATGATAGTACAGTTTCCATCATTATTTGATAACAATTTTTCAATTTTATCCAATTTCTCAAATTTCTGTGAAGAAAAAAGTAGCCAGTTCATAAATAAGATTTTACAACATCTTTTAAAAGCACACAAGCAAAAAATGAAAAGAAACTTGCAAACTATGGTAAAACAAAAAAGACCCAGCCAAAATGACTAGGTCTTATCTGCCGCCGGACAGAATCGAACTGTCGACACATGGATTTTCAGTCCATTGCTCTACCGACTGAGCTACAGCAGCAACTTATGTATTGACTATATCTATTTTATAAAAAAATGTCAATACATTCATAAAAAAAATTTAATAAAAAAATTTATTTGTAAGGTAACTATTTTTTCTATTGCATGTGTTACAATATGCGTATATAGTTTTAATATACATTGAAGGCAAATTTGCTTTCATAATAAATTTTCAACTTTAACAAAGGATGGTACAAAATGAAAAAAATTTTACTTTGTTCATTTTTAGTTTTTGCAATAGTATTTTCAAGCTTTGCAGAAGTAAAAAAACCGGCAGACTTTACCACAGAAAATATTGAATCAGGTCTTGATGATTTTTCATTTTCATTGATAAAAACAGCCCCTAGTACAGTTTCTCATCAAAATATGTGGGCATCAGCTTACATTGGACAACTTTTAGATTTACCTCCTCATCTTGGAGGTGGTGTTTCTGTTGGAATGGCACAGTTAAAAACAGATGGATTAGCAACCGTATTAAAAGAAATGGGAATAAATTACGATGTTAAAAATCTTTTCTTACCTACTCTAACTTTTGATGCTCGTATCGGAGGTTTGTTAATTCCATTTGACTTAGGCGTTCACGGAATGATGATTAAAAATCCCCTTGAATTTAATATTCAAGAAACTTTCTTTTCTATCGATTACGGAACAGTAGGAGCCGATATTCGATTCCCAATTATTAAAGAAGAAGGAATAAAACCTAACCTTTCGATTGGGGCTGGATATGCATACAGTAAAGGAAATGCAGGAATTTCAGTTCAAGATGGACTTGCAAATGTAAGTGCTGGATACGAATCTCAAATTTTGCAAGCAACAGTTCAACTTTCTAAAAAAATTCTTATCGTAGAACCTTTTGTGGGATTACGAGGAACATTATCAAGCAACAAACGAAATTGGTCTTGGAACTACGACGGAACTAAAGCTCTTGATGATGCAAAAATAAAAGAACTTGAAGCTGTTCCTGGTGCTTTGGATGCTTTGAAAGCTGAAAATAAATTTGACTCAGGTGATTGGTCTGGTTTTGCAATCAACAAAGAAGATCCAAATTACACAGCACAAATTTTTGCAGGAATCGGAATTGACTTTTTATTCATCGCTCAAGGAACTTTGAATGTTTCATTTGATGTTGTAAATCAAATTTGGGCAGGTGGATTAAGTTTAAGAGTTAAATTCTAAAATAAATCATTTTTAAAATAAAAGCGCTGTCAAATTGAAGAATTGTTCGCAAAATACTTCATTATTTTGACAGCGTTTTTTGTTTAAAATCTATCTAAAATTCAATTTTTTAGAATAATTTTATTTACTTAATTTTTTGAAAAGTTTAATTAGTAATCCTTTTTTACCAATTAAAAGCCAATAGAAAAATGCAACAAATGCAACAACAGGAATTCCAAAAATCACGATATAAAGCAGAATCTTAAAAAATCCTACAAAGAAATCCAGAATATTTGAAATAAATTTTCTAAACCCCTGTGGAATATCAGGCCAAACAAATCCCTCATCACTTGTTCTATATGGAAGTTCAAGATAGATATTTACAGAAGAAAATTCAATTTGACCAGAAAGTCGTTTCATTCGCCCTTCCATTGATTCAATTTCAGAAATTGTATTGTTCAATTCTTTTTCAATTTGAAGCATATCTTTTACATCTTTTGCTTGACCAAGATATGTTTGCAATCTTTCTTTCATCACTTTTTTTGTGGCCAAACGAGTTTGTAAATCGTAAAATTGTTCGGAAACATCTTGAGTATAAATATTTTTTGATTTAAGTTTTCCAAGGTCGCCAACTGAAGTTAAAGCTTCATCAAATTTTACCGCTGGGATTCTAACATTAAAATTTGCAGAATTTTCATTTGTAGAAAAGGACTCGATATATCCTCCAAAATCTTTACACCATTTTTCTACAGAATCTTCAGCATTTTTTAGATTTTGAACTTCGATATTTACATTTCCGCGTTTTATAAGTTTTCGTTCAACTGAAGTACCATTTTCACTATTTGAAATTCCAGATTGATTTCCAGGTCCTTCTGGCACAAAACCTTTACCACTCCAACTTTCTTCAACTGTAGCATCAGCATAAACAGCAGATGAATTTGTTGCAGACATTTTTGGTGCAGATTTCATCATAATTCGATTTCCACTTGCAACATTTTCTTCAGAAACATTTTTTCCACATGAAGAAAAAATTAAGATAAAACAAGAAAAAATTAAGATAAAATTAAGATTTTTTTTCATAGAATAAACTCCTATTTGAAACTAAAAATATTCTAATTAGTAAATTTAGAAAAGAAAGATTTGTTACAAACATTATATCATAAAAAAGATTTAAAGCAAAAAAAAAAGGAAACCTTCAAATGAAGATTTCCTTAAAATATAGCGACTGTGGGGCTTGAACCTACGACCTAACGGATATGAGCCGTTTGCTCTACCGACTGAGCTAAGTCGCCATATATTTACACTATACAGAAAAGAAAAAAAAATGTCAACTAGCTACAAAAATATTTGCACAAAATAAAGCAAGATGAAATTTTGTAAATGAAGAAATTGATACAAAAATCGCATAGGAATTGTGCATGAGCAAGTTCGTACAAAAAATACTCTCAGCCAAAATTGCCCCGCCTCGCTAGTGCTGCACTTCGTTTGCAAGGCTTCGGCGTGTCAATTTGGGCTTACGCATTTTTTCACGACTTTGCTAGTTCACAGTTTCGTGCGATTTTTCACACAATTTTGTACTTACACAATGATTCTTGCTTTGTTTGCGGCAAGCGGCAGGGAATAACAAAACAATCAATGTTCATAAATAACGACATCACCAATAAGATTTAATTCTTTTACAAATTTAAAACAATCTTCGTAATTACTTAAAATAGACTTAAAATATGGATAATAGTAAATAACATATACTTTTCTATCAAACCGTTTTATTGATTGATAAATTTTCTCAATTAAATTTCTAAAATCATTTTCATTATCAAATGGACTTGAAATATAAAAAATGGTTCCTTTATCAAAAACTTCCTCGGATTGACTTAACATATCTCCAATCAACAACTCAATTTTTTTAGAATAATTTTCACTTCCCATAAGTGAAAGAAGATTTTTTTCACATTCTTTTGCTACATCATTTACAATTTCAATACCAATTACTTTATCAAAATGAAAACTTGACAGATATAAAACATGACCAAGGCCAGAACCACAATCAATAAAAACATCTTCGTGAGAATATGAAATATTTTTTAGTATTTCATCAAATACTTTTTTGGTTGTTGTAGGATCAACCCAAATATTATTACTATTAGGACAAAAATATGTTTTATCAAAATTAACATCAATGCCCATATAGTTCTCTTCTACCTCTTTATTAAGTTGTAATAAATTTTCTGTTTTTTCATCTTGTTTTATAAACATCATTTAGTTCCCATTATCAATATATTTTTTAAGGAATTGAATAACAATATCTTCAGAAAAATTACAATCACGTAAATGAAAATCTCCGTTCTTTAAACCATAGTCTATATATTTTGTAGCAGGACAACCGCCTCCACACATTGGCAGTAAAATACACTCTCTACATTTTTCATCATTCTGAGGAGAAAAAGTCATTTGATTAAAAAATACAGAATTGGGAATAAATTCTCCGTCTGTACTTATATATCCAACTCTCGCATCCTTTCTCTTTACTATTTTTTCACATTTATAAACATCCAAATTATTATCAATGAAAAATTTACCTTCACTATTAATTGAACATGGAGATTTTTTTCCAAAAAGTCTATCATTTTCTATTCCATATTTTTTATAACATTCAGAAAAAATTTCTGTAACATAAAATGGAATAGATTCAATAGATACACAGTCATTAAAACTATCATTAGCATCTTTTATCGTCTCTAAAAATCCAAAATAAACATCATCTGAATAATTTACAAAATCTCCCATGATAGATTCTGCATCTTCAATATTAGAAGAATCGATATTTAGTCTAATAGTTATCAAATCTCTTAATCCATGTAAATTTAATTTTTTTAGATTTTTAACAATTAAATCGTATGTACCTTTACCATTTTTATAAATTCTTTTTTTATCATGTTGCTCTGGAGTTCCATCAATAGAAACTTGAGTATGAATTTGATATTTTTTCATATACTCAATCATTTTTTCATCTAACAAAGTCATATTTGAAGTCATAGAAAAATAAGTATCACAGTTATATTTAATTGCGATTTCATTTGATTTATCGCAGAATTTATACAGCAAGTCCTTATTTAACATTGGTTCGCCACCATATAATGAAATTCTTAATTCATCAATATTTTTATGACTATTCAAATATTTATCCATAAACAACAAAATTGAATTTAAAGATTTTTCATCTAATCTATCTGTTGACTTTTCTTGCCCTTGTAAACAATAAGGACAAGCTAAATTACAAGCATAACTAGGAATTAATATAATACTAAAAATTTTTGAAGATTTACCATATCTAACTGAATCATAAAAATAAAAAAATTCTTTAGATTCGTCATTATTTTTTTCTATTAGAAAGTGCATTTTTTTCATAGAATCAACATAATCTAAATTTAATTTTTCTAATTCATTGTTTCTTAATAAATCGAATACATCCGCATCCAATTGTATTAAAGCTGTACTTAATGTGTTATATACAAATTTTTTTTCATTATGTTCAAAATAAATATTATATTTAGAAAGTTTTATATTCATACAAAATTCCTCATTAATAAGGGACTGCTAAAAATCCCATAGAATAAATCACATTTAACATAAAACACTTATGAATCATGTAAAAGTAAAACTAATAATAAGCTTGAAATTTTTCGACAAATCCCTTTTTACTAATTTGAGACTAGCAACTACAATAACATTTGTTCTTATCTTTATACTTATACATCATTCCTTGTACAAATTTAGAATCAACTGTACATAGTTCCAAAGGCTCATTAAGAATAATCATAAATTCCTCCTTCAAAATTTCAATTTTTGACATCTACTAAATGTCATTATAAATTTCATTATATCTTACATTTTTATTATTGACAAGCAGTAAATGTCAAACAGGAATGTATGTATAAGAATAAGAATGGTTCATCCAATAATATTGCAGGAAAAAATATCGCAAAAATCAGAAAGGAAATAAAGCCTGTGATGTCGCAAAGAGCATTAGCAGATAAAATGCAACTTTTTGGCATCGATTTAGACAAAAACGCAATCCAACGCATAGAATGTGGAAAAAGATTTATCACAGATATTGAACTATTAGCATTTTCAAAAGTTTTAAATACATCACTAGAAAAACTTTTAGAATAATTTCATAGCACAACTCCGCCCCTTTCTCGCGGAACGAAAAAAGTTTACAAAATGTACAATATTGATAAAAAATTTATACAGAAAAACAAAAACTGAAATGCGACTGACTAGCTCTGCGTCAAAGGAGTATTTCAGTTTTTGTTTTTCTGAAATAAGTATTTTGTAATTTTCCATTTTGCAAAATTTTGAAGAGTTTATTGACACTCTTCCCCGTCTATATTATCATTTAATTTTCAATAATTATTTCTTATTTTAGGATAACAAAATGGAACTAGAAAAATTTAACGCACCGTTTAAAGGTCGCTCGTTACTTACTTGGATTGATTACACTCCAGAAGAAATTTTAACTTTTTTAGAAATTGCAGAACAAGTAAAGGCACAGGCAAAAAATAACGAAATTCACCTTAGATTTTTAGGTAAAACAATCGCATTGATTTTTGAAAAACGCTCTACTCGAACAAGATGTTCTTTTGAAACAGCTTTCGGAGAAGAAGGCGGGCATCCAGTTTTCTTATCAACACAAGATATTCAACTTGGCGGAAAAGAAAGTATCGAAGATACAGCTCGAGTTTTAGGAAGAATGTTCTCTGCCATCGAATTTAGAGGATTTTCACAAGAACATGTTGAAATTTTGGCAAAGTATTCTGGAATCCCAGTTATCAACGGATTAACAGACGAATTTCATCCAACTCAAGCACTTGCAGATATTTTAACTCTCAAAGAAACTTTCGGAACATTGAAAGGTCTAAAATTAGTTTACTGCGGAGACGGAAGAAACAATGTTGCTCGTTCAACAATGATTATCTGTTCAAAACTTGGAATCGACTTTGGAATTTTCAGTCCAAAAGAACTTTTCCCAGACCAAGAAATTCTTAATATTTGTAAACCATTCGCAGAAAAATCTGGTGCAAAAATTGAAATTTCTGATGATATTTCACTTGTAAAAGGAGCAAATGCAGTTTATACTGATGTATGGATTTCTATGGGCGAGGAAGCTTTAAAAGATGAAAGAATAAGACTTTTAACACCTTTCCAAGTAAATCAAAATCTTATGGATAAAACAGAAAATCCTGATGCAATATTTTTACATTGTTTACCAGCCGTAAAAGGTCAAGAAGTAACAGAAGATGTTATCGAAGGAAAACAAAGTAAAGTTTGGGAGCAAGCTGAAAATCGAAAACATACAATCAAAGCTATCATGTTAGCATTGATGTAATCGCTTAAACAAAGGGGAAATTTTATGAAAAAACTTATTTTTATTTTTTTGGTAGCACTAATTGGATTCTGTGCTTTCGCACAAGACTTTGAAAATGAATCAGATTTATTTTACATAAATGTACCGATTATAAGAGTATATGACCATATTGATGCTTACATAGTTCACTATCAAAAAGGAAATATGGATGTAGGTCAGGCTTTTGTACCAAAAGAATGGTTTAATACTAGAGAAGTTAACAAATCAAGAGTTCGTCCTTTGGCAAAAGGTGTTCAACCATATATGACTGTTATTTATTCAGAAGGAGCATTCCAAAAGGTATATATCAACATGCCTGAAAACAGAAGACACTCTTCATGGAAAATTCTTTCACACAATGTTGATGTTGCTTCAAAAATGAACACAGAAACATTAGAAATCGAATACTAAAAAAAATCTCTACAAAAGGTTCTTATGTCTTGTATAACTGAAAGTGAATTTGAAAAATTTAAGAAATTTATTGATTCCCACGAAAATTTTTATGTTGTAGGACATAAAGAACCAGACGGAGATTGCGTTTCTAGTTCACTAGGAATTGCATCTCTATTAGAAAAATTAAACAAAAAAGTTCAACTTTTATCAGCAGGACCTTTTAAGCGTCCAGAAATAAAAAAATTTGAAAAAAAATTCTCTAAATCACCTAAGAAAAATTTTGCAAAACAAAATACTGCAGTTATCATGGTTGATTGTTCAGAAATTGAACGAATTGGCGAAGATATTGCAGAAATTATTAAAGATTTTGATATTTTCATTGTAGACCATCACAAAACAGCAGATGCAGATAAAGATAAATCAATAATTTATCCAACTTCCCCTGCGGCAGCTTATTTGGTGCAACAACTTTACGAAAAAATCATCGGTAATCCAGATGAAGAACTTAGCAAAATACTTTTCTTTGGTTTCTGTACCGATACAGGATTTTTCAGATTTTTAGATAGCGACACAAGTGAAGTTTTTGAAGGTGTTTCTCGTTTAGTAAAAAACGGAGCAAATCCAAGACAAACTTATTCTGACATAAACAGCGGAAAACCATTTTCTACAAGAAAATTACTTGGTGTAATGCTTAGTCGTGCTGAACAATATTTTGATGGAAAATTGATTGTAACTTACGAAACTTTAGAAGATACAAATCTTTTTGGAAAAGAAGGTAGAGATTCAGATAGTTTATATCAATTATTGCTTTCAGTTGATGGAGTTCAAGCGGTATTATTTGTAAGACAAGACACAGATAAAACTTGTACAGCAGGATTTCGTTCAAAAGATGCAGTTGATGTAAGTTCTATTGCGGCAAAATTTGGTGGTGGTGGCCACAAAAATGCTGCAGGACTTAGTACAGAAGGAACATTAGATACCCTACTTCCAAAAATAATTGAAGAATTTAAAAGCGTTTTAATTTAATTTTCAACTGTAGCAAATTCATTTTCACAATCATTTATTTACTCAAATTACTATTTTTCAAAAAACATTCGGTTAAATTCGTGAAAAATCCTTAATCGAAGTAATGATTACATCAACATTCTTTTGCAAATTTTTTTTCAGCATAATTTTTCTTAATAAAAATCTTAATCTAAATAAATTTTTCTTAATTTAAATTTAAATTTTATTAATTTTTTTTAAGATATTTTAATTTTCAAATCAGTAATTTTTATATAATTCACACAAATATCTCCAAAATCTCCATTTTTTTTTAATTTTAAACTTGGCACAGAAATTGCATATAAATCCTTAGAAAAAAATTGATGTTATTTCATCAAAAGGAGTTTATATGGTAAATGCCACAAGTCTTACAAAAATTCATCTTTCTTTTATGAAGGAAGAAATTACAAAAGAGGAAGCTATAAATCAGTTGATGACTATAGTTTTAAAAAATCCTGCGTATTTTGGATTAGAAAAACTGAGCAAAGAAAAATTACAAGATTTTATCTTTTACTCAATTAACAAAATAAACAATATTTTCAAAAACTATGACTCATCAAAAGCAAGTTTTAGTACATATTTTCAACTAACCATTAGATATTCATTTGAAACTTGGAAAAGAACTATGTCTCAAATTAGTGCAAAAAACAAAGTTTACAAAAAAATGAATTATTTTGTTGACAATGAAAAAGTTTTTACTTCGCAACATAACATAGATTCGTATATCGCAGAAAAAGATGAAGTTTATTTTCCAACAAAAAATAAAAAAAGAAAAAAACAATTATCAGATTTTGAATTATTAGTTATTGCCTTAAAATCTTCATATTACATTTCAAATGAACAGATTGAAAAAATAATGAATAATTCAAACTTAAATCGAATCAGTTTAACATCTTACATAAAAGAATTGAATGAAAAACTGATTAAGAAAATCTGCATAAAAAACAATTTAGAAATGGCAATCAACGAAGATTTTATGAAAATGGAAGTTTTAAAGATAAATTATGAAAATTTCAAATTTTCAAAACCCGAAAAAGCCGAATTGATCAAAAAAAAATATATTTCTATCAAGAACAGAAGAAGTAAAAGGTTAAATCGTTTTAAGAAAATAAAAATAGTTCCAAGTGACATCGAAATATCAAAACTTTTAAATGTAACGCCATCTAAAATCCGATATGTTCTTACAAAAAATTTTGAATTGTATAATATAAAAGAACAAAATCCAAAAGTAAACTAATAGACATTTAGTTTTGAAAAAGGTAGTATACGAATATGGAAATATTTTTAGCAACTGGAAATTTACACAAAAAACACGAAATGGAAATGCTTTGTGCACCACACACAATCACAATACCAAAAGATATTGGTTTAGAATTTGATCCAGAAGAAACAGGAAAAACTTTTTTTGAAAATTCACTTATAAAAGCCGAAAGTCTTTGGAAAATTGTACAAAAACCTGTAATCGCTGATGATTCAGGAATTTGTGTTGACGCACTAGACGGGAAACCTGGAATTTATTCAGCAAGATATTGTGGAAGAAAATTTGCAAATTCAAACGAAACTGAAGATGGTCATAATCTATCGCAATTTGAACAAAATTCACTTTTAATTGAAGATGTGAATTTAACTTTACAAGAAAAAGGTTTAGACCCAAATAATCCAGAAAACCGAAAATGTAGATATGTTTGTTCGATAATTATGTATCTTGCAAAAGATAAATTTTTGTGCGCACAAGAAACTTTCGAAGGAATTTTGCTAAAAAATATCGAAGATTCAAAAGGCACAAAAGGATTTGGTTACGACCCTATCGTATTTTTGCCAGAATACAATAAAACTGTTGCAGAACTCACCGAGGAAGAAAAAAATAAAATTTCTCACAGAGGCAAAGCTGTAAAAGAAGTAATGGAAGCTTTTAAGCAATTCAATCTTTTTTAGTAAAAATCAAAAGATTTTTATCAACTTGTTGTATAAATTCTAAACCTGCATTTTTGCAACAAGTGATAAGTCCTTCTTTTGAATAAAAAGTTACATGAGTGGTATCTTCTTTGTACCACCATGTAGCAAATTTTTTTGAAGTTTTTTCAAAATCATCTTCTGAATAAAAAATTTGTGTCTGAACTGCCAAAATTCCGTCAGTTTTTAACAAAGAATAAATGTGTTTAAAACTTTCGATAGGATTTTCAAAATGTTCAGCAACTTCTAAACAAGTGATAAGAGAATAAAAATTTTCTTTTGGCGTAAAATCTTTTGTAAAAAATAAATCCCACCCTTCTATAACTTCAAAATCACAGTATTTTTGTTTTACTAATTCAACTAAACAAGGATTTGGTCCAGAACCATAATCTAAATAAGTGTGATTTTTTTCTTTTGTGGCAGATAAAACTTCTTCAAAAAACTTTTCTAAATAAGTTTTATATCCATTATCTTCCAAAGTATTATTATGAAGTAAATATCTATCAAGTTGATTTTCTTCTGAAAGCAAAAATTCTTCACTTAAAAAAACGGATTTGCAAAAATCACAATAGTAATATTTTTTATCTTTAACACAAAACTGTGAATTTATTTGAGAATTACAGCATTTACATAAAAATTTTTCAAAAAACATAAAAAAATTATATAAAATTTTAAAAAAAAAGTTAAGTTTTTTGAAGTGTCTGCCGATAAGAAAAATAGAAAACTGTATTTTTCACGTATGTAGCCTTAAAATCGTGCATTATACTTTTTTTGCAGGTTTGATACAATCGTTTTTACGCTTGTATCAAACATCTTAAAACAAAGGACGGAACGGATTCTGTCCTAAAATTATATTTCCATGGAGGAAAATTATGGTTATCAACCACAACATGTCAGCAATGTATTCCAATCGTACTTTGGGTGTTACAAACAACAACATTCAAAAAGATATGGAAAAACTTTCATCAGGAATGCGTATCAATCGCGCAGGTGATGATGCTTCAGGACTCGCAGTTTCAGAAAAAATGCGTAGCCAAATTAGAGGTTTGAATCAAGCTTCACAAAACGCTTCTAACGCTATCAGTTTTATCCAAACAACAGAAGGATACTTACAATCAACAACTGATATCGTTCAAAGAATCCGTGAATTAGCAGTTCAAGCTTCAAACGGTATCTATACTGATGAAGACAGAATGCAGATTCAGGTTGAAGTTTCTCAGTTGGTTGCAGAAGTTGACCGTATCGCTTCACAAGCACAATTCAACGGTATGAATATGCTTACAGGTCGTTTTGCACAGTCAAATGGTGAAAATGTAGTTACAGCTTCTATGTGGTTCCATATCGGTTCTAACATGGATCAAAGAACTCAAGTTTTCATCGGAACAATGACATCAACATCACTTGGTCTTAAAGAATTGGGAACTGAAAATATTATGAGTCTTGCTGCTCCGGATGATGCCAACCGTGCCATCGGTACTCTTGATGAAGCATTGAAAAAACTTAACAAACAAAGAGCAGACCTTGGTGCTTACCAAAACCGTCTTGAACACACTGTTAACGGAATTGATATTGGAGCTGAAAATCTTCAAGCTGCTGAATCACGCATCCGTGACACAGATATGGCTGCTCAAATGGTTGAGTTCACTAAGAATCAAGTTCTTACACAATCTGGTACAGCTATGTTGGCTCAGGCTAACGCACAAAGCCAGAATGTATTATCTTTGCTTAGATAGTGTGCTGGTTATGGAAAGATAAAATTCTTTTCATTATCAAAGTTTGAAAAGGAAGGGATATTCCCTTCCCTTTCAAGCGGATGGTTCTTACTCAACATTTTTTACATCCCGCAAAAAAAAATCATAAAAAAACTCCATTTTTTTTGAATTATACTATGGACGATTTTATACTTATGGTAGTATAATACTGTTTGACGCAACAAGACAAAAATATAAAAAGGCGCATTTTTTATATTTTTTCTTGCTAAAAGCACGGAATTGCTTTTAGGTCATAGTTTGAAAAAACTAAATCACATGGAGGCGATTTATGATTATCAATCATAATATGAGTTCTATGTATGCAAATCGCACTTTGGGAGTTTCAAATTCTCAACTTGCTGGCAACATTGAAAAACTCAGTTCCGGTCAGCGCATCAACAAGGCCGGCGATGATGCTTCAGGATTAGCAGTATCAGAAAAAATGCGCTCACAAATTCGTGGTTTGAACCAAGCAGAAAGAAATATCCAAAACGGTGTTTCTTTTATTCAAACAACTGAAGGATATTTGTCAGAAACAACAGATATCTTACAGAGAATCCGCGAATTAGCTGTTCAATCTGCAAACGGTATTTATACTGATGAAGATAGAATGCAAATTCAAGTTGAAGTTTCTCAACTTGTAGCAGAAGTTGACAGAATTGCTTCACAAGCACAATTCAACGGAATGAACATGTTGACAGGTGCTTTCGCAAGAGATTCAGCAGCAGGTCGTGTTATGCAATTCCAAATTGGTGCAAATGTTGACCAAAATGAACAAGTTTTCATTGGAACAATGACAGCTCAAGCACTTGGATTAACAGGAACACAAGGTTCTGATGAAAGAATTTCTATTGCTTCACCAGATGCTGCAAATATGTCAATCGCAACATTAGATAATGCAATGAAATCTGTAAACAGACAAAGAGCAGATTTAGGTGCTTATCAAAATCGTTTTGAAATTGCTGCTAAAGGTATTGCAGTTGCTGCAGAAAACCTTCAAGCTGCAGAATCACGCATTCGTGACTCTGACATGGCAAGCGAAATGGTAGAGTATACAAAAAACCAGATCCTCACACAATCTGGAACAGCTATGCTCGTACAAGCAAATTCTCAATCACAAAATGTATTGAGATTGCTTAGCTAATAAGAATTAGACATTAAAGAGATTTCTGGATGTCATCTTTTTAATGAAAAGCATATCGACGAAGGAGGTGCGCCCCTCTTTCGTCTGTGTTGCTTTGAAATGGATAACATTGGATGTTTTCCAAAAATGGAGGCCCATAATGAGTTTAAGCATAAACATGGTTGGGCAAAATTTGGCAATGGATGGCCGCACAAATACAAATTCTGATGTGATAAAACACATTACCTCTGGTTATACTCCACCAGAAAATGTAAATAAGGAAGCAGCCTCCGTAGCGGAAGATTTTGCTGATTTAGATTATCAGGTTTCTCAATTACAGAAGATTTCTGATCAGATGGGTAGAAAGTTGCAATTTAATGTTAACAAGGAACTTAACAAGGTTATCGTTAAAGTTGTAGACCCAAATACAGATCAGGTTATAAAAGAAATTCCATCAGCGGATATTCAGAAGCTGCAATTAAGACTAAAAGAAGCATTAGGTCTTTTAGTTGACGAAAAAATTTAGCTTTTATTTGGAACTTTGATTATTACAGATGGCAGATATAAATATACCTGGTGTTAGTGATAAATATAAAACAAATGATCTCGTAAAAAGCCTTGTTGAAGTTGAAAAAATACCTCTAAAAAGAGAACAAGAAAAGTTAGAGGGTTATAAAACCGAGCAGGCAAATTGGCGTCGCGTAAACCAATATATGAGTTCATTGAGAGAATCAACAAGAACATTATACTCATTTAATAATCCTTTTAATGAAAGGATTGCGGAATCTACTGACGAAAGAGCAATTACAGCCACTGCAGAAAGAGATGCAACTGTAGAAACTTTCAAAATTGATGTAGATCAAATTGCTACAGCAGATAGATTTTTGTCAGGTAATATCGAAAGAGATAGAAAGATTCCAGAGGGAATGTATCAATTTAAGGTTGGAGACAAGACTGTTACTTATCGCTTCAAGGGTGGGAAAGTCTCTGATTTTTCAGAAGGCTTAAACAAAAGAGGAAACGGAGTAATAAAATCTTCAATTATTGGTGTCTCAAAAAACGAAAGCGCATTATTGATTGAATCACTAAAAACCGGTGAAGAAAATAAACTTATTCTGGAAGATGCTTCTCTTGACTTGGCAGTTGATTTGAACATGGTTCAAAAAATACAAGCCGAAAAAACACCTTTTGCACAAAACATAAATAAAAATATCGATCCTGAAACAAAAATAGAAATTCCTCTTCCTGATGCGATTAAAAATCAACAAGGTTTAGCAGTTGAATTTACTGTAAAAACAGTTCCTGTTGAAGATATAACTATCGCATGGAACAACAGACCTACAGGTCCAGTTTTACCATTTCCAGGAAATATTGAATTTAAAGATGTAACTATCAACAATGAAGAATCTGACACTACTCTCCCCCCAGAACCGCCTAAAGAAATAAGATTTCCGGTTACTGACAGTAGTGCTTTATATATTAAAAAATCTGATGGAACAATACTTCCTTTAGAAAGTATACCACAAGATAACGAAAGTAAACTTTACACAATAAATTTAAGTGATTATGAAGATATAACATCGATTTTAGTTAATAATCGAAACACAGGAAAACAACTTCAAATTGAAGGATTGGCATCTTACAATATTTCTGCAAATTTAGGATTTGAACCTTTACATCCTGTTTCAGTTGCCAAAAATGCAAAATTTCGTTACGAGGGCATTCCAATGAATCGTCCTACAAATGAAATTGATGATGTAGTTCCTCATGTTACTCTTCAACTTCACTCAACAACAGATAGAACTGCAAATATCAGCATTAAAAATGACACAGAAAGTGCAAAAGATGCTTTGATTACTTTTGTTGGAAATTACAATCAACTTATGGCCGAATTAAATATTTTAACTCAAAATAAGCCAGAAATCGTTGATGAATTAGAGTATTTTACAGAAGAAGAAAGCGAAAAAGCAAAAGAACGACTTGGAGTTTTTCAGTCTGAATTTTCACTAAAAAGTAGCAAAAGTTCGCTTCAGCAAATTATTACAAATTCTTACATGCCAGAAGAAAATTTTACAATCAGAACTTTGGCTCAAGTTGGTATCGCTTCAAAAACAGGTGTTTCCACAGGTGCGTCCCCAGCCCAAATGCGTGGATACATGGAAATTGACGAAAAAAAACTAGACGAAGCCTTAGAAAATAACATGGACGAAGTGAAAAATCTTTTTGGATATGACACAAACGACGATAAAATTATCGATGCGGGAATTGCATACAAAATGGATCAAACTTTGCTTGCTTATGTTCAAACAGGTGGGATTCTTGCAATGAAAGATTCTGCAATAGAAAGAAATATCTCGAACACAGAAACAAAAATTGAACGATTAGAAGTTCAAGTTGCAAATAAAGAAGCTGACCTAAAACGAAAGTATGGAAATATGGAATCCACACTAAACAACTTGGAATCACAGGCAAGTTCAATTTCAAACTTTGCAAATCAAAATAGTAAACAATAATTTTTTTTAGGAGAATTAAATGGAAATTTTTATCAATGATACAAAAGCTGATATCACTTTAGAAAATGAAAAAACAGTAGAAGATATTTTAAAAGGAATCGAAACTGAATGTGAAAAAATCGATGCTACAATTATCGGAGTTTCTATCGATGGAACTGAAATTGATGCTGAAGAATTAACAA
This sequence comes from Treponemataceae bacterium, assembly GCA_045645985.1. GTDB lineage: Bacteria > Spirochaetota > Spirochaetia > Treponematales > Treponemataceae > RGIG9060. The sequence goes on from JAZRJV010000026.1 coordinate 33,967, forward strand.
ATAGATTTTCTGATTCTATTGATGATATTTCAACTTTATCAATTACAACAATTTGTAAAGAAGATATTGTTTTTTACTTCAAATCCATAAATGAAAATTTAACCGATTTAGAAGATAATCTAACTGAAATTCCAGTTTTACTTCAATCTGGAAAGGAAAAAGAAGCATCTGATGTTGTAAAAACTTTTGCAGAATGTTTTGATAATTTTTGCAAGGCTGTTACACTATCTTCACTTTTTGCAGATTATTTTGAAAACACAAAAGATAAAGCTCAAAAAATTTCTGATTTCTTGGCGGACTTTGCACCAATTCTTAGCGATTTTGAAAATGCTTTCAAAGACAAGGATACAGTTTTAATCGGAGATTTATCAGAATACGAAATTGCTCCACGAATTTCACAAATGAAAGAATTTTGTGAAGATTTCATAAAATAAAGATTATACTTTGTATATCATTGGAGGAGTTATGTTTTTACAAATTCAATTTTCGCCACAAGTTGAAACAATGAGATACTCCATCGCATATATTGCTTTATTTTTAGTTATTTTTGCTGGAATAATAGTTTTTTTTACAAACTTTTTTGTAAAACATCTGGAAACAAAGAAAAAGAAAAATTTATTAAATCCAAACAGAAAAACAACAAGAAGAGATATTTCAACTATCGCACAATCGTTAAATTTAACAAGTGAAGAAAAAAACTTTTTATGGGAATTGTGTCAAAAAAATTCAATAAAAAATCTTTGCGTAGAATTAAAGGATGAAAATTTAATTGACTCAATTTTCAAAAAAGAATTTTCGCTTGTAAAAAACGACGAAAAACTTACAACTTTGTTGTTTTCAGTACGAAATAAAATTGATTTTCAAAAAAATTCTAGCATGGTTTTAAATTCAAGTAGAATTATTCCTGCAAATATAGAAATGACACTTATTGTAAACGAAAATCGCTACAAAACAACTTTAATTGAAAACACTAAAGAAGGATTGATTTTATCTGCACCAAAAGATATTTCAGGAAATGATATTGATATTCCAGCTTTATCAAAAATCAACTTAGTTTTTTCACTTACTAACCATGTTGCTTACGATATGACTTCTCGCTTAATTCGTTATCAAACTCGAGTTATAAAAGAAATAATTACTTCTCACTCAACGAATATTTCAATTTTGCACAGAAGAAATTTTTCACGATTATCTTTTGATACTAAATGTATTTTTAGTGCTGTTCAAGTTATCACAGATGATGCGAAAAAAGACAATGTAATTGAATACAAACCTTTGGAGAAAAAACACATAGGAAAACTTACTGATATTTCTGCAGAAGGTTGCTGTCTTGAAACTGAATTGCCAATAAAACCAAATCAATATATTTACATTGAATTAGATTTATATCCAAATGAAAAAGCTACTCTCATTGGAAAAATCGTAGCTTCCGAAATAAATAAAAGAAATAATTTGCACATATTACACATAAAATTTGTAAAAATTGACGCTAAAACTAAAAACAAGATTTTTTCTTTAGTTTACGATTATATATAAATATTGACCATAACTTATTGTTGGAGTATTATCTTTAATTATGACAGTTTTAGATATCAAAGACATTTCTACAGAAGACGCATATATTTATTATCGAAAAACATATTTAGGAACTGCAATTTTAGAATTACAATCAAAACCAGTTGAAGTTCCTATAAGATTTTTGATAGAAACAGAACCTACAGGCAAAAAAAATATAGAAGTAAATCTCAAAAAAGATATTTTGTATCCAATTTTGCCAGTTGTAAAAGAAATAAAAAAAACAATTCTTTCAATATCTGATTCAGGAAAATTGCCATGTTAGAGTTGCGTTCTAATTCAGCTGAAACTACAATCGAAATTGGAAAAAAAATCGGAAACTGTCTTACAAAAGGTGCCATAATCGCTTTCAAAGGAACTTTGGCTGCTGGGAAAACAACTCTAACAAAAGGTATCGCTGAAGCTTTAGAAATTGATGAAGTTATCACAAGCCCAACTTTCACTCTAATTTCTGAATACGAAGGTCGATTACCATTGTATCATTTTGATGTTTACAGATTAGATTCAGTTGAAGACTTTTTGAATTTAGGTTCAGAAGAAATGATGTACGGAGATGGCGTTTGTGCTATCGAATGGAGTGAAAAAATCGAAGCAGCCCTTCCAAACGATGCAATAATAATTGATATTGAAATTTTAACTCCAGAAACAAGAAAAATAACAATAAAAAATTGGCCCTACGATAAAAATATTTTTAAGGAATACTTATGAAAGCGTTAGCAATAGACTGTGCTTCTCCTTGCATGGCAATCTGTGCAGAAAATGAAGGTCTTTTTTCTACAAAAGTTTTAGATATTGGAATGCATCAATCCGAAAGAATACTTCCAGAAATACAAACTGTTTTACAAGATGTAAAATTAACTCCACAAGAAATTCAATTTGCATGTTTATGTAAAGGCCCTGGAACTTTTACAGGATTAAGACTTGCTTATTCAGCTTTAAAGGGAATACAACTTTCGTTCGGATTTCCAATTTATGCATTTGATTCACTTGAAACTTACGCACTTCCATTTTTTGAATTAAATAAAACAATTCTTAGTTGTATCGATGCAAAAAAGAAAAGATTTTATGCTTCAGTTTTTAGACAAAAAAATTTGGTAGTTGGTCCAGTTGATGAAGAAATCACTTCAATAAAAAAGTACATCGATCCTGAAGAAGAAATTTTACTTACAGGCCCAGATGCAAATTATTTTGCAGAAGAATATCAAAGTGTTAATCCTGCACAAAAATTTATTGTAATCGAAAGCAAAAACATAAATTCTTCTTGGCAGTTATTAAAACTTGGAAATTTAAATTTTGAAAAAAAACAACCAGGAATAAAAGACTTTGAAGGTCCAGTTTACATCCGACCAAGCGAAGCAGAAGAAGCAAAATTAAACAAACAATAAACAAAAAAAAAGCAAGTTTTATTGAAGTACACTTCAAGCAAACTTGCTTTTTTTATATTTTTGTAAAAAATTATTTATTTTGGAATAAATCAGATAATGAACCAATATTTTCTGGTGAAACTGCAGCAGCTCGGTTTTCGTTTTGAATTGCGTTAAAAACTTCTTGTCTAAAAACCTTAACTTCTTTAGGTGCTTCTACACCAATTTTCACTTGTTCACCACGAATTTCAATAATTGAAAGGGTAATTTCATTACCGATTTTTATTTTTTCGTTAGTTTTTCTTGTTAATATTAGCATTCATCACCGTCCTTGCTTTTCTTAGCCATAAGACAATGTTTTGTAGTCCACTTTGCATCAGACAAAATTACTTGCATCCCTTTATTATTTATTTTATTTATTACTAAAGGTCCTTGCAAGTTTGCTGTTAATTTTTCTCCATTTCCAGGAATTGTAATAATTGTTAATACAACTACATCAGCAGGAGTTTTCACCTCAATAGATTTTAATGAATTGTCATCAATATCCAATTCATAATCATCAAAAAAAATAAAGGGATCAACAACTAAAAAAGACAAAGTTTTATCATCTTCAGATTGCAACCAACAAAATGGTTTATATTCTGATTCTGTTAAAGAAAATTTTTTACAATTTTCAAATCCAAATAAACCTTGTGGAAAATCAATTTTTACAGTGTCAAAAGTATTCATAAACAGTTACCTCAATCAAAAATTTATCTCATATAATTCAACAAACTACTTTCGTATAATCTTCCAGCAGTACTTAAAGTTGCTTGTTTTACATATTCAAGCATTTTCATATCTGTAATTGCTTTAGTAAAATCTAAATCCCCTTCTCTAGCAATCATATTTGTAGCACCAAGTTGATTTGTTTGTGCTTTTGCGATTGATTGCTGAGCTCTTTCATAATTTGAACCAATTTCAGCTTGTCGAGTAACTAAATTATCCAAACCATTATCTATTGAACCTAAAACTCTACCACCGATAGATTCAATATCTCCAGAAAGCATAGAATCTCTTAAAGCAATTACTGCATCAAAAAGTGAACCACCAGAAACAGTTACAGAATTAGAAATATTGTAAGGTGGTCTTTGAGAAGAATCTTTGATAATAGCTAAATCTGACAAAGTTGTTCCTTGTACATCTTCCAACCAAAGTTGACGAGAATCTGTTGTTTCTAAATTTAATCCTTTTGTAACTGGATCTAAACTTGCTTTTACAGAAGTTCCAGAATTATTGATTTTAGAAATAACTGAATAAACATTATCGCCTGGTTCTAATTTAATTTCTATTCCATTGATACCAATTTTGCTTTCTTGTCTTACAGAATAACTTGTAGCATCAGCAGAACTCACTAATTGTTGTTTTTCTGCCCAGAAAATTGAATTTCCGCTTTTATCAAGAAAAAGATGTGATTGTTCATCAACTTCAATATTTTTTGTACCGATAGAACCTTGATATTTTACAGAAGTGATTAAAGGTTCATCAGCGCCTTTTACATAACCAGTTTCTGCTTCAAAAGCCATATTAGAAGTTCGTGTTCCTGCAAAAAGTCTTGTTCCGTCTGGTCCGATTGCATTTGAGTTTTGGATAAGTTCTTTCAAAAGTTCGTCAACTTCAACAGCCATATTTTTAAGGTCTTCTTTTTCGTATAAACCGTTTGCACCGTTTACAGCAAGTTCACGAACTCGTTGCATAATTTGAACAGAATTATTTACATAACCTTCTGCAACTGTATAATCATCAGAAATAATTTTTGCGTTTTTTTCAAATTGTTCAACACGAGTTGCATAAGATTGATAACGAACTAAATGTCCAGCAGCCAATGGGTCATCCCGTAATTGTTGCAAACGATTTTGACTTCCAAGCTGATTATTGAGATTATTTGCTTTTGATTCTTGTAATCTAAGATTATATTGAATATCATTATTTGCTGTTGCTGAACTTACTCGTCTCATACACTACTCCTTTGAACTAAAAACTAGACACCTAATCGGTTTATAACTGTATCTAACAATTCATCAACTACAGTGATAAATCTTGCTGCGGCATTATATCCATGCTGAAATTTAATAATATCAGCAAGTTCTTCATCAATATTTACACCAGAAATTGAATCTCTCATGGCTTTTAAATCACTCATAACTGCAACCTGGCTTTCGTAATTTAATTGTGCTTGTTCTCCTTTTAGAGCAACATTTGTAACAGATTCTGCAAAATAATCATCAAAAGTTTTATTTTCGCCAATCATTACTGATGAATTTCTTAAAGATGCAATATCGTTAGCAGCACGACCATCACCACTTTCTGCAAAACCAGCAATATCTGGATAACTAGCTGCTACGGATAAAACATCAGTTTTAATTGCAGGATTTATTGTGATATATCCAGATGGATTTAAAACTGGTGCTACAGAAAACTGTGTATTTCCAGTTAAAGATTCAACTGCATTTGCTGAATCAAAATTATATGCGTTTTCTGCTCCACTTCCATTTAAAATTCCAGCGTAGCCTGCTAAAAAATGTCCAGAATCTTCAACATAGCGAATTACAAAATCTGGATTTGAAGCATCTTCTGAAGTTGTTGCTTTTAAAACAAGTTCGTTATTTTTATCAAGATAAGCTTTTACTTCAGAGTTTGAATCATTGATGCGATTGATCACAGTTTCAACAGTATCAGTTGGGAAATATGGAACTTCAACATTTCCGTCTTTTCCAGATAAAGTGATAACACCTTCAATTCCAACTTGGTCTTGCAATTTTAATTGATTTGAACCTGTCATTCTAAAAATCATTGAAGTATCTTCAACGCCATCACCGTTTCTATCGTAATTTCCTAAAGCATTTGTAACGAAAGGTTGTTCAACAAAAAAGTCTAAACCAGTTGTGTTATTTGCACCAACAGCGTTTCTATGAACATCGTTTACTAAATCAACAAAGTTCATTGTCATTGTGTTCAAAGACTGAAGTTCTGAACGCAAATCCTTATCACGCAATTCAATTAAAGCACCAAGTGAACCACCAGAAAAAGTTGCATCGGCTTTTGTATCTGCCCAAGTAACTTTGCTGTATCCAGTTCCGTCAGTTACTGTTTCTAAATCAAAACTACGAGCATTTCCACCTTGAACAAGAATTTTTCCGTCAACATGAATCATAAATTCATCGCTATCACGATCGTCTGATGTAATATTGATAAGAGAAGAAAGTTTATCTGTTAATAAATCTCGTCTATCAAGCAAATCGTTAGGATTATCTCCCATTGCTTTTGATTTTTCAATTTCAACATTTAATTCAGCAATTTGTTTTGTGTAAGAATTAACTTGTTCAACAGTTGCTTCAATATCGCTATTTATCATATTAGCAATACCAACTAAAGAATTATTCCTTTGCTGAATTGAATTAACTAATGTTTCTCCACGAGTTACGATTGCTTGTCTAGCTGTTTTTGATTCTGGATAAAGTGAAAGTTCTTGCCAAGATTGCCAAAATTTATCCATATTTGTTCTGATTGAAATATCAGCAGGTTCATTGTAAACGCCTTCAATCATAACATAATATTCATCCCGAGTTTTCCAATAACTTTCTTGATTAGACTGAGCAACAATTCTTTTTTCCAAAAATTCATCTTTTATGCGTTCAATACTTTCAACACTAACACCTTGACCAATTTGTCCCGCTGTTTCTGCTCTTGATAAATCAGGACGATATAATGGATCAAATGATTTTATATTAACTCTTTGACGAGAATATCCTTCTGTATCTGCGTTTGAAATATTATGACCAGCAGTAGAGATTGCTTGACTCTGGGCTAAAAGACTTCTTTTTCCAATTTCGATTCCTGAAAAGCTACTAGACATATATTCTCCCTATAAAATAGTATTTAATATCATACTTTGTGGTTGATTCTTTACCAAAGAACCATTTCTTGAATACACTGATGTTTTGCGTTGAGGTATAACATTATCAAATACACCTTGCAAAAATTCAGTTGTAATTTTTATATAATTATTTAACGAATTATTTTCAATTTTTGAGGCAAGTAATTTTTGTTTTACAGATAAATACAATTCTTGAATATCACCTGTTGCTTCGTGTGTAAACTTATTATTAGAAGAACTTAAACCGGCTCCATCTTTCAAACCAAAATAATCAAAACATTCTAAGCGTTCTTCTTCTAATAATGCAAACTCATTAGATAAATTTTCAAAAGAAATAATGTTATTTTGTAAATCGTTCCAATTTCTTTCGTTTACAGAACTTCTAATTTTCTTTTGAACTTCATGAATTTCTGTAAGAGTTTTATCTTCTGATATTAGAACGCTTTTAAGTTTTTCTGAATAATCGATATCTGTTCTAAACATAATACACCTCATTTCAATATCGGTTATAAAAATTTTGACTTTAGAAAAAAATATAAACAAATATGTAAATAAATCTGTTTTTTTGACCTTGACATTTTCCATAAAAATTTGTAATATTTGTATGCTTTTATTAAAGATTATGGTGCCCGTAGTTCAGGGGTAGAGCGCAAGATTGTGGATCTTGTTGTCGCGGGTTCAAATCCCGTCGGGCACCCTACGCGTAAGTGATATGTTTTGCGTGTAATTTGCGTTTGTAGCTCAGCTGGATAGAGCGTCGGACTTCGAATCCGCAGGTCGCACGTTCGAATCGTGTCAGACGCAAGAACGGGCCATTAGCTCAGCTGGTAGAGCAACAGACTCTTAATCTGTGGGTCGAAGGTTCGAACCCTTCATGGCTCAAAGCTTTATAAAAGTTTGATAACTAAATTACATAAATACTTGACAAAAATTTGTATTTAGTGTATTTTAATTATCGTTCGCAGAGTTAGGTCATAAACTACTTCTTGACTGAAACAGGCGAGAGTGGTGAAATTGGCAGACACGCTAGACTTAGGATCTAGTGCCCTAGGCGTGAGGGTTCAAGTCCCTCCTCTCGCAGACATCTTTAAGATGTTTTTATAAAGTAAATAAGGCATGCGGATTGGTATTCGTAGCTAATCATGCGGAAATAGCTCAGGGGTAGAGCGCCACCTTGCCAAGGTGGATGTCGCGGGTTCAAATCCCGTTTTCCGCTCTAAGCGAAAGCGATTCGGAAAGTTCTGAATCGCTTTTTTTTTTGCAAAAGTTTAGTTTAAACTAGCAAATTAATTCACACTCCAAAAATGGAAAAGGATCTTGTCATGAAAGTTACAAAGGAAATCGAAAAATTAGAAAATTCAGCAGTAAAATTAACAATCACAATTAACAAAAAAGATGTTGCTGCAGGTTATGACGAAACATTAACAAAATATTCTAAAAATTTACAATTACCTGGATTCCGCAAAGGAAAAGTTCCAGTTTCAGTTTTAGAAAGAAAATATGGTGATGCTCTTAAAAATGATGTTGCTGGCGAATTGATTGAAAAAGCTCTCGAACAGGTTTTTGGAGAATTCGACAACGAAAAATCAGAAAACAGACCACTCGCCTACTCACAACCACAACTTGATAATCTTCCTCAATTAGATGTTACAAAAGATTTGGTTTTCTCTGTAATTTACGATGTAATGCCAACTGTAAAAATCGAAGATTTCTCTGGAATCAAAATTGAAGAACCACAAGTTGAAATCACAGATGAAGAAATGAACGAAGAATTAAAGGCAATTCAAGAAAGAAACGCTATGGTTCTTGACAAAAAAGATTCTGAAGGTGCTGCAAATGGCGATATTGCAACAATCAACTATTCAGAACTTGATGATAATGGCGAAGAAATTGCTGGTTCACAACGCGAAGGTTTCGTATTTACAATCGGTTCAGGTGAAAACATCTACAAAATCGATGACGAAATTATCGGTATGAAAAAAGATGATACAAAAGAAATCACAAAAACTTACGATGCAGATTTTGCTGATAAAGAACTTGCTGGAACAACTAAAAAAATCAAAGTTACTGTTACAGCTCTTAAAATCAGAGATTTACCAGCACTTGATGATGAACTTGCTCAAGATGTTAACGAAAAATACAAGACTCTCGACGACTTAAAAGCTGACATTATGAAAAACTTAAATGCAGCAAAAGATAATCGCATTAAAGAAATCAAATCAACATCTTTAATCGAACAACTTGTAGAAAAAAATCCAGTTGAACTTCCAAAATCAATGTTGGATGCAGAACTTGAAGGTCGCTGGAGAATGATGGCTCAAAGATTCCAATGTTCAGTTGAACAACTTGATAAATTGATGGCTTCTTCAGGACAGAAAAAAGAAGACTTGCTCAACGAATGGGCTGGCGATGCTGAAAAAATGCTCAAAGGTAGAATTATCGTTGAATCATTGTTAAAAGATTCAAAAATTGAAGTTACACCAGAAGAAGTTGAAGCAGAATACGAAAAAATCGCTGAAGGTGCAGGAATTTCTGTAGAAGAAGTAAAAAAACACTATGCGGATGCAGTAAAAAAAGAGTATCTTATAGATGATATTAAAGAGCAAAAACTTTACACAGAACTTTTCGCAAAAGTAAAAGTTACAAAAGGCGAAAAGAAAAAGTTTGCAGATCTCTTTAAAAATGCTTAAACTTATTAAATAGGCAGGTTTTAAAATCAAGTTTTGAGATTAAGGATTTTAAAACTTGCCCAAAAGTTTGAGTAAATCAACTTATAAGGATTTATGCTTATGAATGAAAAAATGAGTACATATGTACCAGTTGTAATTGAACAAACTGGACAAGGTGAAAGAAGTTACGATATTTATTCTCGTCTTTTAAAAGATAGAATTATCTTTGTTGATGGCGAAATCAATGATTACAATGCAGACTTAATCGTAGCTCAGATACTATTCTTAGAATCTCAAAATGCAGATAAAGATATAAGCATGTACATAAACAGTCCTGGTGGTTCTGTAACTGCAGGTTTAGCAATTTATGATACAATGCAATATGTAAAAAGCGATATCCAAACAATTTGTATGGGACAAGCTGCAAGCATGGGAGCAATTCTTCTTGCAGGTGGTACAAAAGGAAAACGATACGCACTTCCTTCATCTAGAGTTATGATTCATCAACCATGGGGTGGAGTTCAAGGACAAACTACTGATATCTCTATCCAAACTAAAGAATTTCTCAGATTAAAAAAACTTTCAATTAAGTTTTTAGCAGAACATACAGGTAAATCCGAAGAACAAATTGCAACAGATATTGAAAGAGATTTTTACATGTCTGCAGAAGAAGCTCTTGAATATGGCATTGTTGATCAAATCATGCCAAGACGAAGCAAATAATTTGGAGTTTTTATAAATGATACATAAAACAAAGCTTAATAACTGTTCTTTTTGTAACAAACCAGAATCTCCAAACAGAATGTTAATTGAAGGACCTAATTCAATTTTCATTTGTAAACAGTGTATTTCTCTTTGCAAAAATATTTTTGATGAACACGAAACTGAAATTCCTGAATTAAATATGGATGAAATTCCATCCCCAAAAGAATTTAAGGAATTTTTAGATCAATATGTTATTGGTCAAGATTACGCTAAAAAAGTTTTATCAGTAGCTGTTTATAATCACTATAAAAGACTTTCTAGTCAAAAAGCTGATTTTAAACAAGATGTACAAATTGAAAAATCTAACATTTTGCTCATTGGACCAACTGGTTCTGGAAAAACTTTATTAGCAAAAACTCTTGCACAAAAATTGAGAGTACCTTTTGCAATCGCAGATGCCACTACCCTAACAGAAGCTGGTTATGTTGGTGAAGATGTTGAAAATGTACTTTTGAAATTGATACAAGCTGCAAACGGAAATATCGCCGCCGCAGAACGAGGAATCATTTTCATTGATGAAGTTGATAAAATTGCACGAAAATCCGAAAATGTTTCTATAACAAGAGATGTTTCAGGAGAAGGTGTACAGCAAGCTTTGTTAAAAATTATTGAAGGTACACAAGCAAGCGTTCCTCCTCAAGGTGGAAGAAAACATCCTAATCAAGAAATGCTTTCTATTGACACAACAAATATTTTGTTTATCTGTGGTGGAGCTTTTGTTGGACTTGAAAATATTGTTGAATCAAGAGTTAATCAACATACAATGGGATTTGGAGCAACTGTAAATTCTCTAACTGAAGAAGAAAAAACTGAACTGTTAAATCAAACAATTCCAGACGATTTGGTTAAGTTTGGTTTAATTCCAGAATTGATTGGTCGATTACCAATTTCTTGTGCGTTAAAAGAATTAACAAAAGAAGATTTGATGGTAATTTTAACAGAACCAAAAAATTCTATAATCAAACAGTTCCAAGCTTCATTTGCTATGGATAATGTTGATTTGCAATTTACAGAAGATGCCATTGAAGCAATCGCTGATACAGCAATAAAACACAAAACAGGTGCTCGTGGATTAAGAAGCATTGTTGAGAAACTTCTTTTGGATATCATGTTTGAAGTTCCGTCAATAAAGGAACCTAAAAAACTTGTTATCACAAAAGAAATTGTTGAAAATCAGAAAAAAGCAACTATCGATTTGCTTGAAGATGGCAAACAAGCTAGTTAAAATCAAAATTTACATAAAAAAAGTCTTGTATTCTGATGAGTACAAGACTTTTTTTTATTCTTCTGCAATATTTTCTAAAAGTTCAAAAGTTTTTAAGGTAGTTTTTTCCCAAGAATAGCGTTTTACTTTATCAAGCCCATCTAAAATAAGCTTTTTTCGTAATTTTTTATCTTCTGTAATTTTTATCATTAAATCGGCAAACTCTTCGATATTATCTGGATCAAAATACAAAGCCCCCTCGCCTGCAATTTCTGGCAACGCACCAGCCTTTGCACATAAAACAGGAATACCAGTTGCCATAGCCTCAACCACAGACAAGCCAACTCCTTCCAAAACTGAAGGGAAAATGCAAGCATCAGCACAAGAATATAATTCGGGCAAATTCTGATGAAGGAAATATCCTGTTAAAAAAATATCAGTTCCATAGGGTGAATTAACAACTGCCTTATGAATCTCTTTGGAATAATTACCATCACTACCTGCTAAAACAAGTCTATGAGGCGAACCAGTTTTTTGCTTAAACAAAGAAAATGCTTTTATCAATTCGATATGTTTTTTATCTTTATCCGAAAGCCTTGAAGCATAAATAAAATAAGGTCGCTTAATAGAAAAAGGATATATCGAAACCGACTCATCTTCAAATTCGGTATGTGGATAAAAATAACTGTGATCTAGCCCATTGTGGATAACATCTATTTTATCACTTTGTATTCCAAGCGAAATTAAATCCTTTCTAACATATTGACTTGTTGCAATAATTCTTGTAGCCCTTTTTAAACTAGAAAGTAAAGATGTTTTTATAAAAATATTATCTGCTTTTTTAAGTGATTTTGAAATAATTTCTTGAACAACTGCAACGCCCTTTGCTTTTCCAACAAAAGGTGTAATATGAGCACCAACATTATACAAAACAACATCATATTGTTGCTTTTTTACAAAAGAAGGTAATGAAAATATATGCCAAAGTTTTTCAATCATTGAACCATCTTTCATTGGTAATTCACAATATTTAAACTTAGATTCTTTATCAAAGCGAAATCTATCGGCAGCACAGCCAAAAAATTCAATATCGTGGGAAATTTCTTTAGGAAAGTTCTTTATAATTGAAACAAAATATAAACCAATTCCTGATCTTCCGCCATTGCCACCAAAAATATCAATTCCTATTTTCATATACAAAAGATTATAGCATAGGATTGTAAAATATGCTATAGTATTTTTATATGACAGAACTTACAAATTTTATCGATTTAGGCATTTGTGAACAATTAAATCAAAAGTTGCAAGAAAACAACTTAACAAATCCTACAGCAGTACAAAAACAAGTGATTCCTGAACTTTTGCAAAAAAAATCTGTGCTTTTTCAATCTGAAACAGGAACAGGAAAAACGCTTGCTTTTTTATTACCAATTTTACAAAATTTAAACGAAAATGATAAATCAGCTGAAGTAATTATATTATCGCCAACTCATGAATTGTCATCTCAAATTAAAAGTGAAATTAAAAAAATTTCTGATGTAAAAACAATTTTGTGTATCGGTGGCACTCCCCTAAAACGACAAATCGAAAATCTAAAAGATAAACCTAAAATTATCATTGGAAGTGCGGTAAGAATTAAAGAATTGATTTTCTTAAAAAAGATAAAAACACAAAACATAAATACAATCGTTTTTGATGAAATTGATAGACTTATCGAACCTGAAATTAGAGATGATACAATCGAATTGTTAAAATTACTAAATTCTGATGTTCAAGTAATTGGATGTTCCGCAACGATAAAACCAAATCTAAAGAAGATTTTTGAAACAGCTTTAGCAACAATGCGAGAAAATTCAACTATTGATTTTATTGAACTTCCGCTAGAAGATATTTTGCAGAAAAAAATCACACATTGGGCAATTTTTGCAGAACAACGCAACAAAATTGATACTTTGCGAAGTTTGATTAACGCCATAAAGCCTGAAAAATTATTGATTTTTACATCAAAAACTGACCAAGTGGCAAATATCACACAAAAATTGCAATTCAAAAAAATTGATTGCGTTGGACTTCATTCTAAAACTGATAAAATTCAGCGAAAATCAATTATCGATAGATTCAAATCTGGTAAAACTAAAATTTTGATTACAAGCGATTTAGCCGCAAGAGGTTTGGATATTCAAGGAATTACACATATTGTTCAAATGGATTTACCTTCAAACGATGATTTTTTTATCCATCGTGCAGGAAGAACTGGTCGTGCTGGAAATAATGGAACAAATATTGTAATCGGCGATGCTTACGAAATGAAAAAATATGCAAATTTAGAAAAAAAACTCAAGATTATAGTTTATCCTAAAGCATTGCATAGTGGAAAAATTATTGATCCAATGGAATTGAAAGATTCTAATTAAATTTATAAATAAATAGATAATTTTTTCTATATTATTACTTTTTTATTGATTTTTTTTCATATTGTTAGTATTTTATAGTGAGCAAATTGTAATTGGTTCATTTTTTAATTTGCTTGCATATTTTGGAGGTTGTTATCTTTATGGATGAAAATGTTGAAAATGTAACACCAAAAAAGAAGAGAAATAATGTTACAGGAACAACTATAGCTTTTATTGTTTTTATTTTGGTTGTTGGAGTAATATTATTTTCAAGTTTTTTTAAAGTAGATGCTACAGAACAAGCTGTAATTACAAGATTTGGAAAATATCAAACAACTGTAGGTCCAGGACTTCACTTAAAACTTCCATTTGGAATTGAAAAAAATTACAATGTTCCTGTAAAAGTTGTACAAACTGAGCAATTTGGTTTTACTACAGATAGAAATGTATCTAAAACTCAATTAAATAATCTTTCAAAAGAATCAACAATGCTTACAGGCGATTTAAATATTGTTGATGTGGAATGGATTATCCAATACAGAATCGTAAATCCTGCAGATTGGCTTTTCAATGTAAAAGAAAAGCGTCAAACAATTAGAGATATTTCTCAATCAGTTGTTAACACATTGGTTGGAGATAGAGCAATTCTTGATGTAATGGGGCTTGAACGCTCAGCAATTCAAAATGCTGCACAAGAACTTATGAATCAAAATTACGAACAATTAGGTCTTGGAATCAATGTAATTGCAGTTCAGTTGCAAAATGTTGTTCCACCTAAAGGCGTTCAAGACGCTTTCGAAGATGTAAACAAAGCTAGTCAAGATATGGAACGATACATCAACGAAGGGAAAGAAGCTTACAACGCACAAATTCCACTTTCAAGAGGTATTGCTGACCAACAGGTTCAAATTGCAGAAGGTTACGCTATCGACAGAGTAAACAGAGCAAAAGGTGATGTTGCAAGATTCTCTGCAATTTACCAAGAATATGTAAAATCCCCTTCTATTACTCGTGAACGATTATATTTAGAAATGATGGAAGAAATTTTCAAAGCAAAAAAAGGCTCAGTTCTTATCGACAAAGAATTAGAAAGTCTTTTGCCAATAAAAAATTTAGATAATACAAAAGCAACAACAGGAGGAAATCAATAATGAAAAAAGCAAATAAAATTTATGTAGTTTTTAGCGTAATTATTGTTGCTCTTGTTATTTTTATGATGATGGGACCTTTTTATGTTGTAAACGAAGGTTCTCAAGTTGTTGTAACTAGATTTGGTAAAATCGTAAATACTCATACTGACGCAGGACTTTATTTCAAAGTTCCTTTTGTTGATGTTGTTGTTACTTATCCAAAATTGATTTTATCGTTAGATGGTGATTCTCAAAGAATTCCTACAAAAGAAAATCAATTTATCATTGTTGACACAACAAGTCGTTGGCGAATTTCTGATCCAGAACAATTTTATCAGTCATTCAAAACTTTGGAAGCTGCAAATATTCGTTTAAGCGATATTATCGATTCAGCAACAAGAACAATTATCACACAAAATAAATTGAGTGAAGTTGTGCGTTCTTCAAATTTAATTAACGAACGAAAATTGATTAGTGCTGCAGAAAATTCTACAAACGAAAATACCACAGATGATACAGCGGCTCAGATTGATTCTATCGTAAATGTTTCTACAAATTCAGAATCAATTACAAAAGGTCGCCGTCAATTAACAATGGAAATGGCTGAAGAAGCTCGCAAAATGATTCCAGAATACGGAATTGAATTGATTGATGTTGTACCACGACAAATCAAATATTCTGATGAAATGACTGAAAGTGTTTACAAAAGAATGATAAAAGACAGAAATCAAGTTGCAAAAGGTTATCGTTCTATCGGTGAAGGTAAGAAAAAAGATTGGCTTGGAAAACTTGAAAGAGATAAACTTGAAATTGAATCAGAAGCTTACCGAAAAGCACAAGAAATCAAAGGTGAAGCAGACGCAGAAGCATCAAAAATTTATGCTCGTGCCTACTCTGTTGATCCAGAATTTTACGCTTTTTGGCAAAGTTTAGAATCATACAAAAAAACTATACCAGACTTTGATGTTACTTACAGCACAGATATGGACTACTTCAAATATTTATATTCATCAAAAGTTCAAAGATAATAAGTTAGAGGAAATATGAAATTAGGATTACAAAGTTCCATTTATAATGGATTGCAATTAAAAGACGAAATTAACACAGCTCTAGGGCAAAAAGTAAACGCATTTGATATATTTTTTGATAATTGGTTTCCTTCTGATATTCCAGAAGAAACTTACGGATTATTATCAAATTTAAAAAATTCAAATGATTTTCATTTTACAATTCACTTACCTATCAATTTTTTTGAGTTGTCTTATTCTGAACAACAATCATTTTATTCTTTTATTGAGTTTCTCAAGCCAAAAACAATAACAGTTCATTATAATACTTTGTCATACGATTTATTAAAAGATTTGGTGAATATTGCATTTGATAATGGTGCTCAATTAAGTGTGGAAAATACAATTCCTAACACACACAAAATTTATGGAATTGATTATCTAGCATATATGATTGAAGCAAAAAAATCACTTGAATATACAGAATCAAAACAAGCATTTTCTGCAACAGTTGATACAGGACATTCTTTTGTAAATGGCATTTCGCCAGATTTTTATGTTAGAGAATTATCAAAACATGAAATTTCGATTGCCACAGTACATCTTCACGATAATGATGGAAGTGCAGATTTACATCAACCTTTGGGAGCCGGAAAAATCGATTTTTACTCTTTTTTCAAAGAGCTAAAAGAAAAAAATCAAAATCCATATTTAATTATTGAACATTGGAGCGATTTCAATAGAAGTATTGATTTCATGTACAATATTTCAATAACATAATCAGTCTGCTATGAAAACTGTGATTGCACATACAGTTTCAACACCAGCATTTTTTAATGCTAATGCACAGTTTTCAAGCGTAACACCAGTTGTCAAAATATCATCAATTATAACTACTTTTTTAGGTAATTCCTTTTTAGAAAATTCTTTATTCAATATATACGAAGTTCCTTTGTGAGCAAGTCTTTGTTCACGATTTAATTTTTTTTGCTGCTCTTTTTCAGTTCGTATTAAAAGATTCATGATTTTTAAGTTTTGTTGTAATTTTAGATAATTCATTAAATCATTTATTTGATCCCAGCCCTGATTTTTAATTTTTCCTGGTCGAGAGGGAACTGGTACAATTACAAAATCTGAAAAATATTCATTAAAAATTTTTAGAATTTTTTTTGAAAAAATATATGCAAATTTTCTATAACCTTGAATTTTCCATTTAAAAAGTAATTCTTTATACCACAATCGATAAGAAAACATAGGTATAATTTTTTCAATATTATTTATAACAGGATTTTCTCTGCAATCAGTGCAAATATTTTGTTCACTAACCAAAGTTTTTCCACAATTTGAACATCGCTGAATTGAATTATTAAAATTCAAAAAGCGTTTATCACAATCTGAACAAAGTGAAAGCAAATGTGTTTTTTGCGAACAAATCACACATTTATCATTTCTCAAAAAAGTGGAAAATTTTTCTATAAAAGAAAAACTAAAACTAAGTAATCTGTTTGTAAACTTCATACTTATATTATAGAGAAAAAATTAAATTTTAAATGTAAAAGCAAAAAAATTATCGAATATTAAAATAAAATCTTTGAATATATTTTATTCTTTCATCGCATTTATCCCACAAATCACTTTGAGGATATGCAGAAATTACCAATTTGTAACATTCAAGTGCATCTCTAATATTGCGTTGTTCAAAAGGTTTTTCGAGAATTTGACCTTTTAGATACAAAGCTTCATCAATAGAAGAATTGCTTGTTTCTAAAAATTTATTTACAAAAGATAAAGCATTTGTATAATCTTTTTCTGAGTAAGCTTTTTTTGCTTGCTCTAATAAATCTAAATCAGTGGAAGAATTATCTGCAAGCAAAGTTTCTTCTTCTTCAAAAATATCAGACATAAAAAGTAGTTCAGGTTCTTCTTCAACAACTTCAACTTCTGCAAGTTCTTTTACAACTGGAGTTTCTATTTCTTCAACAACAACATTTTTTTCTGAATCATCTTGTTGATTATTGTTAACAAAATCTTCCCCTACTTCATTATCATTTTTAGAATCAGTTGTATTATCAGCAATATTTTTGTTAAAATCATTCATCAAATAATAATCATAATTAAAATCAGGCGCATTAACTGTATTAGCAACTGAATAATCTACTGTTGGAGTAACAATAACTTCTAGATAATCGTCGATATAATTTCCATTGATTGCATCGAGTTTGTAAAAATGCAAAATAGTTCGACCATCTTTTTGTGGCTGAAGTTTGAAACTTGTCTTATTTGAAGAAAATGATTTTCCTTTAAAACTTACTAAAGCAGAAGAATCTATTTCGCCAAGGTAAACCCAACCATTTCCTGGATAAGACGCAATAATTAGTTGATTTTTTGAAGCATAAACAGTTCTTGAAGGAACAATATCTTTTTCTAAATCTTCTAAAATTACCTCTGGTGTTGGCTTAGAAAAATCTTCAAATAAAGTTTTTTCTACAGAAGAAGTTTTTTCATTGATTTTTTCTTGTGTAGATTTTTTTTCAGTATCAAAATTTTTAGGTGAAGATTCACTTTGAATTGTCTCTTTATCAGAAGTTTTATTTGTAGCAACCGTTTCTGAATTTACATAATCTTTTTTATTTAAAATATCATCCACAATTACAGATTTTTCATTATCGTTTAATTCATTTGTAGATGCAAAATCATCTGTTTCTGAATTTTCAGTTGAGTCAGTAAAATTTTCAGGATAAAAAATTTCTTCTTTCTCTAACAAATCTGTTTGTTCTGAATTTTGTGAAATAGAATTTTTTTCATCAAATAAAATCTGATTATCATCTAAATTTTCTTGATTAAAAGAAACCTCATCTGAATATTCTAGTTGTTCTGTAGATTCAACTTCTTCGTTTAAGTCTGATAGTTCAGTTGTATCTTCTGGCACAAATTCATCGCCATAGAAAAATTCGTCAGAGTTTTCAAATTCAGTTGAGTCTGAAAATTCGTCTGAAATTTCTGTTATCGGAACAAAATCTTCGTAAAGAGGCAAAGGTAAATCACCTTGTTCGGCAATAATTTTTTCAAGTTCTTCTTCTGATAAATTTTCATCATCTTCTGATAAATTTTCATCGACTTCTTCCAATAAAGAATCTTCTTCTTGTAAATCAGATTCTGGTTCAACTGGTAAAACATCATCAACTTGTACGGAATCTTGAGTATTAGCATTTTCTGGATTTACAACATTATCTGTAGATTTACATCCAAAAAAGAACAAACTAAACAAAACGATATATAAAAAAATATTTTTCATGGGGAAGCCTCCAAAATATCAGTAACTTTTTTTGTATTTTTGCCTTCTAACTCATTTAAAAGCAATCCATCTGGATCAGAAAACCAATCTAAAGTATCATCTTTTGACCAAGATTTTTTTGTATCTCTTGAATAATAATAACTTTCGTCTTCTGTTTCTATTGGCAATTCATATGAATGAATTAGGTCAAAAGGATAAACATTTTCTGGCACTTCAGTTTTTTTAGGAGAACTAACTAACATAATTAAAAGCAATAACAAACAAAGCAACAACAAAATCAACATTGAGTGAATTTTGTGTTCAAGAACAATATCTTTAATTTTTGAGAAAATTTCTTTACTCTGCTGTATTATTGCTTTCAGATTCAGCATTTTCTTCCTTGTTACGATTTCTTCTTATTGGATGTGGCGGAATATATACATCTTTTTCTGGCTCAACATCTTCTTCTTCAAAAGGTTCAGCGTCAGGAACAGAAGCGATACATCCTTTTTCATTATCAAGTTTAATTGTAATTACCTTACTTACACCAGATTCTTCCATTGTAACACCGAGCATTGTACTTGCTCCAGTAACAGTTTTTTTGTTGTGAGTAATAATGATGTATTGGCTAACATTTGCAAAGTCACGCAAAGTTTGAACAAAGCGAGTAACATTGTGTTCATCCAAAGCGGCGTCAATCTCATCAAGCAAACAGAAAGGAGATGGACGAACCATGTAAGTTGCAAACATCAAGGCAACTGCAGTCATTGTTTTTTCACCACCAGAAAGCAAAGCGATATTTTCAAGTTTTTTTCCAGGTGGCTGAGCAAAAATATCAACACCAGATTCCAAAACATTTTGTGGGTCAGTAAGACGAAGTTCTGCTCTACCTCCACCAAAAAGCCTACGGAACATATTGTGAAAGTTCTTTTTGATTTTATTGTAAGTTGCCAAGAAAAGTTCTGTGGATTCAGCGCGAATTTCCTCTGTAATTCGTTTTAGGTCATCACGAGCTTTTACAATATCAGCAATTTGTCCAGACAAGAAATCATAGCGTTCTTTTGTTTCGGCAAACTCTTCTGGAGCCATAAAGTTAACGCTTCCCAAGTCTTTGATTTTTTGTCTTGAAGAAGCCAATTTTTCTCTAAGGTCAGCAGGTTGTACAGTAATTGTGTACATTCTCTCTTCAAATTCCATCAAATCGCGAGAGTGAGTATCTCTAAAGTTTTCTTTTAAGTTACGAATTTCAATATCAGAAGTGTTCAAATCCATGTTGTATTTTTCTAATTGACTTTGATATTTAGCCAATTCATCGGATTTTTTCTTTAGAGATTCGCGTTTTCCAGAAACATCTTTACTTTTGCTGTTAATTTCATGTTCAAGGTCTTCAATCTGTTTTGTTAAAGAACGACCTTTATGCTCTAAACTAGCAATTTCACCTTCAATTTCAAGAACTTGCTCAGTTATATCTTCTAGTTTTTTAGATTCTGTATAAATTTCGTTATCAAGCTCTCTTAAAGAATTTTCTTTTCCAGCTAATTCGCGTTTTAAGGCTCTAATTTCAGATTCGGCAGTAATAATCTGACCTTCCATCTTTACTTTGTTAAGCTCAAGGTCTTTTAGAGTACTTTTGTATTCGTTAATTTTTTCAGAAAGTTCTGAATTTTTTTGATTTAACAACGAAATTTCTGACTGTTTTTCGTTAATAATATTTCTATTATCTTGAATTTGTTGATCGATTACGCGTTTTTTTGTAATAATACCTTCTGGAGACAAAAATTCATCGATAAAGGCAGGCGTAATTTTTGTATAATCTGCAAAAGCATCTTTTAAAGTCTGAAGTTGGCTTTCAATTTCAGTAAAAGATGAAATTGCATTTTCAGAAATCTTTTTAACTTCGCCTTCTGAATAATTTCCAAGATTGATAAAATCTGTAAATAAATTTTTTCTACCAGAAGCAAGAATCGAAAGTTGTGCAAGTAAATAATTGATATTTTCTTCGGCTTTCTCTCTTGCTTGAGAAGAATATCCTGCATCTTTAAGTTTAGAATCTAATTCAGTTACGATATCTTCAGTAATTGATTCCAAAGCAATCTGCAATTCTTCAATTTTGTTATTTATTGATTCAATTTGTTCATAAATTTGATTTGTGTTATTTTTGTTTTCTACAATTTGATTTTCTGCAAGTAAAATATTTTCGTTAAAGTCAGAAATGTTTTTTGAAATTTCTGCCAAACGCTTATTCAAATCGTGTAAATTACTTTCTTGCTCACTAATATCTTCGTTTAATTGTTCAATTTGTTCTTCGATATTAGATTTTCGCCCTTCAAGTTGTTGAACTTTCAACTTTGCTTCTTTTTGTGTTTCAACAAGTTCTTTTGCTTTGTCAGATTTCCCTTTTTGTTCAATAGCAAGTCCGTAAATTTCAGTTTGAATGCTATTTACTTGCTTTTGCATTGCATCAACTTCGTCTGTGTGTTCAACAATAGTTGCATTGATATTATCAATTTCTTTACGAACATTATCTCGCTTTTGAGAAATCTCTTTTATGTCATCTTCTTTTCGAGCTTTGTCTTGTGTAAAACCTTTTAATCTTAAAAGTTGAATATCAAGTTCGTAATTAAAAATTTCTTCTTTGAGAGTTCTATATTGAGTTGTTTTTTCAGCTTGAACTTTTAAAGTATCGTAGGATTTTTTTACTTCACCTAAAATTCCTTCAAATTGACGCATATTTTCTTCTGTGCGTTCAAGTTTGCGTTCGGCTTCGGCTCTTTTTACTTTAAATCGAGTAATTCCAGCTGCTTCTTCAAAAAGATAACGACGGTCTTCTGGCTTACTTGAAAGAATTTGGTCGATTTTTCCCTGTTCCATAACAGAATAAGCGGCCTTACCTACACCTGTATCCCAGAAAAGTTCACGAACATCTTTTAATTTTGCAAGATTATTATTGATGTAATATTCACTTTCGCCAGAACGATAAAGACGGCGCTTAATTGTAATTTCGCTATAATCTATAGGAAGCAAACCTTGTTCGTTTGCGATTGTAAGAGAAACTTCGGCAACATTTAGTGGTTTTCGGCTTTCTGTACCGTTAAAGATAACATCTTCCATCTTTTCGGCACGCATATTTTTTGCAGCTTGTTCACCCAAAACCCATTTTACAGCATCAACAACATTACTTTTCCCACATCCGTTAGGACCAAGAAGAGCTGTAACTCCATCGGCAAATTCTATATGAGTACGGTCTGCAAATGATTTAAAACCAAAAACTTCTAGACTTTTAAGAAACACATTAACCTCTAAATATTTCTATATTATAATGTTATATTTTATACGGAAATACAGTCTAAAGTCAATTATTTAGACCGTTTTGTACATTTTTTGATTAAAAAATTATGCAAAAAATACCACTTGAAAATCATTTTGCATAGTAGTAAAATGATTACATTATGTTAGATTTTAGATTTATTAAAGACAATCTTGAAGCTGTAAAAAAGAACATTTTGGATCGCAATATGAATTGTGATGCCGATTTGGTTGTACAACTTTTTGACAAAAGAACTGAATTAGTTACAGCATTACAAGCTTTACAAACAAAGCGTAATGACAATGCAAAAGCAATGAAAGGTAAACTTCCAGATGATGAAAGAAAACGCCTTATCGAAGAAGGAAAATCCATCAAGGAAGAAATTTCAAAAGCAGAAAGTTTACTTAACGAAACAGAATCACAATTAGATGAAGCTGCTCGTCAAATTCCAAACATGGCTCACCCAGAAGCACCAGTTGGAAGTTTAGATACAGAAAATCTTGAAGTAAAACGAGTTGGAACTCCAAGAGAATTTAGTTTTCAGCCTAAAGACCATGTTCAACTTGGTCAGGATTTGGATATTATCGATTTTGACGCTGGAACAAAAGTTTCTGGACCTAAATTCTATTTCTTGAAAAATGAAGCAGTTTTCTTAGAACAAGCTCTTATTATGTATGCAATGAATATTCTTCGAAAACATGGCTTTACTCCATTTATTACACCAGATATTGCTCGTGAAGAAATTTTGCAAGGAATCGGATTTAATCCTCGAGGAAATGAATCAAATGTTTACTCTCTCGGAGGTGAAAATTCTTGCTTAGTTGCAACTGCAGAAATCACACTTGGTGGATATCACTCAAACGAAATTCTTGCAAAAGAAAAACTTCCACTTTTCTACTGTGGACTTTCACATTGTTTCCGCCGAGAAGCAGGTGCTGCTGGACAATTCTCAAAAGGATTGTACCGAGTTCACCAGTTTTCTAAAGTTGAAATGTTTGTTTATTCTTTGCCAGAAGATTCAGATAAAATTCACGCAAAATTACGCGAAATCGAAGAAGAAATCTTTATCGGCTTAGGTATTCCATTTAGAGTTGTAGATACTTGTACAGGTGACTTAGGTGCTCCAGCTTACAGAAAATGGGACTTGGAAGCATGGATGCCTGGAAGAAACGGTGGCGAATGGGGAGAAGTTACTTCAACTTCAAACTGTACAGACTTTCAAGCTCGTCGTTTAAATGTAAAATACAAAGATGACGATGGAAAAAATAAATTTGTTCACATGCTTAACGGAACAGCAATCGCACTTTCAAGAGCAATGGTTGCAATTCTAGAAAACTACCAAAACGAAGATGGCACAGTTTCTATCCCAGAAGTTCTTGTTCCATTGTGCGGATTTGATAAAATCGTAAAAAAATAATTTATCATTAAACGATAAAACCAAAGCGTGATTTTGTAAGAAATGTGAAAACAAAACTTGCAAAAATCACGCTTTTTTTTACCCTAGCATTTTTACTCACAAAATAAAAACATTTTGAATGATTATAAAAAATTATTGAAAAATATATTGTAAAACGCGTAAACTGAAAATGAAAATCCGCAAGTTTTGTGAAGCAAAACTTGATTGTAATCCGAAAATGGTATTTTATTTTTTGCTAATATGAGTAATTAAATAAAACTATTCAAAATTCTTTTTATTTAACTTTTCATATAAATATCGTGCGTCTTCTCGCTTTAAATCAGAAAATTCAAATTTGTAACAAGTTTTTTCAGTTGAAGATTGAGTTTGAAATTTATCTTTTAAAACAACCTTACAATTAATTTTTCTGTAAATTAACGAAAAAGGAATTATAAGTTCTAAAAAATAAGTTTCGCCAATTTCAAAATGAATTTTTGAAGTTAAACTTCCAATAAAAAGTTCTTGTTCTGAAAGATAAAGTAAATATGGTGGCAAAATTCGCCCTTCTACAGAAGGATTTTGCTCTATAAGATTTTCAGAAAAAAATTGAATTGGAATCTGAGTTTCATCAACAGGAACAAACAAGGGAAATTTTTCTGTAAAAAAACAAGAAATAGCGCTTTCAGATTTATCCGAAGAATTATACAAAACGCATTTTAGATTTTCTAAAACACCTTTTCCAATATCATCTTGTTTGTAAATAAAATCTGGAATTACAATAGCAAATCCGTTTTTTACATGGCGTAAAACACTTTCAAAAAATAAACCTCTTCCGTTGTAATAAAAAAACACACAAATTTTTGCATTGTCAACTATAACTCTAGAAGTTTGATTTCTTGTAAAAAAAATTATGCCTTGGTCTAAAATTGAATAATTTTTTTCAGTTAAATCCAAAGGTTGAAAAGTTGGAAGATTTTTTTCAGAAGGAATGTATTCTGTAGAAATTGCCTTTATTTCAATTTTGGGTAATTTATTTTGTAAATCTTTTAAGACAATTTCTCTTTCTATTCTAGAAAGTACATTACTCACTTATCAAACTCCCATAATTAACTTGTTCTATAAAATACGCATCATTTTGATTTACCAAAAAAAACAAAGTATTATAAAAACCATTGTCGGTAGTCAATCGTACAGGAACTTGATATTCATTGATAAATTCATTTTGAATAATTATCGGTTTTCCAATAATGAAAGAAATAATTTCTTCGATTTGTTCAAAATCTTCAAGGAAAATTGGTTCTAAAAAGCGTGTTTCTGGAGAAATACAATCAACTTCAAATTTATTTTGATTTATTCCATCAATAAATTTTTGAATTAAATTTTTTATTTCCGAAGACAAAAGAGAAATATCCAAGCTTCCAAAATTCTTATATTCAGGATATAAAGCTTCTACAGGTGGCTCATTTTTTGGATAAAAAAGTCTATCTTGAAAGGCAACAGCTTGTAATCCTTGAGGAACTTTTGGTTTTTGGTTTTCTTTTTCTAGTTCTTTTTGACGCAAATATTCCCGTTGTTGATGTGGAAGCAAATTTTTAAATTCTGTAGAATTTTCATAATCATCTTCTTTTTGAGTTTCATCCTCTTTTAAGATATTATCAAGATTTTGCGTCCAATTTATATTGTTGTCTAAATAAGACATCTGATTTCGTAAAGAATTATCTGTTTGTGTTACAATAATCTTACTTTCAGAATTAGAACACGAAAAAATCATCAAGAGAAAAATTGAAATACATAATTGCAAAAACTTATTTCTAAACATGTTAAAACATTGTATCACAAAATCTTTCTTTATTATAGACATAAAAGCAACTAATGATTAAAATAACTAAAGAAATTTATATTTTAAGGAAAATAAAAATATGGCACTTACTTTAGCAGAAAAAATTCTTCAAGCTCACATTGTAAGCGAGGCTTGTAAAAACACAGAATTTGTAAAAGGCTCACCTATTCAACGAGGTAGCGACATTGCAATAAAAATCGACCAAACTCTAACTCAAGATGCAACAGGAACTATGGCTTATCTTCAGTTTGAAACTATCGGAATTCCACGAGTAAAAACAGAAGTTTCAGTTTCTTACATCGACCACAACACACTTCAAACTGACTTTAGAAACATGGACGACCACAGATATTTGCAAAGTATTGCTTCAAAATACGGAATTTATTTTTCTCGTCCAGGAAACGGAATTTGTCACCAAGTTCACTTAGAAAGATTTGGTGTACCAGGAAAAACTCTTTTAGGTTCAGATTCTCACACTCCAACTGGTGGTGGTATCGGTATGATTGCTATCGGAGCTGGTGGACTTGATGTTGCAGTTGCAATGGGTGGAGGTGCTTTCCACTTGGCAATGCCAAAAGTTTTTGGTGTAAAACTTACAGGAAAACTCAACAAAGGAATTAGCGCAAAAGACATCATTTTGGCAGTTCTTGAAAAAGAAACTGTAAAAGGTGGAGTTGGTGCTGTTTACGAATATTTTGGCGAAGGTGTACAATCTTTAACTGTTCCACAAAGAGCAACTATTACAAACATGGGTGCTGAACTTGGAGCAACTTGTAGTATCTTCCCTTCTGACCAAACAACAAAAGCATTCTTAGATTCAATGGGTCGTGGAGAACTTTGGACAGAACTTAGTGCTGACGAAGGTGCAGAATACGACAAAATTATAGAAATCGATTTATCTACACTTAAAGCAAAAGCTGCACAACCACACTCTCCAGATGCAGTAACTGATATTGAAAAAATCGCTGGTAAAAAAATTACACAAGTTGCAATTGGTTCTTGTACAAACAGTTCTTTGGACGACTTAGCAGCAGTTGCAGCAATCGTAAAAGGAAAACATATTGCACCGGGAGTTGAAGCAGGAATTGCACCTGGTAGCCGTACAACACTTATGATGGCAGAAAAAGCTGGAATCTTAGGTGAACTTATCAGAGCAGGTTTTAGAATTCTTGAAAGTGCTTGTGGACCATGTATCGGAATGGGATTTGCTCCAAACTCAGAAGGAATTACATTACGAACATTCAACAGAAACTTCAAAGGAAGAAGTGGAACAGCTGATGCAAGTGTATATCTAGTTTCACCAGAAACAGCAGCCGCTTCTGCAATTACTGGATACATTACAGACGCATCAACTTTAACTGATATTGAAACTTATGTTCCACAAGGAACAAGTATGCTTTCTGGAAAAGCTGAAAAACTTGATTCAGAAAATATCAAAAAATTCGCAACAGACGACGGTATGTTAATCGCACCACTTTCAGTTGAAGAAAGTGCAAAAGTTGAAATTATCCGTGGACCAAACATCAAAGAATGTCCAGCTTGTCCAGAAATGAAGGATAACTTAAAATTGCCAGTTCTCTTAAAAGCAAATGACAATGTTTCTACAGACGATATTATGCCAGCTGGAGCAAAAGTATTGCCACTTCGCTCAAATATTCCAGAAATTTCTAAATTCACATTTGAACGATTGGACACAGAATTTTACAACAGAGCAACTTCACTTACAGAAAAAGGATGTTTCGTTGTTGGTGGTGAAAACTACGGACAAGGTTCATCTCGTGAACATGCAGCTCTTGCTCCAATGTTCTTAGGAGTTCGTGCAGTTATCGTAAAATCATTTGCAAGAATCCATAAAGCAAATCTTATCAACTACGGAATCATTCCTATCACTTTTGCAAATCCAAGTGATTATGACCTAATTTCACAAGATGATGTAATCGAAATTTCAAATATCACTTCTTCACTTGAAAATGGAACAGATTTTGAAATTACTGTTACAGGCAAAAATGGAACTAACAAAATTGTGGGAACAAACTCACTTGATGAAAGAAGCCGAGCTATCCTAAAAGCAGGTGGACTTGCTTCTTATACAAGAATGGGCGGACAGTAAGATTAAATCTTAGGAAAAAAAATGCAAATTGTTCGAGATCCACTTTGGAAAAATATAGAAATTTCTCAAAACTTGCTTGATATTACAAACACAAAGGAATTTACACGAATTTCAAATATCAAGCAACTTGGACCTACACATTTTGTGTATCCAGGAGCAACACACACTCGATTTGCTCATTCTTTGGGAGTTTATCATATTGCAACAAAGTTGATAGACAATTTGCAAAAAAAAGGAGCATCTGATTGGACAAGTCCAGAAGGGATTTTGGCTTTTCAGATTGCTTCCCTTTGCCACGATTTAGGACATTTCCCTTACACTCACGCATTAAAGGAACTTCCTTTAAAAGACCACGAAGAATTAACAGGTGAAATCGTTTTAAATTCTTCAATTACGCCACTTATCAAAAAAGCAGGTACAGAGCCAGAATTTGTAGCAGGAATTGTTGATAAAAATATTCAAACTGATAACAAAGAAATTTTATTTTACAGACAGTTACTTTCTGGAGTTTTAGATCCTGATAAATTAGATTATCTTAATCGGGACGCATTTTACTGCGGAGTTCCCTACGGAATCCAAGACACAGAATTTACACTTGCTGCCTTAGAACCAGATTTACAAAAAGGAATTACGATAAATTCAAAATCAATTGTTGCAGTTGAGAATTTGCTTTTTTCAAAATATTTGATGTACAGAACGGTTTATTGGCACAAAACAGTTAGAATCGTTACTGCCATGATGAAAAAGACACTTTTTTCAGCCTTAAAAAATGATGAAATTTCTGCAGAACAGCTCTACACTCTTTTTGATGAATCACTTTTTGAAACTATCAAAAATTCATACAAAAAAAATCCTGAAGTTTGGCATTGTGGAAAACAAATTTTAGACAAAAAATTTTATTCAGTAATTTTAGAACTTCCTTTTGATGAAAAAAATCAAAATCATCAATTATTGGAAAATCTTGAAAATCGTTCTGATTTAGAACAAAAAATTGCAATCGAATGTGGATGCAAGGACTTTCAAGTTCTAATTGATATTCCAGAAAAAATTTCTTTTGAAAGCGACCTTTGGATAAAAGACGAAAAGGCAGAATTTAGCAAAAGTTCAACAGTTTTTACGCCAGAAACAGTGAAATCTTTTACAGAAAAGTTGCGATTTATTCGTTTTGCATTTGATACAGATATTTTAAATTCTAAAACAAATAATGAAATTGAAACACTTAAAAAGAAGATTGCAGATTTACTATGATGCGTATATAATATTTATTATAATCAATTATTCAAAATAAAAGGTGGAATTTAAATGACAGTACACAACATACTTGAAGAAGAAGTTATCGAAAGAGTAAATAATATTTATGCTCAGGCAAAACAACAAGGCGTTGCATGGCTAACTTGTGATTGTGAACAATGTCGGCTTGATACTACAAGTTATGTTTTGAACAGAATGCCACCAAAATATATCGTTTCAGGGCGTGGAATGAATCATAATATTTCATCAACTGATGCACAACAAAAAGCCGATATGGATTCCTTGATTTTTGAAGCGATGCGAATTGTAAGTTCAGTTCAACGACCTTTTCATGCTCAACAAAATGAAAACGAAACACAAGATGAAATTGGCGAATTTTACAACTTTCCAACATTTATCGGAAGTGTTTTTGATGGTGAAACTTTTGAACCACTTTCAGATGCAATTATAACACTCAAAATGAATAATCAAGTTGTTCCAATGATAGACCATACCTGGACAAATCCATGTACAACAACAAAAGCAACTAAAGCAACCTACTCCTTTTGGGCAAAACCACAACAAGCCACAGAACAATCTAAAGTGTTTAAATTTACAATAGAAATTTGTGCCGAAGGTTACGAAAACATAACATATGCTTTTGAACTTCCTGTAATGAAAGAAGGAAAAGCAAAAAAAGCTTTAAATTCAACTTATTCTCTAAAAATTCAAGACTTATTTTTATTTAAGAAAAACTAATTAAAATTCTAATAGGTATTGACATTTTTTTGTAAAAATTATATATTAAAACAGTCGACGGGATGTAGCGCAGCTGGTAGCGCGTCTGGTTTGGGACCAGAATGTCGCAGGTTCAAATCCTGTCATCCCGACAAGCAAGCCACCTTAAAAGGTGGCTTTTTTTATGCCTACAGAAAAATTCAACAAGAAATTTTATGATTGCTTTTTAAGATTTACCTTATAAATTTTTTTTATAAAAAAATAAGCCCAATCGATTTATCAAATAAATTAAACCGATTGGGCTAAAATTTTTAATGAAGATAAATATTTAGTTGATTTAGTAAAATTTATTCAACAATAGATCTTACAACTCTAAATCCTAAATCCTCGCGTTGAGCATTTCCTTCTTGAGTATTTTGAAAATCTTCATACCAAAGTTCTTTGCATCCCATAGCCATACTTTTATAGCTTTTTCCATACACAAAAGTATACAAAGCATCTTGAGGAGTATTACTTGTTTTATTTGACTCAACAATATAATAATTTAAATTTGTTGTATAAGTCAATTCTTCAACATTTCCAACCATATCATACAATCCAAAAGCATTTGGTTTTTTCTGAGCAACTTCCATAGTTGTTCTTTTTGTATTTTTGCTATACCATGCAACTTCATCAATATTATCACTTCCTGGATATGTTAATTCTTGATTGCCTTTTGCAGCATACAACCATTCAATTGATTTTGGTAATCTATAACCATTTGCTTTCATATCTTGAGAAATTTTACCCTTGATAAAATCACCAACATGTGGAGTATAGCCCCATGATTCTACATCAGATTTTCCATCTACAGAATACACTGGTGTAAAACCATTAAGTTTACTTAATTTGTTACAAAAATAAATTGCATCATAAAAAGTAACACCAATTACAGGATGATTATCATGAACACCAGTTTCTTGGAAATAATTCTTTTTCTTTTTATTTTTCTTTATTAAACTACCGAGTTCATCGCCTACCATACCAGTAAAAAAACTACCCTTTGAAAGATCTTCTGGTTTATCCCCCATAACAGTTTCATATTGATTTAATGTAACTTCATGTGAGAGCATTTCAATTTTATTAACTTTAGTAACATCAGCAATAGGCGTTGTATCTATTTGAACCATTTTTAGCTCAACTTGTGCATACATACCTAACACAAAAGTTAACATACATACAAAAATAACTAAAATCTTTTTCATATCAACTCCTTTCAACACAATTTATTTGATTGTTCGAACAATTCTAAAACCACAATCTTTAGATGATTCACAACAATTTGAAGTATCGATAGTTTCCATTGAAATAGGGTCAGTAGGGGCTTTTCCAATTGTTAAAACATTAATACCTGAGTTATAATCATTACCTAATCGATCTGCAATATCTACACATTCTGGATGAGTTGTCGCAGCAACAGCTCCCCCTGATAAAGATTTATTTAAAGCATTATTCAAACTAGCAATACCAGATTTTAATGCTACACTTCCAGCAGAAGCATATGCAAAACACCATTCCCAAACATTACCTACCATGTCATATAAGCCATAACCATTTGGTTTTTTACCTGCTACTGGGTGATATGTAAGAAAACTATTTTTTCCCCACCAAGCTACTTCATTCAAATCATCACTTCCTGCAAATTTATAATGTTCACCACCTTTTGCAGCAAATTTCCACTCATCTACAGTTGGTAATCGATATCCATTTGTTGGAAGTTGTTTAATTGTACCAGTTATTCCATGTCCTTCATGAGGTACATATTTCCACTTTGTAACATCAGTTTCACCATTTACTTCATAAACAGGTTGTAAGCCTTTTAACTCACTTAACTTGTTACAAAAATAAAGAGCATCAAAAGCACTTACCGCAACAACAGGATATTCATATAATTCATCTCCTAATTGCACAAAATACTTACTCACAGTTTCTTCTTTTGTGTCCATATTAACACTTCTATTTGTCCAAACAGGTCTTTCTCCCATTACAGCTTCGTATAAAGCAACTGTTACTTCTGTTTCAAGCATTTCTATAGCATTAACTTTAGTTACATCGGCAATAGGTGATGTATCGATTTGAACCATTTTTAGTTCAATTTCTTGTGATACCACATTGAGCATTAGTGTTAACATACACACCAATACAATTAAAATTTTCTTCATAATAAATTCCTAGTAGCAATTTCGCAACAAATTGAGAAATTGCAGTTAATTTTACAAGTTTGCAACGCAAACTTTATATGAAAAGCCAAGCACTATCTGTGCAAACTTTTCAAAAATGCTTCTTAAAATAAAAATTTCATCCGAAAAAAAATCTTATTTTGAAGCAACATGAAAAAAGTATATAAAAACCCACTACACCTCCACATCATTTTTTTATAACTTAATTATTACAATAAAACTTAAAAAATCAAATATTATTCAGGTGCAACTTCACTTTCATTAAATGTTATCCAATAAGAGCCAGAACTAGATGTATTATTTTTAGAATCACCTTGAGTTAGTTTGAGATAATATTTTCCATCTTTATCAACTATTCTTGAGAAACTTTTTATATCGGAACTATCCCCATACAAATGTTCATAATCACCTATTATATTAAGATCTTTATCATATAAATAGGC
Organism: Treponemataceae bacterium; assembly: GCA_045645985.1. Classification (GTDB taxonomy): domain Bacteria; phylum Spirochaetota; class Spirochaetia; order Treponematales; family Treponemataceae; genus RGIG9060. Next base: position 66,547 of record JAZRJV010000026.1, read on the forward strand.
ATTTATATTTGTCATTGTACTAAATTTTACATGTATATACTGTTCAGAAGTTGTGGCAACAAAAGTATACCAATTATAACTATCTCCGCCAGCTTTAGGATTTATAGTAGAGTTTTCCCAACTATCCTTTGTTAACATTATTATATTTTTTTCAGGACGAGCAGGAAAATCAGTAAATCCAATCCAAAAAGAACCAGTACTAGAAGTATTAGATTTGTAATCACCTTGAGTTACTTTTACATAGTATTTTTTTCCTTTTTTTACTATTCTAGTAAAACTTTTTATATCGCCAGATTTTCCATACATATGTTCATAAGTACCAATTATATTTTCATCTTCATCGTACAAATACGCATTAAGATTTGTTAGAGTACTAAATTTAACATAAAAATAATGTTCAGATGCAGTTGCTCTAAAAGAAAACCATTGTTCACCAGAACCACCTTCGTCAGGATGAACAATCTTACCATCAAACCATTTGTCAATAGTCATTGAAATTGGAGTATCTTGAGTGCCATCACCATTAAATAATCCTGAATTTAAAATTTCAGTACACCCCATTACTACAACACACAAAACTAACAAACAACCCCAAAAAGTTAATTTACTTTTCATATAAAAACTCCCATAAAAAGTTGTGAATAAAACTTCAGTTTTAAAAACTTCAGTTTTAAGAACTACTTTTTACGCTGTTTTGCAACAAAGTGAAAAACAGCAGTTTATAAGAAAGTTTGCAACGCAAACTTTAGATAAAAACTTCGACGCAATTTTAGGAGAAGTTTTTATCATTTTTCCTCGTTAAAACATATATCAGTTCAATTTTACCACCCTAAGATGCTGTTGTCAACAATAAAATTTTATTTACAATGAAAATTACAAAAGTTAATGAGTAAAATATTTCTAGAGAAAGAGAATGCTAAAATCAAATTATTGAAGAAATAAAAAAGCACATGTAAAAATTCTTCTATTGTGAAAACACTTATTACACATAATCACGAGGAACACGCTTATCAACATTACATGTAATTTCGTAAGGAATTGTATTTGCAATATTTGCTAGAGTTTGAGCGGTATTTCCAACTTCGCCAAAATTAACTGGACCAAAAATTGTAACTTTATCCCAGATTTTTACATCTGTAGATTCACCTAAATCAATCATACATTGATCCATGCAAATTCTTCCAACAATTTGGTACATTTTATCGTTTATTTTTACTTTCAATTTTGATGAAAACTGTCGAAGAAGTCCATCGGCATAACCAATCGGAATTGTTGCAAGATAAGTATCTTTTTTTGCCTTCCAAGTGCGACCATAAGAAACACTCTGCCCTTTTGAAATCTTTTTAATTGTTTCAATACGAGTTTCCAATTCCATTACAGGCTTTAAGTTTGGAATTTTCATATTGTGTTTTTTAAGATATTTGATTTGTACTTCGCTTGGAAAATATCCGTAGAATAAAATTCCTGGGCGAATCATATCAAAAATTCCTTGAGGATACATCAAAACGCCACCAGAAGCGGCACAATGGACGATTTCAGGATTTATATCATTTTGTTTTAAAATTTCAACTGCTTTAGAAATCTTTGCAATTTGCTTTTTTGTAAAATGTATATCACTTTTTTTTACACAATCAGAAACGCATAAATGAGTTCCAATTCCTTGCAAATTCAAATTATTTAAAGACTGAATTTTTTTTGCAAGAGATAAAACTTCGGTGTAATCACAGCCGATTCTAGACATTCCTGTATCAATTTTTATGTGAATATTGATGATTTTATCAAACTTTTTTGCAGATTTATCAAGTTCTTCCACAAAATATTCTTCAAAAACAAAAGGAGTTAAATCATTTTGAACAAGTAAATCAAGTTCTTCCAAGCAAGGCAAACTAAAAAGCATAATTGGACAATTAAGTCCTGCATTACGCAAAAAAATTCCTTCATCAACGGTTGCAACTGCCAAACAAAAAACGCCTTCTTCCAAGGCAACTTTGGAAAGTTCAACTGCGCCATGTCCATATCCATCGGCTTTTACAGGAAAACAAATTTTTGTATTTTGAGGAATAAGTTTTTTTATTTCATTTATATTTGAACGCAAATTTTCTAAGTGAATTATCGCACGAGTTGCTCTCATATTTATTTATAATACTCTAATGATAAAGTTTTATCAATATTATATAGAAGTAATGTTGTAAAAAGATATAAACTATATTAAAATGTTATGTAATAAAGTACAGAGCCAAAAGGAATAAAATGGATAAACAAAAAATACCTGCAACACCTTCAATAAAACGATTACCAGCGTATCTAAATTTTATTCGTCAAGTAAAAGATGAAGGATATGAATTTATTTCAGGAACAGTTATTGCTCAAGAATTACAAATTGAACCTATCCAAGTACGAAAAGATTTAGCCATCACAGGTATCATTGGAAAACCAAAAAAAGGATACCCAATTATTCCTCTTATTGCCGCAATAGAACATTTTTTAGGTTGGGATGATACAAGAAATGCAATTATCGTTGGAGCTGGAAATTTAGCATCAGCATTAACAGGTTATCCCGGATTTCAAAATCATGGATTAAAATTTGTTGCGGCCTTTGACTGTGACGAAAAGAAAATCGGAACAAACATTCATGGCGTTCCAGTTTATTCTATGAACTCACTAAACGAACAAGTAAAAAATCTGGATGTTTCACTTGCTGTTTTAACAGTTCCGTCTCAATACGCACAAGTTACAGCAAATCGAGTTGTTAGAGCAGGAATTAAAGCAATTTGGAATTTTACAAATGAAAAATTAAATCTTCCACAAGAAATTGTTTCTCAACAAGAAGATTTAACTTCGGGATACGCACTTTTGTGTGTAAAAATGGATGCACAAAAACCAAAACTTGTTAAGGAATAAACTTTAATCTTACAAATTTTACAAGAAGAATATTTATGGAAAAAATTGATTATCAAGCAGAAATTTTATGTAACAGAATCTCAAAAAGATTTAAGCATTTGAAAAAATGGGCAAAAAGATGCAACATTTCCTCATTTAGAATTTACGACAAAGATATTCCAGAAATTCCTTTGGCAATAGATTTTTACGAAGGCTATCCTGCAAATGAAGATACTCATTTTACAGAAAAGTTTTTAGTTTTCTATTTATACGAACGACCTTACGAAAAAGATGAAAACGAAGAATTTTCTTGGCTACAAATTTTATCTTGCAAAGTTGCCGAATTGCTTGAAGTTAGTGCAAACAATATTTTCTTAAAAATTCGCAAAAAACAAAAAGGCGAAAATCAATACGAAAAAGAAAACAAAAATTCCGTGTTGTTACGAGTTGTTGAACAAGGAAATTTGTTTTTAGTAAATTTATCAAATTATTTAGACACAGGATTATTTTTTGACCATCGTCCCCTTAGAAAAATTGTTCAAGAAAAGGCAAAAGATAAATCAATTTTGAATTTATTTTGCTACACAGCGTCTTTTTCAGTTTATGGAGCAAAAGGGGGCGCAAAAAAAGTTACTTCAGTTGATTTATCCAACACATATTTAACTTGGGCAAAAAAGAATTTTGAATTAAACGGATTATCTTCTACAAACGAAAAATACTCGTTCATAAATGGTGATGTAAAATTATTTTTAGAAAAAAACAAAGAAAAATACGACATAATCATTTTAGATCCGCCAACTTTTTCAAATTCCAAAAAAACACAAAATGATTTAGACATAAATCGGGATTGGCCAAAATTTGTAGAATTATGCTTAAACTCTTTAAATCCCGATGGAATTTTGTATTTTTCTACAAATAGCAAAAAACTTCGCTTTGACCAAAATCTTTTACCACAAAATATCTCTGTAAAAGATATTACAGAAGCCACAATTCCAGAGGATTTTAAGAACAAAAAAATTCACAAATGCTGGGAAATAAAAAACATCTTGTAATGGAAGAAATCAAGAAAAAGCATATTTAAAATAAAAAAGCTTTCCACTCAAAACAGAGCAGAAAGCTTCCACACACCATACAACTTGAAAAAAACTAAAATTAGCCTTTGATGTTGTAGCGTTTGTTAAATCTTTCGATACGACCAGCTGTGTCAACCAATTTTTGTTTTCCTGTAAAGAATGGGTGACATGCTGAACAAATTTCAACATTGATGTTAGGAACTGTTGAACGAGTTTCAATTACATTTCCACAAACACATGTGATTTTTGTTAATTCGTACTTTGGGTGTATACCTTCTTTCATGTTTTCCTCCAAATATTTGAAAAGCCTTGCCCGAAAATAGAGCATTTGCAAACTAAGTTCACAAGACTTCAAATTTATATATAACTATTACATTATACAAAATAATTAAAATTTAATCTACCCCATATCAGAAGTATTCATAGAACGCAAGAAAGCTTCGTTATCTTTGCTCTTTGACATTCTATCAAGCAACAATTCGATAATTTCAACATCATCCATAGGACTGATAACTTTTCTGAGAACCCAAATTTTTTGAAGTTGCTCTTCTGTAAGAAGCAAGTCTTCTTTTCGTGTTCCAGATTTTTTTATGCTGATTGCAGGGAAAAGTCTGCGTTCTGCAAGTTTTCTTTCAAGGTCAATTTCCATATTTCCAGTACCTTTGAATTCTTCAAAGATAACTTCATCCATACGGCTTCCTGTTTCGATAAGTGCAGTTGAAATAATTGTTAAACTTCCGCCTTCTTCAACATTACGAGCAGCACCAAAAAATCGTTTTGGCTTATGAAGTGCATTTGAATCAACACCACCAGACAAAACTTTTCCTGAAGTAGGAACTGTTTGGTTGTAAGCTCTTGCAAGACGAGTAATTGAATCCAAGAAGATAACAACATCTTTTTTGTGTTCAACTAATCGTTTTGCTTTTTCAAGTACCATTTCTGCAACTTGTACATGGCGAGTTGCCTGTTCATCAAAAGTTGAAGAAATAACTTCTGCATTGATTGAGCGTTCCATCTCTGTAACTTCTTCTGGTCGTTCATCAATTAAAAGAACAATCAAGTGAACTTCAGGATGATTTTTTGTAATTGCGTTTGCAATTTTTTGCATCAAAATTGTTTTACCAGCTTTTGGTGGAGCAACAATCAATGCTCGCTGCCCTTTTCCAATCGGACAGAATAAATCCATAATACGAGTTGAATATTCTGTTGTAATTGTTTCAAGATGTAATTTTTCATCTGGATAAAGCGGAGTTAAATTTTCAAATGGGATACGAGTTTGTGCGGCACGAGTATCTTCATCGTTTACTGTTTCAATTCTTAAAAGTGCAAAATATCTCTCACCGTCTTTTGGACTACGAATTTGTCCGTATACTGTATCACCTGTTTTTAAATTAAAAAGTCTAATCTGACTTGGTGAAATATAAACATCGTCTGGACCTGGCAAATAACTATTCTGAGGAGAACGCAAAAATCCATAACCATCAGGCAAAAGTTCTAAAGCACCTGAAGCAAAAATAATTCCACCATGTTCTGTATGTGCTTTTAAGATGATAAAAATCAAGTCTTGCTTTTTCATTGGAGCAAGATAATCACTTGTAAACCCATACTTTTCAGCTAATGCACGCAAATCATGCATTCCCATTTTAGTTAATTCATTGATTAAAAGTCTTGGCTTAGAATCTCTTGTTGCATCATCTTCTATTGTTGCAGGATTTTCTTGTTGATTTTCGTAAGATTGAACATACTGACGAGGATTATCTCGTCTTTGTGGCATTCGTCTTTTTAATTTTGGTCTAACAGAAGTTTTTTCTTTAGCAGGAAAAACTCTAGTTTCTGTACTACTTGAATTTGTTGTTTCGTTAGTAGAATTTTCTTCTGAATTATTATTTTCTTTTACTGTGTTCTCAGAAGTTGAAGTTTCTACAACAGTTGAATTTTCAGAACTTTCAACTGCACTAGAATTTTCTTGGCAATTTACATTTTCTGATGAATTACCATTTTCTTGTTGATTATCTGACACTAAGTCAAGTTGAAGTTGCTCTTCTGAAGTTGAAACTTTATCTTCAGATGTTGCTTCACTACGCTTTCGTCTGATTGGTGCCATAAAATATTTTCTCCATAATTATTATTTTTTATCGATACCTTGATATAGAGTAAGTGAATCTTTATATTCTGATGAATTCATAGAAAATAAATCTGTTTTTTCTGCACTTTCTACCATAGAAATTTTACCTTGAAAATCCACACCATCTTCAATTCTGATTCTTGAAGTTGTAACATTTCCTTGAATAGTGCTACCATTTTTCATTTCTACAAATTTTTGAGAAACAATATCTCCTCTAACTTTTCCAGAAACAACAACAGAGTTTACAGAAATATTTTCTACATTACAAATAGCTTCTTTAGAAATTTCCAAATCACCAGTTGCATTTATAGAACCGTTAAATTTTCCAGTAATTACTAAATTATCTTTAAAAGTTAATTCACCTGAAAACTCAGTTTCTGTTCCAAGAACTGTAATATTTTTTTCTTTATTTTGATAAAGTTGTGCCATATTATTTCCTAATAAAAACTATAGAAAGTATAAAAATTTTTATTATTTTAAAAATTGGAATGAAGTATTTATCTAAAAAATAACTATTTATTCCTCAACAGGTAAATCCCACAATGCTTTTTTTAATTCTTGTCCTGATCTAAAAGCGGCAACATAATGAGGTGCAACAGAAACTTTATCGCCTGTTTTAGGATTTCTTGCTGATTCTTTACCTTTTCGTAAACGCAACTCAAAAGTTCCAAAACCTCGTAATTCTATTGTAGATGAATCTTTTAAAGAAATTTTTACCTGTTCCAAGAAGGAATCAATTACTGTTTGTACAATTTTCTTATCATAACTGGTATTTTCATACACAGCCTCAACAAGATCAAACTTTGTAACTTTTTTCATGGATTATAACTCCCAAAGTCCCACCACAAATAAATCTTGTTTTACATTAAACAAAGGCTAAAATTATAATTAGATTACCTGATAAACAAAAAAGTTGCAGATTGTCTAATTTTTAATCAGACAGTACCTACAACCTTTTCATTCTAGTTAGCAGCATTAAATGAAGCATTGTATAACTTCATCATGCGTGATTTTTTTCGAGACACAGAATTTTTTGTCAAAATACCTTTTCCTGCAGCTGTATCAAGCTCTTTAACAAGTACTTTGAGTTTTTCTGAAGCCAAAGCTTCATCTTTAGCGTGAACAGCTTCTACAAATTTTCTTGCAGCTGTGTGAACTGCACTTTTTGCAGACTTATTACGCAAACGACGAACTTCGCTCTGCTTGTGTCTTTTTTCAGCAGATGATTTCTTTCCTACCAAAGGAGAACCCCCCAAACAAAAAACTGTAATTTATTTTACTAAACATACAAGCATTAGTCAAGTAGTTAAAACTAACGATTATATGTGTAATTACTTGATATACAACAAATAATCAATATTCAAGAAAAAAGCCTGCACTACCGCACAGGCCTATTTAATGAATAAAAAGAAATCTATTTGAAATCTTTAGGTCTTCGTTCTAAACGTTTACACTGTGTGCATTCTGCAACGTTCTTTAATCTTCCAGTTTCAAATAAAGTCTTCATTACAACTTCGCCACCACATGAGCAGAAAAATTTGTGTGTAGTAACCGAAGTACGAGAGTTTTTACTAGCTCCTGCCATACGTCAGCCTCCAAAAAAATAGTAATTTAAGATAATTATATTATCAAGTTTAATTAGTGTCAAGCAAGTATGAGATTTTCCTACAAATTGTTGATAAACTTTCTATACAAACATTTGTCTTAGGAATACTATTCAAAAATATCGAACCGTATCTTTTAGTAATCAATCGCTTATCAAGAACTGTAACAACGCCCTTATCTGTTGATTTTCGCATCAATCTACCAAAACCTTGTCTAAACTTAATAACTGCTTCTGGAACACTTAATTCCATAAAGGAACTACCGCCTCTTTTATTTATTGCATCACCTCGAGCAGCAAAGACAGGATCAGTTGGAACGCCAAAAGGCAATTTTACGATAATAACTTGAGAAAGAGACTCTCCTGGAACATCTACACCTTCCCAAAATGAATATGTACCAAATAAAACGCTATTTACATTATTTTTAAATTTCTCTAACAATCGGAATCGATCATCATCACCTTGTTTGTACAAATTGATTCCACTAGCAAGCAAAGTTGAAAAACATGAATCATAAGCACTTTTTAATGATTCATACGATGTAAATAAAACTAAAGTTCTACCATCGCTGGCTTTTATTAAGGAAGGCAAAGAATCTTCAACATAAGCCTGAAAAACAAATTCGTCTGGACTAACAGCATCATTTGGAACTGCAAACAAAACATTTTTATTATATGGAAATGGAGAATCAAAAATGCCTTGTAAAATTCGTTCTTTATCTTCAAAAAGAATCCCATTTCGTCTCATCCAAAATGAAAAATTAGATGCAATTCCCAAAGTTGCTGAAGTACAAACAACTGTTGAAAAAGGCTCAAAAACTCCCTTGTGAAGCAAAGAAGACATATCCAGTGGTGTTTGATAATAATTTATATATTTTCCCTTCTCTATCCAAAAAACTTTGTCAGGATTTTCATCCCAGCGAGTAAAGTTTACACAAAAGGCGGCCAATGCTTCTAATCGATGCAAAATAGTCGTTGCTTCCCAAACTGAATCAATTTTTTTATCTTCTTCAGAAATTCCGCCTAGTGTATCACCTAAAATTTTATTTATCAATGCTAAATCCGAAGCGATAATTTTAAAAACTTCAAATAAAGATGAAAAATCATATCTAGGATTTTCACAAATTCGAAGAGAATAATTTTTTTGCATCAAATTCTCTGTAACTTCTTCAAGCTCCATTAAATGAGATTCTAACAATGAAATTTGCGAAACTAAGTCACCAACACAACTAGATTCAGTAGAAAGCGTTTCTAAAGAAAAAATCAAACCTGCTTTATTACCTTTTCTTGCTCGATAAATCAAGCGTAATTGCTTTTGTAAACTAAATCGATTAAAACCTTCAGAAAAAAAGCTTGTTGCAGCATTTTCAATTCCATGAGCTTCATCAAAAACCAATTTTTTGTACGGTGGCAAAACTGCTGCATTCTCAAAACCGTTTGCAAGGCGCATTTCAATATCTGCAAAAAGCAAATGATGATTTACAACCAAAATTTGACTAGAAGCGGCTTCTTTTTTCACTTTCATTACAAAACATTTATCTTTATAAAGACAATGTTGCCCTCTGCAACCATCAGATTCAGAATTTATCTTTTGCCACAATGATTCTGTTGGTAAAAAATTTAAATCGCTTCTATCACCAGATTTTGTAGAATTTAACCATTCTTTTAAATCATCTAATTCTTCTTTTTCTTCTGTAAATAAATCAATTTCGTTGAGTGTTTCAAAAAAGCGTCGTAAACAAACATAATTTTGACGACCTTTTACAAGCAAAGATTTTATTTTTGTTCCAGTGATTTTTTGTGCAAAAGGAATATCTTTTTCAAAAATTTGTTGTTGAAGATTTATCGTTCCTGTAGAAATTACAATTCTTTCTTTGTTTTGATTTGCCCAGACAATAGAAGGAAGTAAGTATGCAAATGATTTTCCAACTCCAGTTCCAGCTTCAAAAACACCGATTTTATCGTCATTAAAGGAGTGACAAATTTTTTTTAACAATTCGATTTGAGAATCACGCTGTTCAAAATTTTCTGTAAGGCTATCCATAGCACCACCTGCAGAAATCAAACCAGCAAGATTTTCAACATTAAGAGGAATTTGAACTTCCTGAGAAAAATCATCATCTCCAAACATAGTAACACCCATAAAAAAAAGGCTTAATCCTAAAAAGAATTAAGCCTAATTACATCTCCTAGGGGAATTGAACCCCTGTTGTCGGGATGAAAACCCGATGTCCTAACCACTAGACGAAGGAGACAAGTTGTTGTTCCTTACATTTAAGATACTAACAAATATAAAAATTTATGTCAATAACTTTTAAGAAGAAAAATAAATATTTTTATATTTTTTTTTACATATTCATATCTAGTTTTGACATAATTTTATTATGCAATTTTTTAGAGTCTTCATCATCGAGCCCCAAAGAAATTCCTTTTTGCAAATCATTGAGAGCCTGTGAATAATTTGAATCATTGTAGCAAGCCAATGCTTTTCTGTAATATACATGAGCTTGAAATCCATTTAATTCCAAAGATTTATCAAATGCTTCTAAAGCTTTTTCATTTTGCCCTAAAACGCTATAAACAATTCCAACATAATAATACGACCTAAAACTAGAAGGATCATATTTACAACTGTTATTAAAATCCTCTAGAGATTGTTCAAAATTATTCATTGCAAATTTTGCCATTCCACGATGTTTATAAATAACTGACAAAACTATGTGGTTTGGAGATGGTTTTGCTTCGATGATTTTTGTATAAATTTCAACAGCCTTTTCAAGATTACCAGTATTGTGTGCATGTATCGCTTCGAGAATCATATCATCAATAGTTCCTCGAATATAAGGAGACGCCATGTCTGTAGGACTTCTCTCGGTTTCAATATTAGTTTCAATTTCTTCGGAATTTTTTTCTAAAATAATTCCTCTTGCAATATTATCAGCTTTATCATAAAAACTTTCTCGGCGACAATCTAATTCTTTGTTCAATTTATTTTGATAATCACGAATTTCTTGGAAAATTATATCTGATAAACTCAAACTTGCATTCAACGATGCTAATTTTCTTCTAAGTGGCAAATCAAATGGAGAAAATTCTGATTTATAAACCAATTCATGCTCTACTTCTGCCCAAGCATCTTGTAAAATTGTTCTAACCTGAATTTCGCAAACTAAACCATCAGGAACAGTATCTTTATCAGTTTTAAATTCCTCTGGAATTTCTACCAAAAAGTGAATTGACTCATATCCAAATTCACTAAAAGTTCGGTCAGCACCTTTGCGTTCAATTTCAATGATTTTAAATATTTTGGAAATTTGTTCTTCTACTGTTTTTAAATCCTCTAAAAATGCACAAATAACACGAATTCCAAGCAAATCTGTAAGAGTTGGTAAATTTTGTTTTCCGATGGATTTTGGTCTTACTCTAAGTAATTTTTTATAATAACTATTAAAATCCTTAATACGAGTTTTAAAAGTTGGCATTGAGGCTAATTTAAGATTTTTCTTAAGTTTTTGTTCAATACTGAACAAAATAGCTGTTAAAACAGGTTTATAAGAATCATAAGCAAATTGAAGTTGCTCTTTGTTAGGTATAATAATTTCGTTGTTCATCTATTACATTTTAACATGTATAACTTAATAAATCAAATAAAAAAAAAGACTATCCGTTACGAAATTATCTCCGTACACGAATAGTCTTTACCAGTAGAATAACCTAAGTTTATTCTACATCTTCTGAAAGTGAAGATGTGAATGCTTCTTCTGTAGCCATCTTCTGTTTTTCAAGGAATCTTTCAACTTGATGTGCACCAAAACGAGTCATTTCTGCGTTTTGTTTTGCTGCTTCTTTTTTTCCAATAATTCCCCATAAATCTTCATCTGCAATATCTCTTTCTGATGTAAGAACAGCTTTGTCATAAATAACTTTTACATCTTTGAAATATCCGATAAAGTCATTACCTGCGTGCATAGCATCGCGTGTAATTTGGAATCCTGTAAATTTAACAAAAGGAATTCCGCGTGGGTAAATAGGAATCAAGCGAAGTTCTCTGTTTCTAACTTCAGTAACATACTGTGGGTTGTTCCACTGTAATTCTTTCCATCCGTCAAAACCAAGATATCCCATGAAGTATCGTCTTTCAATGTTGTCGTTATCTTTAAGAAGAACATAAAGTCCGTGTGGATAGTTCATACCCATTGTTGTAACAGAAACTGATTTTACTGTTCCAACATTTTTAACAACACCGTAACCATCTTCAAATCGTGTTTTACCACTTGCTTTTTCTTCATCTGTTTGTGGTTGAATATTACCATCTTCATCAGCAGTTGCCATTGGTTCATATGCAGGAATTTCAAAAGCTGGAGAAATTCTAGCGTTTGAGTTTACAGCATAAGATGGGAATAAGATTCTTACACCCATTACGCTTTTTCCAGCGAATGGAACTTTTGCTGAGTCACGAACTGGAGCAGGAATAACAGTTGAAGTTGTCAAACTATTAATATTTCTTGCTGAAGAATTCAATACAACTTCCCAGTTTTGCATAGCAAGAGAAGTTTTCATCAATCCTTTTTGTTCGTCAGTGAATGTTGCACCAGCAGTTACACTGTAATCCATTACTGTTCTTCCGTTTTGTGTAGGATTACCATTTTCATCTGCAACAATATCTGGCTCCATCAAAGTGAAGTCGATAAGTACTGCTTCATCTGCAAATGCTAATGATCCAACAAGGAGGAACGCCATTACTACTAAAATGAAAGTTCTTTTCATTCAAAGCTCCTTTTATACACGTTATGTAGCCCTGTATATACAAGTATATCAATGTTATAAAATTTGTCAACGCTTTTTTTTATTGTTTAACAAATTTTATTCTAATCATCAAATATTTTTCTACCTTCGATGTATATGTTTATTTTATCAATTTTTCTGAAATTTCTAAATATATTTTTCTTAAAAATTTCAGCTCCTTCCCTAATTTCTGATACTTTTTTATCTGTAAAATGAGCATCTAAAGATAAATCTACATAAAGTACGCCATCTCTAACAAAGCAACTTTTCAACTTTGTGCCAGGAGCAAAAACAGATTTGTATCGCTCGTTTATTGGTCCTAACAAAAGTTCAGAAACATAAAGCTCTACTTCGTCCAAAAATTTATTTTTTGGGAAATAACGATTTTCGGCAAATAATCCTTCTTTATCTAAATTTTCAAAAAGAAAAACTCGTCTTTGTGAATATCCATTTAAGAAAAACATTACCAAAGAAAAAATCAATGCCATAAATAAAATTACAACAAGCACTTTTGAAGCAAAATTTACTCGAGTAAGTTTTTTTATTGTTTCTGATATATTCAAATTTTTCATTGTGAAATTGTAAATCCTCTAGAATGTTCAAAATGAGTTACAAACGAACTTACTCCATTATATATCCCTAAGGCAACTTTACGCAAGTAGTTTTGATCAGATAAAAGTAAAGCTTCTTCAGGATTTGAAACAAAGCCAACTTCCACCAAAACACTTGGCATATTTGCATTTCGGACAACAAACCATTCTTCTTCTTTCAATCCCCTACTTTTTGATAAGTCGCCAATTTGCTTTTTCATACCATCATCAATGAATTTTGCAATCAAAATACTTTCGGTTGTAAATTCTTCTTCAAGCATAGAATTTAGAATTGGCAAAATTTCGGCGTCTGCGTCATTTTCGGTTAAAATATTTCGTCTGTAGCCTGGACTCAAATACCAAGTTTCAAAACCACTTGCTTTTTTATCAAAGGCTGAATTTGCATGAATTGAAACATAAACGATTGCTTCATTTTCGGCTAATTTTACGGAATTTGCTATTTCAACTCGCTGTTCCAAAGTTAAATAAACATCAGTTGAACGAGTCATCATTATTTTTTTATCTGGATATTTTGCTTTTAACATATCGTGTAAATTATTTGCAACTGTTAAAACAATATCTTTTTCGTTAAGTTGAATTTTTTTTCCATTTTTCGTTACAGAACCAACTGTACCTGGGTCTTTTCCTCCGTGACCAGCATCAATTAAAATTGCACCGATTTTGAAATTTGCCTCTGTAATTGGTGTTGCAAAAAGATTTTTAGCACTTTCAACTAAATTTTTAGAAATAAAAACCTTATCATTTTGTAAAATTGGAGGTTCCGTTATTGCAAAATCTCTAAAATTATAAACAACGATTTCTTGATTTAATGCAAAAGAAACTGAATTTCCGTTTTTTTCCAAAATTCCTGAATTTGTAATTGGGTCCCAGAATAAACTTGAGCCAAGATTTTCACTTGCTTCAAGTAAGGATATATATCCATTTTTAACAGAATTTTCGTTATTTGAAAGATTTTCGTCTGCACCAAAAACAAAAGTATTTGAGAAAATTAAAATGATAAAAAACAAAATCTTGCAAAGTTTAATTTTCATTAAAATCAGTCCTTTTTTAGAACGCTATCGTAAAAATACAAAGTGCCTTGGATTCCACCACGAAGCAAATATTTCCAAAATTTTTTAGAATTTTGAACTTCTGAAATTTTACAATTTGTGATTTTTTCAAAAAGTTCCACCGTATCTTTTATCGTACGATAATTCCAATCTCTTAAGGAAGAAACTTCAATTTCTTGTGTCATTTTTTCGATATTTTCAAAATCAAAATTTATATTGAAAGCTGATGGCGGAAATTCAGTTTGCAAATCTTGCTCCAAAAATTCAGTTGTTGCTTTGTTATTTGCTTCTAAACGCAAAACAATTTTGCTAATAATTTTTTCGCCTTCTTGAATTGCTTCTTCTCGAGTTTCTGACAAAGTAATTACATTTCCACATTTTTCAACATTATTTACTGGAAATTTTACATCATCCCCTACATTACCACGAATAAAAACATCTTTTAAAACTGAATTTTCATTTTTTTCGATATTTGGTAAACCGTAAATTTTTTTTACTTTTCCAGGAATTGAAATCCAAGCCCGTTCTGCGCAAACTTTTGGAATTTTACAATTTTTTATCAAATAAGTATTTTTGAAAAATGACCTTTTTTGTAAAATTTCAATTTTTTCGTTTGGAATATCAAGTTTTTCACCTAAAGCAAGTAAAATTCCTTGTTTTGTTAAATTTATATCTGAGGAATACGGAAAAGTCCAGCCAGACATATATCCGCCAGAAAGCCGAGCCGCAATTTCGCCAATCATCACTCCTTTTGAAGTGAGTTTTACATCACCTTTTGCAGCACCACAAGTTAAGCCAAGTGATTTTACCCCTTTTGCAAATTCAGTTACAACATCCAAAAAATCTGGATAAAGCAAATCTGTCGGCATTGTATGGCCCATTTCAATAAAATATGGTGGATAAAAAATGTGTCTATCTGCAAAACCAGTAATTAAAAGTTCATTTTTATAAACTAAGGCATCGATAGAAAATTCTTTTCCGTCCATAAATTCTTCTAAAATGGCTCTTCCTGAACGAGAATTTTTGATACTGTCTTTTACAGCTTCCATAAAATTTTCAGTATCATCAAGATTTTCGATTTTTTTGCAACCTCTAGCCCCCATATTGTCGCAAGGTTTGATAACTAAAGATTCATTTAACGAAAATCCGTTAGAAAGTAAGAAATTTTTGCAATCATTTTGAATTTTTGGTAAATCATTTTCTGTTAAAACAATAAAGTTTGGTGAATTTACTTTATGTTTTTTAAAACAACTTCGCATCAAAGCCTTATCACTTGCATTTTTTGCAGCTTGATAAGAATGACCTGGTAAACCTAAATTTTCGCTGATATAAGCAACAGATTTTGAAAAATCAGTTCCAGCAGTAAAAACTCCAGACAATCCTTCTGATTTATAAATTTTTTTTGCAAAAGATAAAAGTTTTTCTTCATCTTTTAAATCGATACATTCAAAAACATCAGCAAGAGGAACGCAAAGTGCATTTGGATTTCCATCAACAACAAAAACTTTGCAACAAAGTTCTTTTGCACTTTGAATTGCAGGTTTTTGTAAAAGTGAAGCACCTAAAATTAAGATATTTTTATTTTTTGATTGCATAGATTTCAAAAGTATCTCCTAATTTGAACAATTTTGCGTGAAGTTCAAATAATTTGAACATAAAAGTTCCTTTTTGTACACTATGTTTTTTTACAAAAGGATATCTTTCTGGATGAATTCCTGTAGAAACAATTTTTACAGTTTTAAATCCGTATTTTTTTAAGATTTTTTTTGCAATTTTTGGATTCCAAATTGAAAAATGGTCTGAAGGACTATTTTTGTAAAAATCTGCTTTGTTGTATTTTCCAGAAATTCCACAATTTGACGGAGTTGAAAAAGCTAATATTCCTTTTTTATCGAGCAAAGATGAAATTGTAGATAAAACTTCGTTTAAATTTTCAAAATGTTCGATAACATACCACATTGTAACGGCGTTAAAATTTGAAAATTCAGTTGGCAAATTTTCTACGGGGAATTTTGAACAAATTGCCTTAAAATTCAATTTGTTTTTCACATAATCAACTGCGTCGCTAGATGGCTCAATTCCAAAAGAAAGCCAACCTAAATCTGAAGATGCACTTAAATACGGACCATAAGCACAACCGATATCCAAAACTCTGCCCTTTTTTGACAAATCTTTTTGAGTTTTTCTAAAAATTTTATCAACAATTTGATGACGGCGCAAACATGAATTTTTTATGGAATTAAAATCTTCAAGATAAGTTTTTCCGTACTGATTTTTGTATTCAACGCCAAAATAATCTGCGTTATATTCAGTTTTTTCTGTATTTTCAAAACTGATATAATCAAGATTGCATTTTTTACAACGACGAATTGTTTTTATTTTATCCCGACTGATAATTTTATCCTGATAAATTTGATTTTTTGAAGCACAAACTGGACAATTCATCAATTTTTTTTCTGATAACTTTCTAACAAACACAGAAAGTTCTTTTTGAGAATCTAATTTTTCAAAATTATTGTTTTTAAGTTGACTGATAAATTCAGAATCTTGTTTTTGAATAAGATTTTCAATTTCGGTTTTCAATTTTTTTTCAGAAATTCCGTGAGAAAGATTTGTAAATCCCATTTTTTTAGAAAGTTTTTTGTGAAGTGAAGTTGGTGCAAAAGTGAAAACCAAACAATTTGCAGAAATCGCTTCGAAAGCAGAAAATCCGTAGTGAGTAAAAACTAAATCGTATTCCTTGAATTTATCTTTTAAATTTTCTATTGAAGATTTTGCGCAAATTCTTGAAGAAAATTCATTTTCTAAAATTAATTTATTTGAAGTAACAATCGTAATGTTAAATTCTGAATTTTTTTCTGATAATAATAAGGATTCAATTTTTTGGGCAAGTTTTAATGCAAAAAATGATTTATCAATTCCACCAAAAGCAATCAAAATATTTTTTATTTCATTTATTGATTTTACAGATTTTTCTTTGTGAGTATTTGGAACTGGAATAAAATCGTAATTTGTAAAATTGATATTTTTTTCTTTAATTTCAGAAGGAATTATATTTAGCGAATAAGAAATTTTTTGTAAAACTTTTTCGTTTGAACCTTCATCAAGGCTTATAACTGGAGCAAATTCTGAAAAATAATCAATTTCTTTTTGAGAAGTTTTAAAATTATCCATCACAATTAAAGAATAAAATTCTTTTGGAAATTCATCTTTTACAATTTGATCCCTTGTGATTAAACCTTGCAAAATAAATCCATTGATAATTGTTTCTAAAATCTCATGATTTTTGGAATTTTTTACTTTTGGAAAATAAATATCTGCACAAAGTAAAGATGCAAGTTCTAAACATCGTTTTAAATGTCCGCTTCCGTGTTTTCCGTCAATGTTTGGAACAAATAAAATCGGATTTGTAACTGCTTTTGAATTACAAGCTTCGATTACAATTTGCGAATCCAAAGGATTTTCTAAAACTGATAAATTTTTCTGAAGTTTTACATAATTGATAATTGTTTTTGCTCTAAAAAAATCAGTAAAAGTATCAACTGTGGTTCGCAATTCTGGATGATTCCATTTTTCTGGAGAACTTTCAAAAACGCAATTATATCTATCTTTGTGATTATAAAGCGCAGGACCTACATGTTCGTGGTCGTAAGGAGAGGAAGTATAATTTACAGATTCAAGTAAAGATAAAGTTCGTAAAATTTCAACTCCACTTCCATGAGGTAATCCTGTCCAAGTAAAATAATCGATTTTGAAATTTTCATCTTTAATCAAACCAAATCTTACTTTATCTTCGTAGGCTTCTACCATTTTTGAAGCACAATCGTAAAATAAAAATGGATTATCAGCAGTTGCTCTTACAATAATATCAGGGAAATTATGAACTTCGGTATTTTCAATAAAGCGAAGAAATGAACAAAATCTATCAAGAACATCAAATTCACTTCCTGCAAAAATATTCCAACCGCATTTTTCTACGATAGGTTTTAATTTTGAAACAGAAGCAAAATCTGTAAGAACATAATACAAAGCTGCGTCCACATTTTTCATTGAATTTAAAACATATTCAAGGATAGTTTTTTCATCAATTTCTTTTAGAGCTTTATTTTTTAATCTAGTTGAACCAAGTCGACATTGAACAACAACTGCTTTTTTCATTTTAATCCTCTTTGCCCCATTTTGCAGTTAATTTATTTATATCCATTTTATATCTAAAAGAATTTTTAGCTACCCATTTTCTTGCAATTTTAAATTCTTTTAAGGCATCTGAAAAAGATAATGCTGATTTTCTATGAAACTGAAAAAAACAACTTATAGGAACATATCCATAATCAACCTTGTAAACCAGCGCAATATTTTTTAAGTAAAATCTAAAATAACTTTCGTCGATTGTAGAATCTGATATTGGTTCTGAAATAGAATAAGAAAGTCTAAATATTGGAGAAGAAAGAATTTTTTCGCCCCAAAGCCAAGCTCTCACAGAAAAATCTAAATTTTGCCAATAAGATGATTTTATAGTTGTATCAAAACCACAAAGATTTATAAATTTGCTTTTATTATAGACTCCAACAAAATCAAATGGAAATAATGTAGCAGTATTATCATATACAACTTGTGAAGGGAAAATTTCAAATGAAGATTTTTCTATCATTGGATTCATCTGAACAGGAATACTTTGCATATGTTGATTTATAAAAACAGGACAAAGGCAAGCACATTCAGTTGCAAGAATTTTATTTATCAACAAATTATTGAAAACTGAATTTTTTAAAACAACATCATCCCAAAGTACAAGCAAATATTCACTTGAACATTCATACATTCCAAGATTGATTTTTGCACCAACTGACAAATTTTCTGAAGGTACAATGAATTTTACTTGAGGAAATTTTTTAACATATTTATCTAGTTTAAAATTGTCTTTTGTAGTTTCTATGGTGATAACACTTTCAAAACCAGAATTTATCAAAGTTTCTAAAGTTTGTTCTTTGAAGCTGCCAGGATTTCTGCTAAGCAACAAAACAGAAATTGGAAATTTTGCAGAATCAATATTTTCTTTTCCACCTAAGATTGTACAACTTGGCAATTTTTCATCAAAAGTTAAAGGTATAGTATTCATCGCATTTCTCGCAAAGTGAAGTTAAATTTCCTTTTACATAATTTTCTAAAAAGGATTTTCGCTTAGTCCAAATTGATTCTAAGCTTTCTGAAAAAACATTTCCTTGACTACCTGATAACAACTCTTCTCTACAAATGGATACATCTCCATTTAACAAAATTACAAAATCTCGTCTTAAATGCCAACAAGGATTTCTTGTAATCGGAGTTAAGTCCGCTGTTTTTTTATCTTCAAGATAACCTGCAAAATTATCATATTTTTGGATAATCAATTTTCCATCATTTTTTTCTTTCCAGAAGCGATAAAAAGTTTCTAAAGAATCTTCATTTTCTTGCAATCTCATAAACTGCGGATAAACACAATTTTCAAAAAGTGAAGATAATTTCAAAATGCTTTGGCAAGTTTCTTCAAAATTTGATGAATTTCCGTGAATTTTTGCGTAAGAATCTTGATTACAAGCATCAACTGAAACTATCCAGTAAATTTTTTCTTTTCCGTTTGTTCTTTCTGGAGAATTTTTTACGATTTTTTCAATTTCTGAAAGTTTTTCATCAGATAAATTTAATTGAGAAAGTTCTATTAAAAGTGAAAGTCCAGAATAAGACAAAACTTTCTCGATAAATTTTTCAAACTGCGGATGCAAAGTTGCTTCGCCCCACAAAGACAAACTGATAACCGCTTCAGATGAAAATTCAGAGATTTTATCAACTAAATTAGAAAATTTTTCAAAACTCATAAAATCTGAAGTTTGAGAAGGTAATTTTGAATATTTTTTTTCAAAACATTTTGGATACGGACAATAAGTACAAGTTGATTTACAAGAACTTGCAATTTGAATATTGTAAAAAGTTGGTAAAACTTGCAATAAATCAATTGAATTTTTTGAATTTTCACAAATTTGTTCAATATCGTAATCGTGAATTTTTGATTTATTTTCAAAAAAGTTTTTTGCAAAATTTTTACACAAAGTAAAATTATTTTTTGAATCACAATAAAATTCAAATCGATTTTCGCGATAATCTTGGTCAGAAAGAATTGTTTCAATTTCAAAGGAGTTAATATCAGTTTTTAAAAGTTCAAAAATTGAATCTCGTTTTACAATTTGTTTAGAAATTTCAACTGATTTTAAAACAGTTCCATCTGTGGAATTTTCAAGATTGCAAAGTGAATCCAAAATTTTTACAGTTCCAGGATGAAGAATTTCAGGTGAAAGTCCTGCTGGATATCCGTCTGCAAAACAATATTCAGCCAAACTTTCTGTGTGAAGTTCTAAAAGTTTTTTTGTTATTTGGGAATTGTAGAAAGGACAATCTGCATGACCATAAACAATATTATCAAAATTTTCTGAATCAACTTTGATTTGAGAAATTAAATCTTTTACTTTCCAAGTTGAATTTACGCAAAATTTTACTAATTCTAACTTTTCTGGAAAATTTTTATTTATCAATTCTAAAAACTGATTTTTCTTTTCTTCAGAATCAACATAAATTGATAAACCTGCAAAATTCCAAACAGAAAAAGCCCAAGATAAAGCCAATTCTTTACAAGTGATATTTTCTAAAAGTTCTTTACTACAATAATCTGATTTATAACCAGCGTACAAAATAACTAAATTCTTCATAATCTAATTATCGGAAAAAAAATTTAACTCTATACAACAATGATACTACATTTTAAAATCTAATTATGATATAATCTAAGAATGACAGTTTCGGAACTTACAGAGCAAATAAAAGATTTATTAGAAAATTCTTTTCCAGACATCACAATTGAAGGTGAAATCTCAAATTATCGACCATCAAGTACAGGTCATGTTTATTTCACTTTAAAAGATGAAAAAGCCTCAATTTCGGCAGTAATGTTCAAAACTCGTTTGAAAAGTTTAACTTTTAATCCACAAGACGGAGCAAAAGTAAAAGTTTCTGGAAGTTTATCAGTTTATGCTCAAAGAGGTTCTTACCAAATTGTTGTAAATTCAATGGAAGAACTTGGAACTGGAAATATTTTGCAACTTTTAGAAGAACGAAAAAAACGACTAGCGATGGAAGGACTTTTCGATTCTGAAAATAAAAAAGAGTTACCATTTTTTCCTATGCGAGTTGGCGTTGTAACAAGTCCAACGGGAGCTGCCTTACGAGATATTTTGAATATCGTAAAACGAAGAAATCCATTAGTTTCGGTTGTGATTTTGCCTTGTGTTGTTCAAGGAACTGATGCTGGAGTTACAATCGCACAACAAATAAAAGTTGCCAACGAATTTAATCTTGCTGATGTTTTAATCGTTGGTCGAGGTGGCGGTTCACTAGAAGATTTATTGCCATTTTCGGAAGAAGTTGTTGTTCGTGCAGTTGCGGCTTCTGAACTTCCTGTAATTTCTGCAGTAGGACACGAAATCGACTGGGCTTTGTCAGATTTTGCAGCAGATGTTAGAGCTCCAACTCCGTCGGCAGCAGCAGAATTGGCAGTTCCACTTTTAAGTGAAATTGAAGAACTTATCGAACGAACAAAAAACGAATTGATAAGAGGAATTTCTAGCAAAGTTGATAATTACAAACTTTTGATAAAAAACTTTTCGCCAGAAAATTTGGAATTGCGTTTTAGAAGCATTGAACAACCACTTTTACAACGATTTGATGATGCAAAAGATAATTTGATTTTACAAATGAATAATTTGATAAATCAAAAAAAGCAACAATTAAAGATTGCAGTAAATACTTTGGAACAAATAAGTCCACAATCAATTTTAGACAGAGGATTTTCACTTGTCTTTGATAAAAATGGAAAACTTCTTAGAGATGCAAACCAAACAAAAATTGGTGAAAATTTAACAATAAATCTTGCAAAAGGAAAAATCCTTGCAAATGTAGAGAATTTGGAGGCATAAAATATGGAAAATTTTGAAAAAAAACTTGAAACTTTGGAAAATTTAAGTGAACAAATAAAAAATAATAATCTTCCACTTGAAGAAGCTTTATCAATTTTTGAACAAGGAATTAAACTTGCAAAAGGAATGGAAAAAGAACTTTCAAAAATCGAAAGCAAAATTCAAATTTTGATGAATCAACCAAGTTCAGAAGTTGAGCCAAAAGTAAAACCTGAACTTGATTTATTTTCTGCTTTAGAAGATTAAATTTTTTAGTAAAATTTATTAGAAAGAGAAAAGATGAAAGAACAAAAAACTTACCGACCCATAAAACAACTTTCACCAGAAGTTGCTCGAAAAATTGCCGCAGGAGAAGTTATCGATAGACCAAACGCAGTTGTTCGAGAACTTTTAGATAATGCAATCGACTCAGGAGCCTCATCAATTACGCTTGAAATTGCAGGAGGTGGAATTGATAAAATCAGAATTACTGATGACGGCTGTGGAATGACAAAAGAAGATTTAATTGCCTGTGCAAAACCTCACGCCACAAGTAAAATTTCTACCGAAACTGATTTACTTTCACTTAGCACTTTGGGATTTAGAGGTGAAGCCTTAGCTTCCATTGCTTCCGTTAGCCGACTTGAAATCACAACTCGACGAGAAGATAATCCCGCTTGGCATTTAGAAGCATCTCTTACACAAGACAATGTGATAACACAAGGCGTTTTGGAAAAAGGAACGATTGTTCAATCTCAAGCTCTTTTTGAAAATTTTCCAGCACGACGAGTTTTTTTGAAACGAGCAAGTTCAGAAGCAAGTTTATGTAAGCAAACTTTCATAGAAAAATCTTTGCCAAATCCACAAATCAATTTTAAATTTATCAACGATGGAAATTTGAAATTAGATTTACCTGCAACCGAAAGTTTAATTCAACGATGCATTCAAGCCATGGAATTAAAAGTAAGCGAAAAATTATTTTTTCAAATTGAAAATAAAGATTCCACAAATAATGAATGGTCTTACAAATTGATTATTGGAGATTCTTCAATTTACAGAAACGACAAAAAAAATATTCACATTTTTGTAAACGGAAGAAAAATCGTAGAATATTCACTTGTTCAAGCCATAGAATACGGAGTTGAAGGAAGTTTTCCAAACGGAACTCATCCAGTTGCATGTTTATTTTTAAACATCGATTCAAAACTTGTGGATTTTAATATTCATCCTGCAAAACGAGAAGCTCGATTCAAAGATTTATCGCAAATTCATCATTCTGTAAGCAGTTCTGTAAAAAATATTTTTTTACAAAGCAACAAAAAAGCCATGTTTGAATCAGTTGAAAAACAAAATACTTTTGATTATCAAGATTACGAACAAAAGTCAAATTTTACAAAAATCACAGAAGAGCCTTCATCCGAAAAAAATCAAAATTCTGGCTTTGGAAAAACCGATTCTTCAAGAAATTCAAAATTTTATGAAAATTCAAAATTTTCGAACACAAGTAAAAATTCATTTTTTTCAAATGAATCAACTTTCGCTGAAAAAAAAGAAAATTTAGATTTTGCTTACAATTCTTATCAACAAGGAAAAAATGCAATTTATGATGAAGAAGAAAATTTTTCTGAAAGTGAAAATTCTTCATTTATAAATGAAAATAAAACTTCTTCCTATGAAAAAACAAATTCCCCAGTTTTTAAATATTTAGGAAGTGCCTTTAATGTTTTTCTTTTTGTTGAAAAAGACGAAAAAATTTATGTAATCGACCAACACGCTGCCCACGAAAGAATTTTATTCGAGCAATTATTAAAAACTTCTGGTCAAAAACAACCTTTGCTTTTTCCATACGAATTTGAAATTGAAACCGAAAGCCAAAATGAATATCTTGAAAAAATCCAAGATGAAATGAATGAAGCAGGTTTTACTTTGTCAAAAATCGAAAATTCTGATAAATGGCAAGTAAGTTCAGTTCCGATAAAGTGGCAAGGAAACAGACAAAGTTTATTTGAAGCAATTTTTGAAAAACAATACGAACCAAAAGATTTTATGCGAAATTTTTTAGCAACTTGTGCTTGTAAAGCTGCTATTAAGGAAGGAACTTACATCGACGAATTTACCGCAAAAGATTTGATAAAACAAACTTTTGAACTTGAAGATCCACACTGCCCTCACGGAAGACCGATTTGGTTCATTCTTTCCCAAGATGAACTTTATCAAAGAGTTCGTAGAACATAAAAATTCTTGAACATAATTTATTTCAAAAAAAATGCGTTGACTTTCAAAATCTGTAAGCCAACGCATTTTTTTTACAAAAATTATTTTATACTTTGTAGCAAACTTGCAACTTCACTTGCTCTGTATGTAGGATTTTTTTCTTGCAAAGTTACAAGATATCCTTCTGCCTTGTCTGGTTCTTTTAAAGCAATACAAACTTTTGCAAGTTCAAGATATGCTTCCCAGTTTTTATTATCTTTTTGCAAAATTTCAGTAAAGGATGATTTTGCAGAATCATATTGCCCCGCACTTGCATAAGCTTTTGCAAGATTTAATTTTGCTGTTAAGTTTTTTGGCTCGATAGTTACCGCTTTTGTAAAATAAACAACAGCATTGTCAAAATCGCTTTTTGCAAGATATGCACCAGCAAGATTGTTCACAGCTTCAAAACTTGTTGGGTCTTTTTCGGCTGCTCGTTTTAAACAAGCAAGAGCAGAATCGGAATCCCCCATATCCAAGAAAATTTTTCCAAGATTGATATTTGTTTTTACATGTGTTGGGTCTTGATTCAAAATTTCTGAATAAAGTTGTATTGCAGAATCCAAATTTCCAGAACTTTCCAAAATCAAAGCATAGTTGTATTTGAAAGTAATATTTGAAGGAGCCAAATCCCAAGCTTTTTTACCATAAGTTAAAGCATCATCATATTTTTGTTGACTATAAAGTACAGTTGAAAGATTGTAATTTGTAATTGGGTCTTCTGGTTTAAATGAAAGAGCCTTTTTGAAGGTACTTTCTGCAATAGCATAACTTCCTTGTAAAGCGTAAAGATTTGCAACTTCTCGCAAAGCCATGATATTTGCACCATCAATTTTTAGAGCATTTTCGTAAGCGTTGATTGCACCAGTTACATCATTTTTTCTTGATAAAAGACGAGCAATTTCAAGATAGGCTCTATCATAAGAAGAATTTACAGCAGTTGCTTTTTTGAAAGCAGTCAAGGCTTCATCTTGGCGACCTAAAGTTTTTAAAGTTAAACCAAGATTAAAAAATCCTTGAGAAAATTGAGGATTTAATTTACAAGCAGTTTCAAAAGAAGAACGAGCTTCGCTAAATTTTTTCAAAGAAAATTGAACTTTTCCTAATTCGTAAAAGTACAAATAGTTTAAGCCATCAATTTGTGCTGCTTTGGTGAGTTCATTTATTGCTCTTTCGTAATTTCTATCTTCTGAATAAGTTTTTCCTAAAATATAATGAGAAGGTGCTTGTTCAGAATCTCGAGAAATTGCTCTATCAGCATAAGAAATTGCTTGTGTGCGTAAATCTTTCTTTACATCAGGTGAAGTTTGATTTACAGAAGCATCGTACAAAGCAGATGCCACTTCTGATAATTTATCAGCACTAAGTTTTTTTT
>JAZRJV010000027.1:0-32827 GCA_045645985.1 Treponemataceae bacterium
TTCGCTTGCAAGACTTCACTGTGCCATTTTCCGTCTACGCGTTGGCTACAATTTTGCGTGTACACATTGGTTCTTGCTTTGTTTTGGGCATGTGGGTAGATGGGGCTGTATGAGATAAGTGCGAAATGTCAAAGACATTTGTGGACTGGACTTGTTAAGTATCTACGCAAAATATCACAGGTCTTGGAAAAGTCTAACAACTTTTCTGGGGATGTAAAATAAATTAAACCTCTCAACTCCGCCCCTTTCCTACCCGCAATATAAGAACTTTGCAAATTCACCAATTAGTGCAGAAAAAAAACTGGCTTAAAGAATATTTTTGAAAAAAAATTATTGCAAAAGGCGTAAGCCAAAATTAACACACACCTGCATTGACGAACGAAGTGAGGAACCGCAGGTCGTGGGGAAATTTTGGCTGAGAGCCTTTTGGTATAAATTTTTTATCTCAAAAACAATTTACAAGCCAGTTTTTTTTCTGGTACCAATTCAATTATTTGCAAAATTTCTTATATGTATCTGCGATGATTTTTATCCCTTCCCTAACTTCGTCTTCTGGGCGGGAGTAGTTTATGCGCAAACATTTATCGTAATGGGGATGGCTCGGAGTTCCAAAGAAAAAGTATTCGCCAGGAACTGTAATCACACCTTGGTCTTTTAGTTTTACATAAAGTTCTTTTGTAGGAATTGTTAAATCGTTCATTAAAATCCAGTTGAAGATTGCACCTTCACTTTTGTGAACAGAATAGTTTGTTCCTGCAAAATATTCTTTAAAGCAACTTTGAGCAAACAAAGATTTTTGTTGATAAAAAGGTTTTACATAAGTTTCTGCCAAAGTTTTCATTTTGCCAGTTGCAAATAAATCTTGAGAAATAACTTGTCCTAAACTTCCAGAAGCCAATGCAACGATAGAATTTACTGAAGAAAGTGCTGAAATCAATTCTGCTTTTGCAACAACAATTCCTGTGCGTAAAGATGGCAAACCAATTTTTGAAAGACTCATTGAAAGAATTACAGAAGAATCCCAGTAAGGTTTTGCGTCATCTGTAAAAATGATATTTGGAAAAGGCAATCCGTAGGCATTATCCACAAAAAGCGGAATATTATATTTGTATGCTAAAGCCGAAAGATGATGAATTTCGTCGTTTGTTAAAACATTTCCAGTTGGATTCGTTGGTCGAGAAACGCACATTGCCCCAACTTCGCTATGTTTTGCAAGATAATCTTCGAGAGCTTCAAAATCAATAAAATATTTAAATGTATTATCTGGATAATAAACACATTTTGCAGGAATTCCGACGAAAGTTCCTTTTTCAATTCCTTGGTCAGCGTAACCTACATATTCAGGAACAAGAGGAAAAACGATTGTCTTTTTGATAGACTCTTTTCCAGGTTGAGAAAAAGTTCCAGAGAACATATTGAACAAAAAGAAAAATGCAGACTGACTTCCGTTTGTAATTGCAATATTTTCAGGTCCGATATCCCATCCGTATTCTCGTCTAAAAAATTCAGCCAAAGTTTCGATAAAACTTACACGACCTTGTGGAGTATCGTATCGCGCGATTGCATTTTCAAAATCATCACCTGAAGCTAAAAGTTTTTCTGTTTCTGTGCGATATGCTTTTTCAACTTCAGGAACTCTAGCAGGATTTCCGCCGCCAAGTTGATATGCTTTTACTCCAGCAGGAATAGGTTGTCCTAAATCGTCCATAAGTTGCTGAATCCCTGATTGTTCAGCAAGTTTTTTTCCAAAATCTGATAAATACATAATACAGTATTTTATACAAAATTTTAGTTTATAACAAGTGAAGTATCTTTTTCTTGCTCATTTTCTTGTGATGAATTTTCATCAACTTCAGTTTCTAAAAGTGAAAGATTTTTCTTTACTTTAATTTGCAATTTAGAATTTTTATATTCTACAGAAATAACATCACCTTTAGAACATTCCCCATTGATAATTTTCATAGCAAGTACATCTTCAATTTCACGCTGAATAAGTCGACGCATTGGACGAGCACCCATTGAAGGTTCGTATCCGTTTTCGATTAAATAATCTCGTGCTTTGTTTGTAAGCTGAATTGAAAGTTGTTGCTCAGAAAGTCGAGTTGCCAATTCACCAATTTGCAATCCTAAAATCGTAGAAATTTCAGTTTTTGAAAGTGCATTGAACACAACAATATCATCAATACGATTGATAAGTTCTGGGCTCATAATTTTTTTAAGTTCAGCCATCGCACTTGATTTAATTTCAGAATAATCCAAAATTGCATTTTCTGAAGAACTAAACCCAAGTCGATTTTCATTTGAAATGTGTCGAACTCCTGCGTTACTTGTCATGATGATAACTGTATTTTTGAAATTTACAGTATGACCAAGATTATCTTTTAATTCACCTTCTTCCAAAATTTGAAGCAAAAGATTAAACACATCAGGATGAGCTTTTTCAATTTCATCAAGAAGAATTACAGAATAAGGATTGCGACGAATTTTTTCTGTTAAAAATCCACCTTCGTCATAACCGACATATCCTGGAGGAGCGCCAACTAAACGACTAGCATTGTGTTTTTCCATGTAGTCGCTCATATCGATCCGAACAAGAGAATCTTCTTTTCCGAATAAAAATTTTGCCAAAGTTTTTGCAAGTAAAGTTTTTCCAACTCCAGTTGGTCCTAAGAAAATAAATGAACCCATTGGTCGTTTGAGAGAAGAAACTCCAGCCCGTGAACGACGAATTGCAGAAGAAATTAATTTAATTGCTTCATCTTGTCCAACAACAGTTTTGTGAATTTCATTTTCCATATTGATTAAACGATGAGATTCATTTTCATCAAGTTCTTCAATTGGGATTCCTGTCATTGTGGAAATTACATCACAAACATCTTTTTTTGTAACAACGCCTGTAAAATTTGTAGAATTATTTTCAGGATTATTTTTTAATTGTTCAAATTCATCTCTGAGTTTGTAAAGTTCATCACGAACACTTGCCGCTTTTTCGTAATCTTGAGATTGAACAAGATTATGCTTTTCTACAGTTAGTTCTTTTATTTTTGATTCGTAAAAATCGTATACAGATGGCTCTGTGTCAGTTTTGATTTTTTTAACAGAACCAGCTTCGTCTAAAACATCAATAGCTTTGTCTGGCAAAAATCTTCCAGTAATATATCGCTGAGAATATTTTACGATAAATTCCATCAAGCCATCTTCATATTTTATGCCGTGGAATTGTTCGTATTTAGATTTTATTCCTTCAAGAATTTCGATTGATTCATTTAACGATGGTTCATCAACAATGATGCTTTGAAATCGTCGTTCGAGGGCTGTATCTTTTTCAAAATATTTTCGATACTCTTTTAAAGTTGTTGCTCCGATACATTGAAGCTCCCCTCGAGAAAGTGCTGGTTTCAACATATTTGAAGCATCCATTGAACCTTCGGAGCCTCCAGCTCCAACAATTGTGTGAAGTTCATCAATAAACAAAATGATATTTTTTTGTTCGCGAACTTCTTTCATAATTCGTTTTAATCTTTCTTCAAACTCGCCACGAAATTTTGTACCTGCGATTACAAGAGCTAAATCCAAAACTAAAAGTCGTTTTTTCTGCAAACTTTTAGGAACATCGCCAGATGCAATTTTTAGAGCCAAGCCTTCAACAACTGCAGTTTTCCCAACACCAGGCTCTCCAATTAAAACAGGATTATTTTTTGTTCGGCGACACAAAATTTGAATAACACGATTTATTTCTCTATCTCTACCGATAACAGGATCAACTTCGCCATTCTTTGCTTTTACAGTAATATCTTTACTGAACTCTGCCAAAATTGAAGCATTCTGATTATTTGCTTTTTGTGAGTTTGACATTCCATTAGCATTTGCAAAAACGGAAACACCTTCTGTACTAAACACTTTTGAAATTTGTGGCATTGGTCTTTCTGCATTCAGCAAACTTGCTTCTCTGCGTAAATCATCGATTTTTATGTTACAACTTTTTATGTATTCGGCAAACGCACTTCTTTCTTCTTTTGCGGCAGCGATTACCAAATGTTCCGTACCAACAAATTCGTGTCGCAAAGTTCTTGATTCGATTGCGGCAGAATCTAACAAAGTTCGTAATCTTCTTGACGGAATTAAATCAGCAAATGAAGCAGAATCTTTTTCAGGTTTTAAACTTTGTTCCAAAACAAGTTGTAATTTCAATATGTTTACTTTTTGATTTTCTAAAACTTCGTAACCAACACCATCGCCAGATTTTATCAATGCTAAAAGTACATGTTCAGGCAAAAGTGATGAACTTAAATTTCGTCTTCCTTCATCTTGAGCTAAAACAGTTAAAAGTTTATGTGCTCGTTTTGTTAATCCTTTTATCATATCTTCAAATTCCTTTTGCAAAAATTATGCATTAACCTGCAATGTAGTTAACGATTCTTGTAAAATCAATGAACGCAATCTTTCAATTTTAAGTTCTTCTGTATTTACATCTTTTTCATAAGATAAATTACTTGAACGAATAACATAAGTTAGATGTGAATTTTGAGTTCGATATAACAATGAAAACATCATATTATTTTCTACACCAGAAAGCAAACCTAAATCCAAACCAAATTTAATTTTAGAAATTAAATCTATACCTTCTCGAGTTTCGATAAATCGACTGTACTTTACAATCGCGATTGCTTTATAAACTAAATCTCTAACGAAGGTTGGTTTATTATCGGCTATTTCTGCTCGAACTTTGCGTTCAAAATCAATTATTTTTTTTCCTAAATTATTTATTTTTTCAATTTGAGTTTCTTCATTTTCTGAAAAAGAATTTTCAGTTGAAATTATATAAATAGCACCAAGAGAAGAACCAACTTCCATTCCAGAACCATAAAAACCTGAAACAGAAAATCCTTCAGACATAACTTCTTTGAAAACTCTTTCAATCATTCCACTATATGTTATGGCAGGAAGATGAATTAACAAAGAAATTTTCATTCCACTTCCAGCATCTTTAATTGAAGATGTTAAATAACCAAAATCAGCAGAACCTGCAATTTGTAAATGAGTTTGAAGTTTGGTATCAATTTCTTTTACAAGATTATTTGCATTTGATAAATCAAGTCCTGTAACAAAAGATGAAAGTCTAATGTGATCATTACAATTTACAGTACAAGATAATCTACCATCAGCACGCCAAACCAAACCAGAATCATTTTGTGAAATTGCATCAGGTTCGATAATGCCTCTCTCAGATAAAATTTTTTGCCCCAAAATATCAAGTTCAGAAATCAACAAAGACTGATAAGAATCATTTTCATCAACTTTTAAAAAGGCATCAAAAACTAAAGACGCAACTCTTTCGCCATCATTATTTTTAAATCCTTGAGGAAATGGAAAGTTCACTAAATTTCTAGCAAGTCGAATTCTTGTTGAAAGAACTACATCGTTATCTGGACCAGCAAGACTGTACCAAACATCAGAAAGTTCAGCAGACTGATTACTCATTCACTTACCTCCTCAATAGATTGATTATCTAGCATTTTTAATTTATCTCTGTAAACTGCAGCCTTTTCATAATTTTCTTCTTGAATTGCTTTTTGTAATTTTTCTTGCAAAACAACTCTGTCATTTAAAGAAGATTTAAAATTCTCTAATCGATTAGGTAGCGTTCCTGTGTAATTTTTTGTAATTCCCATTCCTTTTAGAATTTCTCTAATTTCATTTTTAAAAACATTATAACACTCTGCACAACCAACAGATTTTTCTTTTTGAATGTGTAAAAATTTTCTACCACAGACAGGGCAAACTTTATTTTTTTCAGAAGCTTGATTACTCAACATATTTTCTAAAAGTCCACCAAGATTAAAATCTAGTTTAGAATTATTACCTGAAATTCCGCGTTTTTGCGCACAAGAAGCACAAAGATAAAGTTCTCGTTCTGAGGAATTAGTAACTTGACGAACAAAAATCACAGCATCATTTTCATTACAAATATCACACTTCATTTTTTACACTCACAAATTTATATCTTTCTTAAAATAGAAAGAGGTTTTTCTTTTCCTGCTTTTACAGAAGGAATAATTGAAACTACAACTGATAAAATTAAAACCAAAATAACGATTGCACAAAGTTCACCAAAAGGCAAAACGATTGGTATATCCTGAAGATAATACTCAGGATTCATTACTGACACAGGAACAAAATTTTGTGCATCTGCAAAAATGTTATATCCTAATGATAATACAAAATTGATAACATTTTCAAAAAAATCTAAAATTGAATTTACATTTACTGCACACAAAATTCCAATTGGAACTCCGATTAAAATTCCACAAAAACCTATAAACATCGCAATCAAAAGAAAACTAAAAGTTATTCCTTGAGAACTTGCACCTAAACTTTTTAAAATTGCAATTTCTTTGTTGCGTTCAATTACAAACATAATCACAGAAGATGAAACATTTATACTTGCAACTAAAACAATCAAAGACATAATTAAAAGCAAAAGCATTTTTGTTGTTGCAAAATTTTCTAACTGACTTGAATTTAATTCTTGCCAAGTATAAACGCTTGCATATTTATTGTGTTTGTAAAGTTCATCATCAATTAAATTTGAAATTTTATAAATTTCATTATCAAATGGATTTTCAGTTTCTACACCAATTACAATTTTTGAAGAAGCTGTTGAAAATAAATCGAATGCAGTTTTTCCATTTATGAAAACCCACAAAGCATCTAACTCTTGATATCCACTTGAACAAATCCCTTTCACTTTAAAAGTTGAAAATCGTGGAATAATTTTTCCGTTAGTATTTTTTTTAGAAGAGATTATTCTGATTGTATCTCCAACTTTTAAATTTAAATCTTTTGCAAGTTTAGAACCAATTACAGCATCCTTGTTTGTTGAAACATCAAAATCACCTTCAAGAATGTTCAAATATTTTCTAAAGGATTCATTTTTTTCATAAAGTGAAGATGAAACTCCTCGAACAGTTGCACCCGTTCTTCCATTTTTTCCTGAAGCAAGTGCAACACCTTGTCTTTCAACACAAGCAGATTTCACACCTTCAACTTGAGTTATCACTTGTGCAAGATTTTCGTATTCGTCATATTTTGAAGCATCAACTCCAGACATTCCGTAAGGTACAACTTGTAAATCAAAACTTGAAAGCGAAACAGTTCTTGCAGTAATGCCTTCAATCATTCCATCTGAAACTACGAGAACAACAATCAATGGAACAAGACTTAATGCGATACACAAAATTGCACCGACTACACTTTTTCGTGCATTGGACGGAGAATCATGTTGAGGAAGTAAAAATTTTATTGCAAGTAAAAAAGAAGAAGCTAACTTCATACGATTTCCAATTTTCCATTTACAATTTTATAACAATAATCACCTTTTGTTGCAATTTCTTTGTCGTGTGTTACAAGGATTAAAGTTTTTTTATATTTTTCAACAACTGAAAAAAGTAAATCACTTATAACTTGTGCGTTAGCTGGATCTAAATTTCCAGTTGGTTCATCTGCTAAAATTAATTTTGGATCATTTATTAAAGAACGAGCAACAGCAACTCGTTGTCTTTCTCCTCCAGAAAGTTTTGCAGGAATATGATTCATGCGATGTTCAAGTCCAACATCAACCAAAAGATTTTTTGCTTTTTCTATCGCTTCTTTTTTAGGAACACCACACATAAACGCTGGCAAAAAAACATTTTCTAATGCAGTAAAATCTTTTAACAAATAATGAAATTGAAAAATCAATCCTAAAAATTTACTTCTAAATTTTTCTAAGGAAGGTTCATCCATTTGTGATAAATCAAACTCTCCTACTTTTACAGTTCCACTTGTAATTGAATCTAAAGCACCAATAATATTTAACAATGTACTTTTTCCACTTCCACTTTCACCGATGATAATATTTTTTGAACCTTCAGGAACTTGCATTGAAAGTCCATCAAGGATTGTTAGAGATTCTCCAGAAATATTATCTTTGTATATTTTTTTTAAGTTATCAATTTTTAAAACTATATTATTTGATAAATCTAAATTACTCATCTCGTAAAACCTCCGAAACTTGAAACTTCATAATATTTCTACTTGCAATCCAAGAAGAAACTACAGCAGAAATAATTCCAAACAAAGTGATATAAAGAACTTCTCCAAAATTTACTTTTGCAGGAATTGAAGCATATTGCAAATAAATTAAATTTTCAGAAACATAAGGTGCGTAATCAGGATTAAAAAGCATCGTAAAAAAATATTGAAATCCATAACTAACTGCACCAAGCAAAGAAAAAACAACATCCATACGAACACACAATAACAAACCTAAAATCAACCCTGGAATTGCGCCCCACAAACCAACAGATAATCCTTGAATAACAAAAACTTGTTTTATACTTTTTGCATCTGCACCTAACGCTCGTAAAACACAAATTTCTTCTCGGCGTTCAAAAACCATACGACGCATACCATTAAAAATGTTTACGCCAACAACAATAAAGATAAGCAAAACTAAAATCATTAAAACATTTTTTTCAATTCGTAACGCACTAAAAATAGAACGATTATAATCACGCCAAGATTGACATTCTACATCAAAATTATTTTCGTTAATTTTATGAATTACAATATTATCTTTATTGTAATCTTTTAATTTTAAACCGTAAAAATTATCAACGCCGTTTCCCAAAATTTGTCTTCCGTCTTCAAAAGAAATGAAAGCATAAAAACTATTTATTTCATAATTGGATGTGAAGAACAAACCTGTAACTGTAAAAACTCTATCATCGGAAAATAAATCTACAGATGAATTTCCTGACAATGCAAGAATAGAAATTTTATCACCAACTGTAACGCCAAGATTTGTTGCAAGTTCAGAACCTAAACAAATTGACATTGGAGTTTCTAAATCAAATTCTCCAGAGTAAACATCAACTTCATTTGCAAATCCAAAATCTTCATAAATTATTGAATTTGGAACTGCTCTTAAAAGTGCTGCTTGTTGTTTTCCTTTTTTTCCAACTAACAAACCTTGCGCTTCTAAAAAAGGCGTAACAGAATTTATCAATGGCGAAGATTTACAAAATTTATAAAAATCTTCTTCATTAGATTTTTCATTTGCTTTTACACGAATATGAAAAGAACTAATTTCCATCAAGGTATCAATCGAAGTACTTTGAAAACCATTCATCACAGAAATAATTACAATCAAAGCCATAACTCCAAAACCAATTCCTAAAGATGGAATTATTTTTGTCGCAACTAATCTACTTGAAGAATCAACACCAGAAAATCTTTTTGATAAAAAATGAATCCAATTAAATTTTGACAAAAAATTATTCTTCATAAAAAACTCCCGAAGAAGTTCTAATTTTATTACCATCAAGATAAATAGACTCTTCAACTTTTATAGAATTTTTGTAAACAGCCTTAATGGAATAATTTTCATCAAGATAAACAATATTTGTGTAATCAAAATCAGATGAAAAAATTTTTTCAGATTTTTTTATATCATTTTCAAAAATTACTTCATCAGGATTTTTTAAGTTTTTTTGATAATCATATTTTATTTTAACTTTAAAATTATTTTTCTCAGAACGATATTCAACAATTCTATTTTCTAAATCGTAAAAATAATTTTCTGTTAAAATTAAATCTTCATTAAAATCTTCTTTTGAAAAATTAGTTTTTTCTGAAGTTTTGTCTTGTGCAGATTTTTTTTCTAAAGAAAAAGTTTCTCGTTTTGCAACAAAATTATTTTCATTATAAAATTCATTTACTTTTGCAAGACCATCATATTTTATCAACTCAATTAAATACGGAAATTTTTCATCTAAAGATTTATACTTATAAAATTTTTCTGATAAAAGAGTGAAAGTTTGAGAATCATTTTTCCAAATCTTTTCTTCAAAAACTCTTTCCTTTTCATCATATTTTTTATGTTTAACCAAAGACTCTTCTTTGTAAACTCGTATCGTTTGCCCTAAAGGATTTTTATAAAGTGTAACAAGTGAATCTTCTGATTTAAACATTCGCATTTGCATATCTTGTTGATATTTATAAATTGAATTTTCAGTAATAATATCTTCAGAAACTGGAATCCGTGGCAAATATGAAAATTTAATTTCGTAATCATCAGATTGTTCAAAAGACAAAATTCCATCTTCTAAAACTTCAATTTTATTTTGCGAAAAATAAAAACCATTTTTCCAATTTGGAAATTTTACAAAATCTTCTTTACTGAAATAATTAAAAAATTTTTTATCAATAACTGATTGAGAAAATAAATTCGAATTACTAAAAATTAAAATTGAGAAAATTATTATTGTAAAAAAAATTTTATTATTTTTCAAAACACAAACCTTATAACTAATTATCTAATAAATCAGACAAAAATTTTTCTTTGCTAAAAATTTCTATATCAGGATAAGATTCTCCAAAACAATCAAAAGCAACAGGTAATTTTAAATCTTTTCCTAATGTTGCAATCATTCCACCTTTAGCAGTTGAATCATATTTTGTTAAAATTACAGCATCAATTCCAACTGCTTCATGAAAAACTTCGGCTTGTCGTAAAGCATTTTGTCCAGTAGTTGCATCTAGTACCAAAATTTTTTTATAACAGCCTTCGCTTGCTTTTTGTTTTGCAGTTCTATCAATTTTCTGAAGTTCTCTAACAAGATTTTCTTTATTATGCAATCTTCCTGCTGTATCAACTAAAACCAAACCTTCACCTTTTGACTTTGCAGATTCAACTGCATCAAAAACAACAGCCGAAGGATCAGCACCATCTTTGTGAGCAACAACACGAACTCCAACTTTTTCGCCATGATATTTTAACTGGTCAATGGCAGCAGCTCTAAAAGTATCTGCAGCAGCAAGTGTTACAAAATTTTGTGAATCAGAAAATTCATTCTTATAAAAATTTGCCATCTTAGCAACAGAAGTTGTTTTACCAACTCCGTTTACACCAAGCACCATGTAAACATTTATTTTATTTCTTTCAGGAATTAATGTTGTCTCTAAAACATATTCATCTAACAATTCTTTTAACAAAGATTGAACTTGCGAAGTTTCTTTTAGTTTTAACTCTTTGCATTTTTTTTCTAGTTTTTCAATTAACTCAAATGCAAGTTTTGCACCAATATCACTTTCAATTAAAACATCAGCCATATCATCAAAAAAATCTTCATCAAAATTTGGTTGACCACCAAAAAATTTTTGTAACTTTTCTTTGAAACTAAATTTTGCCATTATTCACCTTCTTTAGAATTTGTATTTTCATTTTGAGAATTTTCGTTTTCAATTTCTGAAGAAATATTTTCTTGCTCAGAATTTTCTTCTGCCAATTTTTTTTCTTCTTCTAATTTTTTTTGTTGTTCAAGTTCTTGTTGAACTTTTAGTTCTTCTTCTTTTTGACGAACTTCTTGAATTTCTGCGTTTAAGTTTTCTACATCATTTGCATCGATTAAAGATGGCTCAATAATTTTTGGAACAACTTTATTTGTATCAACTAAATATAAAATAAGTTGAACTAAAAAATTTACACCAGTTCCAATTACAGCATACATTGTAATATCAGAAGCAGTTTTCCAAGTTTGCATTTTTGAAGAATCAATAATTAAACTATTTTCTTGGCAAAGTTCGTAAGTTCCTTTTGCAAAATAATGCAAAGGCAAAGATAAAATCAAACCACCATAAGACCAATACATTCGCTTTCGACTTTTATCAATTCGTTTAGATAAATCCTCTTTGGCTTCAGGAAGTGCAACTTGTAACGCAACAGCATCTTCTTTATTTTTTCTTGTTTCTTGTTTTAGATTTTTAGAATTATATCCATTTTTTAATACAAAAAATGAATAAACATCATCATCTTTTTTTGAAACAACTTCACCAATATATGTTTTATCGCTTATTAAAACCGAAACAGGACTCATCCCCTGGTATAAAGAATTTAGATAAATTTGAGAACTCAAATCAAATTGATTATTATTTTTGCTATCGATAGTAAAATAACTTTCAACTGATTCTATTTTCTTCATATTGATTGCAATCGTTTTATTTTCCTCAGAAGAATAATTATACGAAAAATAAATTGTCTCATAGCCAGGAGATTCAACGCGAATAGAATGTTCGCCCGGCGTAAACTGAGTAGAAATAGATTTTCCTTTTAAAACGAAATCTTCAATGTAGACAGTTGCATTCTCGCCTGCTTCTTGAGGATAGATTAAAATATCAGTTTCAACTAGAGAACTATTTATTATAGAACTCAACATCTGATTCATTATTGAACTTGCAATAAATTCAACTTCAGAAACAAGACCAACTTCTTTTGCTGAAATTAAAACCTTTCCCTCTGGATACAAAGTTAAAACAGATTCAACCTTTACATAATTTCCGTAAGGAGTAACATTTCCAGTTATCAATCCATGAATAGAAGATGAATTGATTTTATCTTTTGAATAAGAATCCTCTAAACTATAAAGTTTTGTACTATCATTTTGGTAAAGCACAACCTTTTCTATCGTATTTTTCTTTTTTTTATTTAAATTAAAAGATTCGATAAGGTCATCTTCTTTTTTTTGTAATTCATCAATTTTCTTTATCGTACTTTCTACAGTCTTATCAGAACTTTCAATTTTTTTTCTTAACTCAATACCTGAATAAGACAAAAACAAACTATCACGAGTTTTTATTTGATTAGTTAATGATGAATAAAGAGATTGTCTTTCTTTTTTTATTTTAAATAATTCTCTTTCAAATTGCTCTTCTGGAAAAACAGTTCTCTTAATATTTATTGGAAAAGAATCCAAAATAAGTGAAGGAATTTGAGTTGCTATAATATCCAATCCTGATTTTTCAGAATCTGTTATTAGAGAAGATTCTGTAATTGTAAATGGAGTAGCACCCAAAGTCCAATCTTCACAATAGAGAAAACTAATATTTATTAAAACTGAGATTATCAAAAGTAATTTTTTTATCACTCTTAATCTTCTCCCATTGGTAAACCTTTCCATTTTGCAGACAAGAAAGATTCAATAAAATTATCGATAGCACCGTCCATTACCGCTTGAATATTTCCAGTTTCGCATTTTGTACGATGGTCTTTTACCATTGTGTATGGCTGAAAAACATAAGAACGAATTTGATTTCCCCAAGAAATATCTTTTTTTTCCTGTGCAAACTTTGCGTTCTCTTTTTCTTTTTCTTCCCGATAATGTTCGTAAAGTCGAGCTTTCAAAATATTCATTGCAGTTGCTCTGTTCATAATTTGACTTCGTTCAGACTGACAAGCAACAACAATTCCAGTTGGAATATGTGTAAAACGAACAGCTGAATCAGTTTTATTTACATGCTGACCACCTGCTCCACCTGCACGATAAGTATCAACCTTCAAATCTTCTGGACGAATTTCAACTTCGATTGTGTCATCCAAAACTGGAAAAACATAAACTGATGTAAATGAAGTATGACGACGAGCATTTGAGTCAAAAGGACTAATTCTAACCAAACGGTGAACTCCTGCTTCTGATTTTAAGTATCCAAATACATAATCACCAGAAATCTGTAAAGTTACAGATTTTATTCCACCTTCTGCTTCCAAAATATCAACAACTTCGATTTTGTAGCCTTTATTTTCAGCCCAGCGAGTATACATTCGGCACAACATTTGAGCCCAGTCACAAGCTTCTGTTCCACCTGCTCCAGCGTGAATTGTCAAGAAGGCGCCATTTCGGTCAACTTCATCGGATAAAAGATTGAGAATGCTTAATCGTTCAAATTCTGCTTTAATTTTGTTAAATTCTGAAGAAATTTCTGCTTCTAAAGAATCGTCCCCAGTTTCATCAGCTAAATCGTAAAGAGTTTGAGCATCTTCAACTTGCTGAATCAAAGTTTTCCAAGGTTCAATTCGATTTTTGAGATTTTTGATTTCTGTCATCACTTTTTCGGCTTTGCTAGGATTATCCCAAAATCCAGCCTGACCAGAAAGTTCTTCTTTTTCTGCGATTTTTGCTTCTATGACAGGAGAGTCAAAGACGCCCCCAAATTTCAAGAATTTCAGACTTTATGTCTGCTAGTGGAATTTTATAATCTTCTAACATAATATTTCCTTTATTGTTGGCTTTTTAGCATACATCGTTTCCATTTTTTCTTACAAAGTTCTGTAATTGCAAACATTCCTTCTATAGGAAACTGATATAATCTAACAGTGTCGTAATAATCGGTAACTCTGTCAATATCTTTTTTCAAAAGAGTCAATTTTTTTTCTGTCATGGCGGTATGTTCCCAACAGGCTCTTTGAATTTTTGTAAAACCATATTGAGTCAACAAAGTTGCTAATGCTTTTGCAGAATCAACTTCGCCAGGGTCTAAAACTACTGAAACAAACATATTTATAGAATAAAGTAATACTCATATCTTGTCAAATCCCAAATTTTACAGCATTATATATATATGAAAAGATTTATTTTTAACACAGTATTTTTTATTACTTTTACCCTTTCTTGTTTTGCACAAAGTTCCGCATCATCAGTTGTTTCTAATCTAAAAGCAACAATTAAAAATGTAGCGGAAAATTCTGCAACAATTAGTCTTTCATGGAAAATTCCTAAAAAAAATGATATTACAGAATTTGTAATTTATAGAGATTCTAAACAGATTGCAAAAGAAAATCTATCATTATTAAAACCAATAGAAATTCTTACAGGAAAATACACATCATATTTTGATACTGTTACAAATCTTTCAGAAGAATATTATTACGCAGTTTTAACAAAAACCAGAAATGGTGATTTTTTTGATATTATAATTCCAACAGTAAATTCTACAGTAAATCCTGTAATCCCAGTTCCTAAAAAAACAGTTTTTACAGAACACATCAATAAACCTGGAAAAATTGAAACACGAGAAAACGAGCGAGAATTGATTCCTCTTCCTTTTTTGAACGAAACAGACAACTCTTACTCTGAAAAAATTAACATTCCAAAGAAAAATATTGAAATTGCAAAAAAACTTTCAGCAAAAACAAATGAAAAAAGCACAAAAGCTTTGCAAATTTTGCCACAAGATAAAATTCCAGACTCAGGAGACCAATATTTTTTAAGTTCAATCGTAAATTCATCTTTTATAAATGGCGATTGGGCAACAGCCGAAAAAGAACTATTGAATTTCTTAAAAATAAATAGAACAGAAGAAACTATAAATCGAGCAAATTTTTATCTTGGACAGATTTATTTTTATCAAGGTGATAGCAAAAATGCTCTTAACGCATTCATGAGTTCACTAAATTCCTATCCTATCGAATCTAGACAATGGATTGATGAAGTTTTAGAAAAATTAGAAATAGAACCTGATTCAAAACAATAAAACTTAATCATGCTGAGAAATAAATCAGAATGCTGAACTTCAAGTCATCATGTTGAACTTGGTTCAGCATCTTCTCTATTTTATAGAATTAAGCATCTGTAAAAATTCCGGAGATTTCATCTCATTTTGAGACATAACTTCTGACGGAGAATCATTATCATCATCTTTTGAAACCAAGAAAATTTCGTCATTAGGATTCATTCTGTCGTAAAAACCTTTTTGCACAAAGTTTCCCAAAGAAACATCTTCTCCAATTTCAACAAGTTCAATTTCACCAAGATACATTTCCTCAAGAAGAACCAAACCAATTCCTGTATCAGAATTTTTTACTTCATCTTTTTTAGCCACAATAAATCGACTATCCAAAGAAATTCCATCTCTTTTTCCTAAATCGATAAGAACTTGATTTCCTTTTCGATTAAGAATTTTTCCTCTAACAGCAAAAGAAGAAACCATATCTAAAACTAATTTTTCAACAGCCGAAGAAAGTTTCTTATTTCCAGTTCGATATACAGTCCATTTTCCTACTAAACTTCCAGTTGAACTTACATACAAATTTAATAGAATTGAATTTTCTCGATCATTTTCATCAAAAGTTAAAATACCAAAATAATCGTAACTATTTTTTCTTGCATCGCTAAAAGCTTGAGAGTAAGAATTTATATCATTTTCGGATGAGCAAACATTAAAATATGGAAAAGCTGCAAAACTATCAGCGATTAAGTTTGAACAAACAAAGGAAGATTCAGCATGCAACATAGATAAATTTCCCTTTTGATGATACAAACCGATAGAAACTCTGCTTTTATCAAGATAAAAAGGTTCAACATCCCAGCGTTTAGAAATAGTATTTTCCAAAAGAGAATCATAAGATTCAATTCTATCAGAAACTTCTTGAGAAATTTTTCCTTGAGTATCAATAAACTTTAACTGAGCTAAACTT
This sequence comes from Treponemataceae bacterium, assembly GCA_045645985.1. GTDB lineage: Bacteria > Spirochaetota > Spirochaetia > Treponematales > Treponemataceae > RGIG9060. The sequence goes on from JAZRJV010000027.1 coordinate 16,292, forward strand.
GATTCAGGATAGCCTTCATTTAATAGCCAATCTGCATAGGCAAGTCTAACTTTCAAATTCAAAGGATGAATTTTTAATGCTCTAATATATTCAAATAATGTATTATTGGAGTTGTATTTTTCAACGGACTCGTTTGCAGCCTTTATGTGATAAAAAGCATAATTTTCCCTGCGAGAATCTTCAATTTCTAAAAATTTACAAACAAGTTGTTCAAGAAAATATCTAGCGATTTCATCTTGCGGATTTATTTTTATCACAGTTTCTAAAGATTTAATTGCTTGTTCTATAGCACCTAATTTATAAACTGCACAAGATTTCAAATACCAAGCATCAGAATTATTTCTATTTTGAGAAATTCTATAATCACAAATTTCTACAACCTGTTCATATTCACCTTTCGAATATAAAATGTAAGCCAACAAGGCATTTGCTTTATCATATTTCGGATTTAATTTTAATGAAGTACGAACAAATCCTTCAGCCTTATTTAAGTCGCCTTTTTGAACACAGATATATGAAGCATAATAATATACTTCTGGATTATCATTATGAAATGCGATTGCTTGATTTATAAATTTTTCGGCTTGTTCATTTTTGCCCAATTTCAAACTGATTAAAGCAAGCGACAACAAAGCTTTTTTACTATTTGCGTCACGAGATAATGCTTCATTGTAGTATTTTTCGGCAGATGAAATTCGTCCCTCTAAAGCCTGTAATTGCGCAATTCCATAAAGAGATTCAACATCGTTAGGATATCTTTTTAAAATATTGTCAAACACTTGTTGTGCATTTTTTACATCCCCAAGTCCGATTAAACAAAATCCCTTCAAATGCTGAATTTTTAAATTATATTTATAATATTTACTTGCAGTTTCTAAACAAGATAAGGCTCGAGAATATTCATCCATTTCATAAGCACATTCTGCAAGAGCAATCCAAGCATCAGCATAATCAGGATTTAACAACAATGCTTCTTGATATTGCTCAATAGCGCCAACAAAATCTTCTCTTTGCTGAAAAGATTTTCCTGCACCATAAAAATCTAATGCAGTTGGATTAGAAAAAGCAAAATTTAGTGCTATAGAAAAAAGTACAAAATAAAAAATATTTTTTTTCATTGTTAATCCCACCCTTAAATTATGAAAAAATAATTACTCAACTTGTTCTTCTTCATCTTTCTCAATGATTTTTATAAGATTGATTCGATGACCTTCCATATCCTGAATAATGAAATCATAGTTTCGCCATGACACTTTTTCATATTTTACAGGAATTTTTCCAAATAAGTCAAAAACAAAACCACCTAAAGTATCAAATTCTTCGTTAGGAAAACTACTTTCAATTTTATCATTTAAATCATCAAGATTTATTCTTCCATCGCAAATCCATATTTTATCACCAACTGGTAAAATATCTTCGTTTTCATTATCAAATTCATCTTGAATATCACCAACAATTTCTTCGATAATATCTTCCAAGCAGACAATTCCTGAAATTCCGCCGTACTCATCGATAGCAACAGCAATATGAACATGGCGTCTTTTAAACTCACGCAAAAGTGAATCAATGCGTTTGGATTCTGGAACAAAAAATGCCTTTCTGATAATTTTTTCTAAATCAACAGGCTCGTGTTTTGCAATTACTTTAATCAAATCTTTTACATACAAAATTCCAATTACATTATCGATAGAATCGCTGTAAACAGGAAATCGTGAATGTCCGCTTTCTGCAATTTTTTCGTAAAGTTCTTGTTCTGTTGTGTGAAGATTGATAAAATCCACATCAATTCGAGGAATCATAACTTCTTTTACAGAAGTTTCAGGCAAATCTTCAATTCCTTGAATCATATCTTGTTTTTCTTCTTGCAACTCTTCATCTATAGTGCTTTCTTGAGAATTATTTTTCTTCTTTGCAAAAATTGATTTTAAAAAAGCCATTTTTATTCCTTGTTATATAATTTTTATATCACTAAATTCTTTTAAAATAGATTCTTGTAACACAAGCATTTTTATTTCTTCATTTTCTTTTAATTCATCATTGAGTTTTACAACATTTTCTTCAGCGTTCAAAATATCGCCATTTTCGTCAATATGAAATTCGCCATGATCCATTCCGTCTAAATGTAAAATTCCGTGAACCAAAAGTCGTTTTAATTCTTCATTAACAGGAAGATTGAATTTAGACGCATTTTTTTCTAAAGTTTCTACCGAAATTACAATATCCCCTGCACAAAAAAATTCATTTCCCTCTTCATCGGTATAAGAATCGCCTTGTTCAAAAGATAAAACATCTGTTGGTGCGTCAATGTTACGATAATTTTTATTTAGTTCTTGCATAAAATCATCATCACAAAATAAAACCGAAACATCCCAATTATCAATATCTTGATTTTCCAAAATAGATTGAAAAAATCTACTTATATTTTCTAATTTTTCTTCTGAATAAGAAGTTTTTAAATCTTGATGATTAACAATATTTATTATATTTGCCACTATTTTGATTCCTTTTTAGAATTTGTAGAATTTGCCCCTGAGTTTTTTGAAGATTCTTCAGAATTAACTTCGGTATTTTCATCTTCAGTATTTTTTTGATTTGGATATTCAAGTCTAGTATGATAATATCCTGCAAGAATATTTACGAATGCCTCTTGTATTGCATCTAAATCAGAAAACTTAAGTTGACATTTATCTAAAAGATGATTTTCAACTTTATCCATAATCAACTCACGAATAAATTTTTCAAGTCTAGGAACTGAAGGTTTTTGCAAAGTTCTACAAGCAGCTTCTACTGTGTCTGCCAACATAACAACTGCAGCTTCTTTTGATGACGGAGAATCGCCTGTGTAAGAATATGTATATTCTTCAGTTGTTTCACCTTCATCTTGTTGTTTTGCTTTATAATAGAAATATTTAATTACAGAATTTCCATGATGCTCTGCAATAATATCTTCAACTTCTTTTGGAAGTCTTAATTGTTTTGCTTTTTCAACGCCTTTTTTTACATGACTTTTAATTACAGAAACCGACAAACTTGGATTTATATCGTCATGTTTATTGCCTTCTGTTTGATTTTCAACAAAATATTCAGGCTGTTCTAACTTTCCAATATCGTGATAATAAGAACCAACTCTTGCTAACAAAGCATTTGCACCAATTTCATTACAAGCACTTTCGGCCAAAGTTGCAACCATCATAGAGTGATTATATGTTCCTGGAGCAGTAATTAACATACGCTTCATTGTAGAATTATTTAAATCAGACAAATCCATAAGTCTAAAAACAGAAGCTGTATTCAACATTGTTTCTAGTGGAGTTAAAAATCCTAGAGCAAAAATTCCAGAAATAAATGCGTTTAATGCAACACCAAACAGAACGAATGCGTTAAATTCAGCATCATCATTTATGATAATACTCAAAGCGAACAAGAAAATTATGTTCAAAATTGATAAAATTACAGACGCAAAAACCAAATCAATGCGTTTTTCAGTTTTGCTAACAACTTTTGCCGATGCAATAGATGAAGCAAGAACAAACAAACATGGAATAGGCTGAAAAGAAGCAACAAACAAAACGCCAAGAGCCATTAAAATTGAAAAGAAAACCGCTGAAACTTGTCCAAAAAGCACTGTTATCAACATTGTTGCAAAAGTTGCTGGAATTATAGTTGTTAACGAAAATTGTGATAAAAATGCAGGAACTTTAGTTGCAAATGTTGTTACGCCATAGACAACAACATACAAAGAAGCAATAAAAATCATTTCTTTTAATTTAATTTCTCTGCCTAACATATACGGAGAAAATAAAAAAACAGTTAAAACAACTAACAAAAATAAATATAAAAAAGCATTTGCTAAAGCTCTAAAATCGATATAAGTTGGAGCTTCGGCAATTTTTCGTAATTTTGCATAGTTTTCATCTGTAATTGGAAATCCTTTTCTGATGATTTTCTCATCTTTTGTTACTTGAATAGGATCAAATTCTGTTGGTGGTAATGATTTTTCTGCGATAATAGTTCTATCGGCTATCTGTCCAATTTGATATTCAGACAAGGCAAAACTAGCAACCGTTTCGCGAGTTGCAACATCAAAAAAAGTAATTATGAGCAAAGATATAAATGTTAATAATACAACAAAAAATGCACTTTTATTGTTTCGTATCGAAGTAAAGGGATTTGTAAAATAATTTTTTTCATCTTGATTAGTGGTTAAACTACTCTGAATTTTCTGCTTTTTCATAGGCCTGTATAATTTTCCTTACAAGAGGACTTCTAACAATATCCTCACCAGATAGATGACAAATACTAATATCATCAATATCTTTTAAAATTTCCAATGCATTAACCAATCCTGATTTTATTTTTTTAGGCAAATCAGATTGAGTTGCATCCCCAGTTATAAAAATCTTAGAATTTTCTCCAATTCTAGTTAAAAACATTTTCATCTGTTGTTCAGTTGTATTCTGAGCTTCATCTAAGATTATAATACTATCTGATAAAGTTCGTCCACGCATATATGCTAAAGGAGCAATTTCTATTATCCCCGATTCTAACATTTTACGCAAGAACTCTCTAGGTAATAAGCTTTCTAAAGAATCAAATAAAGGTCGCAAATATGGATTTATCTTTTGTTCAAAATCGCCAGGAAGAAAACCTAAACTTTCACCAGCTTCTACAACAGGACGAGTTAGTATAAGACTTTTTTTCTTTTGTGAAAGAAGTTGAGATAAAGCTTCTGCTACCACAAGAAAAGTTTTTCCAGAACCAGCTGGGCCAGAAGCAAACACCAATGATGAATTTCTCATAGCATAAATCAATTTTGCCTGAGTTTTTGTTTTTGGAAAAACAGTTTTTACACCACCAGGAATTCTAATTGTTGCTCGATTAAAAAACTCTTTATCATCGCCAAAATCAGAATCTACGGAAGATAGCAAAATCGATTTTACCATATCAGTACAAGGTTCTGTTCCTTCGCTAGCTTCATCAAGAATTCTATTCAAAACATGCTTAAATCGCTGATTTATTTCTTCATCTTCAGCACAAACAGAAATCTCATTCCCTTTTATATAAACAGGAACTCCTAAATAATCTTCTATGAGACGCAAATTAATGTCATTAGAACCACATACCTTGTATAATAAATCTGTATCTGGCACTACAATTGTATACGAACAATCCACTATAGAAATTTTACAAGCATTTATATGAATCCGTCAAGGGTTCAATGTAATCTCGCCATCCTCATCTTCTATTTGAGTTTTAAACATATTCATCGGTTTCCACATTACAGAAATCGAAAAATATGGACTAAAGTCATATCTATATGGAATTTCATCAGTTATCAATTTTGGTTCGATAGAAAATTCTGATTTGAAATCCCAATCGTGTAAATCATGTGTTAATGCAATAGAAAAACTTTTTAATTTGAATCCAGAAAGTTCACGATTTTCTTGATTTGCAAAATCAAATGAGTTTAACAAATCTTTAATAATATTTTTTTCACCTGGAACTTCTACATCATAATCTAAAATATCTTGAAAATATCTAAAAATAACATCATTTCTAGAAGTAGATCTAAAAGAAATATTCAAAAATTCATTTATTTCAAATGTAACTGACGGAGAAAAAACAAATGAACTGTTAGAAGGTCTAACCATATCAATTTTTACAGAAGTTGATAATCCTGGAGAAAGTGAAATTCGGTTACGCCAAAAAGTAAACTTTTTTGATGGCATTGTATAAGAAAAATTAATTGCATTTGGCAAAAATTCCTTCTCTTTTTGAACAACCCAACCTTTATTTATATCAAGTTTATAAGGAAAAGCGTAATTCATAGAAAATGACAACGACATTCCCCAGATTGATGAAGAGAAAGAGAAAGAAGTTGGATGCTCTTCTTCTAAATCATACTGAAAAGATTGAGAAAGAGAAAGTTTTTTATTAAAAAGGCTAAAACTTAAACTTTGCTTTAGAGGTTTTAATTCATAAGCATCAATGTATTTGCCAATTTTTACATCATCATCAATAATTCCGTCATTATTTGTGTCAGAATCAATTTCTGCAAGACCAGTTTCAATAGAAAAATTCATAAAAGGAAATGAAAATTTATATTTTGCAGTATAAGTATCTAACCTAGGCGGCAAGTTTGAAGTAAAAGACAAAGATTGAGTATGTGAATTTAAGCCATTATAATTTAAATTTAGATTTAATGTATGGGCAGTAACACCATCTTCGTCCCATTTTGCAGTTTTATATTCCCACTCAGGCACATCCACAGTTCCTGTAAATTCTGTATCAACAACTTGAACAGTTGTATTCCAAGAAATTGAAGAAGAATTAAAAATAGGTGAATTAACAAATGGTTTAATACTCAAAGAGTTTGTATTTACAACATCCATTGTATTTGCAGCATAGTCATTAAGAATAATCTGATTTCTAGAAGATTCAGTAGAATAATATTCTTCCGAAATAACTGGATGCTCTTGCATCTGTGGTGAAAATTTTACTGTATTGGTTAAACTCAAAAAATTCTTAAAAAGTCCTAAAGAACTTGAAATTTGAGCTGGTATAGAAACCTTATAATATGTTGATTGATAATTTTCTTCGGAAAAACTAATTTCATCAGGAGAAGTAGTTTTATTTGAATTATAAGTTATCAAAGAATCATAAGTAGGTGTAATTGAATAGGACAACGAATAATTTATTAAAGATGAATTTGTTGAATTTTTATAAGCATTTGTTGTTAAAGAAGGTTGCATCTGTGCATCTAAATCACTTTGATGCTTTTTTTCTTCCGCAGAAAGTTCTTTTTTATCTGAATTTTCATTACCTTCTGTATTTTCATTTATATTTTCAGAAGATTCATTTTCATTTGAAGATTGCAAATCTTCTGGTTCTGAAATTTTAGCTAAAGTGCTTTTTGAAACTGTACTTTCTGTAGCAGTATTTGTTTCAGTGTTATTTTTTGTTTTTTTAGTAAATGGATAAGAAAAAATCTTACCAGAAATATTTACCGAAGCCCCAACAGGAACAATCTGAGATGGATAAAAGAATTTTCTGTTTGGACTATATGTTACATCCAAACCTTTTAAATCTTCATTATTTTTAGAAGAAAAAGATATTGAAGATTTTATATTAGTTAATGAAAGTGTTGTAACAAAGGGATTCAAAAAAGAAACCTTAGGCGAAAATGAAGCATTAGCTGTCCAAGAATAAGATGTAATTCCAGATGTAGAAGTAGTTGAAGAATCATCATCATCAGTTAATCCATTTGTCAATAAAGAAAACCAGTCCATAGTTTCACTTCGTTCTGATAAGAAATCTGTATTAAAAAATGAATCAGAATAAACAGGCAAAGAAATTGACAATGAAAATGGAGAATATGATAAAGATGTATTTAAATTTGCATAAAATCTAAAAGGAAGTTTTACACCTAAAAGATAGCCAGAATCTTTTGTCATCTGATTATCATTATATTTATTGTAAGGAGTATAAAATCCAGAATCTCTATAAAGAGTATTTGAAAAACCTAGCATCGCAGAAAAAGTTAAATCAGAAACTACTTTTTTTGGCTTAAAAACTCCGTCAACACCTAAAAAGCCACCTAATTTTGTGTAATAATCTGCCATAAATTTTAAGTAATTAGAGCCAACGCCAGAAGCATCTTCTTCAAGATTATGTAAAAACAATCCTTCTCTAACTTGTTTTTTTAATTTTGTAGGTTTTAAGAAACTGAAATAATCATCTTCATCCCCAGAAGAAGTTTCTAAGGGTTTTCTTCCCACCAAATAAGTTGAAGTGTGTACAAAATATCCTTTTCTATCATCGATTCCGATAACTGGATTAAAAATCATTTCATCTTTAGGATAATAGAAAAAAGGCAACCAAAGAGTAAGCAAACTTCCAACGAAAAATCTAGCATTTACAAAAGCAAATTCGTTTCCTGGCAAAAGCCAAATTCTACTTGCATCAATTCGCCAGTGCGAATCCTCGGCATCACAAAATGTTAGAGAACCGTTTTTAAAACCAATTACACCAGAATCATCGCGACCAAAAATATCAGAATCAACAACTAACTTTGAATTGGAGTCTAATTTGAACATATCAGAATTTGCTTGAGAAACTCTACCTTCAGCAAAAACGCCTTCTTGTGTTTCAGCATTGAACAAAACAGAAGTTGCAGTTAATCGTTCTGTAACCGAAGAACCAGAAAGTCTTTCAAGAACAACATTTCCTTCGGCAAAGAGTCGTTGTCGCTTTCGTTCATAATTCACTTTGTCTGCGTAAATAATTGTTCCAGAACCGCCTTGTTCAACTTTTATTTTTACATCGCCAGTTAATTCAATTACATCTGCACCGATTTCAGATTTTGAATATTCAGTTTTTTGTGCTGATAAAATCGTAATCGTACTTGAAGATTTTGTTTTTGTTTCTTCAGTCTTATCTTTATTTTTTTTCTGTTTTTTGTCTTTTTTTACAGAAGTTTCCGAAGTTTCAGTTTTTTTGGAATTTTCATCAGTTTGAGAAACTTCAGATTCTTTTCCATTTACTTTAAGTGAATTTTCAGTTTCTGGATTTTTTAATTTTATATCATCTTTAGAAACTTCTTTTAAATCATCAGAAACATCTTTTTGTAAATCAGCAAAAGATACAGGTTCTGTTTTTTCTTCAGCAAAAACATGAGAAAAACTTAACGAGAAAATTATAAATATGAAGAAAACTTTTACAAAACGCAAAAGTTTATGATTTTTTATCACGATTTTTTTGTCCTATCTAATAAATCTTTTACAAAATATCCTGTGTGAGATTTTTCCACCTTGGCAATTTCTTCAGGAGTTCCAGTGGCAATAATCGTTCCGCCTTTTGTTCCACCTTCAGGACCTAAGTCTATAATATAATCTGATTGTAAAATTACATCAAGATTATGCTCAATCATTACAACCGAATTTCCTTGATCAACTAAGCGATTTATCACTTCCATAAGTTGTTTTACATCTGCAAAATGAAGTCCCGTTGTAGGCTCATCCATCACATACAAAGTTTTTCCAGTAGAACGCTTTGAAAGTTCGTTTGCAAGTTTAACACGTTGAGCTTCACCACCAGAAAGAGTAAGCGCAGATTGACCAAGCTGAATATATCCCAAACCCACAGAAACCAAAGTTTCTAATTTTCCTGCAATCTGTGGAATTTTTTCAAAAAAGACAGCCGCTTCTTCGATGGTCATTTCTAAAACATCAGAAATATTTTTTCCTTTGTAGCGAACATCCAAAGTTTCTTGATTAAAACGCTTTCCACGACAAACATCACAGCAAACATAAACATCAGGCAAAAAGTTCATTTCAATTGTGATAGTTCCAGCACCCTGACAATTTTCGCACCTTCCACCTTTTACATTGAAACTAAATCTTCCAGGTTTAAAACCTCGTGCCTTTGATTCTGGCAAACTTGCGTACAAATCTCGAATTGCGTTAAAAACACCAACATAAGTTGCAGGATTTGAACGAGGTGTTCTTCCGATTGGGCTTTGGTCGATATTTATAACCTTGTCGATATTTTCAATTCCTTCAAGATTTTTATATGCACCAACAGGATGTTTTGATTTCATTATTTGATTAGAAATCGCTGGATACAAAACATCACTTATCAAAGTAGATTTTCCGGAACCAGAAACACCAGTTACACAAGTAAATTTTCCTAAAGGAATTTCGATAGAAACATCTTTTAGATTATGTTCGGTTACACCAGAAAGTTTGATAGAATTTCCATTTCCACTTCGGCGTTCTTTTGGAACTTCCATAGACAAAGTTCCAGCAAGATATTGACCTGTAATAGATTCTTTTATTTTCATCACTTGTTCTGGAGTTCCAGAAGCCACAATATTTCCACCGTGAACACCAGCACCAGGACCTAAATCTACAATCCAGTCGGCAATTCGTAAAGTTTGCTCGTCGTGTTCAACAACAATTACCGTATTTCCTAAATCCCGCAAATAAGTCAAAGTATCGATAAGTCGTTGATTATCTCGCTGATGAAGTCCGATAGAAGGCTCATCCAAAATATACAAAACACCAGTTAAACTTGAACCAATTTGTGTGGCAAGTCTAATTCGTTGGGCTTCTCCACCAGAAAGAGTTCCTGCTTTTCGTTCCAAAGTAAGATATTCAAGACCAACATTTTTCAAAAAGCCAAGACGATTTTTTATCTCTTTTTCAATTTGTTGAGCAATTTGTTTTTCAGTTTCTGTAAGATTTAAATTTTCAAAAAACTTAATAGAATCTTCAACTGAAAGCAAAGTTAAATCATGAATATTTTTTTCACCTACAGTTACAGCCAACGCTGAAGGATTTAATTTTTGCCCATTACAACAAGTACAAACTCTGTGAGTCATTAACCTTTGTAAACTTTCTCGTTGCGCTTCTGAAAAAGTTTCGTTGTATCGGCGTTTTAAATCTGCAAAAAGACCTGGCCAAGGCTGATTATATTTGAAAGAGCCAGAACCGTCAGATTTTTCGTAAATATATTGAATTGGCTCTAAAGTTCCATAAAATAATTGATTTATTTGATTTTTATTTAATTTTGAAATTGGGTCGTCCAAAGAAAAACCTAAATATTTTGCTAAACTTTCAAATCTTGCACGATTCCAATTAGATTCAGGATTATACCATTGAATTGCGCCTTCGTTAAAAGAAAGATTTTTGTCTGGAATAATCAAATCTGCATCAAACTCCATTTTTTCTCCAAGACCAGTACATTCTGGACAAGCCCCAAAAGGATTGTTGAAAGAAAAAAGTCTAGGTTGAAGTTCTGGAATTGAAATTCCACAATCTGGACAAGCGTTTTTTTGTGAAAAAAAGTGCTCTGTATCTGGAGATTTTGTTTCTGAATCTGGTAAAACTTCACCACCTTTTATAACAAGAATGATTCCACAAGCATTTTCGATGGCAGTTTCAACAGATTCAGCAATACGCTTTCTTGCATCAGAAGAAATTTTAATTCTATCTACAACAAGTTCAATTGTGTGTTTTTTTTGTTTATCAAGTTTGATATTTTCATCAAGTTCTACCATCACACCATCAATTCTGGCACGAACAAATCCTGATTTTTTTGCATCATCAATAATTTTTTGATGTTCACCCTTTTTTCCACGAATTACTGGGGCTAAAATCTGAATTTTTGTTCCTTCTGGCCAACTTAAAATTGTGTTGATAATTTGGTCGGAACTTTGCTCTTTTATTGCTTGACCACATTTTGGACAATGAGGCTGACCAATTCTGGCAAATAAAAGTCGGTAATAATCGTAAATTTCAGTTACAGTTCCAACTGTAGAACGAGGATTATTGTGAGTTGTTTTTTGTTCGATTGAAATTGCAGGGGAAAGTCCTTCGATGTAATCAACATCAGGTTTATCCATCTTTCCTAAAAACTGACGAGCATAAGAAGAAAGACTTTCCATGTAGCGCCGTTGACCTTCGGCAAATATTGTATCGAAGGCAAGAGAACTTTTTCCAGAGCCTGAAAGTCCAGAAAAAACAACTAAACTGTTTCTTGGAATTTCCAAATCAACATTTTTTAGGTTGTGTTCTCTTGCACCTTTGATAATAAGTTTCTTTTCTGAATTACTCATTCTATAAAAACACCTACTTGAGATTAAAAATTATTTAATCCACCTGGCTTTACTTGAAAATGGCTAAACTCCATACCAAATGAAGCACGACCTTGAGAAACAGAACGCAAACTTGTAGAAAATCCGAACATTTGAGCCATTGGGGCTTGAGCATGTACAACTTCAGTTGAAGTTTTTGATTCCATACTCTGAATGATTCCACCGCGTTGAGTTACCAAACTCATTGCATCTCCTACAAATTCTTTTGGTGAAAGAATATCTACATTCATAACAGGTTCGAGAATTTGAGCAGAAGATTTACGACAAGCTTCGTCAAAGGCAGCAACGGCACAAGCTTCAAAAGCAAAAGTTGTTGAAGTTAATGGGTCGTATTTAATATCAGTTACAGTAACTGCAATATCGGTACAAGGATATCCATATTGGATACCTGAACCAAAGGAATTTACAATTCCACTTTCGATTGCATCAAAAATTTCACCTGGAATATCACCTTTTTTAACATTACAAGTATAAGTATTTCCAGCATTTTGATTTGGTTCAACATGGATAGAAATTTGAGCTGTATTTTGCTTTCCACCGATTACTCTATCAAATGATTCTGTATGGTCTGTACTTTGAGTAATTGATTCTCGGTAAGTTACTTGCGGATTTCCTACTCTAGCACCAACTTTGAAATCATCTTTCATTCTTGTAACAAGAACATCAAGGTGAAGTTCACCCATTCCAGAAATAATCAACTGTCCAGTTTCTGCATCATCACGAGAAGTAAAGGTTGGATCTTCTTTTGAAAGAATTTCCAAAGTTTCTTTTAGTTTATCTCTATCTGACAAAGTTTCTGGTTCAATAGAAACTGAAATAACTGGCTCTGGGAAATGCAAATCTTCAAGTAAAACTGGCATTCCTTCACTTCCGATTGTATCACCTGTTTGTGCCAATTTTAAACCGATAAAAACAGCAATATCACCTGCTTCTACGCAATCCATTGGTTCACTTTTATTTGAGTGCATTCGCAAAATACGATTTACTCGCTCACGCTTTTTCTTTCCAACATTGAAAACTTGTTCACCTGGTTTGAATTTTCCAGAATACATTCTAACATAGCAAAGAGAACCTGCTTCTCTATCGTATTGGATTTTAAAAACTAAACCACATGGAGTTCCTGAAGTTACACATGGAATTTCGATTTCTTCTTCTTTTTTTGTATGAAAGGCCTTTGCAGGAGGAACTTCGTCTGGTGCTGGAAGATAATCAACGATGGCGTCAATTAAAGGTTGAACTGCTGTATTTTTTCGAGCAGAACCACAAAGGAATGGGATAAAATCACGATTGATTGTTCCACGACGGATTTCTGCTTTCAAAGTTTCAAGAGGGATTTCTTCGCCCATCAAGAAAAGTTCTGCAATTTCGTCATTGTGAGAAGCAATTTCGTCAATCATTTTTTCACGCCAAGTTTGTGCTTGTTCAAGGCGTTCGGCAGAAATTTCGCTTTCTGTGATTTTTTCACCTTCAGTTTCTGGGTCAAAGCGATATTCTTTCATTTTAAGAAGGTCGATTACGCCTTCAAAATTACTTTCTGCTCCAATTGGAATTTGAATTGCTAGTGGAACTGCACCAAATTTTTCTTGTACATCTTTCATTGCTCCAAAAAAGTCTGCCCCTGCTCTATCCATCTTGTTTACAAAACATAAACGAGGAACTTTATATTCGTCTGCTTGTTTCCAAACAGTTTCAGTTTGAGGTTGAACTCCACCTACTGCACAAAGAACAGCAACCGCTCCGTCGAGAACACGCAAAGAGCGTTCAACTTCGGCTGTAAAGTCAACATGGCCGGGAGTATCAATAATGTTGATTTGATAATCTTTCCAATATGTTGTGGTTGCAGCACTTTGGATAGTGATTCCTCGTTCTTGTTCTTGAGTCATCCAGTCCATTGTGGCAGCCCCATCGTCAATTTCTCCAATTCGGTGGATTTTTCCAGTATAATATAAGATGCGCTCAGTTGTTGTTGTTTTACCAGCGTCAATGTGCGCCATAATTCCGATATTTCTCATCTTTGAAAGCATATATACCTCTATAAAAAGTCAATGAGTAAAACTTCAGTTTTAGGAATTGACTTTTTTTGCTGTTTCGCAATGAAATGAGAAACAGCAGTTAATAAGAAAGTTTGCTAACAGCAAACTTTAAATGAAATGAGAGGCACCATTTGTGCCGAACAGTTCATTTAGACTCCAAAAAAAATTTGTATTATTTATCTAGCCTATTATACAAAAAAAAGAAAAAAACTTCTATAGGAATGGTTTGGATTAAATGGGGTATAAGGAAGTGTTACACGGATTCGAAAAGTCTAACGACTTTTCAAGAAGTTAAGTAAGGGCAAAATTTCTAGTTTTATTTTTTTTACTATTAAAAGATTTTTACAATATTTTAGAACTAAAATGCTTAATCGCCTTTGAGGTCCGCTTTAGGCGGACCGACGGTTACGCAATTTTGGTTCTTAAATTTTTTAAGGACATGGATGGCCGTTTGTAATATAAGAATTTCCTTTAGGAAATTCTTAAAAATAGAAAATTACAGGATGTAATTTTCTAATTAGAACTGGACTCGAACTACTAATTTGCCCAAAAGGCAAATTAGTAGAATTTATATAATTTCCTTACAGAGCAGCAAAGTTTAGTTTGCTGAACGCACAACACGGAAACCAAGGTAGCTGCCGCGGTAGAGAGGGTTGCTGCTGAGACGGAAAGAAACCGCACAGGAGCCAGAACTGTTGCTACAACCACCACCGCGATAGACGCGGTCAGACCCAGCCGAAGTACCAGTTGGGTCGCTGCCTCCTTCTGTTTCTGCATCGTAACTGTTTGTAAACCAGTTCCAGCACCATTCCCATACATTTCCAGTCATATCATATAAGCCAAATGCATTTGGTAATTTTTTACCTACCTCATGATTTATATTATCTGAATTACTTTTGTACCATGCGTATTCGCCTAATTTATTTACATCACTTGTTCCACTATATGTTAAACTATCTACTGTATTGTCTCCTGCACGGGCAGCATATTCCCATTCTGCTTCTGTTGGTAAGCGGTAACCGTTTGCATTCCAATCACACACAACAGCATTCCATGTACTGTTACTTGATTTTGGTACTGCCCCCCAAACATCAGGATTTGTTGAATCTAAAATACTGTAACATGGTGTTAATCCTTCTGCTATAGAGCGTTTATTACAATAAACAAGGGCATCATACCAATTTACATAATATGCTGGATAATTATCTCCATCTCCATAACTTGAACTTGGACTACTACTTCCTGTGTAACTACAGTATTTTTCATATTCTGCTTGTGTTACTTCGTATTTTCCCATGTAAAATGATTTTGTTATTGTTACTTGGTGTACTGGTTTGTTATCATCATCACCTGCGTTACTTCCCATTTGGAAAGTGCCTGCTGGGATTAATACCATTTCACGCATACCGCATTCACATATTCCATCTGTATATGAGTGTTCTGCTACATCCTGTTTTTCACCACAAATACAAGAGTGCCAGTGGTAAGTATCGTCACTTGTCCATGATTCTGCAAACTTATGTGTATGTGCTAATTTCTCAATTGCTTCTGTTGCTGTATATCCACATACTGTACAACTTCTTTCTTTAATACCTTCTGCTTCTTCGGTTGCTTCTTTTGTTGTTGTCCAGTCGCCAAATGTGTGTTTTGCTTTTTCGCTTACTTCTGTTGTGTGTTCGCAAGTTGCGGCATACCAATGGTGAGTTTCATCTTTTAACCATGCATCTGAAAATGTGTGTTCGTGGGCTGGTTCAGGGTCTTTACAGCCTGTAAATCCTATCATGCTAATTGATAACAATAAAATTAGTAAACTGAGATTTATTTTTTTCATAAAATTTATCTCCTTATTTGTTATATAAATTTCATTTTACATTATAGCACAGAAATATCCAACTAAAAAGTATTTTTTAAGTTTTGCAAGATTTTATAAAAATTCTTCTTCAAAATTCATTCATTTTTGCGTTTTCTCTTGATAATAAATATAAGTGAAAAAATTAGTCATATAGAATTGCGTTAGCAATTCTGAATCCGTGTGATTTTTTATTTTATTGGAGAAAAAACTATGCTCGTTTCAGAAAACAAAACTCGACGGAACTACAAAGATTCAGTCTTCGTAGATTTATTTGCCCACGATATAACTGCAAAAGAAAATTTTATTTCGCTGTACAATGCTTTGCATGGAACAAATCTCGACGCTACAACTACGAAAATTCAACCAGTTATGATTGAAAAAGTCTTGTACATGAAGTATTACAACGATGTGGCTATGTTAGTAGACGGAAAAATCGTTGTCATGATAGAACATGTCGCAAGCTAACGCTTGCTATCAAGAATGTACTCTATATTCTAGTTTGTACATTCTTGCAACTTTTTGTTCAAAGTAACGAATTTTAATAATTTACAATAAATACTATCTCAAAAACATATTATTATCTTGCAGAAAGAAACAAGTCTGCAAACTCAAAAAATGCAGAAGAAAAATAGCGTAGCCGAAAAAGAACAAAACGAAGCCTTGCAAGCGTAGCGTAGCACTAGCGAGTTTGGGGATTTTTCGGCGAGAGCTAGTTTTCTTCTGGTTTAAATTATTTTTGCAAAATTGTGAAGAGTCCCTTGAAATTTGCGTAAAAGTGATTAATATTAATGTTGATAAAGAAAATCCTGTTTTAACTCGTTGCGAAGCGCTAAAAGAATATTCAGAGTTCATGCAGCAAGTTCGCTTTAATGTTGAAAACAAAATTCCTGAGGCACTTACAGTCGCAATCAAGCAATCGATAAAACAAGGCTTTCTTTCAGAATATCTTAGCCGAAAATCCACGGAGGTTGAAAACATGTTACTAACAGAATACG
>JAZRJV010000028.1:0-39800 GCA_045645985.1 Treponemataceae bacterium
TCCGACTTGTAGCATTATTGGGGTTATTATTAATTGCAATTCTTACAAAATTAAAAGTATCTGGTTCGATTATTATTTCTATTGTAGTTTCTTCTGTACTTTACTATGTATTAACAAAATCTGTACCTAATTTTGACTTGCAACAAATTGGTCAATCTTTCAAAGATTTTGGTGATGTTGGTATAAAAGGTATTTTCCTTGCAGAATCATGGAAAAATGCTTTTAATGCAGAATTCTTAGGCGGAATTTTCAATGTTATCATGTTGATTATTACATTCTGTCTTGTTGATATGTTTGATACTCTCGGTACAGTTTACGGAACTGCTGCACAAGCTGATATGCTTGATGAAAATGGTGACCCTATCCGTTTGGAAAAAGCAATGATGTGTGACTCAATCGCAACTGTTTCTGGTGCTGTTTTTGGAACATCAACTGTTACAACTTTTGTTGAATCTTCTGCTGGTGTTGCTGCTGGTGGTCGTACAGGTTTAACAAGTTTGACAACAGCTCTTTGTTTCTTTGTTTGTCTTTTCCTTGCTCCTCTTGCATCTATTGTTCCTAGTTGTGCAACTGCTCCAGCTCTTATTTATGTTGGTGTTTTGATGATGAAAAACTTTGCTAAGGTTGATATGGAAGATGTTGCTTCTTCTGTACCTGCATTTCTTGCAATGATTATGATGGTATTAACATACTCAATTTCTAACGGTATTGGTATTGGTTGTATCGCTTATACTATTATTACATTATTTACAGGAAAATATAGCAAAAAAGATATTATGGTAACTGTAATTTCTTTACTTTTTATTATTAGATTTGCATTTATCACAATGTAATTTTAGTTTATAGAAATTACTAAACAATAAATCTAGGTGGAAGATTTGACTATTTTCTGCCTAGATTTTTTTTTACGCAAATTTTTTTTCTTTATGAAAGCAAAATGTAAGGATGGAAAAAATTACTTTCCTGTTTAAAACGAAAAAGGCGAGTGTAGAACAAAACTGTTTTACAACTCGCCAATTTTTTATAAAAATCTTATCGATTAAAAATTTTATAAATTATTTACCAACCATTCTTTGAAATCTTCGTATTTGTTTGTCATGCTGATTGCGTGGTCTGGTAAAGAAAGAACTTTTTCAAGTCTATCTGGCATAGAAGGTTCTCTACCGATTTCAGCTTGTACGATTTCACCGAATTTTGCAGGATGTGCAGTTTCAAGAACGATACCCACAGCTTCTTTTGAAGCAACTTTTTTGCCCCAGAAAGGAACATTTGGTGTTAAACCTGGTTTTTCTGGATCGTTTTTTGTTCCAAAAATTAAATCGCTCATGGCATTGTGGCGAATATCATCCCAGGCTTTCCATGCAACTGCTCCGTGAGGATCGATAATGTATCCTGTGCGTGTGTTACATTCTTGAATTGCCTTTCGAGTTCCGTCGTCATCAAGCCAGTATGAAGCAAAAAGCTGACGAACTTCGTCCAAAGAGTACATTGCTTGGATTCTTTCGTAGTTACTTGGAGCACCAACATCCATTGCGTTAGAAATTGTTGAAACAGATGGACGAGCTTTGTATTCACCAGAATAAATCCAGTCTGGAATAGTTTTGTTTGAGTTTGTTGCTGCGATAAATCCTGTGATAGGAGCACCCATTTTGCGAGAAATCAATCCAGATGTGAGGTTTCCAAAGTTTCCAGATGGAACGCTAATAATAATTGATGGATCGTCGATTTTGCTATCACGAGGAGCTCTGTGAGTTACAGTTAATGATGCGTAAGTATAGTAAAAACTTTGTGGCAACAAGCGTGAAATGTTGATTGAATTTGCAGAAGAAAGTCTGAATTTTTTGCGAAGTTCTGTATCTGTAAAAGCAGTTTTTACCAATTTTTGACAATCATCAAAAGTTCCTGCAACTTTTAAAGCACGAACATTTCCTGTAAAAGTTGAAAGTTGTTTTTCTTGTAAAGGACTGATTTTTCCTTCTGGATACAAAATTGTAACATCAAGTCCCGGAACATTGTGGAAGGCACTTCCTACAGCGCTTCCTGTATCACCTGAAGTTGCAACAAGAATGTGTAAAGGTTCGTTTTCATCTTTGTTGAAATATGACATCATTCGAGCCATAAATCTTGCACCAAAATCTTTGAAAGCACATGTTGGTCCATGGAAAAGTTCAAGTACATAAGTTACTGGATCGATAGGAACAACTTGAGCTGTAAAAGGGTAGCAATCTGCAATAATTGCTTGTAAATCTGATTCTGGAATTTCGCCATCTGTAAAAAGTTTTGAAGTTTCAAAAGCAATATCTCTAAAAGATGGTTCTGGGGATTTGGTTAAAAATCCAATATCAAGTTTTGGAATTTCAACAGGGATGTAAAGACCTCCTGTGTTTTCATTCATTCCGTTTAAAACAGCAGTTTTAAAGCTAACTCTTGCTGAACTATCTCGTGTATCTGTATAAAGCATAAAATCTCCGAATAATTTTAATGTATAATCGATTTATTATAACACGGATAGTAAAAAATGTACAGTAAAAAGAATAAATGTAAAATTTTGATAAAATTCAGAAAAATTTTTTGTTTTTAGAAGTTTTAGTTGATGGTTGAGTTAAAAGAGTAAAAATAATCAAATTTGAGCAAAAAAAAAGACTTGCAATTTCTTGCAAGTCTTTTTTGTAAGATGGGCGATGACGGGATCGAACCGCCGACATTTTGTGTGTAAACCAAACGCTCTCCCAGCTGAGCTAATCGCCCTTACATTTATTACTATATAGAATTGACAAAAAAATGTCAACAGGTTTTGAAAAAAAAATTAATTTTTTTTTAATTTTTTTTGTGAATAAATTATACTTTTTTGGTTTTAAAATGGTACAAATCAATTTATTTTATAGTTTTCAAAAAATCTATTGAAAGACCAGTTGTTCGTGCGATAATTTCTGGTGAAATATTTTCTTTTAACAAATTTTTAGCAGTTTCGATTTTTGCTTGTTGAGAACCTTGATTTATTCCTTCTTTAAGTCCACGGCGAAAGTTGTCTCTGTCATGTAAATTCATACTCTGATACTCCTTTCTGTTGACTTCTTGTTTTTTTATTTTTTGAACGATAGAAGAAAGTCTTTGGGTGAAATCGTCAACAGTTTCCTGCTTACAAATATACTGTAATAATGCCGAAATTGCTAGGTCTTTTTCATCTTTGTAAGCAGTTGCGTTAAAAATTTTCTTTATTTTTTTATCATCTAATAATAATGATAAATCTTCGTCGCATCTGTTTCGAAAAGTGTAAATTGGTAACCTTAAATTGAATGGGTCGTATTGACAGATAAAAATTACAAAACTTGTGGGAAGTTCAGAATAATCTTGACCTTTTAATAAGTTGTCTGTGTCTATCATGGATTGATAAAAACGCGTTCTCAAGGGCAAGTCATCGTCAAGTGCATTTTGTAATTCAATATCGAACACTTTGTCGCTGTCCTTTATGTAAACATCAAGCCGAACACCTTTAGTTTCATAATACGGTGAAATAGTTTTTTCAATTTCTGGATACTCAAGATGGTCAATTTTGATTTTCAAAAGTCGCTCTAGCAATTCCTGGCAAATCTCCGCATTTTGCAAAACTTTTTCAAATATGTAATGGTCTGAAAATGTTAAATCCTCAAATTTCTTGAAATACATAGTTTTTCTCCAATAAATAAATTCGCGTGTAAAAACTTTTCTGCGACAAAAAATTTTCAGCACAGAAAATATTTTCATACACCTTTATTATCAAGAGAAAACTCAATTTTGAATGTAATATTAAAAAAATTCGAAAATTTTTTCTTTTTGCCCAAAACAAAGCAAGACTCAATGCGTAAACGCAAAATTCAGTGAAAAATCGCAGAGAAATGTGAACTAGCAAATACCGAGAAAAAATGCGTAATCCAAAATTGACACGCCGCAAGTTTTGTGAAGCAAAACTTGATTGTAAACCGAAGGTTTACTAAAAGCCTTGCAAGCGTAAGCGCAGCACTAGCGAGCATGGGCATTTTTCCCTGAAAGTGTTTTCTTGTACGAATTTTCTAAATACACAAATTATCTGCGATTTTTGTCTAAATTCAGTATTTACAAAATTTCTTCTTGCTTTATTTTGTGTAATTTTCTAACTATATATGATAGATTTATTAAATCTCTTGTGTTAAAATATTTGTGTATATTTTTTGATATAATGAGGTGGATTATGTCTAAGAAGTTTTCTTTTATTTTTAGTATTTTAGTTTTTGCCATTCTTTTTTCTTTCATTGGATGTACAGATTTATTAGCGCCAAAAGCTCAAACCGATATCAGTTTAAATATTGATTTATCTAAAATTATAAAATCTTCTAGAAATGACGGAAGTTCACAAGGCTCATCTTCCCTTGGAGAAAATCCTACAATAAAAGTTGCAATTTATGATGCAAAAGATTATAACAAAGCAACCAATTCAACTGAAAATTTAACTTTGATAGCACAAGCCCAAGCAAGTGTTGGTGGGGATGGAATTGCTAGAGTAAAACTTAGTGATATTCCTGTTGGAATTGACGCCATCGTTTTTGCTGAACTTTCGTTTACGGATGAAAATTCTACACAAGTTGTGTACGCAGGAAACAGCGGTGTTTTTAAAGTAAAAGCATCTGACAATAAAGTTAGTTTAGTATTGAAGAAAGTGGGTAATGATAGTGAGCCACCAATAGATGATACTGGTAGCGGTGAAACTTATGTAGTTGAAGATTTTATCTTATACACAAAAGTTTTAAATGAAAATAATGAACTTAAAGAAACATTTGTTCCAAATAATTCTGATGACAATGCAAATTTGATAAAGGATACAGATTGTTCAAAAGTTACAATTACGGACGCAACCAAAAATTCTCTATGGACATATTTTGTTAAGCCTAATGATAATGAAAGATTTAATGATAAAGGAAATTATCGTGTTTCTGTAGATTTAAAAGCTGATAACACAACTGTTGTTGAAGTTGTTGGAGCAAGAGCTGATTACTTTTTTACAATTAATGATACTTGGCAAACATACACTTTTGAAACTGGATATATTAAAAATCCTGAAAATCAACAATTTTCTATTGGTTTGGGACTTTCTTCTTCAACTTATATACGAAATCTCAAAATAGAAAAAATTAATGATAGTAAAGATTTACCAACTTTAAGTTTTAATGTTACAGATTATGCAATTAAACAGTATTTAAAAAAAACTGATGGATCCAACAAAATTATTGATGTAACTAAAACAGAAGGTGGAAAAGGTTACTCTATAACTGTAAATACGCCAATGACTCATAAACCAGACAAATGTTATCAATTAGAGAGTCAATGTAATCACGAGGATGTTACTTTGCAATTAAGAGGTTATACTGCTACAAATGGCTTTAATATGGCTTCTTTTAATATGACATCAACTGATGGTTCATTAGAAACTGCACTTAAAGGGTCAAATGCAACTTTTTCAGATTGGACAGAAATATGGCCTGATAATGAAAAAATAGAAGGTGATGCTCTTAAAACTGTTTTCTTTCCATCTTACAAAGAAACTGAAATAGAAGAATGTTTTATTGATGGTGTATTTAAATGCGGTACAGATGAGACTACAACTGTAACTATTTCAAATTTTGAAATAAAAACACCAGATAATAACGATATTTTAAGTGCCAACAAAACTTTTACAATTAAAGCTGGAGATGTTTTTTATAAAGGTAAGACACATGTAGAGACAATCAGTGCTAATCAAGAACTTGTTTTTGATGTCTTGTTTACTGATGATTTTGAAAGCGCCTCTGATTATTACGATTGTATTAGGTTCTTGTATGCACAGAGTGAGATTGGAGTGGAGAGCCCAATAAATGGACATCTAAAATATGTTAAAACATATGATGATAATGGAAATACTTGCTACAAAATAAAAAATAACTCTAGCGAAGCTATAACTGTATCAATTACTTTAACAGATGATTGTAGGGTTGAAATAAAAGAAGTAACTGGTACAACAATAACTTCTTGGACTGATTTATCTAACCAAATTGCCGCGATTAATGGTGCAACTCCCACAACTGAATTTGTAATCACAGGGAATTTAACTGCAAATGAAGAAATTATAATTTCTGCACCTGTTAAACTTATTGCAAATAACAATGTTACTATTTCTCGTGGTGGGATTTTTACAGGTAATTTTTTCAATGTTTCTTCTGGTGGTTCTTTAGAAATTGCTGGTTCTGATAATTCTACAATCACACTTGATGGTGGAAATTCTAATTCATCATCTATAACTGCACAAAGTCCTTTAATAACAGTAAATGGAGAATTGACTTTATCAAATTGTACGCTACAAAATAATAATAGTAGTGGTAATGGAGGTGCTGTTTATGTGGATGGTGGAACATTAAATTTTTCTAGCGGAACTATCCAAAATTGTATAGCAGGTGATGCTGGAGCTGTTTATCTAACATCTGCAAATTTTACAATGACCAATGTAAACATTACTGGATGTAGTGTAAACTTGTCCGGTGGTGCAATATGGATGACCAATTCCAGTTCTTTTATTATGGATGGCGGAGAAATCTCAAATTGTAAAACAACAGGAAATGACGGTGGTGCAATTTATACAAACAATACTGGTTGTTCTATTTTGATGAAAGGTTCTGCTAAAATTACCAATTGTTCTGCAAATCATTTTGGTGGAGGAATCAACTTAGGTGGCGGAACTTTAACAATGCAAGATGAAACTTCTATAAGTGGTTGTTCAGCAGGTTCTTCTTATAATGGAAACGGAATACATCTTAATGGTGGTACATTCAATATTTCTGGTAATGCTTATGTAGATTTTTTAAATGATGTTTACTTTTCTAATCATGCAAGCAATAAAATAAATATTTCAGGAGAATTAACAAAAGAAAAAGTTGCAAAAATCTCTCTTAGTGAATACACAGTAGGTACACAAATTCTTTCCGCTGATGGAGTAGATCTTGCACAACAAGTTGATAAGTTTACGCTATCAAATGAAGAATATTGTATTGATTCTAATGGAATGATTGTATCAGCAATAAACTACGCAGAAGGTTTAACTTGCGATGTTGGTAGTGATGGTACTGTTACTCTATATATCAGTAGTGCAAAAGGTCTTGCAACTTTTAGAGATATTGTAAATGGAAGTTTTGAAAGTGATATAATTGTGGTAAATGATTCAAATCAAAATAGTGATCATAAATTTACAGCAAAAACACCATGTCCAAGTGTAAATGGAACCTTGCGATACTCTATTACAATTTATGATGAGTGGACACCGATAGGAGTTTATTCTAATACAACAAGCTCTGCAAAACCATATTCTGGAACTTTTAATGGTGCTGGAAAGACTGTTACTTTTGGCTCAGGGGTAAACATTACAGGACAGTCTATAGGATTGTTCGCTATGATAGGCTCAGAGTGTAAAATCGAAAATTTAGTTATTGATGGTTCTGTAAATGGTTCTGCTTTAAACCTTTTGTATGGTGGTGGTATTGTTGGTTATTCAGAAGGTGGTAATATCCAAAACTGTGTAAATAATGCAACTGTAAATTCTCCAACTGCAGGTGGTATAGTTGGTTATGTAAATTCTAGTTCTGCTGCAGTTAGTATTTGTGGATGTGTTAATTTAGGAGAAATTAAAGGATCTAGTTGGGGTGCTGGAATTGTTGGTTCTGATTCTGGTTCTAGTTCAAACTCAATTTCGATTTCACAATGTATAAATACTGGAGTAATAATTTCTTCTTCTGGTACATCTTGTGGAATAAGTGGAGGAACTTCTTCTAACTGTGTAGTACAACAATGTATAAATCTGGGTACTTTAAGTGCATCAACTTTTCTATATGGAATTACTTCTTGTTCTGTAACTATAAGTAATAATATTAGTGCAGGAAAATTTGAAGGTTCTGCAAATACTATGTATGCTGTATCTTCTTCTAACGGAACAAATAACTATTATGATGAATCAATTGGTTCTGGTAATAATTTTAATTCTAGCAATGCTACTTCAAAAACTACTACAGAATTATTTTCTGTGTTTGATGATGAACTTGCCTGGTCTTCTGGCAACAATCGCTATCAGTTACCGAATTTGCAATATAGTTTACCTACAGGAAGTGATGCCTCTGGTCAATCAATCTGGGAGCAAATCGTATCCGCTGCTACACCAGAAACTACTACTGGTTCGGGGGGGGTAATTACTTACCAAGTTGGCGATGTATATTCTCAAAATAATGTTGCTATGGGTGTAGTTTTTGAAGTTGGAGAAGATTATATCAAAATTGTCGCACTTGAAGATATTAAAAATTCAGATGGAAATTACTTATATGATGGAATAGCACCATCAAGTTGGATTGATGAAGAAATTTATCCCGCAGCTTACGATGAAAATGATGGAGCAATAAATTCAGATGCATTTATTGACTTTGTTGATAGTTTGGCCTCCTATAATTTTAATGCAGAATCTGACCTAACTGCTTTCTACATGACTTGGAATTATTATGTTGAAGGTGCTGAATCTACAACTGATCCTTCAACTTATACTTGGTATATACCGTCTATAAATGAATTACAAACTATTGTTGATGATGAAGAAAGCAAAATTTTAAGTGGACTAACTGAAGCTGAAGGAGAAGCTATAGCAGTAGGATATAATTATTGGTCATCTACACTTGTGAAAATCTCTGGGCAAGTTTATTCTACTATGGGGTATATTCTTCCTACAAGGTCAAAGGAAAGAGATACTTATGAAGTCACTACAGATTGTTATTTTAGACTTGTAAAAAAAATTTCTTTAGGTGATTAAATTTTTACCTAACAAAGTTTTCATCTCGCAAAACAACTAGGCTTTCATAAAAATCCTACTTGTTTTGCGTTGAGCCCCACAATGCCTTTGACAATTTGGGCTGAGAGCATTTTTGTACGAATCTGCTTATACACAACTTTAATACGATTTTTGCCACAATTCTACCTTTACAAAATTTTATCTTGCTTTATTTTCTAAACTATTGTCAATTTTCTTTTTTCCGATATATAATATACTAATACAATAGCAAATTCATTTTGTAAGGATTGTTCATGAAAAAATTTAATTTCTTATTTTTGTGTATTACTTTTTGTCTTTTTTCAATTTTTATAGGATGTAAAGAGCCTCAAGTTCCAGAAACACCTAAAACTTATCTTGTTTCTTATCAAACTAAATTTGCAACTGCACCAAATTCTGTTGCATTAAAAGAAAATACCGTCTTAACTTCAACTTATTTGCCAACACTTTCATATACAGGTTATAACTTTGAAGGATGGTATGATGGTTCAACAAAAGCTGTTGCAGGAAAGTATAAAGTAACTAAAAATGTAAATTTAGTGGCAAAATGGAATCAAATCCTTCCACCTCAAGAAGAACCTGAATTACCTAAAGAATTAAAACAAGGTGATATATATTCTTCTGGCATAAAAATCGGTGAAAAAACTTTTGATGATACAAGCCTTGTTGTAATTATTCCAGAAGGAACTTACGGTCAAGTAGAAATGACAGACGATAGTAGTTGGTCAAGTTATCTTTTAAAAGAATCTGATGCTTTTAAAAAAGGTGTTTTCTTAAAAGATAGAAAAGTAAAATTAAATCCCTTTGTCATGAGTCAATATGAAGTTACTCAAGAATTGTATCAAGCAGTTATCGGTAACAATCCTAGTAATAGTGTTGCTGTTGCAGATGGTGAAGTTCAAGAATTACGCCCTGTAGATTCTGTAACTTGGTATGATGCTGTAAATTTTTGTAATGAATTAACCAAACAAACCATGGGCGAAGAACATTGTGTTTACACAATAACTGATGTAACAAAAGAAAATAACAATATAAAAAGTGCTACTGTAACATTTGATGTTACAAAAATAGGTTATAGACTTCCAACTGAAGCCGAATGGGAATTTGCAGCCCGAGGTGGAAATCCATCAAAAACTGAATGGGAATATGCGTATGCAGGTGTTCAAACAGAAAAATCCCCAGAAAATTTTGAAATTATTTATACTGACGAGCCACTAAATGATTATGCTTGGTACAAAGATAATAGCGATAAAAAATCTCATCAAGTTGGATTAAAATTACCAAACTCTTTGGGTTTATATGATATGAGTGGAAATGTAATTGAATGGTGTTACGATTGTAATACTGATGGTGCAACAAGTTATGATGAATTTTTTATGCAAGACGGATTTGTTGTAAATCCAACAGGTGCAACTTCTGGAACTTGTCATATTTTACGAGGTGGCAGTTATGAAGGAACTATTGCTTGTTGTATATCTGTTGGTGAATGTATTTCTGGTATTAGTAATGATTTTGGTTTTAGAATTGTGCGTTACCTTGAAGCACCTGTTTATACAATAACTGCTGATAAAATAGAAAATTTCAATTTTGCACGACTAAAAAAAGGTGATACTCTTGTTATCACAGGACAAATTTCTTCTGATACGCTTAGTCAGTTAAAATCAAAATTACAAAACACAAATATTCCTTTTGGTGTAGATTTATCCAATGTGGAAGGACTTACAACTATTGAAGAAAATGCTTTTAAGTGGTGCCAAAACTTATCTCATATTGAACTTCCTAACACAGTTACAACTATCGGAAAAGAAGCATTTCTTAGTTGTTCTGGCTTAAAAAGTTTAACACTTCCTGATTCTGTAACTAGAATTGAAGATAGCGCCTTTCAATTATGTACAAATTTAAAAACTTTAGAACTTCCAGATTCTGTTACTTTTATTGGCGAGTTAGCTTTTTATGTTTGTGCAAGTTTGACATCAATAAAACTTCCGTCAAATCTCGAAACTATTTCAAATAGAGCCTTTGAAGCATGTGGAGGATTAACAAGTATAGAAATCCCATCTTCTGTTACTTTAATAGGAAAAGGTGCATTTACTCATTGTTCAAATTTGGAAACTGTAACTTTTGAAGATTCAAACGATTGGTATGCCACAGAAAATGAAGATTTTACAAACGAAACACAAATTGATGTTACAAATCCAGAATCTAATGCAATAAACTTAGCAAAAATAGACGGTCTTTGGCAGAAAAAATTTCTTTATAAAAAATAGAATTT
The DNA here is from genome assembly GCA_045645985.1 of Treponemataceae bacterium. Classification (GTDB taxonomy): domain Bacteria; phylum Spirochaetota; class Spirochaetia; order Treponematales; family Treponemataceae; genus RGIG9060. The sequence goes on from JAZRJV010000028.1 coordinate 11,118, forward strand.
CGATGTAATAAAAATTGTCATTCCTACTCACTCGCGTAACATGTAATGTTTAAGAATCTTCTGTATAGATTGTAGTTTTGCAAACTTTTTTTAACTATGATGTTCTGGTTAAAACTTTTTCTTCATTTTTTTCTACTAGAGCAATTATCATAGTTTCTAAATCTTCAATTTGATTGCTATTTAATTCGGATAAATATTCTAAAAATACAGAATATTTTGCATTTTCTATGTAGAATTTATTTATTTCATGATTTGAATCTTTGTAACCATTTACAAGATATTCAACTGTAGTGTTTAGAGCTTTTGCAATTTTGACAGCATCATCAGCTTTGGGAAAAGTATTTTTTGAAATCATACTTCGAACTGATATTTTATACCAGTTTTTTCTGCAAGCCACTCCTGTTTTGTGTTATTTTCTTTTATTAGAAATTTTACTCTTTGCCAAAATTCCTCACACATATGTCGATTATATCACGCTAAAAATTAAATAAGTTGATATTTTAACTATTTTTCATTTGACTTAGTAGAAATTATAATACATAATGTTTTTATAAGTAGTCAATTTTTCTACATATTACTAGGAAAATGGACATCGGAAGTTTGTTTGTTGTTTCAACAAAAATTTTTTATCAGGAGAATTTATGAAAAAATCATTTTTAATCATCTTATTTATGTTTTTATCTTTAAGTTTTGTAATTTTTACAGGCTGTAAAGACCCAGAACCACCACACGAACACACATATTCAGATAGTTGGACAAAAGACGCAACTCATCACTGGCACGCTTCAACTTGCGAACACGAAGTTACAGAAGGCAAAGCAGCCCACAGTTTTGGCGACTGGACAACAACAAAAGAACCAACTGAAGAAACCACAGGAAGTAAAAAACGAGTTTGTTCAGTTTGTAAATATGAAGAAACAGCAGAAATTGCAAAACTTACACATACACATAAATTTGCAACAGATTGGACTTATGATGGCACGAACCACTGGAAAGCAGCCACATGTGAACACACAGAAGAGGTAAGTGAAAAAGCTGGACACTCATTTGGAGACTGGACAACAACCAAAGAACCAACTGAAGAAACCTCAGGAAGTAAAAAAAGAGTTTGTTCAGTTTGTAAATACGAAGAAACAGCAGAGATTGCAAAACTTGCACATACACATAAATTTGCAACAGATTGGATTTATGATGGTACGAACCACTGGAAAGCAGCCACATGTGAACACACAGAAGAAGTAAGTGAAAAGGCTGGACACTCATTTGGAGACTGGGTTTCAAATAACGATGCTACAACAGAAGAAGATGGAACAAAAACAAGAGAATGTGGAGTATGTGGATATAAAGAAACTGTAATAGATGAAGGTTCAAAAATTATTGCAATTTATAATGTAGAACTAGAAACAACAACCATAGGCGAGACTTACACAGGAACAATTCCCGTAAGAATTACAGGTATAAACTTGTTAGCTTATGATATTACAAGCCAAGATTCTAATATTTCTAATGTAAACTATGTAAGCAATACAGAAGCAACAGCAGAATTAAATATTGATAATTCTGTAGGTAGTCATCTAGTAACAATAAATTGTGGAAAAGCAACAGGAACAGCTACCTACAATGTTGTGGAAACAGAAAAATGTTTTGCAGTAGGTGATATTCTATTTACAGATGGAACAAAAATAAAAGCAGAAGATGTACAATACGGTATTCCAGACGAACAAATTTCTAAAGCCTTTGGAGTTATTGCATCTACTACTTATGGTGGTATAACAGGAAAAACAGTCGGGTTACAAAAGGGAACAGATTTAATGTGGGCACCAAGTGGAACAACAGGATATAATACAAACTTTACAGAAATTCAGGGATATAGTGGCGATATGGATGGAAGTGATAACTGGGATTACATTTGTAGCATAGATCCAACAGGAACAGCAGATGCAGCAACAAATTATCCAGCCTTTAACTTTGCTAATACTTACGGTACAACAGCGGGACTTACAAGTACTGATTATGAAGACGGTTGGTACTTGCCAGCAATAACAGAATTATATTATGTAAAAAAAAATAAAGGTATGGTACAAACATCTCTTACAGCAGTTAATGGATTTACATTTGGCACAGGTTCTTATTGGAGTTCTTCCCAGAGTTCTTCCGACGACAAATACTATCACGCATACAGATGGTTTCCCGACTCTGGTGATGTGAACTTCTACTACAAGGATATCCGTAGCTATGTGTTAGTTTTCCAGGCTTTTAACCTTGAACAATTTAACAATTATGAAGTAACAACTGTCCCAAGTATTACAAATATAGAAATAGAAACTGCAGGTGAAGGATATACGGGTGATTTAGTTGTTACAATAACTGGTACTAATCTAAAAGGACATCCTATAACATGTAGTGATGCAAGTTTTGGAAATTTAAAATATGTCAGTGATTCAGAAGTTACAGCAACAATAACTTGTACTGGAACTGCAGGATCATCTGATATTACAATAACATGTGGAAGTTCTACTGTAACAGGTACAGTAAAAGTACTAAGTTCTGCTAATTGTTTTACAAGTGAAAATATTGGGGATATTGTATTATCAGATGGTAGTTTTGTGACAAAGGATAATTTTAATTCTTCTACAATGACACCTATAGCAGTTGTAGTAGGATCTACAAAAAATGGTGGACAAGCATTAGCAGTAGGCTTACAAAAGGGAACAAATTTACAGTGGGCACCAAGTGGAACAACAGGATACGCAACAAAATTTACAGAAATTCAGGGAACTACAACAAGTGGCGATATGGATGGTTCTGATAACTGGGAATACATTTGTAGTGTGGATCCAACAGGAACAGCAAATGCGGCAACAAATTATCCAGCCTTTAACTTTGCAAATACTTACGGTACAACCGCAGGACTTACAGGTACAGATTATGCAGACGGTTGGTATTTACCAAGTATAGCAGAGTTGTATCAAGTGTACGAAAATGAAACAGCTATACAAGAAGGTCTTACAACCGCAGGTGGCTTTACAATTGGCACAAGTTATTATTGGAGTAGTTCTCAGTGCGATTCCTACTACAATAGAGCATGCAGGTTTAATTTCAGCAATAGTTTGAGCAGCAGCTTCAAGTATAGCTATTTCGATGTGTTAGTTGTCCAGGCTTTTAACGCACAATAGCACCGTAGGTGGTGTTGTGCATTAACTCTTTTACAACAAAAGGCAAAAGCCTTTTGTTGTAAAGTCCGTTGTCTACAGTGATCCTGTTTGGTACAGATATTGTAGTCTGAGTTTGTACAAATTGTCATCCTGAACTTGATTCAGGATCTTACTAAAAAACAGACTATGAAACAAATTCAGAGTCATAAACTGATACTGAATCAATTTCATAGTTACAAAAAAAGTACTTTTTTACGAGAAAAAACTTTTCTTACATATTTCAAAGTAAAATAAGCCATACTTTAAAGTAAAATATTATATACTAGAAACTGTAGTATTACATATTTTAAACTTTAGTATGCCATACTAGAGTTTAAAATTAAGCGTATTATAGTCTCAAATAAAGCTTAGTTTTAAATTTCTTTACTTTCTCCCCAAAAGTCTAGAACGCTATAAAATATTTGCTAATACATATCGTAAAAAAGCCTAACCAGAAACATCGTGCTAAATTTACAATATCGTCGCAAAAAGAACGAAAACAAATTCGTGTAGTAGCGAATTGTTAAAAAAAGTGCGTAGGTAAAAATTGACATGCCTGCAAGTTTTGTGAAGCAAAACTTGTTTGTAAGCCGAAGGCTTACTAAAAGCCTTGCAAACGAAGTGCAGCACCAGCGAGGCGGGGCAATTTGGGCTGAGAGCATTTTTTGTACGAATCTGCTTATATACAATTTCTATGCGATTTTTGTATCAATTCTACATTTACTAAATATTCATCTTGCATTTATTACCTAAACCTAAGTTGTAAATTTTTATTAGATGTTTCCCTTTATCCTTTTTTTCTCCCCAAAAGTCTAGAACGCTATAAAATATTTGAAAATACATATCGAAAAAAATCCTAGCCAGAAACATCGTGCAAATTTACATATTGTCGCAAAAAAGAACGAAACAATTTGGCTATTAACGAATTGTAAAAAAAAGTGCGTAGGTAAAAATTGACATGCCGAAGCCTTGACGACTGAAAGGAGGAACCGCGAGGTAGGGCAATTTTTGCCGAGAGCACTTTTTTTTATGCAAGTCAGCCAATTAAAAAAATTTCTTTCGTTCTTTTTTCCCACAAATATTTAAAAGTTTACAAAATTCATCTGGCTAGGCTTTTTATACAAATAAGTTGTAAATATTTTATAGATGTTTTATACTGACCCTATGCTTATTCTCGGTATCGACCCCGGACTTGCTTCAACTGGTTGGGGCGTAATTCAATCTGACGGAACTAGATTTAAACTTATCGCTTACGGATGTATAGAAACTGACTCAAAACAAAATCATTCAATTAGATTACTAGAAATTTACAATAAAATTTTATCCGTAATAAATGAATTTAAGCCAGACCAAGCCTCTATGGAAACATTGTATTTTGCAAAAAATGTTACCAGTGCCTTAGGCGTTTCAGAGGCAAGGGGAGTTATCAGTTTGTGTCTTGCTCAAAATACAATTCCATTAAGTGAATATTCTCCAAACACAATAAAGCAATCTGTTTCTGGAACAGCAACTGCCGATAAAGCCTTAGTTCAAAAATGCGTAAAAATGCTTCTTGGCTTACAAGAAATTCCTAAACCTGACCACGCTGCCGATGCCATCGCTGCGGCAATCACTCATGTAAATTCAACTGGAATTACTCGACTAAATAAATCAATTCTTACATTGAAATAACTTTGCGTATATAGTAAAATGTAATCATGTTTAATAGTATTTTTGGCACAATTACCGCTAAATTTCCTCAAATTTTGCATTTAGAAACTTCAAGTGGAATTGAATGGAGTTTATCCGTTTCTGAATCAACTTTAAATTCACTTTCAACTGTAGGAAGTCAAGCAAGAATTTATACTTGGATGTATCACAAAGAAGATGCAATGAAACTTTTTGGCTTTTCTTCAATAGAAGAGCGTTCTGTTTTTTTAGATTTATTAAAAGTTGATGGCGTTGGCCCAAAAGGTGCATTAAAAATCCTTTCTTCATTACCTTATACCTTACTTGTTGAAGCCTTAGAAAATGAAGATTTAGCAAAATTAGAAAAGATTTCTGGTATTGGCAAAAAAACTGCGCAAAAAATGCTTTTAACATTAAAAGGAAAACTCACACTTTATTCCGAAAATGAAAAATCCTCAAGCAAAGTTTCTGTTTGGAACGATGTAATTATTGCTTTAACAAATATGGGCTATGACAAAAAGAACTGCGAAACTGTGGTAGAAAAAATCGCAAAAGAACTTGATTCTTCATTAAGCCAAAGTGCAAAAGAAGAACTTTTATTTAGAAAGGCAATTGTGGAGCTTTCATTATGATAAATGATTCAGTTGTTCGTTCCGATTTTCAAACAGGTGATGAAGAAAATGATTTGAATCTTCGCCCAAAACTTTTAGATGAATTTCTTGGTCAAACAAAAGTAAAAGAAAATTTAAGTGTTTTTATTCAAGCGGCTCGGTCTCGAAAAGAAAGTATGGATCATCTTTTTTTGATTGGACCACCAGGGTTTGGAAAAACAACTCTTGCTCAAATTACCGCTCGCGAACTTGGTGTAGATTTTAAAGTTACAAGTGCACCTGCATTAGACAAACCAAAAGACTTAGCTGGAATTTTATCCACAATTACAGAAGGCTCAGTTTTTTTTATTGATGAAATTCACCGATTAAAACCTGCCATCGAAGAAATGCTTTATATTGCAATGGAAGATTACGAACTTGACTGGATAATCGGGCAGGGCGCTGCCGCTAGAACTGTGCGTATTCCAATTCCAAAATTTACGCTTGTGGGAGCAACTACAAAAGCTGGTATGGTTTCAAGTCCTTTAATCAGTCGTTTTGGAATTGTTCAACGATTTAGTTTTTATACAGAAGAAGAACTTGCTTCTATCATTAAGCGTTCTGCTGGAATTTTAAATGTAAATGTTGATGAAGATGCTGCTCTTTTGATGGCAAGTAGTTCTCGAGGAACGCCTCGTGTTGCAAACAGAGTTTTACGCCGTATGCGAGATTTTGCACAAGTTTATTCAAATGGTGTAATTACAAAACAAGTTGTAACATCGGGACTTGATAAATTAGAAATTGATTCCCTTGGGCTTGAACGCTACGATAGAGAAATTTTGCTTTCAATAATCAATAATTACGGTGGAGGTCCAGTTGGCGCTGAAACCTTAGCAATTTCTATCGGAGAAAGCGTTGATTCTCTAGAAGATTATTACGAACCTTACTTAATTCAATGTGGATTGATTCAGCGAACTCCACGAGGAAGAATTGTTACAGATAAAGCAAGACAACATCTTGGCTTAGAAGGAAGAAGCGATGCAAACCAAAGACTTTTATTTTGATTTACCAGAAGAACTTATAGCGCAAACTCCATCAGAAATTCGTGGGCAAGATAAACTTCTTGTAATGGATAGAATTTCAGGAAAAGTTGAACATCACGCAATGCAAGATTTAATCGATTTAATTGATGAAAATACTTTGATGGTTTTTAATAATTCAAAAGTGCGTCGTTCAAGATGTTTTGCAAAAAAAATTCAATCTGAACAAGCAAAAAAATTAAATCAACAAGCTCCAGAAAAACCTGTAGAATTTATGATTTTGCAAAATGTACCTTTACAAAGTTTGCCTTCGCTAGAAAATTCTGATTTTACTTCAGCTTGGCGTGCAATGGTAAAAAATGCAAAAAAACAAAAAGTAGGATGCGAATATTTATTTTCTGACGGAACTATTGGTACTATCGTTGAAAATAAAATTGATGAAGGAACTGAATTTAGAACTGTTGCTTTTAAATGCAACCTTGATGAAACTTGGTTTGAAAATAACGGACACATTCCGTTGCCACCATACATAAAACGGGAAGATAACACAGAAGATTCAAATCGTTATCAAAATGTTTATGCAAAAGAAACTGGTTCTGCCGCTTGTCCAACTGCGGGATTGCACTTTACACAAGATATGCTTCACAATTTAGCAATGAAGGGAATTAACCAGGAATATGTAACTTTGCATGTAGGCTTGGGAACTTTTTTGCCAGTTCGTGTTGATAATATCGAAGACCACAAAATGCATCATGAAGTTTTTACAATTTCTGAAGAAACTGCAAATGCAATTACAAAGGCAAAAAGAGAAGGTAAAAAAATTCTTGCAGTTGGCACAACTTCTGTTAGAACTTTGGAATCTGCTTGGGATGAAGAAAATCAATGTTTAAAAGCTGGAACTTACAGCACAAATATTTTTATTTACCCAGGATATAAATTCAAAGTAGTTGATAAACTTTTTACAAATTTTCATACACCAGAATCTACTTTGATGATGTTAGTAAGTGCTTTTTCTGATAGATGTCATATTATGTCAGCTTATCAAGAAGCCATAAAAGAAAAATACAGATTCTTTTCTTACGGTGATGCAATGTTTATAAAATAAGACATTTGTCATATTTTATTTTTTAATATATGACAAAATATGACAAGTTATCTTTAAATATGACATAAAAATATGACAAGTTGTTTTTACTTTGTCATATTTTTTTTTGTAAATATGACAAAACTTCGATTAAATATGACACAAAATATGACAAAAATATTAAAATATGACAAGTTTTATAAAAAATAAGACATTATCTGAGATTTTCTAAGGAATTTTTTAGCAAGTTTAAAAATTGACTTTTTAGCATCGGATGTACAAGTTCTTTTTCGTTTTCTAAATATGACAATTCTTTGTCATATATTTCGGAGGCCTTTTCTAAAGTATCTTCAATTTCCTTTTCTTTTATTGGTAATCTACATCCAATAAGTTGGTCTTCTAATTCCTGTGAACAGACTTTTATTTTTCCACAAAAAGCTATTCTTAAATCTTCTAGTCGGTCTTTTTCTGTTCGTGCAAGAAATGTGTACGAAGCACTTACATCAATTAATTCGTTCATTGGACCTAGACGATTAAAAATTTCAATGTCCCAATCTATAATAGGTAATCTAATTTTTGTAATAAATTGATTAGGATTTAATTTTTCAAATTTGCGTAATGGAACAAATTTTGATTCTAAGTAATCTCTAATTTCTAATTTTGCGTCAACTGCTAATAACGGTGCGTACAATGTATTGTAAAAATTTTTTGTACAAATATTTCCTGTAACTGTGGCAAGATTTCTTACTAATGGATTAGCAACAGTTTTTAGTGCTTGATAAAAAAAACTAGGTATTCTGTTTTTTCCTAAATTTAAAATACTTGTTAATGAAATTCCAGAACCAAAATCTATATATCTTTCTGTTTTTTCAATGAAGTTACATTCAGGGCATTGACTTACAAATATCCCATTGTCTGCAATATCAACAGTAATTTCTTTGTTAGTTTTATACAGAGATGTTCCTCCTCCATATACTTTCAAATTATTTACTGTTTTTAAGTAATATAATAAGTCTTGAAGATTCTCTGCCTTATAAAAATTTACTTCATTTTGCATCTTTTTTATCCTTTAATCTTTTTCTTCTTATTGCAGCTGCCAAAAAAATTCCTTGAGATAAACTTTCTAAATCAACGCAGTTGCATGTAAAAAAAGACATCTGTTCATTTATTTCTTTTAATTCAATTAAAGGTTTGTTCTTTATTAAACTATATGCCATTAAAATTTTTCCTGCATTACAATATCCACAAAAATTTATTCCTTTTTGTTTAAATGCTTTTTCAATGTCAGTGTAATCTTCAGTTTTCATAAAATTTTCTAATGTTGTTATTTTTGCATCAGCAACTTCTGCTAATGGTATAAGACAACTGACCATCGGAGTTTCGTTAAAAAGAATTGTACAAGAACCGCATTTACCTTTATTGCATCCTGTCTTTACTGAAAAATAATTATTTTGTCTTAAAAATTCTGATAACTTTTTTTTAGGATTTTCATCAATTTCTATAGGATGACCATTAATCTGAAATTCAATTTTCATTAGAATTATTAACTCCTTCAGTTTCAGTGGCTTCATTTTTGTCATCATTTGAAGCATAATAAATTGCATCTTGTAAAAGTGGTAGTGCTGGAACTTCTCTGTTTAAAGCTAAAGTTAATGCATTAGTTATTGATGCAGGAAGTGCGTTGTAAACTAAGTCTCCAATTTCTTTTGCTTCTGATTTGTTTTCAATAAAATAAATATGTTTTGCAATATCGTTAACTGAAATTCCTGGAACAGCATATTGTAATGTTTGATAGATAGCTTTCTTTACTGAAACTTCTGCCTTTGCTTTATTCAAAATTTGTCCACCTGAAATTACAATCCAAATTGCTAAAATCCTTGTTGAATAAGTGATAGGATTAACTTCAATTTCTGTTACTGCAGAAACCCATGATGTGCTATGGAATGGTTCTCCTTTAAATTCTTTTGCATTCCATTTTTTATTTTTATTTGAAGATATTGTTTTTTTAACATTGATTGGAAGTGGATGTCTAAATCGTTGTTTTTGAATTGCAAGACAACATTTTCGTAAAAGATTTGTAAGAATACTTATGTTATCAGCAGTAATATTTGGTAATAATGGTTCGATGTTGTCTGTATTTTTTTCGTCCATTAAGATAACATCTTTTTCAACTTCCAAAATTTCGCAAACAATATTTTTCCATATTTCTAAAATTGCGTTACTTGGCGTTTGAGCTTTTATTAAAACCGTTCCGTCAACTTCCATTGAAACATCCATACATAAATTATTTTCGTTAACAGATGCTCCGTAAAATCCACTGCCTTCAAAAGCACATGATAAACCAATACCTTTTAGAGGTAAAAGATAATCGTATTTTTCTGCATACATTCCGTAGGTAGTATGTTTTCTTGTAAAGTTGCTTTCTTTTATGATTTTTTCTAAAACTTCGTTTAGATTTGAAGAATCAACTATAAATGGATAATTCTTTTTTTCTTTATTATCCAATAAAATATTTTTTTGTCGTATTTCATTTGGATAAATATTTAGTGCTTTACTAATTTCATTAAGTACATTTTCTAAAGAGAAGAAAACTAAAAAATCTGTTAAATGTAAATCTGCTGAAAGTGGAGACTTTTTTGAATGCTGGGCGTAAGCTGTTATACAAAAATTTTTGTATCTATACATTGAAGATAATGCAATTACTAATCTATCAAGAATTTCTTGTGCAAAAGGACAGTATGAACCACAATCAACTTTTATATCTGCGTTCATTGCTTTTATGGTTCCATCTTTTTCTAGTGCAATTTTATAACTTGTGTTTACAATTATTGGAGAGTCTACATAATCATCTTGTTCTTTTCTTGATAAAATAATTTTTACAGGTTTTCCAACAACTTTAGATGCAATCGCTGTTTGACATGCTAAAATTGATGTTCTCCATAAACTGTTTGTTGCATTATTGTCTGTAATTGTTTTTACGATTGTAATATCATTTTTATTACAACCCATCACATTACAAATTCCAAGTCGTAAATGATGTGGCCATTGTGTTGGTGCATAAACTGTAATGTGTTTTTTTGTATAATTACAAATAGCCCCTAAAGGTTCTTTGCTTTTGGTAAATTGCAAATTAGAAGCGTAACTTCTTTCAATTTTAATTTCTGAATTTGTATATAGTAATTCGCTTTCTCCAAAACTAGAATTTCTTGAAGCAATTATATTTGTTTGATTTGCAATTACTTCAGCACTTTCTTGTGCTTCTGTGTATTTTATTTCAATTTCATTTAATAATTCATCAAGTTTTATTCTATCTTCACCAACTAAAATTCCAATTGGTTCTCCGATGTATGAAACTTTTTCATAAGCTAAAACAGGTGATTCAATATTATTTGTAACGATTTTATTTATTCCAACAATATCTCTTGCAGTAATGATAGTATAATTTTCTGGCAAATTTGGATGAGTAATTGAACGAATGGTTCCACTATCAATCGGACTTCTTATAATTACACCATATAAAATTTCAGGAAGAGTTATATCTGTATAATATTTTTTTACAATTTTACTTAGTACAGCCATTTTCGATTCCTATTTTTATTACAGTATCGATAACTTTTTCAACCATTTCGTCTGTCATTCCTGGCCACAAAGGCAAAGAAATTGTGCGTTGATAATGTTCTTCTGCATTGGGAAAATATTTTTCGGATAAATCTGTTCTATGTTTGAACAAAGAAAATTTGTAATGTGGAATAAAATGCATTGAAATTCCAATTCCGTTTTCTTGCAAAATTTTTGCAAATTCATTTCTATCAATTTTTAGTTTTGATAAATTTAAACCAAGCAAGTACAAGTGCCAAGCGTTTCCGTCTGAGTCTGGTGGAAGAATAAAAATTTCGTGCTTAGAAAATTCTTGATTATATTTTTCTACGATGCGTTTTCGTTTTTCTAAAAATAAGTCAGCTTTTTTTAATTGCTCAACTCCGATTGCTGCTAAAATATCTGGAAGATTAAATTTAAAACCTGCATCGATTATATCGTATTCCCAACTTGCTTTTTTTGAAGTATATCTATCCCAAACATTTCTGTCGATTCCGTGAAGTCGCATTGTTGTCATTCGTTGTGCAAGTTCTGGATTTGAAGTTACAACCATTCCGCCTTCTGCAGTTGTGATTGTTTTTGTTGCGTAAAATGAAAAAACTCCGATGTCGCCAAAAGTTCCAGCCCAACCATCTTTTGATTTTGCAGGAAAAGCGTGAGCAGAATCTTCGATAACATAAACATCATATTTTTTTGCAATTTCACAAATTTTTTTCATATTACAAATGTTTCCTGCAATATGAACTGGAATTATCACTTTAATTGAACTGTCGTTCTTTAGTTTTTCTTCAATTTTTTCTGGGTCGATATTATAAGAATCTTTTTCGATATCAGCATATTCAATTTCTGCACCAAGGTGAAGGCAAGAAGTTGCAGTTGAAATAAAAGTGTAGGGCGTTGTTAAAACTTTATCCCCAGGACCAATTTTTAAAGCTTCAAGTGCAAGAATCAATCCGCTTGTGGCGCTATTTACAGCAAGTGCGTATGGAACATTTAATTTTTTTGCAAATTCTTTTTCAAATTCTAGCGCAACTTTTCCTGTGGTAAGCCATCCAGATTTTAAAACTTCTAAAACAGCTTTTTCTTCTTCTTGACCAATTTCTGGAATTGCAAATGGAATAAAATTTTCTGTCATAATTTATTTGCCTTCATAAAATTCTTTTAGTGATGGAACTGCATCCATAAGTATTTGTAATAGTATATCACGATTTCGGTATAAATCTTCAAAATTTTTTGTTTTAAAACAAATCGGATACAAATCTTCTATCAATTTAGAATAACTTTCTGGCGGATTTTTTTCGTCTGGTTTTAATTGCAAAATTTTATTGTGTTCAGTTGGTTGCGGATCTTCTGACTTTGTCCAAAGAGGCTCGTCTAATCGTTCGCCTTTTCGTAATCCGATAAATTGAATATCAATATCTTTGTAAGGTTCAAATCCTGAAATTCTAATAATTTGTTCTGCAATATCAACGATTTTAATTGGCTCTCCCATATCAAGCAAATATGAAATTCCGTTTTTGCCAACGCCACCAGTTTTTAAAACCAAAGAACATGCTTCTGGAATTGTCATAAAAAATCGCTGAACTTCTGGGTCGGTAACTGTTAAAGGTCCACCAGTTTTTAATTGTTCTGTAAATAATGGAAGAATTGAACCTCGTGAGCCAATTACATTTCCAAAACGAACAAACATATATGCGTTTTTAGAATTTTGTTTTTCAGCAATTTTTGACGCTTGTAAAACTAATTTTTCAGAAAGCATTTTTGAAACACCATAAACTGAAACAGGTTCAACTGCTTTATCAGTTGAAATTAAAACAAATCGTTCAACATTATTTTCTAAACAAGCGTCTAAAAGATTTTTTGTTCCAAAAACATTGTTTTCAATAGAAGCAACTGGATTTTCTTCCATAAGCGGAACATGTTTGTAAGCGGCACAATGAAAAACTGCATCACATTTTAGTTTTTTCATTATGTAAAACATATAATCTCTATCTTTTAATTCGCCAATAATTGGAACGATAATTGCTTTTTCACCAACGCCTTCTTTTTGTAAAAGTCGTAATTCTCTGTCAATTTGATAAATTGAATTTTCTCCGTGGCCAAATAGATAAAGTCGTTGGGCTCCACCAGATAAAAGTTGTCTTGCAAGTTCTGAACCGATTGAACCACCAGCACCAGTAATTAAAACACGCTTTCCTCTAAGATATTTTAAACTTTCTTTAAGTGAAATCGTAACTGGCGTTCTTCCCAAAATATCTAGTGGGTCAATTTCTCTTGTTTGAATAAGGTGAGCTTCTCCTTCAATAATTTGAGAAACACTTGGCAAAATTCGAATTCTACTAAAATTTGCCTTTGTTAAAAGTTCATAGATTTCTTTTATTCTTTCTTTAGGAGCAGATGGAATAGCAATAATGGCTTCGTCTCTATCAGAATGTCGTAAAAATGATGTAAAATGTGCTATTGGTCCTAAAACCGGAATACCATCGATAGTTTTTCCGATAATTTCTTGGTCGTCATCCAAAAAGGCTATAACTTGACCAAAAATTTTTTTTCGTTTTAGTTCTTGTGCAATCATTTGACCTGCAAATCCTGCACCTATAATATAAATTCCTTTTTCAGTTATCATTTTCTACTCCATGGCTTTGATAAGTTCAAATCCTAAATCAATCAAAAGATTTTCGTTTGCAAAATCCATTTTTATTTTAGCACGATTTTTGCGTTTATCAACTTTTATAATCATTCCTTCTAAGCCTTTTAAAGGTCCTGAAGTTACACAAATTCTATCGTTTTCATCAAAATAAACTTGGGAAGTTGAAATTGTTTGCCCAAAGTTAATAAAGTGCTGTAATATTGATAAATCTTTTCCTGTTAAAGCTGTTATTTCTTGATTACTTTTTAAAAATCTGTAAAAACCTTTTGTACCTCGTAGCGTATTGTAAAGTTCTGTGTTGATATTTTCTGCTTCTATAAAAAAATATCCAGGAAAAACTGGTTTTGCTTCATCTTTTAAAATTCCAGATTTTCGTATTTTTAAGATACGCTTTGGAAAAATAAAATTTTGTTGTTCTAATCTATATGCGAGAGTTGTTTTTACATTGTTTATAATTTTTTCTTCACTTCCAGTTTGAACTTGTACTGCGTAATAATTCATAAAATTCCTATATAAAAACTATATCATATAGAAATTCTTTCTTCAATCTGATTTTTTACTAATATCATAAATAAAAATTCCGACAATGTAATAGAAGATTTGTAAAAAAACTTCTAGTTAATTTGCGTCGAGGTATTTATGAAAAATATTCATAAGATTGTATTTGTTATCTTATTGCTTTTAGTACCGAGTTTTGTACATGGTTTTTCTGTCAATATTTTAATAAATCAATTAGATGGGATTCAGGATAGTGTTAGAGATAGCGTAAGCTTATTTGAAAATAGTATTATGGATTTTCTTTTTGATGCAGGTTGTATTGTTTCAAGTGAAAATATTTCTTTGGAAAAAGATATAACAAAGAGTGTTCAAATTGCTTTAGATTCTTCGGTAAATGGTTTTATAGATACTCTTGTAATAATAAAAGTAAATGTTAATGCAAAAACTGATGAATTGATTGATGCAAATTGGGAAGTAATTGATGTAAGTACATCAAAATGTATGGGTAGTGGAAGTATGAAAGCTCCAAAACCTTATCGCGAAAAAGAAGTTAGTATTCAGCGTTTCGGCGTTGATGTAGGTTCTGAAATATATTTATGTATAAAGAATAGATAATTGGAGGGGAAAATATGAAAAAATTATCTTTTTTAGTTGCATTAGTTATTACTTGTAGTTTAGTTTTTGCATTTTCTGTTAATCCATCAATGGATGGTCGTGCAGTTGTTGCAGACAATGGCGTTTTTCCACCTGGTGGTTATTATGGGCGTGCACCTGGATATTTACCAGGAGATACAGTAATTGTTACAAATCATAGCAACGGTTTTAGTATTGATGTTCTAATTCTTGGCTCATACGATGCTTACGAAGGTATTGCAATTTTACTTTCTCCAGATGCTGCCGAAAAATTACAAATCGTAAAAGGCAAAGATACTTATGTAAAAGTACAGAAAAAACAACCTATCCCTTACGAAGAAGCTGTTGCTACAAGTAGGAATAAAAAACCTTCACAACAACAAGCATTAGATACAGATAAAGACTCTAGAGTACTTCCAGGTGAAAGTGAAGAATTGGTACAGAATGCCTTGGAATCAACTAAAAAAAGTGTAGTTCCTGAAGGTGATATTGAACTTCCTTATGAACAAATGGAATCAGTAGAAAATAATGTTGTAGAATCTGAACCAGTAAATAATGAACTTGTTGAAGTTGAACCTGAACAAATTGCTGAACCAGAAACTGTAGTTGCTGAAATTCCAGAAGAAGAAAATTCTGTAACAAATACTTCTGTAGAAGAAACAGAACTTCCAGTTGATGAAATTGAACTTGCTGAAATTGAAAACGAAGAAGTTTTAGAAGATGATTCTATTATAGTAGAAATTCCTCAAGAAGAAGTTGCTGATGAACAACCTTTAGTTGAAGAAAACGAAGTTGCTGAATCTGTAGTTGAGCCAGTTGAAGATATAAATTTTGCTGAAAATGAAATTGCAGAAGTTGAAACAGAACCAGTTGAAGAAGCAGAAGAAGTAATTCTTGCTGAACCAGAAGAATATGTAGACTCTGAAGAAATTGATTCACCTGTTTTTGCAGAAGTAGTTGAACAACCAGAACCAATTATTGAAGAACCTATCGTTAATACAGAAGATGAAGTTGTTTTGGACGATATTTCAAATGAAGATTTTGTTGAAAATGATATTATTGATTCTCCTGTAGAAAATGAAGTTGCTCAAGTTGAACCAGAAGAAATTCTTGAGCCAGAACTTCCTACAGAGGATGCAGAAGAAGTTGTTTTAGAAGATAATTTTGAAGACAACGAAGAAGATTCAACTGATGTTATTCCAACAGAAGAGATTGCAGATGAAGAAAGTCCTTTTGTTAGAGAAATTGAAGATGGTTATGTAGTAGAATATTATTATGCAGATGCTGAAGAATCTGAACCAGAAGAAGTGGCAGCTGAAGATGAAACTCTTGCAGAAAATTCTGAAGTTGAAGAAATTTTAATTCCAGAAGAAGAAGTTGCCTTAGAAGAAATTACAGAAGAAAATACTGATTCAGAAATTCTTGATACTGAAGTATTAGAAGAAGAACCAGAACTTGCAGTTTTGGATAATCTTGAAACAGAAAAATCTGAAAATGTAATACCAGAAACACCTAAAGATATTTTCAGTATGATTGTTGGCGAAGAATTAGATGAAGAAATTATTGAAGATGTAGTTTTAGAAGAAGCAGATCCAAGACTTCCTGAATTTGAAGATTTGTTGGAGCTAGAAGAAAGTGCAGAAGCAGATATGCAAATTACACTTGATGAACCAGAATCTGAACCTGTAATTGAAATTGCACAAGTTGCTGATTCAGAAAAAGAAGAAACAAAAAATTTATCATCAATGATGAAAAAAGAAAATTCAGAATCTGATGAGTTTAAAAATACTGTTTCTAACTTTAATGACTTGCCAAAAGTAAAGAATGCTAAGAGCAAGACATATTACATTCAAATTGCAACTGTAAACAAAGAAGAAAATGTTGCAAAAATTATTGACCTACACGGAAAAAAATATCCTGTGTATGTTATCAAAAATCCAGCAAAAGCTTCATATCAAGTTTTAGTTGGACCATTAAATGATGATGAATATGCACTTGTTCTTGCAAGATTTAAGCAAACTTACAAAGATGCTTTCTTGAGAGTTGCAAAATAAGACACAATATATGACAAATAAAATATGACAAGGTAGAATTGTCAAGTTTAATTCTTGCTTTGTCATATTTAATGTCATATTAAAATAGATTTTGTCATATTTAAATGTCATAATTTATTTTATTAAAAGGCAGATGTCATATATTGTCATATTTTATATTTCATGTTGCCATATTAAAATGTCATATTTTTGTCATATTTAAATGTCATCTTTTGTCATATTTTTAATTTTCCTCATAAAAAATTTTAATATTCCCTTAATATTATTTTTAAACTTCCGATAATTTAAATGTCGGTGGGCAAACTAATTTTAGGGGGAATAAAATGGTACGCGGTTGGTATATCGGTGCAAGTGGAATGAACTCACAACAGTATCGATTAGATGCAATTTCAAACAATTTAGCAAATGTAGATACAACTGGCTACAAAAAAGATATTGCCGTAAGTAAATCTTTTCCAGAATTATTACTTAGACGAATGCGTGATGATGGAGAATATGAAACTCCATTTGGTTCAGCTGATGTTGCTCCAATTATCGGAAAGATTGGTTTAGGTGTAGAAACAAACGAATTATTCACAGTTTTTGAACAAGGCTCTTTTAAAGAAACTGGAAATCAAACAGATTTTGCTTTAAGTGGCGAAGGTTTCTTTTCTGTAATGACACCTCACGGAGAACGCTATACTCGTAACGGAAATTTTATTATCGGTAAAGAAGGATATCTTGAAACAAAAGAAGGATATCAAGTTATGGGTGAACATGGACCAATTCAAATTGGCGATAATAAGTTTACTTTAAATGATGATGGAATTCTTTTTACTTCAGATAATATGCAAGAAATTGATAGATTCAAAATTGTTCGTTTTGATAATGAAAGATATATTACAAAGCAAGGTTCTAGTTTGTATGGTGCAACTGATATTTCTGGACCTGCTTTTATTGCAGAAGGTCATCAAAGACCAACTATCATTCAAAATTATGTTGAATCTTCAAATGTAAATGTTGTAAACGAGATGGTTCAAATGATTGAAGTAAATCGTGCTTATGAAGCAAACCAAAAAACAATTCAAACACAAGATTCAATGACAAGTACTTTGTGGTCAAAAACTGCAACAATGAGATAATGATAAGGTAACGGAGGATTAAGATGGTACGAAGTTTATGGACAGCCGCAACTGGAATGAACGGTCAACAAGCAAATATCGATACAATTTCAAATAACCTTTCAAATGTAAATACAACTGGTTATAAAAAACAACGAGTTGAATTTGAAGATTTGCTTTATCAAACAATTAAAACTGCCGGAACTCCTGCAACTGAAGATACAGTAACTCCAGTTGGTGTTCAAATGGGAACTGGTGTAAAAGTTGCAGCCACACAAAGAATGTTTGCACAAGGTAATTTACAAAACACAGAAGTTTCTACAGATTTAGCAATCGTTGGTGAAGGATTTTTTAGAGTTCAACAGTATGATGGAAGTTATGCTTATACTCGCGACGGATCTTTCAAAGTTGATTCAAACGGACAACTTGTAAATTCAAACGGATTAAGAGTAATGCCAGAAATCATCTTGCCAGAAAATTTTGATATTTCAACTTTAACAGTTAGTGATGATGGTCGTGTTAGCGTAAAAGTTGCAGGAAATGATAATCCAATTCAAGTTGGACAAATGGAACTTTATCGCTTTGCAAATCCAGCTGGACTTGAAGCAAAAGGTGATAATCTTTTTATCACATCAAACGCTTCTGGAGATGCGATTGCAAGTAGACCTGGTTTTGACGGAACTGGTATTACAAAACATAAATTTTTGGAAATGTCTAATGTTTCTGTTGTAAATGAAATGGTACAAATGATTGTAGCACAAAGAGCTTATGAATTTAGTTCAAAAGCAATCCAAACAAGTGATACAATGCTTTCGGCAGCAGTAAACTTAAAACGATAAAATAGGGTGATAGGATAATTTTTTAGGGGGATTTTTATGACAGGGATTAACGGATTATCAAGTGGATTAAGTTCAATTACAAATGGATACTCAGCAAGTCAATCTGCATCACTTCAAAATGAAATGAGCAAGTTTCAAAACTTACTTGATACTCTTATGAACAAAGAAGAAAATTCTCCTAATGAAAATTTAGCAAAAACTGAAACTCCTAAAATCGTAGATTCTGGCAGAGTCAATGGTGAATATACAAGTGGCTTTGCTGGAACTTTCAAATCTGAAGCAGATAAAAATTCATTGCCTACAGGTTTTGCTGCAAACTCTGCTTCTAATTCATCAAAAAAAGTTGAAATCGATAAAACAAGCAAACTTTACGAAAAATCTCTTGAATTAGAATCTTACTTTGTAAAGATTATGCTTTCTTCTATGAAAAACACAGTTCAAAAATCTGGTCTTATGGGACAAGATAGTCACGCTTCAAAAATGTATGAAGATATGCTTTACGATGAACTTGCAGTAAGCATGACAAAATCAGCAGGATTTGGTTTGGCAGATCAGATTTATATGGAATTAGTATAACTCTTCAAAATCTTACAAAGGGAATTTGCACCAGAAAGGACTTTGGGAAATATATTTTTATACATAGTTTATTCCAAAAAGGCTCTCACCCAAAAATTGCCCTCGCTCGCTAGTGCTGCGCTTCGCTTGCAAGGTTTTTAGTAAGCCTTCGGCTTACAATCAAGTTTTGTTTCACAAAACTTGCAGGCGTGTCAATTTTTGGCTACGCCTTTTGCACTTAGTTGTTAAAATAACGATATTATAAAGTCATTTTTTCTGTACTTATTGACTTTGTAAACTTTTTTCGTTCCGCGAGATAGGGCTGGTTGCGAGAGGGCTGCGATAATTTATGCTCGCTAGTGCTGCGCTTCGCTTGCAAGGCTTTTAGTAAGCCTTCGGCTTACAATCAAGTTTTGCTTTTCAAAACTTGCAGGCGTGTCAATTTTTGGCTACGCATTTTTTTATAATTTGTTTATTTAACTTATATTAAAAGCAAGTTCTGCACTTATTGTCTTTGTATGCTTTTTTCGTTCGGGTAGAAAAGGGCTGGTTGTGAGAGATTTGCGAAAATTTATGCTCGCTGGTGCTGCGCTTCGCTTGCAAGGTTTTTAGTAAGCCTTCGGCTTACAATCAAGTTTTGCTTTTCAAAACTTGCCGTTTGTTTTTTTTGTCTATGTGTTTTCTTTTTCACTAATTGTGCATTTTGTAAACTTTTTTCGTTTGGGTAGAAAGAGTAAAATTATTTTGCTAAGGCTTTTATTTCCTCGATGGTAAGCCCTGTTGCTTTTGCTATATTTTCAATAGAAAGTGACATTGTTAGTAAATTCATTGCAGTTTGGATTTTTGCTTGTTGAGAACCTTGTTCCATACCGTCTTCGTAGGCTTCTTGTCGTTGAACAGCGATGTCTGTGTCGTAATCGTATTCTGTTAATAACATATTTTCAACCTCCGTGGATTTTCGGCTAAGATATTCTGAAAGAAAGCCTTGTTTTATCGATTGCTTAATTGCGACTGTAAGTGCCTCAGGAATTTCGTTTTCAAGATTGAATCGAACTTGCTCCATAAATTCAGAATATTCTTTGAGTGCCTCGCAACGAGTTAAAACAGGATTTTCCTTATCTACATTAATATTAATCACTTTTACGCAAATTTCAAGAGGAAAATTGTGTTTTTCAATATGTTTTTTGAGGTCGGAATTGTAATCTAGATTTTCATCAAGTTTTATGAAAGCGTCGGATAATTTCATTTCGCTTTCGGATGGGAAATCTTCTTTTCCGTTGTAAAAAACATAAAATTCTGGAACTGGGAGTTTCATTAACTTCCGCTCGAACTTTTCCTTTGGATTGGTAATTTTTTCGTAGATTCTTGCGATATATTCAAGAAAGCGAAACGGCATATTTTCGTTGATGGTGGACTGATGTTCAATCATGACAACGATTTTTCCGTCAACTAGCATAGCTACATCGTTGTAGTATTTCATATACAAGACTTTTTCAATCATCACTGGTTGAATTTCCGTAGTTTCTGCGTCGAGATTTGTTCCGTGTAAGGCGTTGTACAGCGAAATAAAATTTTCTTTTGCAGTTATGTCGTGGGCGAACAAATCTACGAAGACCGAGTCCTTGTAGTTTCTGCGTGTTTTGTTTTGTGAAACGAGCATAGGTTTTTCTCCAAAAATAAAAAATCACAGGGATTCAGAATTGCTAACCCAATTCTATTCTGTCATTCCGTACATCTTTATTATCAAGAGAAAATTGAGTTTTAAATAAATTTTGAAGAAAAATTTTTATAAAATCTATCATAAAATAACAAAATTTTTCAAAGCCTAGTTGACTGGGGGGGGAATTGGTGTAAAATTGAATTTGTGTTGAAATTTACTCAAAAAAATAAGTTTGTGTTGTAAACTTAAAGTATTTAACGCAATTTCAAATCATATTACGAAATTGCTAAAGAAGGTTTTTTTTATGAAAAAATTTAAGTTATTTTTAACAATTTTACTAGGTATAAGTTTTGTATTTGTTTCTTGTAAAGACCCAGAACCAGCCCACGAACACGAATTTTCTGATTCATGGTCAAAAGATGGAACTTACCATTGGCACGCCGCAACTTGCGAACACACAAGTGAAGTAAGTGAAAAGGCCGCACATACATTTGGGGATTGGACAATAACAAAAGAAGCAACCGAAGAAGAAGTTGGAAGTAAAGAACGAGTTTGTAGTGTATGTTACTACAAAGAAACAGCAGAAATTGAAAAACTTGCCCATACACATAAATTTTCAAGTGACTGGACTTATGATGGCACACACCACTGGAAAGCCGCTACATGTGAACATGAAGAAGAAGTAAGTGAAAAAGCAGAGCATACTTTTGGTGAATGGACAATAACTAAAGAACCAACTGAAGAAGAAGTTGGAATTAAAGAGCAAGTTTGTAGTGTTTGTAACTATAAAAAGACAGAGGAAATTGAAAAAGTACCAACTGGGTTTGCCTTTATAAAAGCAGGAACATTCCAAATGGGAAGTAATGCTGGATCTAAAGACGAAAAACCAGTCCATGAAGTAACTCTAACTAAAAATTTCTACATGTGTAAATACGAAGTAACACAAGGTGAATACGAAAAATATTGTACATACGGAGGATCAAAACCAAGTGCAAGTTATGGAGATGGAAACAGCTATCCAGCATATTATGTAAGTTGGTACGATGCCTTAGTTTACTGTAACAAACGCTCAATAGATGAAGAATTGACACCTTGTTATAGTATAAATGGAGAAACAGACCCAACAAAATGGGGAACAGTTCCTACATCAAGAAACAGTACATGGGATGAAGTTGTATGTGATTGGAATGCAAATGGCTACAGATTACCAACAGAAGCAGAATGGGAATACGCAGCCCGAGCAGGAGATAACACTACAAGTAGTAAAACTTACAGTGGAACAAGTGATGTAAACGAATTAGGTGACTATGCATGGTATTCAAGTAGTAAATCACACGAAGTAGGAACAAAAAAAGCAAACGCATTTGGTTTATACGATATGTGTGGAAATGTATGGGAATGGTGTTGGAACTGGTATACAAGTAGTTATAATACAACTACAGAAGGTGGAAATGATCCGACAGGTGCCTTGTCGGGGGCTAACCGCGTCTACCGCGGTGGTGGGTGGAACAACAATTCGGATAACTGTTCGGTGTTCAACCGTGACGGCAACAGCCCGGAAAAAAAATGCAAACACCATTGGTTTTCGTGTGGTGTGTTCAGCAAAAACAACAGATTAATACAAAACCTAAACATATTCACCTGTACTTTTACTATGCGTCTAAGTTTAGTTAAGTACAGGTATTCACAATTTTCGTCAGAATCTTACTAAATATTACTAGATGCTGAATCAAATTCAGCATGACGGAGTTTGCCAAAAATTTACAATATCGTTGCAAAAAAGAACGAAAACGATTTGTATATTATCGAATTGTAAAAAAAAGGTGTCAACAATGCCACTTTTATAATCAAAATTCGCTTATTCTACATACAGCCTTTTTTTATGCAAATAAGTTGTAAATATTTTCCAGATGTTTTATAATAGTAAATATAATTTTTCAGAGGTGAATTTTTTATGTCAGATACTTATCAAGCTGCTGTAGAAACTAGCAAAAAAATAGAAGCAGATTTACAAGTAAATCCTAAAAAATACAGAGTTTTAACTGGGGATAGACCTACAGGTAGATTACATATTGGACATTATTTTGGTTCTTTGCAAAATCGTGTGCGCTTATCAAAAATGGGGGTTCCTACAAGTATTTTGATTGCAGACTATCAAGTTTTAACAGACCATGATGCATTTTCAGAAATTTCACAAAATACAAAACAACTTGTAATCGATTATCTTGCGGCGGGAATTGTTCCAAATGATGATGTTATCATTTATCCTCATAGTTATGTTCCAGAAGCAAATCAGTTGATGATTCCTTTTTTAACTTTGGTTTCTAATGCTGAATTAAATCGTAATCCAACAGTAAAAGAAGAAATTCAAGCTGCAGGACTTAAAACTGTAAATGCGGGAATGTATACTTATCCTGTTCATCAAGCAGTTGATATTCTTTATTGTAAAGGAAATCTTGTTCCAGCTGGAAAAGACCAACTTCCACATCTTGAAATGACTCGTTTGATTGCTCGTCGCTTTAACGAAAAATTTTCACCAGATAATCCAGTTTTCCCAGAACCACAGGTTTTGTTGAGTAAAACTCCTCATATTATGGGCTTGGATGGAACTCAAAAAATGAGTAAGAGCCGAGGAAATGCAATTATGCTTTGTGCTACAGAAGATGAAACTGCAAAACTTATCAAAAAAGCAAAAACAGATGGGGAAAGGTTTATCACTTACGACCCAGTAAATCGTCCAGAAGTTGCAAATCTTCTTATGCTGATTTCACTTTGTACTGATGAAGCACCAGAAGCAATCGCTGCAAAAATTGGTGACGGTGGTGGCGGTATGCTTAAAAATATGCTAACAGAAAGCTTGAACGAAAAACTTCGTCCTTTGCGTGAAGAAAGAAAACGCTTAGAATCTGCTCCTGATTATATCAGACAAGTTCTTTTAACTGGTTCTGAAAAAGCAAGAGAAATGGCTGTTGAAACTTTGAATGAAGTTCGTCGTGTTATGAATATGGAAATTTAAATTTTTTTACAAAGAAAATAAAACTTAATAGAAAGAAACTGTTTCAAATTTTCTTAAATGATTTTTTGGAACAGTTTTTTTTTGTAATGTTGATTTTCACGCATTATTTTTAGAATATGATATTAAAAGGGTTTAAAAGATTTTCCTTTTTGTTTATATTCAGTTTTTTTCTAATTCAAAATGTTTTTTCTAAAACAAATTCATTTACAATTTCTATAAAATTAAATCCTCAAAAAGATTTTAAATCACAATTACTTTTTAATCTAAAAAATATTTTATCATGGAATTTATTTTTGCAAGAAGAACCTCTTAATTTTAATCAGTATTTTGGAAAATCTTTTTCTTCTGTGTATCTTGGGCAAATTTCAAATAAGCTTTTTGAAAATAATTTTTTGAATTTAAAAAATTTTTTTAATTTAGATTTTATTTTTTCGGTAAATGGTTTTACAAATAAATTTTTTACAAATTCTTTTTCACTTGATTTTTCTTATGGAGATAAATTTGTTTTTACAAAAAAGCCTTTGAATAATTTTCAAATTGATTTAGAAACTGTTTTTGCAAAAGAAATTTTTTTGTTTTCATTTTTATCTGATGGAAATTTATTTTCAATTTACGATTGGCAAGAAAAATATTTTGAAAGTTTGCTTGATGTGAATTTGAATTTTGATTTGTTTGTAAATTTTTTTTCTGATGGAAATTCAATTTTAGAAAAATCAAATTCACTTAAAAATTATTCTGATACAGCAATCGGTTTAAAATATAAATTAAATTTTTTTCCAAATATTTTTAATCAATTTATTTTTGAATTTAATCTTTCTTGGATAATTTTATCAACACTAAATTTTGTTTATGAAAATTCTTTAGCGCTTGGAAGTGGAGAAAGTGTAAAACTTAATGCAAGTTTTTTTTATAAAGATTTTGGTTTGTTCGGATTTAATTTATTTTTTAATGGCGTTCATTGGATTTTAGATTTATGTAAGTACAATATTTTTTATAAGTCCGAAATTTTTTATGAAAAGAAAATAAATCAAATTTTTAGTCTTGGTATAAAAAATTCTTTCTTTTTGAGATACGGTTTTGTAAATGATATTGCAAATAAAATTTATGATTCAAAAAATCAAACGAGTATTTATTTAAGAATAAATTTTTTTTAAGCCTTTATGAGTTTAAGTTTTTTGCAATTTCAAGTAATTTTTCTTTTGTGTTATCCTTAGGACTTTCTAAAACATCTTGCAAAAGTTCATTTAATGTCCAACCAATTTGTTTTCCTTTTAAGCCAATTTGCATTAAATCCTTTCCGTTTATTGCTAAATCTTTTAATGAAAGGGCTGTGTTTTCATTTAAGCAATTATCGATTCTATCTTTAAATTCAATTAGATTTTCAGACCATCTTCCATTTTTCAAAACTGGCGGAGTGTTTGTCATTCCTGTAACATCAGCGATTCTTAAATCGAATAAATCCTCGATTATTTCTAAAGGTGTATATTTTTGTAGACTAATTCTTGTGATAAATCTTCTAATTGCGCCATCTGTCCAAGATGATTCGTAAAAAAACATGTGTTCGTTTACTAAATGGCAAACATAATCAATTTCTGCATTAGAAAATTTTAATCGAGTCATAATTTTTTTACAAATTTGTTCAGATTTTTTTTCGTGACCAAAAAAAGTGATGATTGGTTTTTCTTTTCCGTCTGTATCGATTTTCAAATCTTCTTTTCGAGTTGCAGGTTTTCCAACATCATGAAAAAGAGCTGCAATTCTTACAAGTAATTTTTCTTTTGGTGCTCCGTCACAAGCGTAAAATAAGTGATCCAAAATATCAAAGTTGTGGATTCCTCTAAAATCTGCTTGTGTGATATTTCTACAAGAGGTAAGTTCTGGCAAGAAAAATTCTAAAATTCCAGTTTCTTCCATCAATTTTAGTCCAACAGATGGCTTTTCTGAAACAAGCATTTTGCAAAATTCATCTCTAAATCGTTCGATAGAAATTGTTTTTGTTTTTTCTAAGGCAAGTGGAATTGCTTTTAAAGTTTCTTCTTCAATTTTGAAATTCAATTTCGAAGCAAATCTTATCGCTCTAATTGGTCTAAGTCCATCTTCTGAAAATCTTTCTTGAGCAGAACCAACTGTTCGAATGATTTTATTTTTCAAATCTTTTTGTCCGTCAAATGGATCTACGATTTTTCCGTCAAGCAAAGATGCTGCCATTGCGTTTATCGTAAAATCTCGTCGAGATAAATCTTCTGTAATGTCGTCGGTAAATGAAATTTTGTCTGGATGGCGAGAATCGGAATATCCTTGTTCAATTCTAAAAGTTGTAACTTCGATAGGAGTTCCCATGAATAAAACTGTAACAGTTCCGTGTTCAATTCCTGTAGGAATTACTTTTTTGAAAATTGACATCACTTGTTCTGGAGTTGCATTTGTGGCAAGGTCAAAATCAGAAACTTTTTGCCCTAAAAGCATATCTCTAACTGCGCCACCTACAAGATAGGCTTTGAATCCTGCGTTTTCAAAATAAGTATTCATTTTTTTTAAGATTGATGGAATGTGTACATGTTTCATATTTTCTAGTATAATTTAAATAAATGAGTTGTGTCTATCAAAATAAAAATAATTTAATGATATTTACTGGCGGAAAATTTCCTCAAAAAGAACTTGCTTTAAAAGTTTTAGAAAATTTAGGTTTTACTAAAGATTCGTCTTTTGTGATTTCAGCTGATTCAGGTTTTTCTGTTGCAACCGATTATGGATTTAAAACTGATTTACTCATCGGTGATATGGATAGCATCGATCAATCTTTGTTTTCAAAAATTGATGATGATATTTGTCAAAAAAAATTTCCTAAGGATAAAGATTTTTCTGATACTGAACTTGCTTTTATCGAAGCTAATAAAATTACATATAAAAATTCTGTTTTGATTGGTGGAAGTGGAGGAAGTATCGAGCATTTTGAGGCAATCATTTCAGCTTTTAAATTTGAAAAATTTACAAAAAAAATTATGTCACTTCCGAAGTTTTGGCTTACAGAAGAAAATTTGATTATTTTTTGTAAACAAGGTGAAGAAATTAAAATTTCATGTCTTGAAGAATCTGATAAAATTTCAGTTTTTAGTGCAAATCAAAATAATCATTTTGCAAAAATTTGTAGCGAAGGTTTAAAATGGAAATTGCAAAATGTAAATTGGAAAAAACAAGTTAGTTTATCAAATCGTAAATCGGAACTTACAAATAAAAATTCCCAAAACGATACTGATGTAAGTATTTTTGCCAAAAGAGGAAATTTTTTAATTATTCTTCCGTTAAAAGATTCGATAAAAGTTTCAAACTCTTGTAAAAAAGATTAAATTATTAAATTTTCTTGTAAAGAAAACTAATCTTTTTTGTTAGATTTTTTTGAGTTTAATAAATCTAAAGCACCAACTGCGTTTGAAGCATCTTCTCTTGAAACTGCAAGAAAATCAATTAGGATAGGGTATTCTTGTAAAATTCTTCCCCAACGAGCAAATCGTTCAATTTGTAAATAATCTTGGGCTGTAATTGCACTTTGATTTTTAGTTAATTCTGATAAAGCATCTTTTACTTTTACTTGAAATTCTGCGTAAGAAGATTTTGCAAGATTGTACAATTCTGTATCTGGCATTTTTGCAGTTTTTACAGTGATGTTTGAAATTTCAATATCTTTGAAATTTGTTTTTGCGTTAATACCAGTTTTTAATTCTTCAGTATCTGTTGCAAGTAAAACAAGATTATCAGCGGTGTTTATTGATTTTGATAAAATGTATTGAACAACATCTTCTGCAATTAAATCTGCTTGTTGCTTTAAATAATCTTCTAATTGTTCGTTTTCTTTTGCATCAGTTCTACGAACAAAATTTGGAAGATAATCACTTTTCATCATAAGTTCTGTTTTTACTGTGAAATTGTACGAAAAATCTGGAGAACCTTCTAGCATTGGACTGTAAATATCAGCTGATGGAAGTTCCCCTGAAATTGTTGTTTCTTTTGTAACTGGAATTATAGAAAAAATTCGCATAGAAGTATTTGTTGGCAAAAGTCTTTCCCAAAACCAACAAAATTCCCCAGGAACGATTGTTTTTTCAGAGATTCCGCTGGTTTTAGAAACCATAACTCCGTAAGAACCTGCTGGAACTGCAAATTGTCCCCAACCGATAAAAAATACTGCACCTGCCAAAATCAAAATTAAAAATAATGATATAAAAAATTTTTTCATAAAATTACGCACCTATAATTAAAGATAAAATACTAGACTCAAGTTTATTGTTTCTATTATACTTATATCAAATTGGTGTAAAAACCTTATTTGTACAAATAGATATTATACAATTTATTTGGAGTAAAGCAATATTTATGAAGCAAAAAATTCAGAAACATTTTCTTTTTCGCATCTTTACAAGATTGGATTTGCTTCTTTTTCTGTATATTCTCGCAATTTTTGTTGTATATATCGTTGGAAATTATAAATCTTACATTGATGAAATTTT
>JAZRJV010000029.1:0-65337 GCA_045645985.1 Treponemataceae bacterium
AAGTTGAACCGTGGATTTTATTTAAAAATGATGAAGCCATAAATTATGAATTAAAAAAAGAAGAAAAAATAAAAATTGTTAAAGAAAAAATCGCAGAAGAATTAGATAAAACAATAAGTAAAATTTTATATGAAATACTATAAATTCTATATAATATTAAAATCCCTTGTTGCAAAATTATTCCTTTAATTGTATACTTTTATTGTGTCAGAATTATATATTGTTGCAACGCCTATCGGAAATTTGGGCGATATTACATACAGAGCTATTGAAACATTAAAATCCGTAGATTTCGTTGCGGCAGAAGATACTCGACACACTTTGCAACTTCTAAATCATTTTGAGATAAAAAAACCTATGATTTCTTGTAGAGCACAAAACGAAGCAGAAGTTTCAAAAAAGATTATCGCTTTGTTAGAAGACGGAAAATCAGTTGCTTTTGCAAGCGATGCAGGAACTCCAGGAATAAGTGATCCAGGTGCGGTTCTTGTAACTGAAGTTCGCAAAGCAGGATTTAATGTAGTTCCAATTCCAGGAGCAAGTGCTTTTGCAACTTTGGTAAGTGTTGCAGGAACAGGCGGTAAAACAATAATTTTTGAAGGATTTCTTTCTCCAAAATCTGGAAGAAGAAAAAATCGTGTAAAAGAACTACTTTTAACAGGTTCTGCATTTATTTTAT
Source organism: Treponemataceae bacterium (assembly GCA_045645985.1). Taxonomy (GTDB): domain Bacteria; phylum Spirochaetota; class Spirochaetia; order Treponematales; family Treponemataceae; genus RGIG9060. The sequence goes on from JAZRJV010000029.1 coordinate 680, forward strand.
ACGAATCTCCCTTCAGAATTATTAAACTTTTAACAGATATTGCCGATATTGATAGTAATCGAAGAGTTGTTGTGGGTAGAGAACTTACAAAACTCCACGAAGAGATTGTTGATGGAACTGCAAAGGAAGTGCTGGAAAACTTTGCTGGTAGAACAAAAATCCTTGGCGAATTTGCAATTTTTGTTTCTGGAACAAAAAATGCTCAACTTTTAGAAGATGATGCCGATAATAATAGTAAGGAAAGGTAGGTCAATATGATGATAGATAGACTTGGAGGACTTGATCCTTTACAGAACTTACAAAACACAAAAAGAGTAACAAATAAACCTGTTACTAATACTCTTGAAGATACTGTAAGCGTATCACAAGAAGCTAAAGAAATGGCTGAAGCATATTATCTTTCTGAAATTGCAGCTTCTACACCTGATGTTCGTTCAGATTTAGTTGCTAAAGTTAAAGATAAGATAAAAGACCCAAATTATATCAATTCAGCAGTTATCAGTTCTGTTGCAGACCGATTTCTTGATAGCATCGGGTTGTAATTAAATTTCATTCTCGAGATAAAGACGGAATGCTTAAATTCCGTCTTTTTTTTGTATATACTAAGTAAACTGAATTTTTTGGAGTTTTTATGGCAGATTTCATTTTTAAAATATCACCAAATATAATGTTAGGTTCTTATCTAACAGCTAGATTAGGTCAATTTGTAAAAGAATGGGGAACAAAATATATGCTTATTTTAGACCCAGATTTACAAGAATTTGATATTGGAAAGAAAATCCAAAATTCATTAACAGAACGCAAAATTGATTTTTTTGTTTTTAACGATTTACCTGTAACTCCAGATTCTTCTGATGTGGAAAGAGCTTTAAAACTTGCACGAGAAGCCCATGTTCATGGTGTAATTGTTGCTGGCGATACAAAAACTGCAAATATTGCTCGAGCAGTTTGTGCTTTATACAACGAAGTTCACGATTTATACGATTATATGGATGGAGCTGTTCCAACTTCAGCACCTCTTCCTTTAATAAATATTCCAACAACAATGCGCGACGCATTTCTTTTTACAGATAAAACTCCAATTATCGATGCTAGAAGTCGCAAAACTAAATTGATTAAAACACAAAGTGGATTATGTAAACTTGCACTTTTTGATCCAAATCTTTCTATAAACATGACAGAAACTCAAATTGCATCAAATTCTATTCAAACTTTGTGTATTGCAATAGAAGCTTATATTTCACAAAAATCTAACTTTTTTTCAGATACAATTCTTGAAAAAGCGATTGAATTACTCGCAAACGGATTTGATGGTTCTCCAAACTTAACGGGAGCTGCATCTTCAGAAATCTTACTTGCTGAAGGTGGATGTATGACATCTTTAGGAGCAGCCTTAAGTTCAATCGGGCCTGCATCGCTTCTTGCACTCACAATTGATGGAAGATTTCAAATTACATCATCGTTAACTGCCGGAATTTTGCTTCCTTATGTTATCGAAGATGCTTCAAAATATAAAAATGATAAACTTGCAAATGTTGCCAAAATTATGCGTTTAGCAGACCAAACAACAGATACAAAAACAGCAGTAAACGCATTATCAGAAAATATCAGAAATCGGCTTGCTTTGGCAAATCTTCCTGCTCGTTTAAAAGATTTATCAGTTTCTATCGAACAACTTGCTCTTGCCGCAGAAGATGCAGGTCAACTTGATTTTATCAGTGGATTACCTCGTTCAATGAATGCAGATGATTTATTTGATTTAATCAAACAATCTTTCTAATTGTAAGGCAAAAAAAATGATACCACCAGATAAATTAAATCAACTTTCTAAAGGACATCGTAGAAGAAAATTAGCTCTTTGTTTTGGCTCTTTGGAACGAGATATTGCAGGAATTGCAGAAAAAGGAAACGAATATACTTTCCCATCAATGACTAGGCAAGAATACACAAAACGCCTTGTTGAAATTGTTCTAGAAGATCCTCAATTACCTGAAAATGCAAAAACTGAAATTCAAGACTTGCTAAATCAAGAACCTTTTGATGAAAGACGAATTTGTAATGTTACAAGGAATCATCTTTTAGCAATCATTGGAACATTTCCTGCCGAATGGGATTTAGTTATTGCACCTCATAAAACTACGGAAGAAGGAATTGTTGAAAAACGCGATTTTTTTCCAGGACTTTGTGTTTACGCAGAGGATATTCGTTCTCCCTTCAATCTTGGTTCAATTTTTAGAACGGCCGAAGCAATGGGAGCAGAAAAAGTTTATCTATCACCCTTTTGTACCGATCCAAATCATCCAAGAGCAATTAGGTCTGGAATGGGTTGTATCGAAACAATCCCTTGGGAACGCTGCAGTTTAGAAGATTTACCTCAAGATTTACCGATTTTTGCCCTAGAAACAGGTGGAACTCCACTTGATGAATTTGAATTTCCACAAAAAGGAATTGTTGTTATCGGTTCTGAAGAATTAGGAATCAGTCCACAAGCTTTGCAAAAAGCAACCTACGGAAGAGTTACAATCCCTATGAAAGGAATAAAATCTTCTCTAAATGTGGGTGTTGCTTTTGGAATTTTGATGCAAAGTTGGATTTCTTCAATTTATTAAATTTTCTTAAAAGCAGAACCTTCACTATAGGCTGTTGATAAGCGTTTAGTTATTGCATCAAGGCGTTCTACAGAATCTAAATTGTATTTTTTTAGAATATTTGCATCAAATTGATAGAGTTCAACTTGATTTTCGCCATAATGAGCAATCATATTTGCTAAATAAACAATTTCACAAAGTGTTCTGTATTCTTCAGAAGCTTCTGACGGATTATGGTGAAATCGTACGGTTTGATTTATTACAGTTGGAAAATTCCATTTTTCTGTAATCATTGCACCAATTTCAGCATGATTTACACCAGAACAAATTTGTTCAAAAACTGTATTTGGAATATTTTTCTTTGCACAAACTTCATTAAATTGTTTTAAGTTATCTTGATGCACATTGTAAAAAATAACTTTTCCCATATCGTGTAAAAGACCACAAACATAAGAATCATCTACAACTTCCCTTTGAGAATTACAAAAATTTCTTGCAAGATTATATGCAAAAAAAGCAACTTTATTGCTATGTTCCCAAATTTTGCTATTTTCATCACTTGTATTTGTAAGGCTTTGCATAGAACCAAGAGAATATAATAAGTTTTTTATTCCTCGGATTCCCACAAGTTGAACAGCCTTCAATATGCTTTGACAAGGTGAATTTAGCGAGAAGGCAGCAGAATTTACAAGTTTTAGCAAATCAGTAGTTAAAGTTACATCACTACTAATTTGAGTTGCAATATCAGAAAGTTTTGAATTCCTATCATTAAGAAGATTATTGATTTTTTGGATATTTTCAGGAAAGTGTGGTAAAGAATTTATTGAATCAACAATTTCTTTTGAAGCAATATTAAGTTGTTTTTGCAACCCAATATCCAAATCTAAAATAATTCGTGTTATTGTTTCATCATTTTCGGTAAAAAACTTAAAATTTTCTTCTGATAAACCGATTTTTTTTAACATCAAAATCATGATAATAATTCCAAGACCTGCACCTTCAGAATCATCAAGAATTTGAGAAAAAACTTCTTCTATTGAAGAATACTTTCCTGCTCGTGTAATCTTATCGTGGATTCGTTTATATTCGTAAATTGTAAGTGGAGAATTGTTTTTAATTTCAATTTTCATTTTTCTATTGCGCTTTTGCAACAAAACTTTTACATAAAGTCCCAATTCTTTTTGTAATAATAAATAATGATTTATATCATCTAATGTTTCTTGTTTAAAATTTTTCATTCCAAGATTGTATTGATATTCATTATTGATGTCTAATTTTTTTTCTTGAAAATAAACTCGCTTTGTATTAGCTTTTTTAGCATTTGAAGTTAGTTCACTCACGCAATACAAAACATATTGAATCATATATCCTAAATTCAATTCTCGTAAAAAGAAAGAAACAACTTCTCCGATATATAATTCCATTTCGTGAGGTAAAGTAAATGTTGTTATCAAAAGTGGCATTTCACCTTCGATTGCTTTTCTTATTTTATTTTCATTTATTTTTGCAACTTTATTTTCAGACATGGTAGACTTTCTCCAGACAAATAAATTATAACATGAAATAACTTTATTTACTATAATAATATTGTAAATTACTTTAATTTAAGGTATCTTTAGAATATGAAAATTTCAAATGACAAAGTTGTATCAATAGAATACACATTAAAAAATGCAGAAGGAACTATCTTAGACACTTCTGTAGGCGGAGCTCCATTAGAGTATATTCATGGTCGTGGCTACCTTATCACAGGATTAGAAAAAGACCTTGAAGGAAAAGAAGAAGGCGAAGAATTTTCTTCAGAAGTTGCACCTAAAGATGCTTACGGTGAATATGATGAAAATATGGTTGTAGAAGTTGACAGAAAACATTTTCCAGAGGGAATTGAAATTGAAGTAGGTATGCAATTTGAAGCAGCCTATGGTCAACTTGTAACTGTAAAAAGTGTAACAAACGACAAAATTACTATTGATGGTAATCACTATTTAGCAGGACAAACTCTTTATTTTGATGTAAAAGTTGTTTCTGTAAGAGAAGCTACTCCAGAAGAATTATCAACTGGATTATACGGTGGCGGATGTGGCTGTGGTTGCGACGGAGATTGCGATTCTGGCGACTGTTCATCTGGTGGATGTGGCTGCGGTTGCGGTTGTTAAAAAGCAAAGAAGGTGAATCAAGTTTTTCTTGGTTCACCTTTTATTTTTTTAAAGAAGAATTATACACATTTATTAAATGATTATCTAATTTTTCAAAAAGTTTTCCTTTAGATTTTTCAGAATCAAAACTTGCTAATTCGTTAAAATAAAGCAAAATAAAATTGATAAAGTTTCCAACTTTCCCTTTTAACGGTGGCAACTTTGCAACAATAAATTTAGAAATATATACAGAAAAAATCAAAATTAAACCTCTTTTTAAACCTAAAAAAAGTGCATCTTGAGTAATTTTAAAACTTCCTATGGAAAGCAAAAGTTTTCCACTTGGAATAAGCAAACTGAAAAACACAATGCTACAAAGCAACATAACTGAAGAAAATAAATTTTTACAAATTTTTTTTGATTTCTTTTTTTTCACAGAATTTAAATCTATCGATTCAGAAGTAAGTTGTTCAATTTCAAAAGATGATTCAGAATTTTCATCTTTTTGAATTAAATTATACCAAATTGATTTATCTACAAATTTTTGTGTAAATAAACCAAGCACAAAAGAAGAAATAAATCCTGAAATAAGCAAAATTGGTGCAATATAACTTGTGCTACTTCTAAAAATCATCAAGTAAGAAAGCAAAATTTGACAAAGATTATTTGCCAAAGCGCCAGAAAGACAAATTCCTAAAAAAGAAATTTTTGATTTAAACAGATTTTTGCTCAAAATCATCACAAAAGCGGAAGAAAATGAACCTAAAAAAGAAAACAGAAAAATGTAGGAAAAAAATGTACCAGAAATTAAGGCTTGAAGAAAAACTTTTATCAATGTTAAAAAAAGAACTTGCCTTATGGGTAGAACATATAAAGCCAACATTATACCCATATTAGCAATTCCTAAACGCATAAACGGAAGTGGCTTTGGTATGGCATATTCTATCATCGATAAAAACATACACAAAGCCGAAAAAAATGCAATTTTTTTATGAAACACGCTTTAATCCAGAACTTGCATCAGGATAATTTGGCTTAATTTTGATTGCTTGTTCGTAAGCTTTTTTTGCACCAGCTTTATTTCCGCCATCTTCTCTTGAGCGGCCTAATCTGTACCACCAAAGAGAAACACCTGGTTCTTTTTTCAATGCCATACAATAAGCGATATCTGCATGTTCATATTTTCGAGTAAGTCTGTAAATTTCACCTACAAAGAAATATGCAGTTGCACAGCGTTCTCCGTTTGGAAGTCCGTTTACATATTGTTCAAAAAGTTTTAAAGATTCTGTGTAATTATCAATGTAAAAATATGCTTCTGCCAAAGTTTCAATAATTCGATATTCTTTAGGACTGATTTTTAAAGCTTCTTGGCTGATTTTGATTGTTTCTTGATAATTTTCTAATCGAAGCAAAGACCAACCTAAAACAACATAAGATTCGATATTCTTCGGATTTTGTTGTAATTCTTGCTTACATACATCTACAGATTGTTGAAAAGCAGCTTTTGCTTGTGCTGTTTGACCAGCCGCATCAAAATTTCTTCCATCACGATATAATTTCAATGCATCAGGTTTTTGTGCAAAAACTAAAAATGTTGTACAAATAAAAATTGCTAATATTAAAAATAATTTTTTCATACTTTCCTTTCATAAAAACCAATAAATTTCTATCTGAAATTTACAAACAGAAATTTTGAATTGACTTTTTATCTATTAAACAAATTTACCATTTAAGTATAACATTTTTTTTTTACTAGAGCAAGATTATGCTAAATTCTAAAATAAAAATCTGTTGTACCTTTAAAAGAAATAGACTATACTATTAAACATGGCACAAAGAAAATCAAAAAAGAAAAAAACTTCACATACAGGGATAATTTTTTGGATTGCATTTGCAATAATAATTATCATCTGTTTTTTAGTTGCAAAAGGAAAAATTGCATCAGTTTTAAAAGAAACAAACTTTTTTAACGAAGTTGTTGGAACTGAACCAGCAGTTATAACTGAATTGGTAAATACTCATGCAACAGATAATTCTAGTTCTTCAAATAAAACAAACGACCCAATAATTCAACTTCAATTACCAGAAGAAATTGAACAAGATGAATCTGAACTTGTAGAACGAAGTGAAATTATCGAAAAATCTGAAAAAAATACAGATAAACCAAAATCTCAAGAAAAAACACAAACTTCTACACAAAAACCTCAAGAAAAAGAACAACCTGTTGTTACTGTGCAAAAAATGAAATTAAATCTTTGCTATGTAATGATTGATTCAGATGGTTCTGTTATCCGAAAGGAAGTTATAAAAGAAGTTCAAAAAAATGATTCACCTTTAACAACTGCAATAAATACGCTTTTGTCAGGGCCAAGTGCTGACGAAGCTGAAAAAGGTTATATGTCGTTAATTCCTGAAGGAACAAAACTTTTAGGCGCAAGAGTTGCAAACAAAACTGCAACACTAAACTTTAGCGAAAGTTTTTCTTTCAATAAATACGGAGTTCAAGGATATTTAGGACAACTTATGCAAATTGTTTATACAGCAACAAGTTTTTCTACTATCGATAATGTTCAATTCTTAATTGAAGGACAAAAACTTGAATATCTTGGTGGAGAAGGCGTTTGGATTGGTTCTCCACTATCAAGAATTTCATTTAAATAAAATTTAAATTACATAAAAAAAGCGTGAGCCTTTCCAAAAGAAAAGTTCACGCTTAAAAATTTTAATTTATCAAACTTAAAAAGTAATCTACATAATCTTGATTTTGATTAAACCAATCTTCGTAAACTACAAAATTTACCATCTTAAAATTTTCATTTTCTTCTATAAGGAATTTATAATTTACAGAATATTTTTTTGCTTCTGGATTATAAACAATCATTTTAGAAACTTGCACAGAATTTCCGTCTGGTTTTTTTGATACAGCCACAGAACTTTCTGGAAGATAAACATAAGTTCCATTTGTAGACAATCGATTATTTCTTGCAAAGTAATCAAAAACTTGTTTAGAACTTTCTTTTACAGATGTATCTCGTACAATTTCTAGCGGAAATTTCCAGCAAATTGCATAATCACCCAAAGTTTTAAATTCACCTGGCATTGAATCTTCTGTTTGCCAAAGAGAATCATATTTTTGAATTTTTGCATCTAAAAGTTTTTGTTCTTTTTTGCTAAGTTTTTTCTTTTTAACAACTTCGTTTTTTTGTGGAAGATTTTCAAATCCTGCAAATTTTTCAAAACTTGTATCTGCGTTGTCTGATAAAGTTCCCATTGTTACAACTTGCAAAAGTTTTTTTCCTGCAAAATCAGTAATTGATTCAATATTGAAAACTGGGATTGAACCGTCAAAAATGATTTGAACTTGTCCGCCAAATTGAACAAAATCTTGAGAAGAAACAATTTGCTTATTTACAGAAAGATTTTGTTCTTTTAATAATTCAAATTCACTTTGAGAGTTTTTTCTTCGAGCAGAAAATTCATAAATCATATCGTGAATATAATTTACGATTTCAACATCTTTTGGTGTAACTTGAGTTACAATTCTTTCCCCTGTTAATTCGATATAATCTTTTGATTTATCCAAAGAAAAAAGAATTGTAACATCAAAATTTCCATTTGAAAAACATCTTACTCCAATTGAATCTTCGCTATAATACAAAAATCCAAGATAAGTTTCTTGCGCAAAAGTAAAATCTTTGTAATAAACATATTCACCAGATTCTGTTGGTAAAAGTTCTGTATATCCTGGCAACGAAAATATAGGAAGTCCAAGAACAAAAATCAACAAAATTGATAAAAATATTTTTTTAAGAGAAGAAATTTGTTTCATAAAAAAATCCTTAAAAGTTGTATTTTAAGCGTTAAGTTTTGCAAGTTCATCTTGAACCATTTTTACAACATTATTTGTTGCTTCTTCTAATGGAACAAAATTTGCTTCTGATTGGTTACGCATTTTAACTTCTACATTAGGAAGATTTTTTTCGCCCACAACAATTCGTACAGGAATACCAATCAAATCCATATCTTTGAATTTAACACCAGGTCTTTCGTTACGGTCGTCAAGTAAAACTTCAATTCCGGCTTTTGTAAGTTCGTCGTAAAGTTTATCACTTGCTTCTTTCATTGTTCCGTCATATTTTACAGGCACGATTGCAACTTGGAAAGGAGCAGTTGTCATTGTCCAAACGATTCCGTTTTCATCGTGATGTTCTTCGATAATTGAAGCTAAAGTTCTATCAACACCAATTCCGTAACATCCCATAATCGGAGTTTGTTGTTTTCCGTTTTCATCAAGATATGTTACATTCATTGATTTTGTGTATTTATCCCCAAGTTTGAAGATATGTCCAAGCTCGTTTCCTTTTTTTGTGTAAAATTCTGCACCACAATCAGGACATTTATCACCTGGTTTTACTGTGCGAACATCAGCAACCATAAATGGAGTAAAATCTCTATTTGGTTCAACATGAATAAAGTGAACATCTTTTTTAAGTCCACCAGTTACAGAATCGTGCATTGTCATTACAGATTTATCAGCAATAACAGGAGCTTTTGTAAGTTTTACAGGACCTGCAAATCCAACTGGAGCATCTGTAATTCTTGAAACATCTTCATCACTTGCAAGTTCTGCATCACTTGCTTTTAATACTGCACAAAGTTTTGCTTCATTTACATCTAAATCTCCACGGATACAAACTGCAACAAATTTATCTTCGCCATCTTGCCCCGGAAGTTCAATTCCACAATTTGAAACTTTGTAAATCAATGTTTTGATAAATGCTTGAGGTGTTGTTTTTAAGAAATTTGCCAAATCTTCGATAGTTTTTACATTTGGTGTATCAATTTCTTCAACTGGTTTATCAGTTGCAACTTGAGGATTTCCGTCTTTGTCTAAAGCAATATCATCTTGGCAAGTTGCTTTTTCAACATTAGCAGCATAATCACATTTTGGACAAAGAATAAGTGTATCGTCCCCAACTTCGCTTTCTACCATAAATTCTTCTGAACCAGAACCACCCATAGCACCTGTATCTGCTTTTACAGAAATTGTAGAAAGTCCCATTCGTTTAAAAATTCTACGATATGCAGCGGCACATTTTTCGTATGATTCATCAAGTGATTTTTGGTCAATGTCAAAAGAATATGCATCCATCATGATAAATTCACGACCACGCATTACTCCATAGCGAGGACGAATTTCATCACGATATTTTGTGTTAATTTGATAAAGAATTACAGGATATTGTTTGTAACTTGTTAAAGTATCTCTAACAAGAGCAGTAAATGCTTCTTCTGCAGTAGGACTGATAACAATATCTTGTCCACCACGGTTTTTTGCTCTAAGCATTTCTACACCCATTGTATTCCAGCGACCACTTTCTTTCCAAAGTTCACCTGGTACTACAACAGTAGGCTTCATTTCAAGAAGACCAGCTTTATCAAGTTCTTCTCTAATGATATTTTCAACCTTGCGTAAAGAACGCAATCCTAAAGGCATATAAGAATAAAGACCATTTCCAAGTTTTCTTGTTAAGCCAGCTCTCAACATCAATTGGTGGCTTGCAATTACAGCGTCTGCAGGAATTTCTCGCAGAGTAGATAACATTAATTGTGAAGTTTTCATACTGTGAATTTTATCAAAAAAAATGGATTTATTCTATAGGAAGAAAAAAAAGACTGCCTACGAATTGCAGACAGTCTTTCATTTAATCAATATTTTGATTATTTTTTTAACAATGCGGCAAATGGATTGTAACTCATTCCATCATCGCTACCTTGATATTGTTTTGGTCTATCGTTGTTTGGTCGTGGAGTTGCAGTTTTTTTGTCTGAAGTTCCTGCAGCTTTTACTCTAACAACTCGTTTTGCACCTGCAGGAGCATCTGATTTTGGAGCAGAACTACTTACACCAGAACTTCCGATTCGGCTTGTTGCATCACTTTTGAGAGAAAGACTGATTCGGCGTCTATCTGGGTCAAGACCGATAATTGTACATTCTTTTATATCACCAACTTTGATAACTTCCATTGGGTCAGAAACGAATGTATCACTTAATTCAGAAATGTGAAGAAGAGCTGTTTCTTTAATTCCTAAATCTACGAAAGCACCAAAGTCAACAACATTCTTGATTTTTCCTGTAACTTTCATTCCTTCTTTTAAGTCTTCAAAAGTTACAACACCTTTTTGCATAATTGGTTTTGGAAAACCTTCGCGAGGGTCACGATTTGGCTTTTTCAATTCGTCAATAATATCAGAAATTGTTGTTTCACCAAGATTATATTTTTCTTTAAGTTCTTTTTTCAAAGTTGCTGTAACATCTGAATTTGCTTGAACTAAAGGAAGAACCTGACTTGCAGCTTCGTAGTTTTCTGGATGAACCCAAGTATTATCAAGTGGATTTGAACTTTCAGGAATTTTTAAGAATCCTGCACATTGTTCAAAGGCTTTTGGTCCAAGTCCTGAAATTTTCTTTAAATCTTCGCGACTTGTAATTTTTCCGTGAGCATCACGATATGCAACGATTTTTTTTGCCAAAGTTCCATTGATTCCAGAAACATATTTTAACAAGTGATATGAAGCGGTATTTAAGTTTACACCAACTTGGTTTACAACAGAACCTACAACTTCGTCCAATGTTTCTGAAAGTTTTTTCTGATTAACATCATGCTGATAAAGACCAACACCAATTGCTTTTGGGTCAATTTTTACTAATTCTGCTAATGGGTCTTGTAATCTTCGTCCCATTGAAATTGCACCTCGAATTGTTAAGTCAAGGTCTGGAAATTCTTCTCTTGCTGTATCACTTGCTGAATAAACAGATGCACCTGATTCATCAACAACTGTGTACATTACTTCTGGGAAGTTTTCACCAATTACTTTTGCAACGATTTCTTGAACTTCTCTTGTTCCTGTTCCGTTTCCGATTGCAACTAACTGAATATTGTAATCTTTAATTGCTCTACGAACAGCAGCCATAGATGCTTCTGGTTCTGCAACTTGTTTGATAAGGAAGTATCCAAGATATTTTCCTGTTTCATCCAAAGCGGCACATTTTGTTCCTGTTCTAATACCAGGATCAACACCTAAAACACGAGTTCCCTTGATTGGTTGTGTCATCAAAAGATTTTTCAAGTTTTCGCTGAAAACACCAATTCCGTGGTCGTCTGCTTCGTCAGCCAAATCACTTCGAATTTCGCGAACAACAGCAGGTGAAAGAAGGCGAACAAGTCCGTCTTCAATAGCTTCTGCGTGATATTTATTGTTGATATCATATTTTTTCTTTAATAAATCGATTGCTCCGTCAACATCAACATCGATAGAAACTTCAAGAGCATTTTCTCTTTCTGCACGATTGATAGCAAGAATACGATGGCTTTTAATTTGATTTAGAGGTTCAGAATAATCCCAGTACATCTGATAAACTGATGTTTTTGCAACTTCTTCATCCCCGATACCTTTTGTTTTAATCAAACCAGTTGAAACATAAAAATCGTGTACATCAGAACGGTTTTGTGAATCTTGAGAAGTTCTTTCTGCAAGAATATCCATTGCACCATCTAAAGCAGCTTTTACATCTGGAACATTTAATTCTTCAACTTCGGCATCAGTTTTTACAAATTCTTCAGCTTTCTTTTCGATTTCTGAATCATTCATTTCTAACATTGCTTCTGCCAAAGGTTCCAAGCCTCTTTCTGTAGCCAACATACCACGAGTTTTCTTTTTCTTTTTGAAAGGAGCCCACAAATCTTCAAGTTCTGTAAGAGTCTTTGCGTTCATTACAGCTTCATAAAGAGATTCGTTTAGTTTTCCTTGAGAAAAAATACCTTTTACAATTTCAAGACGACGAGTTTCTAAATTTGTATAACTTTTAAAAAGGTGATCACAATCTCTAACCTGAATTTCGTCAAGGCTTCCGTGAGCTTCTTTTCGATAACGAGAAATAAAAGGGATTGTACATCCTTCATTAACCAACGAAATAACTGCGCTAACTTGTTGAACACGAATGTTTAATTCGTCAGCAATTCGTTTCATAATAGACACTTCGTTTACTACGAGTGCATCAATTTGTTCTTGTGTAAATTCCATAGTTCTCGCATTTTACGAAAATTCAATAAAAATTTCAATTATCACATCAAATTTTAAACTAGATTTTTTTATATCAGTTTTTTTAGAAATTTTTTTTATGTAAATAAAAAGTATCGTTTTTTTTGCAATTAGGTGTTATAATTTATGATGGAGTATTGTCTATAACTTTTCTAAAGAGGTGAAAAATGAACAAAATTTATATAAAAAAAACATTTAGAATTTGCTCATTATTTTTATTAACAGTTTTAGTATCTTGTTCAAATCTTACTTTACCAAACAAGATAACAATTCAAGCCGATCCTGAAGTAAAAGTTTCATTCGGAAGCATGGAAACTTCTCTTACAGATTATTTTTCACTAGAAAAAATAAAAGAAATGATTGGAGACGATGAGTCTTTTAAACTATACAATTATAAACATAACGAAAATGATAATTCTCTTAGATTTCTAGCAAGTATGGATTTTTCAATGCCTATAGATGGATTAGATGTTGATGGAAATCTACAAGAACTTGAAAATATGGAACCTATTAATTTTGGTTATGAAGAAGATGGAATTACACCTTCTGTATTATTTTCCGTTCCCGAAATAAATCAAACTATTGAAATTGATCCTATTTCATTAGAATTTAACGATGAAATTAGCGATTCTATAAAAAATACTTTCTCTGCAATAAGTTTTTCTGCTGTAGAACCAGGAAGCATCGGTTTAGAAAATCAAAATTTGCCACTTTTAATTGAATTATGTGATGATGAATTTGATACTATCTCTTTTGGAAGTGGAACAACTTTAGATTTAAGTTTTATTAAACTCGAAGATTTTACAGTTGGATTAACTTCAAAAATAAATTCAATTACCCTTTACGATGCCGCAAAACTTACCGACGGAAAATCAATCGCACAAGGCGCAACTATCGACCAAACTAAACTAAATTCAATTTCTAGAAATGAAGCAATCGTTTTTAAAAACACAGATATAGATATTATTGCAGGAACTAATCTTGATGTTAGTATCGAAATGGAAGGAAAAACAGTTCCTAAAGATATTTGTATTGTTCTCAATGTTACATTCACAGGAGGAACACAAGGAAATTATGTAACAATACAAACATCTGAAACTAAATTCAATAATATGAATATAACTAAAGTTACAGGCTTTAACACAACAAGTCCTATTGTAGTAGAGTTTCCAGATTTAAATCCTATTGATTTATCAGCAAATCTCACTGACATAAAAGGTGCTCTCATCGGTTCTGAAAACGAGGATGCCCAAATTTTATTTGAATTTACAAATTTACCAGCAGGAATTACACCTACAACTACACTATCTCTTACACAAGAGTCTGATACATACAATTCACAAACTTATTTAGGATTGAATGTTTCTAATCAACCAGTTACAAATAATAAAATTTCGCTTGCAGGACAAAACTTAAATACAAAACCTATAAATCTTTCTGGAAGCTTATCAATCGAAGCAACTGACGCAACTCTTGATTTTTCAAAAATTATCAATGTAAATGCAAATGTAGAAATAAATAAATTTGCAGAAGTTTACATTTTAGAGTCACTAATTCCAGCTGATGTTCTTACACAAAATTATTCTTATTCACTTGCAAGTATCGCTGAATATGTAACTCAAATAACTTTCAATGAAGCTGGAGTTGCATTAAAACTTTGTAATGGACTTCCTTTTGATGCAACAATGAAAATAACTTCAAATTTTCTAGGATTAAATAATAAATCAGAAACTTTTTATGGAAACCAAACAGAATTACCTACAGAAGCAACAAAAATAGTTGCAGGTTCACCAGATACACCTCTTATTAAAGATATTAACAATACCACAGAATTTGACCTTACAATAAATATTGATATGCCATCTTCAAATGGAGTTATTTCACTTCAAAATATTACAACTGGAACTGACTACAAATTTTTTGGGCAAGCAGATTTAGTTATTGATTGGAAAAGTGTTTTCTTCAAACTTCCAGATGATTATTCTGGATTTACAGGAAGTTTCCCAGAAGAAGGAAGTGAACCTATAGATTTTAGTTCTTTAGGAAATATTTTAGGAGAAAATCTTGTTCTTTCAGGAGTAGAACCAAAACTTTATCTTTCAAGTGAATTATTAGACGATGATGGCGCACTTGCAGGAGCAACAATTACTGCAAAAATGAAAGCGTCATATACAAAAAATGAAACGACTGTAACAGAATACTTAGTTGGCTCTGATACAGAATCAGAAATTCTCACGATTGTAGACGCACCAAACTTACTTCCAGACGAAAATTCTTTTATAACAGGAACTTTGCCACAAGCAAGCGTAGATGTTAATGGTTTTGATAAAATTTTATCTTCAGGAGCTTCTGACTTAAAAATAGAATATGATTTTTCTCTTGGAGGAAGTACAAGCGAAGGTTCTTTATCAACAGGAATTGAAATTCAAAAATCTCAACTAGAAAATTTAAAAGGAAATTCAGAAATCTTCATCTATATGATTATCGATTTGCCAATTCAATTTACTGTTCTAAAAAATGAAAACGGTTATGCAAGTTTCAATATTATAGAACTTATGAATCAAAACTCTGAATCCGAAGATGACGAACAATCAGAAGAAGAATCTACAGAAACAGATTTATTTAATAGAGACCCTAAATCAACTTCAGAAGAATCAGATTTTGATATATTTGAATTTATCAATTCAGCAAAATTAGGTCTTGATTACCAAAATGATACAGGAATTGCACTTGACCTTGTAATAATTGATGAAAACGCGCAAGGTGAAAGTTTCAAAAAAACAGCAAAGCTTTCTAAAGGCTCAGGAACATTGGAACTTGATTTAACAGAAGATGACGCTATTTACATTAAAAATACAAATCCTTTTAATCCGAATGTTTTAGAACTACGACTTCCTGGTAGCAAAGAAAAAGATACGGTGTACAACATAAATCGAAATGCTAATATCAACATAACACTACGAGGTAGTATTAAAACAAATATCGATTATACGATTGATTTTGCAAATCCAGAAAACGCAGAAGGAGGAAACTAAGATGAAAACTTTTAAGAAATTTTTAGCATTATTTTTAGTTTTAATATTCAGTTTAAACTCTTTTTCTCAAGATGATTCTGGAATTCCTGATGATGATAGAGGTCTTTTTTCAAATGATGAAAGCACACAAGAAAAGGAAAAAGACAAAAAACGAGTTTGGGATCGTTGGTTTGAAATTGGTGTAATGGCCGATGTTGGAATATCAAACAATTATTTTCATATTTCAGACTTACTAAAAGAAGAAATAATTATAAATATGGACGAAATAAACAACGGTCTTGGAAAAAATGGTTTAGGAATTAACAATAGTTTAGGAACTAATGCTTTTATTAACTTAAATACAAATATTTTCAAAGCAAGCCTTTCTGTAGGAGTTGAAGAAAAACTTAATTTTACTTTGGGAAAAGGTCTTTTTGATTTTCTTGCAAACGGAAATGAACTTGATGAAGCTATTGTTGTTAGTGCAGGAATCGGAGCAAGCGTTTTTGAAGAAAATTCTTTTAGTTTAGAAATTCCAGTTGGTAAACTAAAAATAAAAGCAACACCATCTTACTTCGTGCCTTTGTTATATGTGCCTTACACACCTGCAGAAATAAATGCAAAAATTGGTAGCGACGGAAAAGTTACTGCAAATGGAACTGCTACAGCTATTGTGTATAGTCCATTACCATTAAATAATTTTGATAAATTTTCATACGACTCAATTTTCAATGCTTTTTCTCATGGTGGATTTGATATTTCTTTGAGTGGCGAATATCAACTATTTGAAAGTTTTAGCGTGGGAGCAACACTAACACACATTCCTATCGTTCCTTCAAATCTTAGTTGTACAAACAAATATACAGCTAGCGTTAATTTTGAAATGGATGGTCTTTTAGATTCCCTTACAAAAAAAGCAGAAACCGAAGAAGAATCAGAATTATTTAAATATGATTACTCTCTATCTGAAAATGAAGCCGCTGAACAAAATCCTTGTAAATTAGTAAGACCTTTTAAAATTGGATTTAATGCAAACTGGAAAGTCTTTAACAATAATTTATTGATTCTATCACCTATGATTCAATTCAAATTTGCTGATTTTACATTAGAAAATTTGCTCGGCTTCGGATTTGATTATGAAATCACAGCTAAATCATATCTTGGCCCATTGGAACCATCTTTCACAACATCTTGCATTGATTCAGTTTTTTCACAACAATTTAATCTTGCATTAAATCTAAGATTAGTAGAAATTGATTTCTTGATTTCAACACAATCAAAAAATTTCTTAAAGAGTTTTGCTGGTTCAGGATTAGGAGTTGGAGTTGGATTTAAAGTTGGATTTTAAGATTTAACACAATCTGCTTGAACAAAAACTTATTGATTTACAATTTCAAATTTTTTACATAAAAAATGGCTGTTTAGAAACAAAGAAATAAAAATCTTTTTCTAAACAGCCGTTTTTATTTTAGATATATTTTTTCATATCTTTTCTTTCTATCCATTTGTTTTTGGAAGCTATCAAGTAACTACCTAAAAGAGCAGTAACTGTATCTATCGCAGTTGCAACCGCACAAATCACAGGAATTGCAGGTTTTAATAAAAGATAACCAGCATCAAATCCACGACCGTAAAGAGAACAGATTACGCTAATTGCAACAAATGGACCACCCATAGGAATTGCACCTAAAACAAAAGATAATCCAAAAGAAACTAAAGCAATCCAAATAATATCAGTAAAAGCAATACCTAATCCTGAATACGAACGCAAAATCACGATAAATGAAATAGCAGTTACACAAGCAGTACCGCCTCTTCCAAATGATGAAAAAATTGGCATAACAATAGAATTTAATCTTCTACGAATACCTATACTTTCTTTAGAGTGTCTGATATTTACTATCAAAGATAGATTAGCATCTGTAGAAAAGAAAGCAGTTAAAATTGGAGCAATACTTGCATATAATATTCTATATGGACGCATTTCCTTAAAAATAAAACGCATTATCAACGGATAAATAATTCCAACGATAAGAACAAAATCCACAAAAAGCATAATTATAAATCCAGTGTAAACACCTGTTTTTAATAATGAAATAAATTGAATTGTCCAAGTGCAAGAAATTGCAATCATTCCGATTGCTAACATATCCACAAAGAAACTCATAATCAAATAGCAAACATGAGAAAGTGAATCAAACAAATTGTAAGCAGGCTTTGAAACAACTCTATCAGAAGCAAATCCTGCACCTGCAAATCCTGCAAAAACATAAAGCGGAACTAAAAAAGCTCCATCTAATAATGCTTCAAAAGGAGAATCTGGTAAAAGATTTAAGATTTTCTCTGAAAGCCCAAGAATAATTGGTGTAGAAAGTTTTTCACCAGAAATTGGTATTCTTGGAAGCTTTATCAACAATGCACTTATAAGACCAATAAACATAAGTACAAATGAAGACAAAACTATAACTGCAACTGTTTGCAAAAAAACCTTAAATAACTTATTTTCTTCACGCAAATTACATACAGAAATTGTCATGCTAAAAAATAAAAGAGGAAGCAACATATATCTTCCGAATCTGATAGCAAAATCAGTTAAAAAAGCAATTATTTTTTGAAAAACCAAATTATCAGTTGGCAAAACCAATGTAGCGATAATTCCTAAAATACAACCTAATAGATATTTAATCCAAATTTTCATAGGTAAAACAATACTCTAAAATCTGTTAGTTTTCAAGTAACTTGATTATAGAACAAAGTTTTGAAAGTTATTTTTTTGTATGTTAGTTCTACATTTTAGCATTGTGCATAAATCAATTTTAATTTATCATATAGATATGTCTATGTTATTTTTATCCTTATTTTTAGTGATATTTGTTCTATTTTTTGTAACACTAAGAATTTTTGCTCCTAAAATCTATTCAAGACAACAAAATCTTGATTCTCTTTCAATTTTGCCAATCCTTATGGTAATTGTTTGCATTTTAATCTTAAACGGATATGGCTTATCACACACAATTTTAATTGCATTGATTTTATCTATTTTTGTTTTCATTGTGAATGTTCGCAGATTTTACAATCTTTGCATCGGATTAAATCGAGACGATTATCATCCATTATTTAAGATTGTAAGTATTATCCAAAATATCTTGCTTTTAGCTTTTTTACTTCTCTTGCTTGTATATTTTCCACCAATATTAAGAACACAAAAAGCTGAATCGGCAATTTTTTACGGTTCACACAAAGCAGGATTTTTTGTAAAAACAAGTCTTTTAGAAAAAACTTCTGCAAAACTTGATATTTATTTTGCGCCAGAACCTCAAGTTGAAAAAACAGAAACTTCACAAGAAGGTTCAAATTCAAATGAAAATCAAGAAGTTCAAATTGAAGAACAAAATGAAAATCAAGTTGAAAAAACTAATTTTGTTGCAGAAAATTCCACAGAACAAACTGAAGCAACTGAACCCAAAAATGTAATTTATCTATCTGATGTTTTTGTAACAACACAAGATGCTCAAGGAACTTTATCCTATCTTGCCGACAAAGGTTACGATGTTTACGCATTTTCATTTTTTGATAAATTGAATTATTTTAATAATTACAAAGATTCTCATTCATTTTCACCATTTTTTATGAGATACGAATACAAAAATCAATCTGAAAATCTAGAAAAAAACAAAGAAATGTTTGTTCATCAAAAAACCACAGAATTTACATCCGCTTTAACTTTGATGGAATCCATGGGAAAATTACCAGCCTTCATCATCGCCGAAGGAAATTGTATTGAAGCTGCAGAAAATATTCGCCAAAAATATCCACAAGCGGTTTTAGGAATTTACAAAATCAATGTTGATGATAAAATTGAAGGCTACATCGACGGATTTTCAAATATTCAACAAACAAAACCTTTAGAAGCACAAATGCTAGGCTTTCCACGAGATAAATCTTGGGACAACGCAAAACGAATTGCCTTTTTTGCCGACAAAAAATTTACAACTTATCAAACTTATAATGATTTACAAAATTCACAAGGAGAAAATTTTTAATGACTTTACGAGAATTAAATCAATATTTTGAAGAAATTTTAAGACCACAGGATTTTCCAGGCGACCCTTCAATGAACGGAATCCAAGTTCAAAATACAGATTTGGACAAGCCAATAAAAAAAGTTGCCTTTGCAGTTGATGCCGCTTTGGAAACAATTTTACGAGCAAAAGAAGCAAAAGCTGATGTTTTAGTTGTTCACCACGGAATGTTTTGGGGACAATCTTTTACTTTAGTTGATAGTGCATATCAAAAAATCAAAACTTTGATGGACTCCGATATGGCTTTGTACGCAGCGCATCTTCCAATCGATGCAAACAAAGAAGTTGGAAACAACTACGGTCTTGCAAAAAGATTAGAACTACAAAATTTAGAAGGTTTTGGCCAATGGCGTGGAATGGGAATTGGTGTAAAAGGAAAATTTGAATCTCCCCTTTCTATCGACCAAATAATTTCAAAACTTTTTGTGGACAATCAAAAACCTTTTGTAGTTTTACCTTTTGGAAAAAAAGAAATTTCTACAGTTGGCATTATTTCTGGTGGTGCAAATCACGATGTTTCTCAAGCAATCGATGAAGGCTTAGATTTATACATCACAGGTGAAATCGGCCACGACAACTATCATCAATGTCTAGAAAACAAAATAAATTACATCGCAGGCGGCCACTATCAAACAGAAACCGTAGGTGTAAATCTTTTACGAAAAAAACTTGAAGAAGAAAAAAACATCGACACAGTATTTATCGATGTTCCAACTGGGTTGTAAGAAGGGATATTTCGACAGTCATGCTGAACTTGTTTCAGCATCTCATCTCTGTATCGGCAAGATATAATCTGATATCGGCAATATATAAGACGGAGTTTTGTAGAAAAATCGACTTGATATATTGCCGATAGTGAATTATAATTTGCCTATGAGTTATGAATACAATACAGTACACGAAATTGCTCAAAAATGGCAAATTGCTGAACGAACAGTTCGTCATTATTGTTCAGAAGGAAGAATTCCTGGTGCAATTTTAGAAGGAAAAACATGGCTCATTCCTTCTAATTCTGAAAAACCAGAAAGACAACCAAGACACACAAAATTTTCTAAAAAAGATAATATTCTTTCAATTTTGAAGCGAGAAAAAGACTCTCAACTAAAGGGCGGAATCTATCACTATGTACAAATTGCATTAACTTATAACTCAAATCATATTGAAGGCTCTAAACTTACAGAAGAACAAACTCGACATATTTTTGAAACAAAAACTATTGGAATAACAGAAAATCCGATACAAATTGATGACATTATAGAAACAATAAATCACTTTAGATGTGTGGATTTAGTGATAGAAAGTGCAAAATCAAAACTTACAGAAAGTTTTATAAAACAACTACATTTAATTTTAAAAACAGGAACTACCGACAGTCAAAAATCTTGGTTCAAAGTAGGCGGCTATAAATTGCTAGAAAACGAAGTTGCAAATACACAAACAGCAAAACCTAAAGAAGTTGCAACAAAAATGAAGGAACTCTTACAAAAATACAATTCAAAAGCAACAATCACTTTTGAAGATATTTTAGATTTTCATGTTGAATTTGAAAAAATCCATCCTTTTCAAGACGGGAACGGTCGTGTTGGTCGTCTCATAATGTTCAAAGAATGCTTAAAACATAATATCGTACCTTTTATCATAACCGACCAACTAAAACTTTTTTACTATCGAGGCCTTTCAGAATGGCACAATATACAAGGTTATTTAACAGACACATGCCTTTCTGCACAAGATGAATTTAAGTTAGTTATAGAGAGATTTGGGATTAAGAAATAGTTGGAAAGGAAAATTTATCTCTCCAACTATTTTTCAAACTTTTTAAACGCTACACAAGAAACTTATCGAAAAGTTTCTTATGTATTTGAATAGTTTATTCTGTTACAATACGAACTATACGGAAACCGATGCTATTGTACTGGTAGCCAGCGGCGCTGTAGTCGCTGGAACTAACATTGCAGTCGTTGGGGTATCCGTACCAACTGCCCCCACAGCTATAACCGCTGCGGCCAGAAATCCAACACCACTCCCAAACATTACCAGACATATCATATAAACCATATACATTTGCTTTTTTTTGTGCTACTGGATGTGTTTTGTTATTACTATTTCCGTTATACCAAGCTACTTCATCTATTTTATTACTTCCTGCATAAAAATAATCTTGACCACCTTTTGCTGCATATTGCCATTCTTCTTCTGTTGGTAATCTGTAACCATTTGCAGATGTATTTTGTGTTATTTCGCCACTAATGGAATTTCCTTGATGAGGCGTATAATTCCATGCTTTTATATTTGTATTGCCATTTACGGAATACACAGGTTCATATCCTTTTGCTACTGATAATTTGTTACAGAAATATATTGCATCATACCAAGAAACATTTTCTACAGGATTATTAGCACCTTTAAAGTTGCTTGGGTTTACTCCCATAACAGACGCATACAATTCTTGTGTTACTTCTGTTTTGGACATTTCAAAATTTTGTCCTGGGATTTTTATCATACTTTTATCTTTATAAATTTGACTTATAAGATTTGATATACGATTATGAAGTTTATCCTCTTTATTTTTTTTGTATATAAAAACTGCTGTATGGTCTTGCAATTTTGAATTAGAAACAATTCCGTATGGAGCAGCAAAAACTTTTTTATTATCAATTAAATCCATTACATTTGGCGATATACCTGTAAATACTATTTTTTCATCTTCTGATAAAGTCCAATCAACAAAAGGAAATACTTCATTATATTCATCATCAACTATGTTAAATTTTACAATGTAACTACCTAAAGTTTTTAGATATTTCTCTGGCTCTGGTAAATCAATCCAATCAGATTTATATGCTTTTTTATATCCCCTTTTTATTAATCCAAACACTGTGAAATATCTGTTACTTTTTTTATACTCCACGGGAGCACTATAAGTTGCCGTTTGTGTTGTATAATCTAAATCACCTCTAGATAATTCCCCAACAGTTACTTCATAAGGAAAAACAACAGAAAAATAATCTTTTGTATCTGATAACAAGTTTTTCCATTCATCATGAAGTGTAAATTCATTAAAAGTACCAAGACCTGGATTTCCTTTACAAATAGCACCCTCCAATGCAACAAAACCATTGTAAGCTTCTATTTTATTTTCTGATGGAATATCCATACCCATTGCATCATAATATGCCCCAAGTGCTGAACACCATTTTTTTTGGCTTTCATATTCTTTTGCTTTTGCTAACCATTCTTCATATGTCTGTGGTATCTTTTCTTCTGGCTTAGAATCTTCTATTGGTTCTTTTTCTAAATTAGATTCATCAGTAGCTTCTTCCTTTTGTTTTTTTGCCATGAATTTTTCCAATTTTTCTTTTTCTTTCATAAGTTTCTTGTAATTTTCTTCTGTTGGATTATCCAAATATGCTTTCGTAACCTCCATAGTCTCATTTAAAACTTCTTCTTCTGTTTTTGTACATCCAGTAAAACAGAAGAGCCCTTCAACAATAATAAAAAACATCAATACTAGAAACAATTTTTCTAATTTTTTCATAAAATTCCTCCTAAAGAATTTTGTTTTGCAAAATTATATCTAACCTAGTCTGTCAAAATAAGCCAGACTAGGAAATTTTATCAATTAATATTAGGGAAAATATTATTTTGAATAATATCAATTAACTCTGTTACATTATTGGATATTTTTCCAACTCTAAATAATGAAGTTGTTCGTACATTAAAACCTCTAAGATTATTTTCAATATGCATATTAATTATATTATTTGATTTTGGCTTTAATGTTGTATGAATAAACAAATCATCATACCCTTCAATAATATTTACCGAAAGCCAATTTTTTTCATTCAAATAAACACCTTCAAAAATTGTATCTCTTAAATACCCTGAATGATTTACTGAACTATAATATTTCCCTTTTTTCATAGATGGACTAATTATATCAAATCTAAGACTGTCTATTATTCTCTTCAATTTTGGGTGATAAATTAAATTTGGCATACAACCCTCCTAAATATAAAATGGTGATAAAGAAAGAATATGTGTTACTAAGTTAAAAACTCGTGCATGATAATCATTAAGTGCTTGAGTTTTATCTTTTTTCCGAGTTACTTTTGCAAGAGGAATTTCTATAAAAGATTCGTTAATATTAAAAATTTTTAATAACTCACTTCGCTCTAAATACATATCGCGAATAGCAGTTATAACTATATCAAATGGTTTATGCTTATTATAAAAGTTATGAACTTTCTTTATAATTCCCATATTATCTGCAGCATAGTTAAGAAAAATGTTTATTTTTGTACCAGTTTTATTATATCCTTCCAAGATAAATGCACATTCTTTTTTAGTTGTTGATATATTATGAATTTCCACGAAATGTTTATTATTTTTTAGATAATCATGTATTTCTTTTATCGTTGTTGATTTCCCTGTACTTGGAGCACCACTTATAAAGAGAATTTCAGTACTCATTTTATAATCTTCCTCTTATTTACTAAAATTTATTCAACCCCTCACCTCAGGATTTTTTTCAAGTCATTACTTAATAACAGACTAAAATCTACTTATAGGCTACCTCCTGCATAAAGAAATCTCTAAAATCGAGATTTTCTCCATTTTTCTCGATACAATCGATTATAAATCCTTAAATTCTCGATGTCAAGAAAATTTAAGTTAATATTCTCGATTAAACTGAGAGCATGGAAAATTATCTTGATGAATTTAGAATGAATGTAAAATATTACAGAGAAAAATTAGGAATATCACAAACACAACTTTCTATTATTTGTGATTGTGGCTCTGGAACAATTGGAGGAATTGAATCTGGAAAAGCAAAGCCTTCTTTTGATATGATGATAAAAATTGCTCAAGCACTCAAGGTAACTCCTGCAGATTTATTTATCAGAGATATTTCAAAATCTAAAACTGAACTCAAACAAGATTTAAAACAACAATTTGAACGAATTTTATGTAAGTTGTAAAAAACTATCCACAAACAAAAAAAACACCTTTCCATACTTCACTTAAAAATGAAAGTACAAAAAGGTGTTTTGTTTAATAAAAGAATTATTAACAAATCCTAGATTTCGATTATACCTTCGTAAACTAATTCAGCTGAACCTGTTAAGTAAACTGTTTCGCCTGTGTAGTTTACAATAAGTTCACCGCCTTTTACTTTTACGGTAATATCTTCGTTCATTGGGCAGTGTCCGTTTAAAACAGCAGCGATTGCAGCGGCACAAGCACCTGTTCCACAAGCTGGAGTTTCACCGTTTCCTCGTTCCCAAGTACGAACTTTTAATTCATTTCTGCCAACAACACGAACAAATTCTGCATTAACTCTACTTGGGAATGCTCTATGATTTTCAAATAGAGGTCCAATACGAGCAACATCGATTTTATCAACAAAACCACTGAATACAACACAATGTGGATTTCCAACAGAAAGTACAGTTGCAGAATAATCAATTCCTTCAACATTTATTGGAGCATTTACAATAGCTTCTTTTCCTTCTGGAATTTGTATTCTTGTAGGAATATTGGCTGGAGTAAATTCAGGTTTTCCCATATCAACTTTTACAGAAGAAACTTTTCCATTTTGCATGTAAAGAGTTAAATATTTTACACCTGCTTCTGTTTCGATTGTCATATTTGCTGAATGTTCATCTGCCTTTTTTATCATATCTGCAATTCCGTTAACATTATTGTCAAACAGATATTTTGCAACACAACGAATAGCATTTCCTGCCATTTTTCCTTCTGAACCATCTTGGTTAAAGATTCTCATTGCAGCATCAGCTTTATCAGAAAGAGAAACCATAACTAAAGAGTCAGCTCCAATTCCTTTTCGGCGGTTACAAAGACGAACACTCAATCCTTCTGGATTTTCTACAACTTGGTCGATAGCATTGAAAACGATAAAGTCATTTCCTGCACATTGCATTTTTGAGAAAGCCAACTTAGCTCTTGTATCTCTCAATTTATTGATATCAACTAATTCTACATTGTTTACATTGTAATTAGAAGATAAACAATCAGCGATTGCATTTGCTGTATCAAGTGAAGTTAAACATGGAATATCTCTTTCAACTGCATGACGACGCATTTTTACAGAGTCTGCTCTTGGGTCACGACCTTTTGCAGATGTAGAAATTACATAGTCAATTTTGCCAGAATCAAGAAGTGTTAATAAGTTATCTTCTGAATTTTCGTGGATTTTGTTTACAACTTTAACTTCCATTCCAAAGTCAGAAATTATTTTTGCATTTCCTTCTGTAGCATAAAGTTCAAATCCCATATCGTAGAATTTTTTTGCTAAATCAGGAAGTTCATATTTATCAGTTTTTCTTACGCTGAATAAAACTCCACCATCTCGTTTCATTGAATATCCAGCAGCAAGTAAGCCTTTGAAAATTGCTTCTTCTCTAGTTGAAGCCAAACCTAAAACTTCACCAGTAGATTTCATTTCAGGTCCAAGATGAGTATCAACATCCATCAATTTTTCAAAACTGAAAACTGGAACTTTTACTGCAAAGTATGGAGGATTTCTGTACAATCCTGTTCCGTATCCCATATCTTTAATTTTTTCACCAAGCATTGCACGAGTAGCAAGTTCTACCATTGGAACGCCTGTAACTTTACTGATATATGGAACTGTACGACTTGAACGAGGATTTACTTCGATAATATAAAGTTCATTGTTGTAAATCAAATATTGAATATTTACTAAACCTTTTGTTCCAAGTTTTAGCGCTAAATCCTGACTTTGTTTTACAATTTTTTCTCTAAGAACATCATTCAAATTCCAACTTGGGTAAACTGCGATAGAATCTCCTGAGTGAATACCTGTTCTTTCAATGTGTTCCATAATTCCAGGAATAAGAACATCTTCACCATCACAAATTCCATCAACTTCAAGTTCTACACCCATCATGTATTGGTCAATAAGAACTGGATTTTCAATTCCTTGTGCAAGAATGATTTTCATGTATTCTTTTACATCATCATCGTTGAAAGCAACAATCATATTTTGTCCACCAAGAACATAACTTGGACGGAGCAATACAGGATAACCTAATTTTTTTGTTGCTTCTAAAGCTTCTTCACAAGTAAAGATTGTTAATCCTTTTGGACGATTGATATTTAATTTTTCACAAAGTTCTTCAAATCTTTCGCGGTCTTCTGCAAGGTCAATTGAGTTGGCACTTGTTCCTAAAATTTGAATTCCTTGGCTGTCTAAGAATTTTGTAAGTTTAATAGCAGTTTGACCACCGAATGCAACTACAACACCAATTGGTTTTTCTGTGTTGATAACGCCCATTACATCTTCTGGAGTAAGTGGTTCAAAATAAAGTCGGTCTGCTGTGTCAAAGTCTGTAGAAACTGTTTCTGGGTTATTGTTGATAATTGCAACTTCGTAACCAAGTTTTTTCAAATTCCATACACATTGAACACTTGCATAGTCAAATTCAATTCCCTGTCCGATACGAATTGGCCCAGAACCTAAAACTACGATAGTTCCTTTGCTTGAACGGTTTTTCAAAGTTGAAAGATAATTTGCTGATTCGTTTTCACAATTATATGCTGAATAGAAATATGGAGAATCACTTTCAAATCTTCCTGTACAAGTTGAAACTAATTTATAACTTGTTGGAATATGAGCAAGTTTTCCTTCTTTTACAAGTGATTTTGCTTTTTCTGCATCTTTTAGACTTCCTAAAGCACCTGTAATTTCTACACCAGAAATATCTTGAATTAACTTATCAGGGAATCCACCTTCTTTTAATGCTTTATATTTTTCTAAAGTGAGTTCTGCTTTTCCGTTTTTAACATCTTCTAAGAAATGTTCATTGTTAGCAATATTTTGGAATTTATCCAAGAACCACCAGTCAATTTTACAAACATTATAAATTTCTTCGTGAGTCATGCAACCACGATAAATTGCTTCGTAAACTGCAAAAATTCTTTGGTCTGTACATTCTCCAACTCTGCGACGAATATCATCATCACTTTCTGTTGTAAATGCTTTTAAGCGCATTGAATTTACGCCGATTTCAGCTCCTCGCATTGACTTCATCATTGCTTCTTCAAAATTATGACCAATAGCCATAACTTCTCCAGTAGCTTTCATCTGAGTTCCTAAATCGCGTTTTGCATAAACAAATTTATCAAATGGGAATCGAGGAAATTTAACAACTGTATAATCTAAAGATGGTCTGAAAAGTGAACCATCTGGATTTGATTTTGTAATTTCAGGAATTGTGTAACCGATAGCAATTAAAGTTGCAACTCTAGCAATTGGATATCCTGATGCTTTTGATGCCAAAGCTGAAGAACGGCTAACACGAGGATTAACTTCGATTACTGCATAATCCATTGAATTTGGTTTTAATGCAAATTGAACATTACATCCACCTTCAACTCCAAGAGCATTTACAATGTCCAATGCTGAATTTTGGAGCATTTCGTATTCGGCTTTGTTTAGTGATGCTGTAGGAGCCATAACGATAGAATCTCCAGTATGAACTCCAACTGGATCAATATTTTCCATAGGACAAATTGGAATACAGTTTCCTGCACTATCGCGCATAACTTCAAATTCAACTTCTTTCCAACCTGTAATACATTTTTCTACAAGAATCTGATGGATAGGAGAACGATGCAATCCGTTAGAAGCGATTTCAACCATATCATCGTGATTGTATGCAATTCCACCACCTGTTCCACCAAGTGTAAATGCTGGACGAATAATTACTGGATAGTCAAGAACTTCTTCAGCATATTTGATAGCAGCATCTAATTCTGTGTGAACTTCTGAAGGAATACATGGCTGATTGATACTTGCCAAACAGTCTTTGAATCCCTGACGGTCTTCTGCCTTATCAATTGTTTCTGGATTTGCTCCTAAAAGCTGAACATTATGTTTTTCTAAAAATCCTGATTTTGCCAATTCCATTGAAAGTGTTAAACCTGTTTGACCTCCCAATGTAGAAAGCAAACTGTCTGGCTTTTCTTTTTCAATGATACGCATTACAGTTTCAAGGGTGAGTGGCTCAATGTAGATTTCATCAGCCATTGCGTGATCTGTCATCAATGTTGCAGGGTTTGAATTTACAAGAACAACTTCTAGTCCTTTTTCTTTTAATGCTTTACAAGCTTGATTTCCTGCATAGTCGAATTCTGCTGCTTGTCCAATAATGATTGGTCCAGAACCGATAACCATGACTTTCTTAATGTTCTTTTT
Source organism: Treponemataceae bacterium (assembly GCA_045645985.1). Lineage (GTDB taxonomy): Bacteria > Spirochaetota > Spirochaetia > Treponematales > Treponemataceae > RGIG9060. The sequence continues at coordinate 29,846 of JAZRJV010000029.1, forward strand.
TAGTGGCATAATAAGTCTCCTACTAAAACTTAATTATACAAAAAATCATTTTTTATGAATAGTAGTTATATTGAAAAAAATATCTTTTTATATTATTCTACGGGTATGAAAAGAAGAACAGCACATGAAACAATAAAAGCAATTACAATCACAGCATCTATGGGTGCTTTAATTATTGTTATGGGACTTACACATATTGGTTTTATCCCTTGGTTTTCTGGTGCATCTATTACAATTATGCAAATTCCAGTTATTCTTGCAGCTCTAATTGCAGGAAAATATAGTGGACTTGGAACTGGACTTATTTTTGGAATTTTCAGTTTAATTCAAGCAGCAATCGCACCAATTGGGCCACTTGATCCATTTTTTGTAAATCCTTTAGTTTCAATTTTACCAAGATGTTTAATGGGACTTTGTGCATTTTGGTGTTTTGCTTTTTTTAACAAAATTCCAAAATTCCCTAAAATTGCAAATTACGCAATTAGTGGATTATTCGCATCCATTGTAAATACTTGTCTTGTACTTTTAATGCTTGTTGTTTTTAAAGCTATAGACTTTAAAATGTTTATTGCAATTTTTATTGCCAACGGACTTTTAGAAGCAGCAGCATCTGCAGTGATAACTACTATTGTTATGACACTTATCACAATGCCTAAAAAGAAATCTAAATTTTCTGATGACGATGAATCAGAAAATACAGAAATAAAAGAGAAAGACAGTTCTGAAGAATGAAAGTAATTATTATAGGTGCTGGTTTTACTGGCACCCAATTAGCAAAACGACTAATCGCAGACCAAAATGATGTTGTCTTAATTGATAAAAATGAAGAAGTCGTACGTCATGCTTCAAATCGCTTAGATTGTATGGTTGTACATGCCAATGGAAACAACTTAGATACATTAATTGAAGTTGGAATTGCTAAAGCTGATGCCTTAGTCGCTCTAACAGAATCAGATGAATTAAATATGATAACTTGCTCTTTAGTTCAGTCTGTATATCCAAAAGTTCTAAAAATTGCCCGAGTTCGTAACGAAAGTTACTATCCAAACGAAAAATCAATCACTCAAAAAGAGCAACGAGCCTTGTACGGAATCGATTTTATGGTTCATCCAGACTTTGAAGCTGCAAGTGCCATTGTAAATGCTGTTGAACATGGAGCAATCTCTGATGTTTTAGAAATTGAAGATTCTCCTTACGAAGTTGCAAGAGTAACTATTGAACGAGGATGCAAACTTGAAGGTCTCACTTTACAAAACATAAAACAAATAACAAAATTGAATTTTCTTATTGCTTATGTTGAAAAAGATGGTGAAACTTTTATGCCTACAGGCTCTACAATTTTACAAGCAGAAAGTAGAATTGGAATTCTTGCAAACAAAGATATAATGAAAGAAGTTTTTGAACTTTGTGGTTCTAAAACTCAAAAATTAAAACAAATTGCTCTTGTGGGAGCAGGAAGAATTGGAAATCTAATTGCAGAACATCTTATTGAAGAACCTAAAAAACAGTCTATTTTTTCTAAATTAAAATTTTCAAACAAACATTATTCACAAGATTTTGTAATTATTGATGAAGATGAGCAAAAAGCAAAAATTGCTTCTGAGAGATTTCAATCTGCAACAGTTTATAAAGCAGATATTACAGACGAAAGTTTTATTGAAGAAGAAGATTTAAGCAAATTTGACTTAGTAATTGCTGCCACAAATAATCACGAAAAAAATATTGTAACTGCCGCCTACTTTAAATCCCTTGGAGTTGATAGAACAATTTCTCTTGTTTCTAGTGGAAGTTTTGCACTAATTGCTAGAAATATCGGAATTGATGTTGCCGTTCCTATAAAAGACGCAGTTATCGATAGTATCATAAGTCATCTAAAAGGAAAAAGTATTACAGGTGTTCATACGGTTTCAGAAGGTGAACTTGAAATTGTCGAAATTATTATTTCTAGCAAAGCCAAAATCGTTGGAAAACAAATTAAAGAAATTTCAAAACCGGGAAGTTTTATCATCTTATTGATAAAAGAAGACCAAACTGAAACTTACAAAGTTCCAGACGGAAATACAGTTTTAGAAAAAGGCGATAAATTGGTTATCATTACAAAAACCACAAGTAACGCTGAAATCACTCAACTTTTTGGAGCCGATGAATGAAATTCTTTTCATTTGTGAGACTACTTTTCATACTTCTTTCTGTAGTTGCAATTTCAATGTTAATTCCCTTAATAGTTGCTTTTGCCTACGGTGAAGTTGGTGTTTATGTTCCTTTTTTAATTCCGATTTTATCCTGTATTTCTCTTGGCATTATTTTTTATTTTATTGGCAAAAATCAAAAGATAAAATTATCAATTCGTTCAGGCTTTGCAATCGTTGCAATTTTCTGGATATGTGCAAGTTTTTTAGGATCTCTACCTATTTATTTATCAGGATTTGCAAAATCATTTACAGATGCTTTTTTTGAAAGTGTTTCAGGTTTTTCTACAACAGGTGCCACAATTTTTTCCGATGTAGAAATTTTACCTCGTTCAATAAATCTTTGGCGATGTCAAATGCATTGGCTTGGTGGTATGGGAATCGTTGTTTTAACAGTTGCTTTAATGCCAATTTTAGGCGTTGGTGGATTTAAACTAATTAAAGCCGAAACAACAGGTCCAGAAAAAGATAAAATCACTCCTAAAATTACAGTTACTGCAAAAATTTTATGGATAATTTATGTTTCTTTTACAGCAGCCCAAACAATTCTTTTAATGTTTGCAGGAATGGATTTTGTAGATGCTCTTTCCCACGCATTTTCAACACTTGGTACTGGCGGATTTTCTACAAAAAACTCTAGCATTGGATTTTACAATTCTGATGCAATCCAATGGATTTGTACTGCTTTTATGATTTTTTCTGCTGTCAACTTTAGTTTATACTTCAAACTTTTTACAGGAAATGCAAAAGAACTTATTACAAATACAGAATTTAAAGCCTTTCTTGGAATTTTATTTACATCAATTTTCATTGTAACTTTAGCAATTTTGCCACAATATCAAAACTTTTTTACTTCATTTAGATATTCTGCTTTTCATGTTGCATCAATTATGAGTACAACTGGATTTGCTACACAAAATTATCTTGAATGGGTTTCTTTAGCCCAAATTGTCTTATTTTTCCTAATGTTTGTGGGTGGAAGTTCTGGTTCAACTTCTGGTGGTGTAAAAGTTATTCGTTGGGTTATTTTAGCAAAACAATCCACAAATGAAACTTTAAAAATGCTACATCCTCACGGAATTTTTAGCATCCGAATAAACGGCAGAGCCGGAAGAAATGATGTTGTTTACAATGTTAGTGCATTTTTCTTTTTGTATGCACTTTTAGTTTTGATTACAACAATTATCACTTCTATTGGTGGTTCTGATATTTTAACTTCATTTACGGCTTCACTTTCTGTAGTTGGCAATATCGGGCCAGGATTTGGAAAAATTGGACCAATGGATAATTTTGCTCAATTTGCTCCTGCTATAAAATGGTGGTACTGTTTTGCAATGCTTGCAGGTCGTCTTGAACTTTACACAATGATTATTTTCTTTAACAAAGCCTTCTGGAAAAAATAGGGTTCTAGAAAAAGGACTTCACACAAGGAACAATTTTACAAACTCATTGTGTGAAGTTTAAATAAGGATGTTTTACTCAACAGTTTCTACAGTACAAAGCATTCTTGATTGGTTAAAACGAATTCTATATTTTGTTGCATAAGGAATATTTATTTTAATATTATTTTGGCCTTCTGAATCATTTTCAACATTAAAAATAGTTCCAACAGAACTTACACTTGATGTATTTGGAAGTGAACCATAAGAAGTACTCCAATCATTTCTAACATCAAATTTAAATTCGTGATAACCAGAACCCAAGAAAAGTTCACATTCCCAAATTACGTCCCCGTTAGAAGCAAAATGTTTATCCATTAGTATTTTATTATCTAAACCCCATCTATTCATGGAACCACGAAAATACATTGAATTATATTTCAATTTATTTTTTACTTTTCCAATATAAAACTCTTCTGGATTTTTCAATTTTATGCTTTCACTTGATTTAACCGAAGAAGTTGAAACATAAGAACTTTGTGTTGTCTTTACAGAACTTGTAGTTACAGGCTGTTTTGAAACTGAAGAATTTTCAAACTGGTTAAAATTCTTTTGTACAGACGAAGAAACATTTTCTGTAGTTGCATAAATGCTTCCTTGTTCTGAATTTACTTGTGTATTCAAAATTGTTTTACCTGTATTTTTATCTTTAATCTTTACATTCAAAACAAAAATATTAAATTGATTTTTAGAACTTCCCTTTGTTAATTTATATGTAATTTCACCTACAAAAGACTTATCTGCTTTTGCTTTTTCCACTGCAAGATATTCTGACTTTACATCAACATCATTTACTGTATATTTTCCACTATAAGTATAATTCAAGAAAGAACTTAGAGATTTTATTGAAATTGGCCAATATTTTGGTGATGCTTCAGCATTAAAAGCTCCAACTTGAATTTCTACAGAATCATTATTTATTGTAAAAGTAGAATTTTGTAAATCTTCTGTAAGCTTATCCATTTGAATTTCAATCATTTTATACTGATTGTCATATTTAATACCAACACTTTTTTCTATTCCACTAAGTTCAGTTTCACGCTGACTTATATATTTATCAACTTCTGTATTTATTGATTGCTGATATTCACTTTCAGATTCCCAAGGCATCTTTTCTTTATTTTTTGAAGCATTAATTTTTTCTTGATATTTTGCAGAAATACTTGAAGACACTTTAGAAATTTCTTTAAGTTTTTCTTGTTGAATATCTGTAAGTTTTTTCTGACAACGAGCAATCATATTTAGATAATCTTCTGCAGAATTTAATTTTTTCTGATCGCCAAGTAATTCTGTAATTTTTGCAGAAGGTAAAATTGAGTATGAAGATAAAATTTGAACAACACCTGATTCAACATCTGTAACTTGAACATTTAATTGAAGCATAGAACCGAATTGTTCAAAACTTCCGTATGCTAAATATCTAACTCCAAGACGATATCCAAGTTCTACCATTGATTCATTACTTACAAAACCAGAATACTGATAATCAAGTTCAGAATCAATTTGTTGAGTATTTCTTTCAACTAAAGTTAAAGTTCCATTTAGAGCAACCTTACGAGTTAATTCATTTGCTAGAAATTCAGAAAGTTCTTTTGAATCACTAAAAAATTTTCCAACAGAGAAAGTACTTTTACTAGGAAGGGATGTAGCAATTTCTGTTGCTACAGTTGATAAAGCACTATCTAAATCCACAGTTTTTTGTGCAAAAGTAAATGCACAAATAAAAATCGTAGTTAAAATAAAAATTAATTTTTTCATAATTTATTCCTCGTTATTCTCTAGATCCTGATACTGCAATTCAGTAAGAACAACTTTACTTTCATCTAAATCAGTAAAATTTCTCACTAAAAACATTTTATTGTAGTCAATAATATAAGCAGGAGCTGAATCTAATTTATATACACGCTCACCCTGTTCCATTGTTTCATTTATATTTATAATTTTTGCACAGTTATTTTCAATAATATTTGATAACCAAAAAGAACCATTAAAAGAACCATTAAATCTAACAACTTTATTTATGATATTTACATCCATATCTTTAACTTCTTGCCAAGTAGGAACATACCATCCAGAATTAAAATCTTTATAATTTTGAGACAAATATTCATTAAAGTTCTTCGTTATGTTAAATATAGGGAATGAATTAATGTAAGAATCTGATAACTGCAATTCAGTTTTCACAACTTCCCAATTATCATCACCACAAGAATCGCCTTCATCAATTTCCCCAAGATAAGGAACATCTATAGTAGGATAATAACATTCATATAAATCGTCATAGTATCGTTCAACCCAGCAGCAAAAATCAGTACCATAAATATCTGATTGATTAGGACACATTACCATATAATTTCCATCGTCTAATATAGCATAAACAATCCCCAATAAATCCCTCCAAACATTTGAATTTTCAGAAAAATTTTCTACATATTCAAATGGTATTCTATATCCATTATTTAAAATAACATCTCCTACTCCAACTTTGGTTTTTGAACTATTAAAAAAACCAGAGCAAGACACCAACACAAACAAAAGCATACTACTAATAAAAATAATAAGTATCTTATTTTTCATACAAAAAATCTCCTAACAAAATATCTATCTATTCACAGGTTTACCAAAACTTAAACCAACCTTAACACCGTCATAAGCTGGAAGTGGTCCACCAAAATCAAAGTATAATTCATAGGAAGTCACTAACTTAAATGTATCAGAAAATTTTATTTCAAAACCTGGACTAAATTTTGCCAAAAAACCAGTATGTTCAAGCATACTTAGCCCAACTCCAGCTTCGAAAAATGGGAAAATCTTACCCCAATTTAAATAAAATCCCATGTCTGCAGTATATAACAATAGAGTATCATAACCAAAACATAACGCCAAATTTATCCAATCGATATAAAAACACCCCCAATCTGATGTAAATGCATTAATATAAATACCATTCTGAGGAAAAATTTCGTTAGAATAACATTGATAGCCAAATCCAAAAATATCTCTAACCCTTGATTCTTTTTCTTTTTTGGAACGAGGTTTTTCTGATTTTTGTTTTGTTGTAGTTGTTTCATATTGAGAACTATTTTCAAACTGCATTTCAGTTTTAACAACCGTTTGCTTTGATTTTGTTGTATTTTGAGTTGTAACAATATTTTTGTTTACAGCTGAAATTTTAGTAATAATTTTATCTATATTTTCTACTCTTAACGGACGCCCATCAGGATATAAAATTTTCACATTAAGAATTTTTACATCAAATGAGTTTTCTACATCTGAAACTAAAACTTGGTACGCAATTTCACCAATAAAGCCTGTTGTAGTTCTTACATTTTCTACAGCATAATATTCAGTCTTTGTATCAGTTCCAGAAATATAACATTTACCGTCATATTTATAATTTATATTTTCATTCATTGATTCAATAGAGTAAGGCCAATGTTTTGGTACATCGTCTTTTGCAATAAATTCTCCCATAAGAAGTTTTACATCATCATTACGAAGAATAAAGGTTTCTACTTCTAATTTTTTCTTCAATGTAATAATTTCATTCTCTACATTATTTAATAATTCAGAATATTTAATATTGATACTTTCTGTTTCACCAGAGATTTTAGTATCCCGTTCGGTTTCAATTTTTTTAACATCTTTTTCAATATTACTTTGATGTTCAGATTGGTTTAGCCATGGATCCTTTGGTCTTGACTTTACTTCATTTATTTGAGATTGATATTCAGAACTAATTTTTGATTTTACATTATTTATTTCTGCTTTATTATCTGCTTTTATAGATTCTAATTTTGAAATACAAGAAGCGATTGCTTCCATATAGTCAGAAGAAGATTCTAACACTAAAGAACTACCTAAAAGATTTTCAATTTTTTTTGTTTTTTGAACAAAAGAAAAACTTACAACAGGAATTTCGCCTGTTTCAACATTTGTAACACGAACGGTTAACTGTAAAAGAGAACCATATTGTTCAAACGAACCGTATATTACAAATTGTGCACCAAGTTTTTTTGCATTTTGATATACTGAATTATCGCTGATGTTACCAGAAGACGAATATGAAATATTTTGCTCAACAAGAGATTCATTTTGATTATCTCTTTCAACAACTCTCATAGATGTATTATTTGAAATATTTTGTATCATTGCATTTGCAATATATTTTGATAGTTTATCAGATGGACTATCAAAATTATAAACAGCAACAACACTTGCAGCAGGAATGATTGTTTTGATCTCTCTTACAGAATTAGAAATTGCAATATCTAAATCAACACTTCCACTACCTTGTGCAAAACAAAAACTTGTAAATAATAATAACAAACAAAATATAATTTTTCTCATAACATCAGCTCCACTTTCAAAAAAAATTATTGATTTTCTGCAAAAAATTGAACTTCGTCAATTGCAGCAGAAACTTCTACTTTCAATTTTTTTTGAACTTCATCTTTTGCTTCAACTAAACCTAATGCTCTATCAAGTTGAAGTTTCAAATCATTTTTATCCATTGCGTAAACTACAAAATATTGATAGATATCTTCAGTTGTTTTTTTATCGTTATCGATATATCTAGTTTTTACCCAATAATCTAATTCTTTTGAAAGACCGTTAATTTCTGTTTTAGCAAAAGTTGCTGTGATTTCTTTTAAGAATGATTCAGATGTTTCATCAGCTTTTGAACCAGATTGTTCACCACCAAATTTTGTCATTACAAAATTACTTACACTTTTTGCAAAAGAACCTTGTACATTAAAATTGTTTACCCAAGATTTCAACATATCAAGATTTTTACCTTGATCTTCTGCAAAGAAAATTAATTTATTTTCAAATTGAGGAAGAGCTGAAATTGATTTATAGTTTTGATCTACTGCATCAACTACCCAAGATGGAATTTCACTACCAATAGCAGCGCCTTTCCAATCAATTAATTCTCTTTCAACATGTTTTGAAACAGAAACATTTGCGGCTGGTGCAACATTTGAAGTTGACTCACATCCAGAAAACATTAATACCAATACACAAATTGATAACAAAATTTTAAAAACAGATTTCATACTGTCTCCTATAAAATAATATTTTTAAGCAAAAATTAGTCTTTAATTTTTGCGTTAAATTCTTGAATAAAACTATTTTCCAATTCTTTTTGAATATCTTGAAATGCTCTTATGTATGCAAAAGATTCTGACTTTGCACCTTTTTTAGGAAAAGTTCTTGAATAAGAAAAAAAACTTTGTCCTGTACCTGTTTTTCCTTCAATAGAAATTCCACAGTATAGAAAAATACCTGCAACTGTTTCTTCCTTATTAACTTTTATTTTTACAGGAATTGAACATACTCCATCTGTCTGAGACAAAACATATCCATTATTTTCTAATAAATCTGAAAGAGTTAGATAAATCATATTTTCATAATCATTTTCTACTGTTAAAGTAAAAACTAAACTTTGCTTACAAATTTCTAATGCTGTATGAATTCTTTGTATGCAACTTTCAGTTTGAGAAAAATAATTATCATTTACTTTTTTTACGGTTCGAGCCATTTTTAATAATTCAGCTGTTAAATCCGCAATAGGAATTCCTTTTTCTGCTGCCTCAATTCCCAAAATTGGATTGTTATAATCTTCTGCAACAAAAAGTAAACTTTCTAGAACAGCAGTATTTGTTTTTATACTTTGATTATAAACATCAAAAGCAGACTCACGATTTATAAAAGCCAATGTATAATATTTTCCATCCAAATAAAAACATGTATCAAACTGAACTCCAAAAAATTCTGCACTAGAATTTATTTTTGATCTTTCTGTAATTTTTGTAGATTGAGAAAACTGATAATTTTTATCATCATCAATTTCTGTATATGTCTTAATTAAATCATTAACAACTTGTGTTGTTGTATTAAAAAATAGAGAAATCTGACTAACAGCTTTTATTTCAGCTTCTTCTTTTGTAATTCCTTCTCCAATAGCACTGATATAAAATTCACTAGGATAAACAACTTCTTTATGTTCATACCAATCTGGAACTTTATTTTTTGACTGTGAAAAAAGAGGTAATAAATTCAAGTTTAACAACAAAATAAAGGCAAAAAATACCTTACTCTTCAAAATATATGTTTTCATCATAGATTTATTTTATATGTAATTACCATATTTTGTCAATCAATGTTATTAACATATAATATTTGTATGTTAAAAGATAATTTTTCTGATGAAACAGAAAATCTATATTTACGCAAAATACTCTCAACAAACATTCGTGCTCTAAGAGCAAAATATCATCTCACTCAAGAACGACTTGCCGAAAATGCTGAAATTTCACTTCCTTATTTATCTGATATTGAGCATTGTAAAACTTGGGTTAGTGATAAAACATTGATAAAATTGGCAAAAGCGCTGCACTCAGAACCTTCTCAACTTTTAGAGGATACAAATTTACTTTCTAATAAAAACACAGAAAAATTAACTGAAGAAAAAATTGCAGATATAATTTATCAAGAAAAAAAAGAAATGATAAAATCTATAAACAAATTTTGCGATGACACAATCCAAAAGATACTAGACTTGGAATAAAGAATTTTTTTAGAAAATCATCTATATAAACTTTGCATAAAAAAAAAAGGACGACCACAAAAAGTAATCGTCCTTTAATCTTACAGTAAAATCACAAACTATCTTGTAATCAATTTATTCATTCGTTTTACAAAGTCAGCAGGATCTGTAAGTTCTGCCCCACCAACAAGTAATGCTTGGTCAAGCAATACAGAAGAAACATCAGCAATATAATCTGCATCTTCAGTATCTTTAAGTTTTGCAATAATTGGATGATCTGCGTTTACTTCAAGAATAGGTTTAACACTTCCAAAAGTTGCTTGTCCCATTGCTTTCATCATTCTTTCCATTTGTAAAGATGGATCATTTTCGTCCACAACAATACAACATGGAGAATCAGAAAGGCGTTTTGAAAGTACAACATCTTTTACTTTTTCGCCAAGAGCATTTTTGATTTTATCAATTACTGATTTGAACTCTTTTTCTTTCTTTTCAGATTCTTTTTTATCAACACCTAATTCTTCATCACTTCCAGCGCGGTTTACAGCTTTTAAATCAAAATCTTTGTATTTGTTCAACATTGGAATAACGATATCATCAATATCATCATTCATAATAAGAACTTCAAAACCTTTTGCTTTGTAAGCTTCTAGCAATGGAGATGCACGAAGATTTTTTTCATCACCACCTGTGATATAGTAAATTGCTTTTTGGTCAGTTTTCATTCTTTGAACATAGTCTGCAAAACTTGTCCATTTGTTTTCGCCAGTTCCTTCATCAGCTGTTGATTTAAATCTGATTAAATCAGCAAGTTCATCTTTGTTAGCAAAATCTGTGTACAAACCTTCTTTCAAAGGACGATTGTATTGTGATACAAACTGTGCCCATTTTTCGATTGCAGTTTTTTGGTCATCAGTTCTATCTGCTTCTGCAACTGCAAGAGCTTTGTTAGAACTTTCAGCCATTTTTTTGAATTCACTTAAAAGTTTTTTTACAGATTGAGTTCTAATTGAAGATAAAATTCTGTTTTGTTGTAAAATTTCTCGGCTTACATTCAAAGGTAAATCTTCTGAATCAATAATTCCGCGAACAAAGCGCAAATAAGCTGGTAAAAGTTCTTTATCGTCATCTGTGATAAAAACCCGTTTTACATAAAGTTTTACACCACTTTTGTAATCAGCTTGATACATATCAAAAGGAGCAAATTCTGGAACATAAAACAATGTTGTATATTCTTGAGTTCCTTCTGCGTTTGTATGAACATACATAAGAGGATCAGTTGAATCGTGTGAAATTGTTTTATAAAAATCTTTGTAATCTTCAGGTTTTAATTCTGATTTTGAGCGTTTCCATAAAGCACTTGCGCTATTGATTTGGTCAACTTTGTTTTCTGTTTCTGTAACATTTCCTTTATCGTCATATTTATTTTGTGAATAATGAAGATAAATTGGAAATGCGATATGGTCAGAATATTTTTTGATTAAGTCTTCAACCTTCCAGCGAGATGCGTATTCTGTGCTTTCATCATTTAAAGACATAACAATTGCTGAACCATGAGTTCCTTCTTTGTCAAAACCATATTTTTTTGATTCTTCGCTATCAAGTGAAAGTTCTTCTAAGTCGTAACTGTTTGTTCCGTTACTTGTCCATCTGAAAACTTTTTCTGTTCCAGCTTTTTTTGTGATTACATCAATTTTAGAAGCAGCCATAAATGCTGAATAAAATCCAACACCAAATTGTCCGATTAAAGCAGAATCTTTTTTTGCTTCATTTTCTAATGCTTCAATAAAAGCCTTTGTTCCAGAACGAGCGATTGTTCCAAGGTTTGCAGTAAGGTCTTCTTCATTCATACCAATTCCGCTATCTTGAACAACTAAAACCTTTGCATTTTCATCAAATGAAATATCAATTCGTGGGTCAAATGCTACATTCTTGTAATTTTCATCTGACAATGTTAAATATTTAATTTTATCCAATGCATCTGATGCGTTAGAAACAATTTCTCGCAAAAAAATGTCTTTATTAGAATACATTGAATGAATAATTAATTTTAGAAGCTGATTTACTTCTGTTTGAAACTGAAATGTTGCCATTTTTTTCCTTCCGTTTTATTGTAAAAATTTATTCTATTATATTAAAGATAATCAATTTATGATAATTCGGCAAGATGAATTAAATCAATTTTAAAAACAAAAACGCTACAATCAAAACGAAAGTAGCGTTTTTGTAAATTCGTTTATAAAAATTGATTTTTATAAAGGTGCAAAAACCTTACGCACTAATTGCAATTTTTTTAGTTTTTGTTTCAGTCTTTTTTGCAACTGTAATTGTTAAAAGTCCATTTTTGAAAGTTGCATTTACATTTTCGCCATCAATATCTTCTGGTAAAGTAAAACTTCTAGAAAAATGTTTTAAACCAAAACCTCTTTCTTTTACAAGCCATTTAAATTCTGTTCTTTGTGGTTTTGGCGCAACTTCTTTTTCTTCTGTTGCTGAAAGATTTTTTTCTGGGTTTTCAGCTTCAGTTGTTTTTTCACCCTGACAACGAGGATGTTCATTTTTTGAACAAATTGTAAGAACTCTGTCTTGCAATTCGATATCAACTTTATCTTCTGAAAATCCTGCAAGTTCCATATCAAGAATGTATGAATCTTTTGTTTCTTTTACATCAACTTTTGGAACAAATCTTTTTGGCATTTCAGGATTTTCTCTTCTTCCATAAAAATTGCGGTCAAATGCATCAAAAAAATCAGATGTGAATTTTGGGTTAAAAAATGATACTCTGTTCATAAAACTCTCCTATTACAGATAATTAACTTCTGTAATTCTACTAAAATAAAATAGGAAGTTTGCAACGCAAACTAATTTTCCTTTCATTAGTTATATTGCAATTTGCGTGCCAACTTTGTTTTTTTTACAAAATTTTGTGCAAAAAAAAGAAAAATTACATTTTTAAAGGATTTTTTATTTAAAAAAGAGTAAATTTAGGAAAATTTTAAGAAAATTATTCACTTTTGAGAAGGTTTTATAGATTTTTTGAAAAATTTTTGACTTTCAAAACTATTTTCTAGCAAAATTTAATTTATTCATTTACAAAATTTGCTAAAAAATAGTTCAAAATAGACCAATTTATTTATTTAAGCATCAAAACTGGGACATTTTATCAATATGTTTCTTTTTGATACAATTTGTCTGTATCAATTTGACTCACAAGTAAAGAAAATTAAACTTCTCCTTTGATTTTATTTTCTTTAATAACTTCCATAAGTTGTGAAACAGGAAGAGGTCTAGAATAAAAATATCCCTGAAAAAATTCGCAACCTATTTCAGTAAGAAAATCTATATGTTTTTTATTTTCTATACCTTCAGCCAAGACTCCCATATCTAAATCTTTTATCATAGCGATAGTGTGTTTTAATGAAATTAATGCTTTAGGATTTTTATCACAAGCCCATACCAAAGATTTATCAATTTTTACTATTGAATAAGGATATCGCATAAGATTTGATTGATTGCTATATCCAGTTCCGTAATCATCTAAAGAAAAATCTATTCCCTTTTTGTTAAATTCTTTCATAACTTTATCAAGGTTTTCGCTTGAGTTATCTGCTGTGGATTCTGTAATTTCAAAATCAATTAAACCATGAGGAATTTTATATTTATCAATAATATTTAAAAGTCTAATTCCGATATTTTCTTGCATACATTGAACTACAGAAAGATTTACATGGATTGATTTTATTCCATAGTCTTCAGGATGATATTCTTCAATGAAAGCACAAACTTTTTCTAAAACGATTTCTCCAATTACAAGAATGTCTCCGTTTTTTTCTGAAATTGGGATAAATTCATCTGGTGGAATAAATCCAACATTTTCATCGATGAGGCGAACAAGAGCTTCCATTTTTGTATATCGATTTTCTTTTACAGAAAAAATTGGTTGATAGTAAACTTGGAAAGATGAATTTCTAATTCCATTTGATATTGCTTGTGTAATTTCAATTTCTCTTCTTCGTTTTTCTAGAATGTCAGTAGATGCAAATACGATACTGTTTTTTCTGTTTTGACATGCTTCATTTAGAGAATAATCAATAATATCAAAAGCATCATTTGCAGAAATTATATCTTTTGAACTTTGTATACAACACAAATATCCCCAAAGATTTACATTTACATTCCTATTACTAAAACTGAAAGGTTTGTCAAAACGAGTCATAATTTCATTACAAATAATATTGAAATCTGTTTTTTTCAAAAAAACTAAAGCAAGTTGTCTGTTTGAAATTCTGTAAACTTCATTATTTTTTGTGAAAGTTCCTAGGTAAGAAGCAACTTGTCTTAATAAAATATTTCCATTGCTTATTCCAAATTTTTCATTAATGTAACTTAAGCCTTCAATTTGTAAACAAATAATTCCAAAATCTTCTTTTTTATGGATTCGATTGTTTATATTTTTTTTGAACAAATTTCTGTTGTAAATTCCAATTTGAACATCCATATATTCAAGTGGATTTTGCATTGAAATATAGATAAAAAACATTGCAAATGCAATTCCAATTTCTTGTAACAAATATTGAGAAAAAATTATTTGAACAATATTTAAAATAATACATTCTGAAGAATACAATAATACTGATAGTCGTTGAGCAACTCCAAGTAATTTCATGTTTTTTAATACGATTGCACAACTAATAATTATGTAATATCCAGCAACTATGTATACAAAAATTTGTCCAAGACCTCTGTGGTAAATTCCAGCAGAATCAATGTAAAAACAAGCACCTGTAAATGGTGTGGATAAAATTAAAAGTACATTTAAAATATATGGCAAAAAGATTATAGCAAACCATTTTGAACCAATGTTTATATTTTCGTAAACTAAGGAATAAGCAAATAAACAATACAAACAAGGAACAAAATTTTGAACAAGAAAGTGTAGAATATTTACAACATAATTTAAAACAATTTGATCTTTTGTACAAAAACTACAAGCGTATGCAGAAATAATATCTGTAACTACCGAACATAAAGAAACAATTAAAAGTCTTTTATAAACTCTATTTGATAAAGTATTTAAATGATTGTAAGTTAAATAAACTATTAAAACCACAGAAATCATAGCAAAAGCTACAATGTCGTAATGAATTATCCATTTCATATAAAATCCTTATCAAATATTATATCACAAAATTGAAATTGTTGACAAAAAATTTCTCATAATATACTTTCAATATCATGAAAATTTTGTTAATTTTATTGTTATCAATATCTATTTTTTCTTGCAAAGAACCTGTTAATCCTTTTCTTCCTGAAAAAATAACTAATTCAGAATCAAAAGAAGAAATAAATCAGGATGACAATTCACAAAATCAAAATCCAGAAGAATTTATAAAAACAACTCTTTCAACTATTTCTTTGCCAAACTGTCCTTCAAATACATGCTTCGATATGATTGCCATAAATTTTACAGATGGAAGAACAGAAGACGATTTGATTCTTGGAGAAGATCAATATTGTAAAAAAAGTAGTTCTAATGTAGAAATTCCTTATCCTGTAAAAGTAAAACAATTCAAAATGTCAAAATACATGGTAAGTTACAATACTTGGTATCATGTTTATCAATGGGCTATTAAAAAAGGATATAAATTCATTGGGAAAGGTTCAGAAGGAATGTATGCCAACGGAAATAATGCAGATGCTTATTATCCTTTCAATGAAGGCGGAGAACCTAAAGTCGAAGAAATGCCTGTAGGAAGCGTAAATTGGCGTGATGCAATTATTTGGTGTAACGCATTAAGTGAAATGACAGGTCTTACTCCTGTATATTGTTCTGATGTAAACTTCAAAACTCCGTTACGAGATTCAACTCAAAGTACAAAAGAATTTAAAGATACAAACTGGGATATGACTCCGGGAAAAATTGATAATCCTTATGTGAATAAAAACGCAAACGGTTTTAGATTGCCATACACTGCCGAATGGGAATACGCTGCACGAAAGAAAAAAAATGGAACTTGCATTGAAGGAAGAAATATTCCCGGAGATGAAAGTGGTTCTTTTTATGAACATACATCCACAGATACAGCTAACGGAATTGAATTTACGCAATCAACGGTTTTTGGAAATTATATGTGGTACAGATATAATGCAACCGGGGAATGTAAAAAAACAGCCAGCGGTAAAGATGACACAAACGCTACAATGCAAGCAAAACTTGGTCATAAACCGGGTAACAACAGAACACACCTTTCCGGCGGTAAACTTCCGTCTCATTTAGGTTTTTATGATTTGACAGGGAATTTAACAGAATGGATGTTTGAATACAATGTTCAACATGGTTCTATTATAAAGGTATCTGCTTTTAGAGAAGTAAGAGGAACAGATTTCCTTTCAGATACAAATTACAAAACATCCGGTGAATACGGCGGTCACTTTCCTCTTCAAGGATTGGGTTTTAGAATTTGTCAAAATAATTAGTTCATATTATTAAAAAATTTTCTCTTAAAAAATCGTAACTTTTCTCAAATAAATTTAAACACTTAGTTTAATTTTTCTTTTGGTTTTGTTTTTTATTAAAAAATTTTAAACAAACTGTTTAATGACTTTCTAAAATAACTGCAATATCATTTAACTACAATAACAACTTACAGAATTTATAGGAGGATTCTATGAAGAAATTATTTTTATTTGGGTTACTGATGATTATGTCAGTATGTTGCGTTTTTGGACAAGAAAATATTCTTGATGCAAAAAAAGGATTATATATTTATCTCAAAGGAAGTAAAACTTCAATTTCAGAAGATGAATATTTGAACTATGCAAAAGCAATGGAATATAGCGTTTACAAAAAATACATAAATGATGAATTTGAATGGCATGATCAATTTCAAGTATTAAAGAAAAATTTTGATACTGCAATCGCAAATGCTGATTTAGATTCGGAATATACTGTTGTTACAAATGTAGATTTTGGTGATTTTGATTTTTCAAGCGAAGGTTTCCCAGTTTCTATTGGCGAAGGAACTTTTTTTCCATTAGGACGAGCTGATAAAGATTGGAATAGTTCAAGAAGTTCCATTTTCATGAAACAAGTTGCCTTAAAACTTGATGGCTTTGAAAAATATAATTTCTTTCCAATGCCAAAAGACCAAGCAAAAACCTTTTTACAAGGAAGAAAATATAGTAATGGTTCTGTAAATAGAGAAATTACATTGCAAATTAAATATAAAATTGCTTCTTATGATTCTTCAGAATATAAAGCATTTTCAGATTTAGCTTTATCAAATAATTATTTACCTGTTGTAGGAATAATTCAAAGTATTGAAGTTTATGATGCTTCAAATAGCAAAGATGTAAAAAAAATCGGAACATTAACAAAAAAATAATTTAAAAGATAACCAATCTAAAAATCCGAAGCTAGTAAAAATATTAGTTTCGGATTTTTATTTAAACAAAAATTTTTAAACAAAATGTTTAATGACTTATACATCTTTTCATCATATTATTATCTTAAGTTTTATTGATTTTAATAAAATTTTTAGAGGAGATTTTGATGAACGATTTTGGATTAATTTTAGACAAAGAAAAAACTATAGAACGAGTTTTTAAAATATGTCAATTTTATAATGTAAAAAATGTTGACTTAGCCGAACTTATGTACACTACCGAAGTAGAAATCAGTAATTGGAAAACAGGAAAACGATTTCCAGATTGGGATAAAATTTTACTTTTTGCTTATGTCTTTGGTGTTTCTCTTGACGACTTAATTGTTAGAAAAAAAACAGATAAAAATAATGCACTAGATGACATAAGAGAAAAAATCAAAAAAATTGATAAAAAAAATTTACTAAAAACATTAGATAAAAAATACAACAATAGTGAAACCTTAAGTCCAGAATGTCATCGAAATGTAAGATGGAATCCATTATTACAAGATTGGGTACCTTTAGAAAAATATAACGAAACAATAGAACAAGCATTGTTAAATGCAAAAAAGAATTAAAGAAAAAATTTTACACTAAATAAAATTTTATTAGGAGTATTTTATAAAATGATTGATATTTGCGGATTTGCACTAGATAAAGAAGGAACTACCAAAAGATTTTTTGACATCTGCGATTTTTATGACATTAAAAACAAAGATTTAATAAACCTTTTTAATATCAGTAATGCAACTGTAAGTTATTGGCGAAACGGAACAAGATTTCCTGATTGGGATAAGTTAATGCTTTTTGCATACACAGTAGGACTTCCTCTTGATGTAATCATAATAGGAAAAAAAACCTATGATGACGAAAAAATTGAAAAAGCCATAAATAATATTTTAAAACTCAAACAAGAAAAATACATTTGTGAAATTCAAAAACTTTTGGATAATGGCAAACTAAATTTTCAATCAATGATTTCAGACTCATTTTTTAATCCAGTGATAAATAATTCAAAATCAATTTATTTTGATACCACAAGTTACAATCAACTTTTTGCGGATGTTATAAAATACGAATTAGAAAAAAATAATTCTATTAACAAAACAGAAAATATTTTTGATATGACAAATGAAAATCCAAACCAAAAAAATTCCCGTAGAGAAGCTGAAATTGAATTCCTTTCAGAATTTAGTGAAGAAAATTCAGAAAATTTATCAACACAAAATTCCTCATCATTATACATTCACATGAATGGGAATGATACTAAAATCAATGACGAATATGATAATCCATTAAACGGATGGCGAATAGATGAAGTTACTTACGATAATCATGGAAAAACAATTATACTACGATTCAAAAATGGATATTTAGATGGAGACGAATTTGACAAATCTGGAAAATATTTAGGAGCTCGTCCTGCTGTTGAAACAGAAGGTCATATTGAATATTGGCGAAAAGGTTGTCTGCACAGAGACGGAAAACAACCTGCGATAATTACAAATGGTTTTAGAAATTTTGAATTTTGGAAAAAAGGAAAACGAATTAAATAAACTCATTTTCTTTATTTTTATCACTCTTGAAAAACTAATTGTCTTTTGTGTAAACTAATCAAAATATTTTTTTGAGGTAGTTTTATGAAAAAGAAACAAGAACAACAAAATCATTCTTGGTATTTTGTGCAAAATGGTGGATTAATTCAGCCACAAATTTCAACAATAGATGATGTTTTAAATCTAGAAAATCTTGACCCAAAAATGTGGACTGCACTTGCTTGCCCTGTTTTAGGTTTGGAATTTAGTGAAGAAACTCTAACACTTCTTGACTCAGATAAAAATGGTCGTGTCAGAATCCCTGAAATTTTAAGTGTAATTAGCTACATAAAAAAATATTTTGCAAAACCAGAAATTCTTATGACAGAAGGTGATTCTATTCCGCTTGATGCTTTAAGCCAAAATTCTTTTTGTTGCGGACATTCTCCTATTGAATCAGCACATTCTGTTTTAAAAATTTTAGGTAAACCAGACTCTAATGAAATTTGTTATAATGATGTTTCTGCAAGCGATAAACTTTTTACACCAAATGTAATTAACGGTGATGGCGTTCTTCCTGCAGAATGTATCAAAGACGAATTTGCAAGTTCAGTTGTAAAAGACATTATTTCTTGTACAGGCGGAACAGATGAAATTAGCGGAGTTAAGGGAATTACCCGTTCGCAAAAAAATGAATTTTTTGCAAAAGCAAAAGAATTAAAAACTTGGCGCGAAACCGCTGTTCAAGAAGATCCAAAAATTTTCTTCTTAAAAGATGACACAGATTCTGCCGCAAAATCATTTACAAAAGTTCAAAATAAAATCAATGATTATTTTTTAAGATGTTCATTGATAAATTATGATTCAAACGCAAAAGAGATTTTAAAATCACAAAGTGATAAAATGTTTTTAACAGAAGATGGATTTTTATGTGATAAAGAAAATCTTGCACTTCTCCCTCTTGCTGTTTGCGAAGCAGGAAAATCACTTCCTTTAGATGACACATTAAATCCAGCTTGGCTTGAAGATATGAAATCATTTAAAGAAACAGTGCTTGTTCCTCTTTTCAAAAAAGAAATTTCTAGCCTTTCAGAAACAAATTGGCACAAAATTGAAGAATTTTTTGTTCCATATTTATCATGGTACAAAGCAATGCCTGAAAATTCTGTTTCAAAATTAGGTTTAGATAGAATTGCACAAATATTAAATTCTGATGCAGAAAAAATTATTGATGATTATTTAACTCAAGAAGAAAATCATCCACCAGTTTCACTTGCATCCGTAGAACTAAAAAAATTGATTCTTATTCGTAGAGATTTTGTAAAATTGCTCAACAACTTTGTTTGCTTTTCAGATTTCTATAATCCAGAAAAAAAAGCAATCTTTCAAGCTGGAACCTTATTCATTGACGGTCGTTCTTGTGATTTATGTTTTAAAGTTTTGGATATTGCAAAACACGGTACAATGGCTTCTCTTTCTCAATGTTTCTTAGTTTACTGCGATTGTGTTAAAAAAGATTCTTCAGGACAAAAAATGCAGATTGCCGCTTTAATCAGTAACGGACAAACTGATAATCTTTTAGTTGGAAGAAATGGAATTTTCTTTGATAGAAATGGTGATGACTGGGATGCAACTATCGTAAAAATAATTGATAATCCAGTAAGTATAAAACAAGCATTTTGGGCTCCTTACAAAAAAATTATGAGATTGATTCAAGAAAAAATTGCAAAATCCACAAATACAGCTGAAAGCAAAGTTTTTGAAACTGTAACAAAAGTTGTGGAAAATCCAAACGAAATAAAATCTTCAATTCCAAATAAAAAAACTGATGTAGGAACAATCGCTGCATTAAGTGTTGCTTTTACAGGAATTGCAACTGTAGTTGGCGGAATTATGGAAGCCTTCTTGGGCTTAGGAAAATGGATTCCTCTTGGAATTATCGGAATTGTTCTTATAATTTCACTTCCATCTGTATTGATTGCTTGGAGAAAATTAAAGCAAAGAAATATCGCACCAATTTTAGATGCTTCAGGTTGGGCAATAAACGGAAATGTAAAAATTCCTACATTACTAGGCGATAGTTTAACAAAACTTCCGATTTATCCTGTAAAATCATTTTTAAGAATAAAAGACCCTTATGCAAACAAGAAATTTCCTAAAAAACGCTTTATTGCAGGAATTATTGTAGTAGTTGTTTTAGTAATAGCTATTATCATCATAAAGAATCCTAACGGAATAAATGGTGTTTGGCAAGGAATAAAATCTATAGCATCAAAATTCAAATTTTCTAAATAAAAAATATTGAAATTTTATCATACAATATAGAGGTATTTGTAATAATTCATTTACAAATATCTCTTTTTTTTTAAATCAACCTTATTAGACACAAAAACTTCGTAATTGGTTGCAAATAAGTTGTTTAAATTGTATAATATTTTTAAAATTGACAATATCTCATCGGATGTCAATTTGTTAATTTCTTTATTTGGAGTTTTTTTATGTATCAAACATTACCTCAAATGTTAAAAGAAAGAGCAGAACTTCATCCAGATGTATCTGCACAATACTACAAAAATGGGAAAAGTGATTTTCTACAAATTTCTTATAAAGAGCTTTATCAAACTTCTTTAGATTTTGGAGCAGGACTTTTATCTATCGGTGTACAAAGAGAAGATCATATTGGTCTAATTGCAGACAATCGTAAAGAATGGCAACAATCTGATATGGGAATTATGGCTATCGGAGCTATTGATGTTCCTCGTGGTTGCGATGCAACAGAAAAAGATTTAGCTTACATTTTATCATTTGCAGATTGTAAAACAGTTGTAGCAGAAAATTCTTCTCAAGTAATAAAAATTGCAAACCTCAAAGATGAAATCCCAACTTTGAAACAACTTATCATTTTTGATGAACCAAATGACGCTGCATTAGAATGTGTAAAACAAGCAAATTTAGAACTTTACAAATATGATGAAATTCTTGAAAAAGGAAAAACTTTCAGAACATCAAATCCTAACAAAGTTGAAGAAGAACTTGAAAAAGGAAAAGAAACTGATTTAGCTTGTATCATTTTTACTTCAGGAACAACTGGTGAACCAAAAGGTGTTATGCTTGAACATAGAAATTTTATCGTTCAATTTGATGAATTAAGAGAAAGAATCCCCCTTGTTCCAGGTGATAAAGCAATTTGTGTCCTTCCTATTTGGCACGCATTTGAAAGACTTTGTGAATACATTATGCTTAATCAAGGAGCTGCAATTTGTTATTCAAAACCAATCGGAAGTATCCTTCTTGCTGATTTTGTAAAATTAAATCCACAAATAATTCCAGCAGTTCCACGAGTTTTTGAAGCAATTTACGATGGAATTTACAGAACAATGCGAAAAACAGGTGGAATCACTTACGCCTTATTCCGCTTTTTTGTTGCTGTTGGAAATTTACATTCTAAAATGGACAGAAAAATGTTCAGAAAAACAGCTCGTTTTGGAAACGATCATATCTTTTTTATTTGGTTAGCATTTTTTATTCCATGGTTACTTCTTTATCCTGTAAAACTTTTAGGAAGTAAACTTGTCTTCAGTAAAATCCGAGCAAAACTTGGAAATGCATTTAAAGGTGGAGTTTCTGGTGGTGGAGCATTACCACCAGCAATTGATAACTTCTTCTGGACTGTTGGTGTAAACCTTGTTGAAGGATACGGCTTAACTGAAACAGCACCTGTTATTGGTGTTCGCCCAATGTATAAACCTGTTTTTGGTACAGTTGGTTCCCCTATCCGTAATGTTGAAGTTCGCATTGTTGATGATAACGGAAATATTCTTCCTGCAGGAAAAAAAGGTGAAGTTCAAGTTCGTGGTGGAATCGTTATGCGTGGATACTACAAACGAGACGACCTTACATCAAAAGTTATCGATAAAGACGGTTGGTTCTCAACAGGTGATATCGGTATGTTAACTGTAAATAACGAAATTGTCCTTAGAGGACGCAAAAAAGATACAATCGTATTGCGCGGTGGCGAAAATGTAGAGCCACTTCCAATCGAAATGAAAATAAATGAATCTCGTTATGTTTCACAATCTGTAGTTGTTGGACAAGATGAACGCTATCTTGGCGCATTAGTTGTTCCTGTGCAAGAAGAAATTATTGCATTTGCAAAAGAAAATTCAATTTCATACTCAAATTATGAAAACCTTCTCAAACACGCTGAAATTCAAAAACTTTTTGAAACAGAAATTCAAAATTCTGTAAATTCTAAAAATGGATTTAAGATGTTTGAACGAATTTCAAGATTTGTTCTTCTTTCTAAGAATTTCGAAGTTGGCGTAGAACTTTCTGCAAAACAAGAAATTATGCGCTATAGACTAACTGAAATTTACGAAAAAGAAATTAAATCAATGTTTAACTAGGGTTTGAAAGTTTTAAGATTTCTGGATGATATTCAAAATGCATATTATCCCAGATATCCCACTTTCCACCCCAAATAAAACCTTCTGATTCAAAGATGGATATCACTTCTTCTGGTGGCATCCATCTTTTTTTTATTGGATAAGTTATCCAGCCATCATTATAAAAATCTTGAGTCCATTTCCAATAAATTTGTTTTGAACCATATTTTTTGGGAACAATATCAACACTAATTCCCCAACTATGCGAAGAACGATTTTCATTGTCGCGAACTTCACGCCAATTATATCCCGTAATTACAGTTGGCATTTTTAAAAAGTTGTTAATTTCTTTATTTGTTAAAGCAAGATTTCTTATTTTTTTATCTATGTTAAGTAAAGGTTTTTCAATTTTTTTGTGAATTCTAACTTTCCAATCTAAAAATTCAATAGTAATAATTTGAGGTTCAACTTGTTTTGGAGTATACGCTTGATACAAAAAATTTTGCACAAGAGTAAAACAGCTTGGTTTATATTCGTCACGATTTTCAGAAGAACTCATATCTTTTAAAAAAGCTATTTTGAAATCTGAAAACTCATTTGGATTTGGCATTTCTTGTGGATAAAATTCTGTAGAAATTGGATTAAAATTCTTCCAATCTGACAAATTTTCTTTTGGCAAAATCCGAGCATTTTTGTAAAAAAATCGTTTTTCTTTTTCTTGCGTTTTTTTTACATCATCATTTTTCAAATCGATAAACCATAATTGTTCATTTATATCAAAACCAAAATTAACAAAATTTTCTGGATAAGAAACTTTCACTGCTTTTACAAAATTAGTTAGAAGTCTTGCATCAAATTCCTTTGGAGAGGAAAAATCATTTTGAGAAAAACTAAATTGAGAAAACAAAATAAAACTAACAATAAAAAATATTCTTTTATAAAACATTGGTTACATTGTAAAATTTTCTTGTATATTTGGCAAGTTTTTGTATAATTTTAAGTATGGAAATTAGTACAGATAAAACCAATTTACAAAATATTTTTTTATTAGGAATTTTTGCTCTTTTACTTGTTGCAGTTATTGCAATTTTTAAACCATTTTTTACAGTAATTTTGTGGTCTTCTCTTTTGTATATTTTAATAAGTCCCTTATACAGAAAAATTATTGCCAAAATGAATCCTGAAAAAAGAGGTTACAAAACTAAAAAACATCTTTTAAGTGGAGTTTTTGCAGTTGGAACAATTCTTATAATTGCGGGATTTCTCTTTCTGCTTGGCTCTGAATTGATTGGGCAATTAAGTTCTTTTCTTATAAAAGCAGAATCCTATATTAAAGAAAATCCAACTTTTCTTTCAGATTCTACTTTGGCAGTCAAAATCAAAGATTTTTTGGATGTAAACGAAATTTCAATTTCAGTGTTTGAAAATTTTGATTTAAGAACACAAATAATTTCTTTAATTCAAAATTCTAGTTCTAAATTATTTACTTTAAGTAAATCTTTTATTGGCGGAACAGGAAACTTTTTAATTTCATTGGCATTTTCTATTTTTATCTTATATTTTTTCTATTTAGATGGACATTATCTTGTATCCTTGTTAGCAAAAGCTATTCCAATAAAACCAAAGCATGTTAAAAGATTACTCAATAAAATAATTGAAGTTATCAGAGGATTGTTTTCTGGATATATCCTTGTTGCTCTTTATCAAGGAGTTGTAGCTTTCCTTCTAATGACAATTTTTAGAATAGAAGGAGCCATTCTATTTTCAGTTTTATTGATGTTTGCCTCTTTTATTCCTCTTTTAGGAGCAGCTATTATTTGGGCTCCAATCGGATTTATAATGTGTTTCAAAGGTCCAATTTGGCAAGGTGTTTTATTCTTAATTTTAGCTGGAGTTACAATCAGTTTTTTAGATAACTTTTTACGACCTTTATTTTTAAAAGAAAGAATCAAAGTTCATCCTTTAATAATTTTCTTTGCAATTTTAGGTGGAATTAAATTATTCGGAATAAACGGATTATTGCTCGGTCCATTGGTTATAATTCTTTTCTTTACAATTTTAGATATTCTTTCAAATAACGAAACCGAAACCTCTCTTTCTGATGAATCTTAAATAGTAGAAAGCATCTTCCCTTTTATGTATAATATCAAATAAGATTTATCCTTAAGGGAGGATGTTATGAAAAACAAATGGTTAAAACGATACTTTATTGATTCTCTTTCTGGAATGGCATTAGGTTTATTTTCAACCTTGATTATTGGACTTATCATCAAACAGATAGGTTCTTTTTTTCCTGTAATTGATACATCAGTTGAAAATCCTACAACGCTTTTAGTTGTTTTAAATGCAATCGGACAGTTTTTTGTAAAAATTGGACAAATTCTTACAGTTCTAACAGGTGCTGGAATTGCAGCTGGTGTTGCAAATGCACTTGGCGTACCAAAACTTGTTCTTTATGCAAGTATTTTAACAGGTACAGTTGGTGCTTACGCAACAAATTTTATTTCTGGAACAATAGTTTCATCAACTGGTGCAATTTTACTTTCTGGTCCTGGCGATCCACTTGGAGCATTGGTTGCAGCCCTCGCTGGAGCAGAAATTGGACGATTAGTTTCTGGAAAAACAAAAGTTGATATTATTGTTACTCCTGCTGTTACTATTTTAGTTGGATGTTTAGCCGCTGTTATCTTTGGACCACTTTTAGCCGCTGGTGCTTCTTGGCTTGGAGAAGGAATCCGAAAAGCAACTGAATTACAACCATTCTGGATGGGAATTGTTTTAAGCGTTACAATGGGAATGATTTTAACTTTACCTATAAGTTCTGCCGCTATCGCAATTATTCTTGGCTTAAGCGGATTAGCTGGAGGAGCAGCAACTGCAGGATGTTGCGCTCAAATGATTGGTTTTGCAGTAATTAGCTGGAAAGACAACGGCTTAAACGGATTTTTTGCACAAGGTCTTGGAACCTCAATGTTACAAGTTCCAAATATCGTAAAAAATCCACTTATCTGGATTCCACCAACTTTGGCAAGTGCAATTACTGGCCCAATTTCAACTGTGTTGCTAAAAATGCAAAATCTTCCTGCTGGAAGCGGAATGGGAACATCAGGTCTTGTTGGACCACTTTTAACATATCAAGCAATGATAACAAACGAAAGTGGAATTTCTATCATTATAAAAATGTTAGTTGTTTACATAATTTTACCAGCAATTCTATCTTACGGAATTTATCTTTTTATGCACAAAAAAAGCTGGATAAAAGACGGAGATATGAAGCTAGAAAATTAGAATTCATTTTCAGCAATTTACAAAGATGTTATTTGAACTAATTTGGTTTAAGTAACATCTTTTTTTATATCCAAATATGTGGTATAATAAACAAAATGTCTGTTTGACATTATTATTCTTTTTCTAAGGAAATCAAATGAAAATCAAAAATCTTTTGATAACAAGCATTTTACTTATCGGTTTAGTGCTTTTTATGGGATGTGCATCTACAGGAGGTGCATCAGCCGTATCAAATGTACCAGACCCAACTAACGGTGAACCACAATGGTGGTTAAATATGAAAGGACCTGCATATCAAGTTTTAGTTTATTCTTTTGCAGATTCTGATGGCGATGGATTTGGAGACTTCCAAGGTCTTATCAATAAACTTGATTATTTGAACGATGGAAATCCAGAAACTTCTACAGATTTAGGTGTTGAACTCTTATGGCTTTCACCAATTCATCCTGCTGCATCTTATCACGGATACGATGTAAAGGATTACATGGCTGTAAATCCACAATACGGAACAATGGAAGATTTTGACCGTCTTATTGCTGAATGTGCAAAAAGAAACATCAAAGTTATTTTGGACTTAGTTTTCAATCACTCTTCAACATCACATCCTTGGTTTGAAGATATGTTAGCAAATCCAACTTCAAAATATAGAAACTACTACATCCACAAAGATGATTCCATCAACTACGGAACAGGTGGTATGGGTTCTTTCCATGCAGCTTATGGTGAAGAAGGAAAAATTGAATACTTCGGTGCATTCAGTCCAACAATGCCTGACTTAAACTGTGCTAATCCTGCAGTAAAAAAAGAATTTGTTAAAATTATGAAATTCTGGCTTGAAAGAGGCGTTGCAGGTTTCAGATTTGACGCTGCAAAACATATTTTTGACCAAAACGAATTGCCAAACGGTACAGCAAATATGACACTCAACAAAGATTTCTGGGTTGAATTAAGAGAAGCTGCTAGAAAAATTAAACCAAATGTTTTCTTTATCGGAGAAGTTTTGAACAAATCTATTCCTTCAATCGGACCTTACGCTCCAGGATTTGATTCTCTTTGGGACTTTGCAACTGAAGATATTTTAGCAGGTACAGTAGGAAGCGGTTCAACAGCATCACTTTTGAAAACTCTCAAAAGAAATGTTGACGGACTTACAAAATATGATGATTTTGTTCCTTCTTATCTTTTAAGTAATCATGATATGGATCGCTCAATTTCTGTAATTCTTTCAAAATGTGGTGTAAATGCTACTGATGGACTTGCAGTTGCAGCAGGTGATCCAATAGAAACAGTTGAAGCTAAAAAAATTGCTTTAACAAGAGCAAAAACTGCAGCAAGTTTGTGTCACACATTACCAGGACTTCCATGGGTTTACTACGGAGAAGAACTTGGAATTACAGGTATTCGTTATGCAAATAATGATATCAGCCGTCGTGATTCAATGATTTGGACAAAAGACAGAAAAGAATCTCCAAAATGGCAAAACAAACATCAAATGGTTAGAGGTCAAAATGATTTAACTTTATCAGTTGAAGAACAAGCATCTGATCCAAATTCATTGTTAAATCACTACAGAAATCTTTCTGCATTAAGAGCTTCTAGCGAAGCAATCCGAAAAGGAAAATACAAAGCTTCAACTTGGCCAGGTTACGGAGGAGCTGCTATGATGGCATTCTTCCGCGTACTTGAAAAAGAAGACGGTTCAAACGAAACTGTTTTTGTAGTTCACAGCACAAGTGATATTCAAGAAACTCGTGCAGTTCCAGCAAACGCCACAGCAACTTTATTGTGGTCATCAATTCCTGGAAAAACAGCATCTGACCAAAAACTTACACAAATCGTACTAGAACCTGGAGAAAGCGCAGTTTTCAATGTAATTGAATAAACTTTTGTAAAAATAGTTGAAACGATAAAATTAAAAGGAACAGTTTTTATGACAAACACAAATGTCTATCATAAAATCCTGTTCCTTTTTTTATGTCAGAATAAAATACTTAAAATAAACAATTCTAATACAAAAATAAATCTTTATTTTAAAATATTCTATTCACTTATCCAGCCTTTTTTTATGGCTTCGTTAATTTGTTCTTCCATCCAAGGTTTTAATGCAGGTAAAACTTCCATTGATAAACCACTTCGTTTATAAACTTGTTTCCTATTTACTTTTGCTTGAACCCAAGTATGACCTTCTGTACAAAGATTGTGGATAAAAGGTTGTAATCTGTCTAAAGCAGCAGCATATCGAGCATCAGGAGTTTTGGCTTCATCAAATTCTTCCCAAAGTTTTCTAAATTGTTTTGCTTGGTCTTCTGGTAACTGACCAAATAATTTATCAGCAGCCTTTTTTTCTTTTTCTTCTTTTTCCAAATTTCCTTGAACATCAAAAGCAAAAGTGTCCCCTGCATAAATTTCAACTAAGTCGTGAACAATCACCATTTTAAGAACTCTGTCCAAAGTAAAATTTTTATCTTCTGCATACTCAGTTAAAAGCATTGCCATAATCGCTAAATGCCAAGAATGTTCAGCATCGTTTTCTCGACGACTTCCATCAATTAGCAAAGTACGACGCATCACATTTTTCACTTTATCAACTTCTACAATAAAAGAAAGTTGTTTTTGTAAATTCAAATCTTTAATACTAGAAAAAATTTCGTTCATAATAAAAAGCATATCTTATTTTCTACTGATTTTCAACATAAAGTTTGACTTTTCAATTTTCATTAAAGATATTTAAATTATGAAGCAATTTAGTTTGTTAGTAATTCTTTTTTCAACTTTTACAATGATGATGTTTTCTTCAAGTCAAGATATCAAAACAGAAATCTTAAAAATCGGAACAGAAACATCTAAACTTCCCGACCGACCAGAAAAAGAAAACATAAACGGATTTTTGCCAGAAAAAATTTACATCAAAACTTTAACACAAACTTTTTGCAAAGGATTTGAATTTTGCCTTGTTGACGGAAGAATTTATTTTAAAACTCCACAAAATGATAATTGGCAACTTTTCTTAAAAACTGGACTTCCTTTTTCTAAAAAAAATAAATTTCCTTCACCAACAAGAATTGTAGAAATAGCAGCCGACGACGATTGTCTTTTTGCCTTCGATAACGACGGAAAAATGTATCATTGTTATTTACGAAAAACTACGCGAGAAACTCCAATGCGATGGATAAATGTTTTTGGTTGGCCAAATAAAGTTCAGCTGGAACAAAATGATTTTGTAAAAAATAAACGAGCTTGGGGAATGGCAGTTCGTCGGCAAGAAATTTTATGGTACGAAGACATTTTTCAAAATCAACATCACTACGGAACCATGGGTTTAGAAACGCTTTACTTTTTATCTGAAAACGGACAAGAAATTCACTTTACAGATTCTGGACTTCCTTGCGATTTTAGTCATTCAATTTTAGGACCAGAACGGGGAAGTTTTATTGCAAAAAATATTAGCACAAGCGGTTCCACAATTTTTTTGATAAATGAAAAAGGCGAAATGTTCACTCGCTTAATTGACTTTGACACAGTTGGAAGCGACCCAATGTTTTTCAAATACACATACAAAAATGAAAAACAAAATTATCCCGGATACGATTATCGTTCAAATTTTACACTTTGGGGTTTACCAAACGAAGATTGGAAAAAACATCCTCAAATTAAATTATCTGGAAAAGCAAAACTTACAAGTTGCATCACAATTTTTCAAAACGGAAAAGGAAATTTTGCTCGAGAAATGCGAGTTGCAGGAATTTCATCCGACGGAAAAATTGGTTATTACAAAAAACAACTAAACGATAAATCTTGGGCATTTGTAGAAGCGCCACTTATTTTAGATTCTTCACAATTTTTAGATACAAATTCCGATATAAAATTTTCCTACGGTAAAAAAAATGAATTTAAATATTGCGGAAATTTAATTATCGATGGAAAAGAAATTAAAAATCTAAATTTTAGAATCCCAAATTTTGTAATGAGCGAAGGTTCTTGTACTTTAGAAATTTCTTGGCAAACAGGAAAAAATTCTCTCACCTTACATCCAGTTGAAATGTGGACTTATCTTGTTCGAAAAAATCCCGGCCTTGACGGAACTTCAAAAAAATTTTTTGTAACAATAGAATATCCACTAGATTTTTTTTCTAAGATTGATAATCCAGAAGTAAAAAATATTTTACAAAAAATTTTTGCCAACAAAAACAAAGAGTTATTCACTTTTGTTGCAGAAGCAACTGATGAATATTTTCAGATGATTCCAAATAAAGATTATTCAAAAAATATTTCACTTTTTTTAACAAAAGAAACTACAGAACTTCCAATTCATCCAGAAGTTTACAAAGCAACACTTTTGTATGAACAACCAAATGTAAAATTATTTTTAGACGAAAGTTTAGTTTTAGAAAAAGATAAAATTTATTCAATTCAAAACCGAAGCGAAATTCAAACAAAACTTGAGCGGAACATTCAATATCAAAAATTTCTTCAAAATGAACTTGAAACTTTTAGAAAATTTAAATACAAAACAAATCTTTCTCGTTGGGGATATAACATTGTTGATTTAATAACTTCAATAACTTTTTTGAACAGAATCGATTTTCCAAAAATAAAAACAATCACAA
This sequence comes from Treponemataceae bacterium, assembly GCA_045645985.1. Lineage (GTDB taxonomy): Bacteria > Spirochaetota > Spirochaetia > Treponematales > Treponemataceae > RGIG9060. The sequence goes on from JAZRJV010000029.1 coordinate 61,266, forward strand.
TGTTTGGAAATGAAATTATGACAACCAACGCAAATACAATGGAATCAGCAACGGATGCAAAAGAATGGACTTACGCACATATAATTGAATTATTGGATATGAGAATTTTAGCTTATCAATCTTTAATCGATAAATTTGATGACAACATTTTTTACTCAGAACTTCCCGTTTATCTATTTGATAGTTATCCAGAATTTTTTAATAAAATCGGAACGCCAAATTCAATCCAAGGATTTTCACCTTTTTACGAAAAAAATGCAGAACTGATTATTCAAAGTAATATTTCTTTTTTTCCTGGATTTATTTTAGGAATTGGCGATAAAGAAGATTTTATGCTTTACCTAGTTGAAATAAAAAAACCAACAAAGAATATTATCAAACTTTTTTCCGAAAATAATATTTTGTATTCAAAGGAAGAACCTTTAAAATTACCAGTTGTTTTTACTTTGCTTACAACCGAAAAAATTGATAAAAATTTTATTGATATAAATAAAGATGTAAAAAAAATTAAATCTAACAAAGGAACTTTAAAATGGGATGGCGAAACTATCACTTTAATTGAAAATAATTTTTTAATAAAAAAAACAATTTTCAAAACTCAAAAATAGTCATATAATAAAAGTATGAATGAAAATGAAAAAAAATTAATTGAACTTTTACAACAAAAAAATCCTCAAAGTGCAAGTGAACTTTCTGAACAATTAAATGTGTCAAATAGAACAGTTTATCGTTGGGCAGAAAAGTTAGCAGAAAAAGGCCTAAAAATTATAACAACAAAAGGTCGTAACGGTGGCATCTTTTTGGAAGATGTCAACATTGATTTGTCAAGTTTTGAAGATGAACCTTCTCCAAAACCTAAAGCAAAATTAAATAAGACATCAGCAAAAGAAAAAAATATGACATCTAATATGTCAACTTTTTCTGACGCTTGGCTAGAAGTTTCTTTTTCTGAACAAGACAAAGCATTAAAACTTGACATAAAATATGACATTTGCAAAGAAGCGGTTATTCAAAGCAAAGTTTTATCATTCTCTTATAACTTGCCAGAAGGAAAAACTTTAAACTGTACAACTGAACCTGTCAGATTATATTTGGCAAACAACGAATGGCATATTTTAGCTTGGATACGAAAAGTTGACAAATACAAACTTTTCAAATTGTCATATATTACAGATTTAGAACTACACTCCGAGAAATTTACAAGACAAGCAGATTTTGTAATTCAAGAAGTATTGAAGTAAAATAATATTGGTTAGTCTTAACTAACTGATATTATTTACCGATACTTTAAATATGAACAATCTAAATAATAATTCAGCAAATTTACAAAAAGATTTTATTCCCCAGTGGGATCTTACAAAAATCTGGCAATCATTTTCTTGTACAGTTTATCAAAATTCTTTAACAGAATTAAAAAATCTTTTACAACAAATAGAACATCATCTTCAATTTTCTTTAAATGATTTTAACTTTTTTCTTAAAACTTATTTAGACTTAGACAATCAAATTGGAAGCCTCTTTGAAAGTCTTTACGCTTATTCGTATTCAGTTTATGCAACAGACACAACCAATTCCGAAAGTTTGAATAATATGGCGATGCTTGAAGAAATTCAAATTTCAATAGCCGATTATCAATTATGTTTTAGACAAATCCTTTTGAATAAAGCATCAGATTTAGAAGAATTTTTTATCAAAAATAATACTTATCAAAGGTATAGGTTTATTTTAGAAGAAGAAATCAAGCTTTCTAAACACCAGATGGAAAGAATAGAAGAATCTATCGCAAACGATTTACAACGATTTGGTGGAGATGCTTGGAGTAAACTTCATGAACAAATCATTTCAAATATGGTTGATAAAGATACAGGAAAAACTTTTAATCAATTAAGAAATGATGCTTATTCCGCAGACAGAAATCTTAGAAAAGAATCTTATTATAAAGAAATCGCTTTATTAAAACAAAATGAAATTGCAATTTCTTCGGCTTTGAATAATATAAAAGGTGCAACAATTTCTTTAAATAAAAAGCGAAATTGGGGCGAAGGTTTTGAAGGCGCGATAAATCGTAGTTTATTTTCTTCACGACTTTCAAGAAAATCTTTAGATGCTTTGATAGGTGCAATCGAAGATTCAATTCCAATTTGGCAAGAATATTTAATTGAAAAAGCAAAATCCTTAAATTTGAAAGATGAAAAAGGCAACTTTGAAAAATGTTCTTTTTACGATATTTTTGCGCCTTTAGTTTTGCAAGATTCAAACAAAGAAAAGATTTGGACTTATCAACAAGCAAAAGAATTTATCATAGAAAAATTTAGTGAATTTTCTTCTCACATGGGAGATTTTGTAAAAATTGCTTTTGAAGAAAATTGGATTGATGCCGAAATCCGAAAAGGAAAAGTTGGTGGAGCTTTTTGCATAGATTTTCCACTTCAAAAGGTTTCTAGAGTTTTAACAAATTTTTCTGGCTCAACTTCGGATATTCTCACTTTAGCTCACGAATTAGGTCACGCTTATCATCATTACTGTATAAAAGAGTTAGATTATAATCTTTGTTCTTATCCAATGACTTTAGCCGAAACAGCAAGTATTTTTGCAGAAACAATGGTTACAAATTCAATGTTAAAAACTGCATCAAATTCAGAAAAGATAAAATTGTTGGAAATGCATTTAAGCGATAGTTGTCAAACCTTACTTGATATTTTAAGTCGTTTCTATTTTGAAAAATCAGTATTTGAACAGCGGGAAAATAACGAATTAGGCGCAGAAGATTTTTGTAGACTTATGAACGAAGCCCAAAACAAAACCTACGGCGATTCTTTAACTGAAACAAAGCATCCTTATTTGTGGGCAGTAAAAACTCATTATTATAGTCCAAATTTAGATTTTTATAATTTTCCCTACGCATTCGGGCAACTTTTTGCGTTGGGACTTTATTCTCAATATAAAAATAACCCAAATGGATTTCCTTTACAGTACCAAGAACTTCTTAAAAACACAGGAAGTATGACTTGCGAAGAAGTTTGTAAATCAGCAGGTTTTGATATTACAACAAAAGATTTTTGGCTATCTGGCGTAAAAGAATTAAAAGCTGAACTTGAAGAATGGAAAAATTGTCTTTCACTTGCAAAAGGAAATTAAACAATGATTGATATTCAACGCACTTTTTCAAGAACAGAACTTTTAATTGGCAAAGAAAATATTGAAAATCTTAGAGATAAAAAAATTGCAATTTTTGGTCTTGGCGGAGTTGGTTCTTTTGTTACAGAAGGAATTGCAAGATGCGGAATCAATAATTTTATCCTTGTTGATAATGATGAAATTTCGCCAAGTAATATAAATCGTCAGTTATACGCTCTTCAATCCACAGTTGGAAGAAAAAAAACTGAACTTGCCAAAGAACGAATTTTAGACATAAATCCTTTTGCAAATGTTCAAACTTACAATATTTTTTATTTACCAGAAACTGAAAGTCAAATTGATTTATCCGACTGTGATTACATAATCGATGCTATCGATACAATTAGTGCAAAACTTTTACTTATAGAAAAGGCAAAAGAATTTAATATTCCAATTATATCTTCTATGGGAACAGGAAATAAACTAAATCCGTTTTTATTCCAAATTACCGACATAAGAAAAACATCTGTTTGTCCACTTGCTAGAGTTATGCGACAAGAATTAAAGAAAAGAAAATATTTTGATAATAAGGCAAATCTAAAAGTTTTGTTTTCCACAGAAAAACCTGTTTCTAGTATTCGTCCACCCGCAAGTATTTCTTTTGTTCCTTCTGTCGCTGGTTTAATGATTGCAAGTGAAGTTATCAAAGATTTGTGTAACTTGCAAAATTAAATCTATTTCAAATTAAATCACATCTTAGTATCCGTAAAACACTAAAAAATGTTTCACGTGAAACAAAATCCATTTTTGATGTAAAACATAATTTATAACTTAGCTTGATAATTATGAAGAAAAATATTTTTATAGATATTAAGTAATGAACTTTTATTTATCATTCTTATTTTAATAAAGATGTATTTATGTGAAACTAAAATAATGTTTCACGTGAAACATT
>JAZRJV010000030.1:0-38031 GCA_045645985.1 Treponemataceae bacterium
TTGTTTTTCGTACTTTTTCTATAATAGAATTATGTCCAGTATCTATTCCGGATGATATTTTATTTATAAATTCATCAAGACTTTCTCTAATTAGCTGACATGCTTCTAATTTTAATCTTTCAATAAGTTTTTCAATATCAGTCCACAAAGATTCAAAATTTTTATCATTTACAGATTTAATTGCAAAATTCTTTTCTTTTCGAATAAGTTCCTCTAAAAGTTTTAGTGAGTCAGAATCTTTTCCTAAAAAGTGTAATTCCTTTGCGTACTCATATCCTGAAATTAGATTTTCTTTAGAAAGACTATAGGCTTGAGCAGTTGCATTTTGTGCTTCTAATAATTTTGTATTGGAATCTTCAATTTTATTTTCTATTAAAAAATCATTACTTTTTGCTAAGAGTACTAAACCTAAATTAAAATAAACTTCAGAAGCAAATTTATTTGCTTCTTCGGAAACACCAATGTCAGGATCTATATATTTTGCAGCATTCAACAAGGCTTCTTCTGCTTTATCAAGATTGATTACATTACTGAATTTCCCAGCACCAAATAAATAAATTAAACCTAATAGATACCAAGAAATAAAGTCTGTTTTATTTTTTTCTACTGCACCAAGACAATCTTCAAGAGCCTCTTCATAAAATCCTTTTTTATAACTGGTAAGTGCTTGCCTATAAAGTTCACGACTTTCTGTTAAACGAGGATTATTTAGAATATCGTGTATTTGGTCAAGTTTTGAACAAATTTCTTCTGATAAAACATCAATTTTGTTTCCTAATTGATTAAAACTTATATTAAGTGTATTTGTAACAGCATTAAAACCATGACTAAAAGTATCAGCAAGCATTTGTTGAGAAACCAAAATATCATATGTTTGACTTCGTATTTCATTTCTCATACCTAATGCCATATCTTGAATATCATTTCTAATGCCCATCCCCATATTGTACATCCCGACAGCAGCAGACTGCACATCACTTCTAAGATCTTGAATATCACTTCGTAATCCAGATTCCATATTTCTAACTGCAAGTGCTGCGTGTTCGAGGTTGTTATTTACACATTGTAAATAAGTATTGTTTCCTCGAGTGTAATCTAATGCTTTGTTTAATGTTTCTTCTAACATGTTCGGTTTTCCTTTTATTTTGAGAAATTAATCTGTTTTTTATACGCTATTCATTTGTTCTTCGATATATGCATCAATTTTTTCATTATACAAAGAATTTAGTTCATAATATTTTTCCTCATTAGGTGGTGTGCCCTTTCCCAATAGGTAACAATTGGCTAGAAAAGTCATTGCAAGAACACATCCTGCATCAACTGATTTTTTATAATAATAAAATGCTTCATCTTCATCTTTTTCCACGCCTGTACCTGATTCATACATATGAGCAACACTACACATCGACATGGGATATCCTAAATCTGCACCTTTTTTGTAGTAATAAAAAGCTTTTTTATCATCTTTTACTGTTCCACAACCGTCTTTATAACATAAACCAAGATATTCTATTGCTGGTAGGTAATTTAAATTTGCAGCTTTTTCTACATATGAAATTCCTAATTTCTCATCTTTTGGAGTGTATACACCTTCTAGATAATTTATTCCAACACCATAAATAGCTTGAACATTTCCTTGTTCAGCTAGCATTTTCATAGCTAAAAAATCTTTATTTGTTTCCATAAATTTGATAGGCTCCTTTAATAATCATCTCCCACATTATACAACCCCATACCACATAATTCTTTAAGTGCAGCAAGAGCTTCTACATGGCCATTTCTTGCAGCTTTTTCATACCATTCCCCAGCTTCCCTAGCAGATAAAAGTAAATAACGATAACAGTCACCAAGATCAAACATGGCATTTACATTTCCTAACTCAATAGCTTTTTCAAGCCATAGTTTTGCATTAATTGCATCACGTTTACCATAATAATGAAGTCCAAGATTATGCATTGCTAGATCATTTCCTTGTTCAGCAGCTTTTTCATACCAATAAATAGCACTAGAATCGGACTGATAAGTACCCTTTCCCTTAGCATAACAATATCCTAAATTTACCTGAGAATTTGCAATTCCCGCCTCAGCAGCAACTCTGCTTAATTCGTAAACCTTGTTATAGTCTTGTTCTACACCTAAACCACGCATATAGTGTATGGCAAGATCATTATGAGCTCCTATATGACCTAATGACACCGCTTTTTCTAAGCATTCAACTGTCTTTTTATAATCTTGTGCATTATAAAATATTTCTGAAGCAAGAAATGCTTCTTCAGCTTCTTCATCTAGTTCTTTTTTTGTTTTTGCACCATGATTTCTTAAAAGCGTAACCATTTCTTCATTTTTGGCACAATCTAAAGGAGTCTTATCTTCATATTTCAGATTTACATTTGCTCCATTTTGTATTAACAAAGAAATCATTTCTTTATCATTATTTTTAACAGCAATAACTAATAATTTACTACCAATAGATTTTAAATCAGAAACTTTTGTTAATAACAGTGAAACAATTTCTGTATCTCCAATTTCAACAGCGGTATCTATATACAAAACATTAAATAACTTCTCATTTAAGATATTTTCTACAGTTTGCTTATCTTTTCTCTTTATGGCATCTTCTAATTCTCGATTTCTTTGTTCTATTTTTTTTAGCCTTCTATTGTCTTTAATTGAACTTATAATTCCCACTATAATAGCAATAAGAGTAATTCCTGCAACAATAAATACTACAACTACCATATAACACCCCTTGATTTTTATTTACAACAGGTACAAATAGATGCACCTGTTATATTAATTTATAAAAAAACACTTCAAGTGAATAAATAAGAGGACTCACTAAACTTTGTAAATCCTCTAAAAATTCAATTTAAAACAATGACTTAATTAACAACTTTTTTAATGATGCAACAGGATCGCCATCATGATAACCTTGACTCATCCCGTTTTTATCAAAAACTTCGTGTCCCCAATATTCACCAAGGTAATTTCCATTTCCATCATAAAGTTTGCCAATATCATTATCACCATCGTAAGCTCCAATTCTATTTCCATCGTAATCTGTTAAAATTTGCATTTAATTCCTCCTGCTTTTCACACTAGACAATATCTAGTATAAACACTAACTAATAGTATAAATCAAAACTTACTATTGTCAAGTTTAATATACTTGCTTTTATCGTAATAATAGGGATATGACACAGATAGAGCTACGAGAAATTCTTTCATCAAATATTAAATTTTATAGAAAAAAACTTTTTTTAACGCAAGAAAAATTAGCAGAAAAGACAGGTCTCTCTGCTCAAACAATAAATGATATTGAAGGCTGTAGAACTTGGGTAAGTGATAAATCTTTGATAAAAATTGCTGAGGCGTTACATATTTCACCTGCAGACCTTTTAATAGAATGCGAAAATAAAAATTCTTCTATATTAAGTATAACATCTTCAGATATTTATAAATTAAAAAAAGAACTAAAAGAAACTTTTTTAGATAGTATCGAATCAGTTTTTGTAAAATATACAAATCTTAACGAGTAGAAATCAAAAAAAATCAATGGGAAGCAGAGTGTTTACTATTTTCCCCCTACACTTCCCTATCCCATTCAGTTTCCTTAAAGCCCACAAGCACAGAATTTTCTGTAATTAAAATCGGGCGTTTTACAAGCATTCCATCGGTAGAAAGTAAATCTAGTTTTTCTTCATCACTCATGGAAGGAAGTTTTTTAGAAAGTTCCATTTCTCTGTAGAGAATCCCACTTGTGTTAAAAAACTTTTTTAGTTCCAAACCGCTTTTTTGCCAAAGACTTCGTAAAGTTTCTTTGTCGGGATTGTTTTCTTTTATGTTGATAAATTCGTATTCAACTGATTTTGCGTCCAGAAATTTTGTTGCTCGCTGGCAAGTTGTACAGCGTGGATAACAGTAAATTTTTATCATTTTGATACACTCCAAAAAATTTTCAAGATATTTATATTTTATCACAGGAAAATTGATTTTTCGAGAAAAAATTGATATCAAAAACTTCAATCTGTAAAAATTCTTTTTCTTTCTATATAAATATTAACTTTTTTTCAAAAACATTCAGATAAATCGATAAACCACTTGCACAATGACAAAAACTATGATAATGTCAAAGCAACAATTTTATTAGGAAGAGGACTTAAATGCCAAAATTCAAACTTGACAACACAATCCCTAAAAACCTACCTTTATTATTCAAAGATCGTGCAAAGGCTAATCCAGATGTAGGTTTACAGGCTTCAAAAGACAAAGATGGAAAATTCCAGACATTTACTTATCAAACTGTTTATCAAAATGTAATTGCTTTTGCACTTGCATTACAAGAAATTGGAGTAACTCGTGGAGAAAACCTTGCTCTTATTTCAGATAACCGCCGAGAATGGTTGATTACAGACTTAGCAGTTCAATCACTTGGTTGTGCCGATGTTCCTCGTGGATGTGACTCACTTGGAAACGAAATTCGTTTTATCATTTCATTTGCTGACTGTCGCTACGGATTTTTTGAAAATGCTCGTCAGTTAAAGAAAGTTACTGAAAAAATAGAAGAAGTTCCTCTATTAAAAACAGCCATTGTTTTCGAACCACTTTCAAAAGAAGATGAAGAATTGATGGCTCAATACAAAGATCTCAAAATTTATAATTTTGAAGAATTATTAAAAATGGGTGAAGAAATTTACGCTAAAAATCCAGAAGAAAATACAAAGAAAATTGAAGCAGAAATGGAATTAACTCAACCAGATGATAACGCAACTGTTATTTTCACTTCTGGAACAACTGGAACTCCAAAAGGTGTAATGCTTACTCACAAAAACTACACAGTTCAACTTTCTGCAATTCCAGACTTCCTTAAATCAAAAAAAGGTGATTGGTGGATGTCAATTCTTCCTGTATGGCACAGTTTTGAAAGATTGATTCAGTATGTTGCAATTTATTTTGTAAATGGTCTTGCATATTCAAAACCAGTTGCATCAATTTTGCTTGGTGATATGGCTGTTATCAGACCTCAATGGATTTGTGGTGTTCCACGACTTTGGGAAGCATTGGCAAATGGTGTAAACAAAGCCATGGTAAAAAAAGGTGGAATTACACTTAAATTATTCAAATTCTTTATCAGTGTAGGAAAAGCCTATGCAAACGCAAGAGATAAAGTTTTTGGTCATGTTTGTCAGGTTAAAAAACGCAATAAATTCCTTGATGCAATTTGTGGATTCTTCCCTATGCTTTTATTATGGCCATTAAGAAAATTAGGTGATGTCCTCGTATTCAAAAAAATTCGTGCTAAATTTGGTGGAAGAATTTCTATCGCAATTAGTGGCGGTGGAGCCTTACAAAAAGATGTTGACGACTTCTACAGAGCTATCGGTTTAAATCTTTTGGAAGGTTACGGACTTACAGAAACTGCTCCTGTTATTTCATTCAGATATTACAAAGAACCTCGTTCAGGTTGTGTAGGTGCAATCTTCCCAACAATGGAAGTTAAAATCCTTCCTGAAGAAAACGGTGTTGCAACAAGCAAGGAACACATGGGACCTGGTAAAAAAGGTTTGATTTTTGTTCGCAGTGCACAAGTAATGAAAGGTTACTACAAACGCCCAGACTTAACAGAAAAAATTATTGATGAAGATGGTTGGCTTAACACAGGAGACCTTGGACTTTTAACATTCGATAACGAAATTAAAATTACAGGTCGTGCAAAAGATACAATCGTTCTTTTAGGTGGAGAAAATATCGAACCTGCTGTTATCGAAAGCGAACTTAACACAAGTTCATATATTGAAGCATCAATCGTACTTGGACAAGATCAAAAATATCTTGGTGCTTTAATTGTTCCTTCAAAAGAAAGCGTAATGGCTTATGCTAAAGAAAATAATCTTGATACTGCCGATTATGAAGAACTTTTGAAAACAAAAGAAATTATCGATTTGTTGGAAACAGAAATCAAAACTAAAGATTCTACAGCAAATGGATTTAGAGTTTGCGAAAAAATCTGGAAATTTGCGTTACTTCCAAACAGTTTTACAGTTGGTGAAGAACTTTCTGCAAAACAAGAAATGATGCGACATAAAATCGTAGAAAAATATGCAGATATCATCAAAACATTATTTGAAAACTAATAAATCAGTTTAACACAAAACACGAAAGGCATTTTATCAATTTTGGTTGATAGAATGCCTTTTTTTGTTGAAAAAAATTTCGCCTCACACAAAAATTGTCATTCTGAACTTAGTCGGACACAATTCCAAAATAAAAGTTTAGAATGACAATTTTATTCAAATTACAAAAAGTTTTATTTCTTAATTAACATATTCTTTAATTATCACAATTCTATCAAAATCATACATGTAACTTTCAAAGAAAATGACAAATGGAATTTCTAAGCAAAATGAATCTCCGTAGTCAAAAACAGGAATTTCAAAATTTTCGTCATCAGTTCCTTCAAAGTAAGCATCTTCAATTTTAGAAATAATTTTTTTGCTTATCAAAACTCGGCACTTTGCACTAGAAAAAATTGCAAAAGCAAGTTCGTCATCTTCATAATCATCAAAATCACCTGAAGAAAATTCTTCGGAAAACATAAACGGAATAAAATATTTGTTTCCAGATTTTTTTGGTAAGAAAGTTTTTTGTTCTTCCGTAGCTTCTTTTGGATTTATGCTAAAAGAAATTTCTGCTCCAACTTCAAGGTCTGTTTCCACAGGATTTGCAGAAACAAAATCTGGCAACGAAGAAACAACATCCTCATCAAATTCTTCCATAAAATCGTCTACATCTTCATCAGACATTTCCATAAGAAGTTTTGAAAATGTAACTTTATTGTAAAAATGATATTTTCCATCTTTGTAGGAAATTGATTGCACATAATCAATACAAGATGTCAAGGAAAAAACAACCAACAAAATAATTGATAATAATAAAAATTTTCTTTTCATAAAAACATTATACCATAGAAAATTTCAAAAAGACATAAATTTTTTCTCTACACATTCTGCCAAAACAATCCATCTTGTGAGCAAAAATAAAAAAGTTTTCCGTAGGGAAGAATTGGAAGGCGTATTTGTAAATCCCACTCAGGATATAATTTTTTTAGAATAAGAGTGTCGCCTGTTAACAATGCTACAAAAGAAATAAAATGTTCTCTTGTCATAGGATGTTCTGTTGTAATAAAAAATTCGTTTTCAATTTTTTCTATTTTTAATTGATGATTTTCTGTAGATTTTTGAACTTCTAAAGATTTTAATTTTTTTCCACAACAAGTTATGTTTGTTTCTGACATTGAAGTAACTACATTTTTACAATTTGGACATACAAAGAATTTTAATTTTTTCATATTTCCTCCAAGAACATCACGATTTTCAAGTTCACCTTTCAACAAAGATTCTAAATCAATTTCAAATATTTTTGCAATTACTGGCAATAGAGAAATATCAGGACAGCCTAAACCTCTTTCCCATTTTGAAATTGCTTTATCACTAACATTTATTTTTTTTTTGTATCAGGAGTACAACGAGTAACTTGAACATAACCATTTAGACTTTCCAATTTTTTATCTTTTGCTTTTGAAAATAATTTTTTCTTTCTTTCATTTGTAAAAATTGGTTAGTGAGTTGTCATAAGTTCTTCATATTCAAGTTAGACACTTCCAAGTGTTTGATAGTTTGCCATCTAAATTTTCTCCTAATTATTATTTCTTGATTTTTCTACACTCAATTTATTTATAATTTTATCTTCCTTGTTTCTATTGATAATTATATGCATCCGTACTGTACATATTTAATACTCTTTATAAGTTTATTATGTTCATTATATATGTATTCCCACCATTCATCATGACCGGATGTATCTTTAATATGGATTATATTTCCGTTGTAATCATATTCCCTCCATTCTTCATATCCGCTTGATCTTTTGTAATGGATTTGGTTTCCGTTGGAATCGTATTCTTTCCATGATTCATAACTTCCTAAACCTTTTTGATAAATTTCTTTCCCGTTAGCATCGTATTCATACCATCGTTTAAGACCCTTTGAAGTTTTATAATGGATTACATTTCCAGTGTAATCGTATTCCCACCATAATTCATAATCTTCTGAATCTTTCCAATGATACTTTTTGTAGATTATTTTTCCGTTTTTATCGTATTTATACCATGCTTCATAACCATTACAATGTTTATCATAAGTTTTATTTCCGTTATTATCATATTCTACCCAAACTTCATTATCACGCCATGAATCTTTCCAATGTATTTTATTTCCCTTGGAATCGTAATCCCAATATGTTTCATCTCCTAAAGAATTTTTCCAATGAATTAAATTACCGTTGGAATCATATTCCCACCATTGTTCATGCCCAAGGGAATTTTTGAAATAAATTTCTTTTCCGTCGTTATTGTACTCAAACCACATTTCAATTCCACCTGATTTTTTGATATGTATTTTGTTTCCATTTGAGTCGTATTCTGTTTCGACGAAGTCATCAACCCAATGACCTTCGGTTTTTCCGTTGACTGTAAATTCTTTGTAGATACCGTTTTCCATAAAATAACTCCTAATTGAGAATCATATATTATTATAATTTAATTGTCAAAGTTTTTTTCTTCCAGCAATTAGAACCTACAATTTTCTAACTACTAGAAGAAATAAATATTATTTGAAGTAGAAACTTTTTTATTTTAAATTGTATTATCAATTACGCCATCAGAACAAATAACTTTTGCAGTTCTTTCATAAATCCAACTTGAATTTATTTTTGATTTCCATTCATCCCTTGTTCCTTTAAACTCAAGTTCTGAAATATAAAATTTTTCTTGGCTAAAATCAACAACACAATCTGTACAATGAACTTTACCAATCTCATCAAATGCTTTGTAATATTTTTCAATTTCGATTTTTTCCATATCAAATATTGAACCATCAAAATAAATATTTTCAATTTGAATATTTCCAAAAGCCCAGGATTCAATTCTCTTTAGCGATTTTGGAAGATGCAAAGTTTTCAAATTTTCACAACCTAAAAATGCACTTACACTAATTGTTTCAAGATTGGAAGAAAAATAAACTTCAGATAAATTATTAAAACACCAAAATGCTTTTCCCCCAATATGCTTAACTGAATCAGGCATCTTTACAGTTTTAACTGTATCTCTTAACTTTCCAGGAACACAAACGATTTTATCATTATGATTGATATAATCGGTCTCCCAACAAATTTTAAGTTCATCTCCAACAATTGCTGTTGTTCCTTCTTCAAAGCAGATATTTACTTCATCTCCAGAATAAATTTCCATTTCGTAACTCCTTAAGAAAAATGGTTATGAGAAATTATAATATCACTTTCATTTAATTGTCAATTTTTTTTCTGCAATAGTTTCATTTTAATCTTATTTATTAAGATATTAAATTTTTTCATGGATTTCTTATAGACAATTATTTTTTTTATTTTATTATCTTCAGTATAAATATTGTCATGAAAGTATTCTTCTCCACCTTCATTTTTATAGTATAATACTTTTTCGGTAGTATCTTTTCCAGTCAAAAAGTCAAGAGAAAATTCATACTCACCAGAAGTTGAATTCCCTCTAGGATCGTACCATACTTCTTTACCATTTGCATTTTTATAATGAATTTTGTTACCATTGGAATCGTATTCTGTCCATCTTTCATACCCATTAGTATTTTTTGAATGAATTTCATTTCCATTGGAATCATATTCGGGCCATTCTTCATTACCACCTGAATCTTTCCAATGAATTTTATTTCCATTGGTATCATATTCTGTCCAGGTTTCATAACCATTAGAAAATTTACAATGAATTACATTTCCATTTGAATCATATTCTTTCCAGATTTCAAAACCATCTGAACTTTTATAATGAATTACATTTTCATTTGAATCATATTCTTTCCAGATTTCAAAACCATCTGAACTTTTATAATGAATTTCATTTCCATTGGTATCATATTCTGTCCAGGTTTCAACGCCTATTGAATAATGCTTAGAATATATTTCTTTTCCATTAGAATTAAATTCTGATTCTCTAAATAATTCAACCCAATGACCTTCAGTTTTTCCGTTAATTGTAAATTCTTTGTAAATTAACTTTCCCATAAAATTCTCCTGTAAAACAAAAATTTTTTCTGACACATGTATATTAGCCTATTTTTATCAGAAGTCAAATTTTTTGTTATAAAAAATTATGTAAAAAAGTTCTTTAATTATTTTAATCTTCCCTACTTAACAAAAATACAGAACCCAATATTGCGATTATTCCAATCAGCTTAATTATCGAAAAATTTTCTTTCCAAAGTACAAAACCGATGATTGTTGCAACTAACGGTTCTACTGTAACTAAAATTGCAGCCTTGCCAGTTTCCATTCCACTTAAACCGATTGTGTAAAAAATGTAAGGGAAAACTGTACACAAAAGAGCAATTCCACAAGAAAGAAAAATTGAGTTTACATCAATTAAATTTGGAATTTCAGAAATTGAACAAAATGGAATTATGCTAATTGCAGAAAATAAAAATGTGTAAAAAGTAACAGTTAGAGAATCATATTTTTTTAAGGCAAGTCTACTAAAAATTGAATATAGGGCGTAACCAATTCCTGCGCACAATCCGATAAAAAATCCTTTAGCTCTTAATCCAGAAGTTGAACATACTCCACTAACTAAAATACATCCACAAAAAGTTAAGCACAAAGCAAGAATTTTTATCAAGGTGATTTTTTCTTTGAAAAATAAAACAGACATTATCAAAACAAAAATTGGAGAAGTATATAGAAGAATTACTGCAACTGAAGCGCCACTTTCTAAAATCGTGTAAAAATAACATAACGAAAAAAATGTTAAACTGATTACCCCAGTTCCTAAAAAAAGCCAAATATCTTTTAGTTTAAATTTCAATAGGGATTTATCTTTTACAAACAAAAAAATTGCCATAAATACGCTGGAAATAAATCCTCTGAAAAACATAACTTGCAAAGCAGAAAATCCAGCAGAATAAAGTCCTTTTAAAAATATGCTGATAATTCCCCAAAGAACTCCTGCAAAAATTACAAACATTGAATAAAAAGAAGATTTCATTTTAAGATTTTCTCTTTTCTAAAAAATGATTTTACTTTACCGTACGATTCGGCCGTTTCCGTTTCCGTTCATTAAAGATAAAACTTCGGCTACAGAAACTTGGTTAAAATCACCGTGAATAGAATGTTTTAGACAAGACGCGGCGGTTGCAAATTCCAATGCGTCTTTGTTTGAATAATCGTTTAGCAAAGCATAAATTAAAGCACCAGAAAAACTATCTCCTGCCCCTACTCTATCAACAATTTGAATTTCGTATTGGCTTGATTCAATTTTTTCGGTTTTAGAAAACAACACAGTTGACCAAGCGTTTTTATCGGCAGTAAAAGATTTTCGCAAAGTGAATGCCACAAATTTACAATTAAATTTTTCGATTAGTTGAGCTGCAAGTTCATCGTAAGTTCCTTCAAAACCAAAAACTTTTTGTACATCTTCTTCATTAGCGATACAAACATCAACAAATTCAAAAAGTTCAGTCATTACAGAAGATGCTTTTTCAGTTGTCCAAAGTTTATTTCTATAATTTAAGTCGCAACTTACAGTGATATTTTTTTCTTTTGCTTTTTGACAAGCGATTTTACAAATTTCAACAAGATTATCTGACAAAGCGGGAGTGATTCCTGAAAAATGAAACCAAGCGCAATCTTCAAAAATTTTATCCCAATCGTAATCACTTACTGAAGATTCTGCAAAACTAGAATATTTTCTGTCGTAAATTACTTTTGAAGGTCGCTGACTTGCACCTTCTTCCAAAAAATACAAGCCTAAACGATTTCCACCTTGAGCAACAAAATCTGTATTTACATTATTTGATTTTAAGGTTTTTATGCAGGATTTTCCAAGTTCATTCTGAGGCACTTTTGAAACAAAATGAATTTTAGAAGAATCTTCAAAATAGTTTGCTAAACTTACACAAACATTTGCTTCTGCCCCAGAATAAGAAATTTCAAAATTGTCTGCTTGAACAAAGCGTTCCTTATTTGGAGGATTTAATCGCATCATAATTTCGCCAAAACAGACAATTTTTTTCATAGAAAATTCCTTTATATCAATTTGTTAATTAAAAAGCTTTTGGACGACGGTCGTCAACTCGTTTTGCTTTTCCTTCAGCAACTGGCATTGAACCACTTTCTTTAAGTTCGATAACAGGATTTATCGTAATTAAAGCAGACATTTCTGCCTTGAGTTTTTCTTTCAATGCGTTAAGTGGACGAGCATCATCAGTAAACATTTCTGGAGTAACTTCAGTTTGAACGATAAGTTTATCCAAATCACCTTGTTTTTCAACAACGATTAAGTAGTTTGCACCAACTCCGTTTACTTTGAGCAATACTTCTTCAATTTGACTTGGGAAAACATTTACACCGTTGATAATAAGCATATCATCAGAACGGCCTGTAAATCTTGCCAAACGACGATGAGTTCTTCCACAAGCACATGGTTCTGGAATGATACGAGTTAAGTCACGAGTTCTGTAGCGTAAAAGTGGCATTGCGTCACGATGCAAAATTGTAACAACAAGTTCACCAACTTCCCCTTCTGGAACTGGCTCTAAAGTTACAGGGTCGATAATTTCGATGATGTAACGGTCTTCCCAAATGTGCATTCCTTTTCTAAAAATACATTCAAAAGCAACACCTGGACCATTCAATTCACTCATTCCGTAACAGTTATAAACTTCAATTCCTAATTTATCTTGAATTTTACAACGCAATTCTTCTGAGTGTGGTTCTGCACCTGTTACTGCCAATCGCCATTTAAAATCTTTTCTATTATATTCAGATTCTTCAATAGCTTGATGAAGATGTAACAAATAACTTGGAGTTGCATGTGTTACAGTTGTGCCAAAATCGTGCATAAACTTAATTTGACGAATTGTATTTCCGGAACTTGTAGGAATTACAGTCATTCCAAGTCGTTCTGCGCCATAATGAAAACACATTCCGCCTGTAAAAAGTCCGTAAGTCATCATATTTTGGCAAATATCGTTTTTTGTACAACCTGCAGCAACCAAAGAACGAGCCATTGTATCGGCTGCCAAAGAAACATCTTTTTGAGTTTGATAGATAATTGTAGGAGTTCCAGTTGTTCCACTTGAGGCATGGATTCTAACAATATCTTCTTGCTCAACAGCCATAAGTCCAAAAGGATATGCTTCACGCAAATCAGTCTTTGTTGTAAATGGCAATTTTCGAATATCGTCAAGTGTTCGAATTGATGAACCACCGATAATTCCTTCTTTCAAAAGTTTATCTTTATAGAAAGAAGTCTTTAGAGCATTTTCAACTTGTCGTTTTAATCCAGCAAGTTGAAGTTTTTCCAAATCACTTCTATCGATAGTTTCAACTGATTTATCCCAAAATGGTATTTCCATAAAATTTTCCCTTATTTTGCCTTGCTACCAAGTTCGATAGCAGTACAGTTGATTTCTACAAGTTTTGGGTCTTTAGAAGCAAATCTTTCTTTTACAGAATTGATAATCGTATCTTTTTTTACAGGAATATAATCTAAAGCAGCTCCAACTAAAACCATATTTTCAGCTTTTGAATTTCCTGCTTCTTTTGCCAAGGCTTCTGCTTCAACAATTTTTGCTTTTGGCAAAACTTTGATTGCATCGTATAATTTTTCAACATCTGGATAGTTAGGAATATTTACAAAAGGTTTTGCATCTGTAACTAAAACGCCGTCAACATTTAACCATTGTAAATAGCGCAAACTTTCAAGAGGTTCCATAGAAAGAATCATATCTGCTTTTCCAGAAGGAATTAAATCGCTAGAAATTGGTTTGTCAGAAAGGCGCAAGTGAGCTTGAACTCCACCTCCGCGCTGACTCATTCCGTGAACTTCACTTTGTCTAACATATAAACCATCTTTCATGGCAGCAGTTGCAATAACAGCAGCGATAGAAAGAACACCTTGACCACCAACACCAGCTAATAAAATATCGTATTTCATAATTATTTTCCCTTTTTCATTTGAGCAAGTTTTTCGGCTTTTGTTCTTAATCTAAAAGCTTCAAGACATTCACGAACCATAACGATAACAGATACGCCTCTGTAATTACATTCTTCTTCGATAATTTTAGCATTTTCTTCATGTGAATTTGGATTTGTTGCTAAAACTCTCAAGTGTTCTTTTTCAACGCCAAGTCCGAGCAAAAGTCCTTCCAATTTACTTGATGGAAGAATTGTTTGCTGACAACCTGTCATAGCAACGATTGAGTTATCTAAAATAATTACTGTTACAGGAGTTTTTGTAGAAATTGCATCTACAAGGTTTGTCATTCCAGAGTGAAGGAAAGTTGAATCTCCGATAACACCGATAGAATTTTTAATTCCTGCCAAAGATGCACCACGAGCCATACCGATAGAAGCACCCATACAAACGATAGTTTCTACTGCGTTATATGGAGGAACTGCACCTAAAGCGTAACATCCAATATCAGCCATAACAGCAACATTTTCTTGTCCATCTTTTTCTGCCATTGATTTTACAGCCAAATTTACAGCGCTGTAAGAATCTGCGTGTGGACATCCTTTACAAAGCTGTGGTGGACGACCAGCAAGATTTTCGCACATCTGGCTCAATGGAGAATTTTTTTTGCCTAAAAATTCAGTTGCAACAGATTTTACTTGTGGAAGTCCCAAAGAAGAACGAACATTGTCAGGATTTAATTCACCTGCACGAGGAAGTTCACCAGAGAATTTTCCGATAACTTTTACTTTTTGTGGCAATACACCTTTAAGTTGTTTTTCTACAAAAGGCATTCCTTCTTCAATAACAAGAATTTGTTCTACATTTTCTGCCAATTTTTTGATAGATTCTGTAGGAAGTGGCAATGCTCCAATATGTAATGTTGATGGAACTCCTTTTCCTGGGAAACGAGCTTCGCAAAGAGTTTTGTAATCTTCAAGATTTTCAAGATAGTAGTTGCGTCCTAATCCACTTGTGATGATTGCAATATCTGTTCGTTTTGAGTTGAGTTCTAATTTATTCCATTTACAATTATCTGACCAATAAGTTAAATCAACTTGTTTTGCAAGCATTTTGTCGTAGTTTTGTCTTGCCAAAGCTGGTAAAAGCATCCATTCTTTTCGGTCTGCTTTTGAAGTTGAATTTTCTGCAAGGCGTTTTTTTTCGTCAACAGGATGAACAACTGCGCGACTGTGAGCAAGACGAGTTACCATTCTCATCATTACTGGCACATGATATTTTTCTGAAATTGCAAAAGCATCAAAAACCATTTCGTAGGCTTCTTGCTGAGTTGTTGGTTCAAAACAAGGAATCATTGCGTAATCTGCATAGAATCTTGAATCTTGTTCACCTTGACTTGAATGCATGCTAGGGTCATCTGCAACAACGATAATTAAACCACCTTTGATTCCAAGCAAAGATGAATTCATAAATGGATCTGCTGCAACATTAAGTCCAACATGCTTCATTGTAATAATAGAACGCTTTCCTGCAAAAGATGCACCAAGAGCTGCTTCGTAAGCAGTTTTTTCGTTTGAACACCATTGAGCTATCGGTCCATCATTCTTTTTATAATTTTCTATTAAATATTCCATTATTTCAGTTGATGGAGTTCCAGGATAACCATATCCAGCAGAAAGACCAGCATGTAAAGCACCTAAGGCTAAAGCTTCATCTCCAAGTAAAACTAAATCACTCATATAAAAATCCTTAAAAAAAATTTCTTATTTTCTTGTCTATAGTATATCAGTGTAATGATTAAGTGTCTATAAATTACACAAAACTTTTACTACTTGAATGGATATGTTTTTATGTATAAAATAGGTAAATATGAAGAAAAAATTATCACAATTATTAACTAGAATTGAATATATAAAAATTGAAGGAAATTCAAACTTAGATACAGAAATTTCTTCTTTAGTTTTTGATACACGACAGGTAAAATCAGGTTCTTTGTTTTTTGCCCTCCCTGGAACTCATGTTCACGGAAACAAATTTATTTGTAAGGCAATAGAACTTGGAGCAGTTGCAATTATTTATCAAGATGAACTTCCAGAAGATGCAAAAAATCTTGCAGAAGAAAAAAAGTGCGTTTTTGTAAATGTAAAAGATTCGCGCTTTGCAATGTCACCAATTTCTGATGAATTTTACGACAGTCCTTCTTCAAAAATGGGAATTTTGGGAATTACAGGAACAGAAGGAAAAAGTTCAACTGTATTTTTTACTTGGCAACTTTTACGCTTAATCGGAAAAAAAGCGGGATTTATTTCAACCGTGCAATATTCACTTGGGGAAGAAGCAATCGACAATCCTGAACATCAAACAACTCCAGAAGCACCGATTATTCAAGAAAAACTTTACCAGATGGTACAAAATGGCTGTGAATACGCAGTTGTAGAATCATCTTCCCACGGGCTTTCTGTAAAAACAAATCGTCTTGGAAATGTTGCCTTTGATGCAGTTGCAATGATGAATGTTACCCACGAACATCTTGAATTTCACGGAACTCACGAACAATACAAATCTGACAAAGCAAATCTTTTTAGAGCCCTAGATAAATTTAGCCACAGCAAAAATTTAGTTTCGGGCAAAATGGATTTTACGCCTTTCGGTTTGGTAAATTTAGAAGACCCAAGTTGTAAATATTTTGCACAAGCAACACAAAAAGATGTTTTTGCTTTTTCAGCTCCAGGCTGTGCAAGAAGCAAAGAAAGTACAATTTCAATTCAAGATTTAGAACAAGACAAAGATTTTGCAGGATTTATCCAAGCAGTTGATGTTGTTTCTACAAGCAAAAATTGTTCTTGCAATCTTGTAAACAAAACAAATTCTCATTTTGAAAGTTCTGTAAAACAATTTGATATAAACTTTACAGGAATTTTTAATATTTACAATGTGCTAACTTCTGCAATGTTGGTTTCAAAATTAACAAAAACTGAATTTGGCAAAGTTTTGGAACAAACAGAAAATCTTGTTGCCGTAAAAGGAAGAATGACAAGCGTAAATCTTGGGCAAGATTTTGAAGTTATCGTTGATTACGCCCACACACCTTCATCTTTTGAAACAATTTTTCCACCGTTAAGAAAACGCTGTAATGGAAAAATCATCAGTTTGTTTGGAAGTGGTGGTGAACGAGATACACAGAAACGCAGCGTTCAAGGTGAAATTGCTTCTCGTTGGTGCGACATTGTTTTTCTTGCAGATGAAGACCCTCGCGGTGAAGATCCAGTTGAACTTTTGGAAATGATTGCTTCAGGTTGCAAAGATGAAAATGGAAATCCTTTGAAACGGGAAGAAAGACTTTTCATCATTCCTGACAGAAAAAAAGCAATCCGAAAAGCTTTTAGTTTGGCAAAAAAAGATGATATCGTTTTGCTTTTAGGAAAATCCCACGAAAATTCAATTATTTATAAAGATTATGTTATGCCTTATGATGAAATTTCAGAAGCAGAAAAAGCTCTAAAAGAAATGGGCTTTTAACAAAAAACAGAATCAAAAAAGGAAAAGAAAATGAAAATTACAGTTATTTATGGTGGAAAATCTGGTGAACACGAAGTTTCTTTAGTTTCAGCAACTTCAGTTGTAAAAAATATCGATTTAACAAAACATAGCGTAAATCTTATCGGAATTACAAAAGAAGGAAAGTGGTTCTATCAAGAAGAAAGCGAACTTAATCGAATTAAAGAAGACGAAAAAGCAACTCTTCAGATAAAAGAAAAATATCCAGTTGTAATTGTTCCTGCAGGTTCAAAACAAAACGCAATTCAAGTTGAAACAAACGGAAAATACACAAATCTTTACACAGATATAGTTTTTCCTGTTTTGCACGGAACTTTTGGTGAAGACGGAACAATTCAAGGACTTTTTGAAATGGCTGAACTTCCTTATGTTGGTTGTGCAACAATGGCTAGTTCACTAACAATGGACAAAGAAAAAACAAAGCAAATTTGGGAAAATGCAAATCTTCCAGTTGTTCCTTATATTTGTGCAAAAAAATACGAAGCAGAAACTGATGAAGGTTTATCATCTTTGGAAGAAAAAAGCAAAAATCAGTTTGGATATCCAGTTTTTATAAAACCTTGTTGTGCAGGAAGTTCAGTTGGAGCATCAAAAGCCGCGAACAAAGAAGAGTTTGAAAAATCTGTAAAAGAAGCATTTTCTTGGGACGACAAAATTCTTATCGAACCTTTTGTAAAAGCCAGAGAAATTGAATGTTCAGTTATCGGAAATGAAAAGCAAACTTCATTTGTGCCTTGCGAAATTTTGCCAACTCACGAATTTTACGATTACGAAGCAAAATACAAAGATCCAGATGGAGCTGTTTTTTCAATTCCAGCAAATTTAACTGAAGAACAAATTGCACAAGTAAAATCACTTGCAGAAAAAGCATACAAAGTTCTTGATGCTTCTGGTCTTTCTCGTGTTGACTTTTTTATCGACAAAGAAAACGGAAATTTAATGCTTAACGAAATTAACACAATGCCAGGATTTACTTCTATCAGTATGTTCCCGCAAATGTGTAACGCAGGTGGATTAAAATACGCAGACTTAATAGAAGAACTTATTAACCTTGGAATAAATCGTTTTGAAAAAAAACGACAACTTTTAACAAGTAGATAAACAGGAAATAAAATGCGAATCCCTTTTTACAAATTGCATCTTGGCGGAAATTCTTTTATTCTCATCGATACAGAAAACGAAAAACAACTTAAACTTTCTGAATATCCTGAATTTTCTAAGGCGATTTGTAATAAACGCTACGGAGTTGGTGCTTCGGGGTGTATTTTTTTGGATGAACAAAATAATCTTCGACTTTTTCGGCCAGACGGAACTGAAGCAAGTGATTTTTACGACGCACTTTTTTGTGCCGCTCGATACGCTTTTGATTCTGGCAGAATGAGTAAAAATTCACTTGGAGATTATCAAATTAAATTTAACACTTTGAAAGGTGAAAAAATCCTAAAAGTTATTTCTTCAAGAGAATTTGAAATTTCACTTGGAAGTCCTTTTTCTTTAACTTCTGGAAAAATTATTGATTCAGAAAGTTCTTCAATTATGGAAAATATCGAAATTGATGAACACAAAATGAAAATGGCAGGAATTCATATTTTATCGGATGTGATTGTAACTTCTTCAAAAAATATGAATTCAAAACCTTTCTTTTTGCTTTACACAAAACTTAGAGAACTTTTTAAGCCACAAAAAATTTATTTGACTGTTTGCCAAGCGGTAACAAAAGAAACTTTGTGCATCCGAACAATAAAACGAGGTGAAAATACTTCTTGTGCAAGTGCCGCAAGTGCTCTCGTTTCTTCTGTAATTTCTGGAATTTCAAATACGGCAGCAGTTTGTATTTTTGCACAAGGAAATAAATCTTTATTTGAACAACAAAATCTTTTGGCAAAAGACACAGATAATTCTAAAAAGATAACAATCCTTTGGAACACTCAAGAAAATAAATTACGAGCAGTTGCAACAGGCGGATATCTTTTTGAAGGATATTTTGAATATCAGTAAATTTTCAAATTAAGGAAACTAAAATGCATTCATATTCTGAAAAACGCGCATTCAATACACTTGAAGATATAAAAAATAAAAATGTTACAGTTATGGGCTTAGGCTTAAACGGTGGCGGAGAAGCAACTGTTCGCTTTTTATTGAAACATGGCGCAAATGTTATAATTACCGATATGAAAACAAAAGAACAACTTGCTTCAACAATTTCTTCACTTGAAAATGATAAAGAATTAGATTGTTCAAAAATAAAATATGTTTTAGGTTGCCATAATATCGAAGATTTTAAAAACGCTGATGTTGTTATAAAAAATCCAGGTGTAAAATATGAAGGAAATAAATTTTTAGCTGTAGCAAAACAAATTGAAACAGACTTATCAATGTTTTTGCAGTTTACAAAAGCTCCAATCATCGCGGTAACTGGAAGCAAAGGGAAATCTTCAACTGTAAGCGCAATTCACTATGGATTATCTCAAGCAGGATTTAAAACTTTTTTAGGCGGAAACATCACAGTAAGTCCACTCACCTTTTTAGACCAAACTGACGAATCAACTCCAGTTGTTTTGGAACTTTCCAGTTGGCAACTTGCAGATTTACGAGGCAGAAAACTTTTAAAACCTTACATCAGTTTGATAACAAAAATTGTTCCAGACCATCAAAACTGGTACGGAAATATGGAAAGTTATGTTGCTGATAAAAAATTGATTTACGCCGATCAAGATGAATCTTGCTTTTCGATTTTTACTTCAGACGACCAATGGGGGGAAATTTTTGCAAGTGAATCAAAAGCACAAATTTTGCGATATTCAAGTTTTTCAAATACAAATATTGAAGAAAATAAAAAAAATGCTTACGGATTTTTAGACAAAAATGATAAAGGCTGGATTCAAAATGAATTAGTTTTGGACGAAACTTTAGTTCCGGGGCATCACATGAAAGAAAATTTGCTTAACGCAGGAATTGTTATGTCTTTAATGAAAGTTCCTGAAGAAGAAATTTGTAAAATTCTTTCAACTTACAAGGGAATTCATCATCGTCTTGAATATTTTTATGAATGGACAAATTCTAAAAATCAAAAAATCAAATTTTACAATGATTCTGCGGCAACAGTTCCAGAAGCAGCGGCGGCCGCAATTTCTTCTTTTGAAAAAAATGTTTTTGCGCTTTGTGGTGGAACAGACAAAGAATTGGATTTTTTACCACTTGCAGAAAATGCTCATAAAGCAACAAAATTATTTTTACTTGCTGGAACAGGAACAGACAAACTTCTTCCAATGTTGAAAGAAAAAAACATTCAGTTTTTTGGACCTTACGGAAGTTTGCAAGATTTGTTAGAAATCGTAAAAATTGAATTGAAGGATTTTGAGCAAGAAAGCGTTGTAGTTTTTTCTCCGGGAGCAACTTCTTTTGGAATGTTCAATAACGAATTTGACCGTGGGGAAAAATACAAAAAAGCAGTTCAAGAAATTTTCTAAAAAAACGCAAACTTAAAAAGATTATTCAATTTAAGTTTGCGCCAAATTTATGTTTTTAAAAATTGCTTTTTGCAAATTTATTTTTTGTACAAAGAAGCGTTGCTTGTTTTGCTTGTGTGAATTGGTTTTGAGCCACCTTCTCGTTTGCCACTAAATCCAGACTTTTTCTTGCCATCAGATTTTTCTTTTCGTTGCTTTTTTCCGTCACGATAATTTTCGCCAGATTTTTTTGAACCATCGCGGAAAGAATCTTCAGATTTTCTGCTTCGTCGTGAATTATCGTCAAATCGTCTTTTGCGAGAAGAACCTTTTTCGCCTTTGTAAATTGACTGAGCTTCTTTGCTATCAATGTGCATTGAAGGTAAAGATTTATCTTTTTTTGCACGAGCAACTAAATCCATTCCTGCTTGATAAGGCAAACTTACTAAAACAAATTTTTCAGACAAATCAATTCTATCAACCATTCTCTGTGGAATTTTTAGCAATTTACTAAAATAGTTTGCAATATCTTTTGGAGAATATCCGTCTTTTCTTCCCATTTGAACATAAAGACGAATTTGTCTACCTTGATTAAAAACTTTTAACGGAGTGATTTCGCCATATCGTTTTGGGTCAAGAGATTTTCCGTAACTTAAAGCTAAAACTTCAGAAAGAACTTGCATAGGGTCGCGTTCTTCACACAAAATTTGAGCCATTTTTGCAAAAGTTTGATTTTCTTTTTTGCCTTCAGTTTTGTTTTCAGCCTTATTTTCTATTTGAGTTTCAGCTGAATTTTCATTTTCTTCACTTGAAGGATTTTCTTCAGTTTTAAAAAGTGAAAGTTGTTCTTGCATTTGCTCAAAAAGTTTTTTCTCTTTGATTTTAAGAACTTCTTTTACTGAAGGAATTTCTTCTTCTGTTAATTTTCCTTTTGTGGATTTAAATGCAGATTGCTTGATAAATTCAAGTTTTCGGCGTTCTTCTGGGCGAACAAAAGTGAAAGCTAAACCTTTTGCACCAGCTCGTCCTGTTCGTCCGATTCGGTGAACATAAGTTGGAACATCAAAAGGAAGTGCGTAGTTTACAACATGAGTTAAACCTTCAATGTCGATTCCTCGAGCAGCAACATCAGTTGCAACCAAAATACGAGTTTTTTTATTTCTAAATCGATAAAGGATTTTTTCACGCTGAGCTTGTGGAATATCACCATGTAACGCTGCAACTTCATAGCCTTTTTCATCAAGTTGTTTACAAACTGAATCAGCGTCCACCTTTGTTTGTGTAAAAACTAAACCGTAAAAATCAGGTGAAATATCAATCAAGCGAACAAGAGCTTCGATTTTTTCATTTTCGCGAACAACCCAATATCGTTGCTCTGTTAAAAGTGGTTCTTCTGGGCGTTTTTCTTCTTCGATAATTTCATAATCCCCCATAAAATCACTTGCAATTTTCAAAATCTGAGGTGGCATGGTTGCAGAAAAAAGCAAAACTCTACTTTCAGGATTAGCCTTGCCAAAAATTTCTTCAATATCTTCGATAAATCCCATATCAAGCATTTCGTCGGCTTCATCCAAAATAAAATAACTGATATTTTCTAGTTTGAGAGTTCCTCGTTCAATGTGGTCTTTTACTCGTCCTGGAGTTCCCACAACGATTTCCACGCCTTTTTTTAACGAACGAATTTGCTCTCCCATAGATTGTCCGCCGTAAACAGCCGCCATTCTAGGAAAATTTTCTGAAGAAAAAGACTGAATTTCTTTGCAAACTTGTAAACAAAGTTCTCTTGTAGGAGTTAAAATCAAGGCTTGAGG
Organism: Treponemataceae bacterium; assembly: GCA_045645985.1. Lineage (GTDB taxonomy): Bacteria > Spirochaetota > Spirochaetia > Treponematales > Treponemataceae > RGIG9060. Next base: position 22,854 of record JAZRJV010000030.1, read on the forward strand.
AAAACCTTTGTCTTCGCGAATTTTTTGTACTAAAGGAAGTCCGAAGGCAGCTGTTTTTCCAGTTCCTGTTCTTGCCTTTGCAATTAAATTTGCATCGCCATTTAATAATCGAGGAATTGCTAAAATTTGAATTGGTGAAGGAGTTTCAAATCCTTTTTTTTCTACAGCTTTTAGAGTTGCTTCATCAAGACCAAGGTCTTCGAAAGAGAAATTTTCCATTTAATCCTACTTTGATTGTATTTATTTTTGAAAAGTTCGCAAACTTATACTTTTGTTGCATTTTTTCGCAATATTAAACATCACTATACATAATATCAAACTTTTTTTCAACTTTATTTATTTTTTTTTATCATTTTTATTTAAAATTCATTTTTTTTTCTATAATAATGATGATGAAAGTATTTAGAATTTACATTTTTACATTAGCAACTATTTTTGTTGCCTTATTTTTGGTTTCCTGCTCACAAGAAGAAAAATTCATTGTGAACTTAGAAAGTGCATTTGCCGAAGTTTTATCAAGAGAAAATCTTGATTTAATCCCAGAACAAAATGGATTTATCATTTATTTTGATGAAAACTTTGTCTTACAAAAAACTGAATTTTCTTCAGAATTATCAGAATTTGAAATAATTTTTCCAAAGGGAAATATTATTCCAGTTTTGATTGAATTTAACACAAATTCCCTAGAAAAAATTTACGCAGGAAAACTTTATCCTGTAACTGGAGATTTTTCTATTCATTCAGCTTTTTGTAGTTTTGTCTACCAAAAACTTTTGCGCTGTAGCAATCAAGATGCAAAAACTTCAAATGATTTTTGCAAATATTTTAACTGGAATAAATTTTACGAAAGCATTTTGAAATTTGAAAATCCATTTTTGCTAGATTCAGATTTAATTTGTAACGATATTTCAACAAATCAATTTTCAGCAAGATCGCTAAAAATAAAAGAATAAATTACTTGCAACAAAACAAAAGCAAAGGTAAACTATAGATGATGAAAAGAAAATTATTAGTTTTTACTTTATTTATATTTACTTTGTTTACATGTGGCTGCAACCTAAAAAATTCTTTAAAAGTTTCTGATGTGATTGTAGAAACACAGATGCCAGAAATTAAGCCTATCCCAAAGAAAAGCCATAAATGGTATTATTTTACCTACGATGGATTTAATCAAGTTTCTATTCCACAAAAAGCTCCACAGGTTTTGCTAAAACCTTGGACAGAAGCAATTAGAATTTCAAGCGGAATTACAATCGGAACAGACGGATTTTTAACTGTAAATAAACTTGGACTTTTGAATTGTGAACCTCAAGATGAAATTCCAGCAAAACTTTCTGTAGATAATCAATTTTTTGCAAACCTCACAGTCGATAATATGACAAGTATAGACGGATTTCCTGTTTTTCATGTTTACAAAAATCCTGAATTTAATTCTGTAAGTAATTCAAATTCAAATCATCCATTTTTGGTACAATATCATCCTGAAAGTTCAGTTTTTATGCCTTTGTTGTTTACAGAAGATTTGGATTTTTCAACTAGCGTGGAAGTTTCTGATGTAGTTTACAATAATTCCGAGTGGACTGTAACTTTGAAATCCGCAGATAACACAAGAAAAGATTTTGAATATCTCACCTTTTCGTCCTACGAATCTTTGATTACAACTGAACCAAATAAACGAAAAGATATAATCACAACTACAGAAATTACAGAAGGTGAATATCGTTCAAAAGTATTGCCAAAAAACTTTTCGCAAGCCCCACAGAGAGTAAAAACACTTTTATCAAGATTGCCTGGAAATTTTGAATATTTTATTGAAATTGCCGAGCCAAACTTGGGAATAAAATCTAGTTACATAAAAAAATCTGCCCAAAGCGCTGAAAATTCAATTCCAATGGAAGCACAAGTTTTATTGAATGACACTTTTTCGCTAGCAGTGTTTACAGATGGAACAAGTTTTTTTGAAGGCGCAATTCAAGACAAATATGTTGTAAATAACGGAAATCCAGTTGCCTTTAGACTTCCAAAACTCCCGATGGGATTTTCTTATGGTACAGCCATTGTAGAAAAAAATATTTTGTATGTAGCTTGGGAAGAAAAAGTCTTTTACGAAGTTGGAAGAACAGGATTTTTAACTGTGGATTTGGAGAAAGTTTTTTATTAAAAGAAAGCAAAATAGGATTTAGAATGGCAAATATAGATGTTTACAAACAATATTTTCAAGCAGATTGCGTTTTCAATGATGTAGAACGAAAAGGCGTGGTTGTATGGCTTAACGCAGAAAGTGATTGTGGAAATATTCGATACGAAGTTGGTGTGTCATTCTTTCCTCATAGAGATACAGAAGATTTTGCCATAAGCTACGATGCCTGCGTTCAAAAAGAATTAGTAAACACAAAAGGTCGCCGCTCTAAAAAACGAGACGCAGAATGCCTTTCGCAAATCCAAAACACAGCAAACCAACTTGCAGAATCTTTGAACGCAACAATCTTCTGGGATAAACCTCTAACCCAAGCCCAGTATGGATAGAATCTTCCTCTCGCGAAAAGACAATAAAGTGTGCAAAGCCTCAATGCGTGCAGAAGAAAATACTTACTATTTTTTATATAGCAAATCAGTGCAAAAAGGCGTAGCCCAAAATCGACACACACCTGCATTGACGACTGAAAGGAGAAATCGCAGGTCGTGAAGCAATTTTGGGCGAGAGCCTTTTTCTCTAGCAAAAAGACAATAAAGTGTGCAAAGCCACAATGCGACAGAAGAAAATACTTACAATATTTTGCTATTAACAAATCAGTGCAAAAAGGCGTAGCCTAAAATTGAAACACACCTGCATTGACGACTGAAAGGAGGAACCGCAGGTCGTGGAGCAATTTTGGGCGAAAGCCTTTTTGGTCTAAATTTACTAAACAACTAAATTATAGTATTTTCTTCTGATTCAATTCACTTTGCAAAATTTATTTCTGCAATATGAATTCCACCCTTCTATTTTTCCAACTTACATTTCTGTCTGTGGAAGGCGCAACTGGATATCGACCACCTTTCCCGTCAGTTGTAAGACGACTTTCGTTTACGCCGTATTTTACAAGACGCTGTTTTACATATTCAGCTCTATCTTTTGATAAAGGTACAAGCGGAATATTTGGTTGACCATTTAAGACAGTTGCAGTTTCTTCTTCCTCTGTGTTAGAAAGATTATTTGCGTGTCCTTCAATTACAACATTGTATTCTTTAAATTTGTTCAAAATGTCAGCAACGCGTTGTAAAACTCTTTCGTTGTTTGTGATAACATCTTCATCAAGACCGTATTTTGCATCCTTGTCTTTTCCAACAAAGTCAGCCTTATCGGCACGGAAAATGATAGAAGGAATTTGCATTTTGAGAACATCCCCTACTCTGATAACAAGAACATCAACTGCGATAAATCCTTCAACTTTTGATGTCATTCCCAAAGAATCGGTGGCTGTAAACACATAAGGATAATCTGTAGCAGATTGAACAAGTTCTGCTGAATCACTATAACCATCCCAAATTAAGCGTTCTGTAATTGTTGAAGTTCCGCTTCGTTTCCAGAAAGTTCCACTTCCTTGAGGATTTTTAATTTCAAAAGACCAAGATGTCAATGGAACTGAACTTTCACCTTTAAGTCTGATATACAAATCATCGTCCAAACCGTCGTTGTCTGGGCTAAAATATTTTGGCGCAGTTTGAACAGTTAAACTTGGAGGAGTAATGCTACAAATAAAACTTGAAGTCGTTGCAGAAATTTCATCACCTTTTACATATTTCAAATTTAATTGAGCAATAAAATTTCCTTCTACAACTGAACCAACAGGAACTGGAACATTTACATTTGAAATATTGATTGAATATCCTTCTTTGTTTACTGTTCCGTCCCAGTTAATTACAGAAGGCAAATCTTTTGTATCTTCATTTGACCAAGAAGCAACTGATTTTCCTGTTGAATCTAAAACAGACACTTTCCAACTTTCAATTCCTTCTGTTAAATTTGTGCGAATTGATAATTTTTGAGCGTCTTTTGTTCCGTCAGCGTTTGGAGAGAAAGCATCCAATTCTGATGTGATATACGCTTTTACAGAACGAGTATCCATTTGGATATTATCAATTTTTTTAGCAACTTTGTTTCCAGCCTTATCTGTACAAGAAATTTCAAATTGATAAGTTCCGTCTTTTACAAGATTTCCTTCTTCGTCTGTTCCGTTCCAATCAAAAGAAGTTGCTTTTCCTTGCCAAGCTAAATTTTGCACAACTTCATTTTTGCTAGATTTGATAGAACCTTGCCACAAATCTTCGTTAGATGTTTCAAGTTCAACTTTTAGAACATCTTTTTTACCGTCTTCATTTGGAGAAAATGCAAGATATGGCAAATTTAATGAATCAATTTTTGGATAAACTGTGTCCAAAGTAAATGGTTGAGTTGAAGCTAAGGCTTCGCTTCCGTTTTTGCTGATAGTTTGTAAAGTTGCAGTATAATTTCCATCTGAACAGCGTTCCCCTTCATCAGAAAGTCCGTTCCATTTGAAACTTGATGGAAGATTTTTTGAATCGTACCACATTTTTACAACATATCCAGTTGAATCCATAATTGATAATGAATATCTGTCAATTCCACTTGTGTTTTTGATAATTGGAGTAAATTCCAACACATCTTTTACGCCATCACCATTTGGAGAGAAGGCAACATCATTTGTTTTTAAGATGATTTCAGTTTTTTGTGTATCAAGTTCAAATCCGTTTTCAGTTTTGTATGTTCCTGTGTTTCCAGCTGAGTCTGTAGCAGAAAGTACATAATAGTAAAATCCGTCTGTTGCAAGATTTCCTTTATCGTCAATTCCGTCCCAAGTGATTTGTTCAGGTGGGATTCCGCCAAAAGACCAAGTTTTTACAGAATTTCCGTATTGGTCAACAACTGATGCGTTCCAAAGTTTTTCTGAAGATGCAGTTTGTACAAAAGTAATTGTATCTTTATTTCCATCTCCGTCTGGAGAAAGCACATCAGTTTCAGCTGTTAAAGAAGCACGAGGCGCAAGATTATCAATAATGATATTTCTACTCATTTTTGGCTCTTGTCCATTGTTAAAAATTGCAGAAAAAGCTAATTGATATTCGCCATCAAAAAGGAAATATCCTTTGTCGTCTTTTCCGTCGTATTCTATGGAAGAAATTTCGTTATTAATGAATTTGTTTATGTCAATTTCGATTGTTTTGCAAACTTTTCCTGTTTTATCCAAAATTTCGATTTTTGTACTCATCAATCCAGATGTATTTTGAACTGAAGGGAAAACTGAAATTGTATCTTTTACGCTATCGTTGTTTGGTGAAAATGGACTTCCTTGAATTGAAAGATTTACAGAACGAGGAATTGCATCGTAAATAATATTTGACACAATTGCTTTTTGAGAAGTGTTTCCAGCTTTATCTGTACAAGTAACTTCGTAAACATAAACGCCTTCAGAAACTGCACTCAAGTTGTCGTTTTCGCCTTCCCAAGAAATATTTTTTGGAGAAGAATTTTGCCAAGAATAATTGCGAACGATATTTCCAGAAATATCTGAAATTTTTGCAGTCCATAAATCTTCTTCTGAACCAGTTTGCTTAATATTGATAGTTGGCTTTAATCCTGCTCCAAAGATTTTTTCGCTTTCCTTTGGTTGAATCAAATCAATTTGAGGAGGCGTATTATCAACTACAACAGAATAAGTTTTTGTTCGGCTTTCATTGTTGTTATCATCTTTTGCACTAAGATAATAAAAATATGTTCCGTCAGGAGCAATTTCTCCAGAATCAAAAACACCGTTCCATCTAACTTCAGATGGAACTTCAACTCCAGATTTTGGCGCAAAAGTTTTTCCTACATTGTCAAAAAATCCTTTGATTCCTTCGCCAGAAAAAAGATTTTTGAAAACATCTGTTGCGGTATCTGCTCTTTTGTGTTTGTTACCGATTGTGCGTAAAATGTTTCCGTTTCTATCGGTAACAACAAAAGACCATTCGCTGATGTAGCGCTTATCTTTTATGTCCAAAGGAACAACAAGTTCATCTTGAACTCCGTCATTGTTTGGTGAAATATAATCAATTCTTGAAGAAACAACAGAATTATTTTCTTCTGTAGAATTTTCTTGAGCAATTAAAAAATTAATTGATAAAACTAAAGTTAATAGAACAAATAATATTTTTTTCATAAAATCACCTTATTCGTTATCCCACAAAGTAATTTCTGGAGCAACTGTATCTTTTTGACCTAATCGCAAAGTCATTCCGCCAGAAGCTAAGTGTAAATCATCTTTGAAATATTGATAAGCTGAAGAAACTTCTGCTTCGCTTTTTTGCCAACCTTTTTTTGCAAGGAAAGAATCTTCTGAACCAGAAAAATTGAATTTAAAACTAATTCCCGCAGTTGGTAACAAAGTTGCTTGTTCTGCCAAAATTTCTCGTAAATCAGCTTTCCAGCCTGTAGAAATTCTAATGATGTTTGCAATCATAAATTCTAACCCTGCATTAAACACAACATTTTGAAAAGTAGGAAAAGCAAAATCTAAAGACATTCCACCAGAAAAATTCTTTACATCAAATAAATTTCCAGCAACTCCAACACGAGGCGTAAATGGCATTGGATAATCTGAAGTTGATTCTCCGTTTAAAGCAAGAATTTCTTTTTCAAAAGATTTTCCAAGCCCTGTAACTGAAAAAGCCCAACGAGCATCTTTTAAAAATGGAAGCCATTTAATTTGCTTTATGTTGTACCAAAATCCGATGTCCGCTGCTAAAGCCCAATCTGCACCGAATCCACCGTAAATTCCAACGCCAAAATAAAGTTCGTCGGTAATGTCTTTTGCAAATGCACCTCTTAAAGTAAAAACATTTCCTAAATTTAGCTGAGGTGTTTTATCAAGAAAAATTCCTTGTAAAACAACTGAACCTACGCCAAATCTACTTGGCATAATCATTCCAAGTTGCATTCCTTGTCCGTAAGAAGATGAACTTCCAGAACCGATAAAAGCGCTGTAGTCTAAATCCAAAGTCCAGCGTTGTTCACCTGCAATTAAGGCAGGATTCAAAGCAGTTGAAGAAGATGTAATTCCTTTTAAGCCACCACCTGCAACAGATGAAGCAGAAGAAATTAATCTTGGACTTGTAAATTCAAAAATATTGTTCCCGTTTGCAACTGGATTGTAAGCAAACACAAAACAACTTGTACATAATATTAAGAAAGAAAAAATTATCTTACGCATAAATACAAAAAACCTCCTAAGTTATAGTTTTTTCATTTATTTTTCTATTATATAAAACCTTGTACTAAAAGTCTATTGACGGCTACGAAATAGCAGAATAAAATATAAGTATGAAAAGCTTAACATTTAAAGGTGGTATTCATCCACCAGAACACAAGGATATTTCGGAAAATTGCAAAATTGAAAATGCATTTCCTTCTTCAAAAATAGTAAGTATCCCTGTAACACAGGGTGGCGCTCCAAATCAGCCAATAGTGAAAGTTGGAGATTCCGTTAGCAGAGGGCAAGTAATTGCTCAGTCTGATGCATTTATGTCGGCTCCAGTTCATTCTTCTGTTGCTGGAACTGTAAAGAAAATCGAAATGTGCCAAGTTGTAGGCAATATCGATGTTCTTTGTATCGTTATTGAAGATGACGGTTCTGAACGCACAGAATTTATGGAACCTCTTAATCCTGATACTTGCTCAAAAGAAGAAGCTTTGAAGCGAGTAAAAGATGCGGGAATCGTTGGTATGGGAGGAGCAGCGTTCCCAACTCATGTAAAATTAAATCCTCCTAAAAATAAAAAAATCAATTATGTTTTAGGTAACGCCGCAGAATGTGAACCTTACCTAACAATCGACTATAGAACAATTCTTGAATCTACAGAAAAAATCATCGATGGTTTACATATCGAAATGAAAATTGTAGATGCACCAAAAGGAATTATCGTTCTTGAAGATAACAAAAAAGACTGTCTTCCTATTTTAGAAACAGCTATTGAAAAACTTGGTTACAAAGATTCAATTAGCGTTGCTTTGGTAAAAACAAAATATCCACAAGGTGGAGAAAAAAGCATCGTAAAAGCGGTGTTGAAAAAAGAAATTCCAGCAGGAAAACTTCCAGCAGATATTGGTTGTGTTATCAGCAATATCGGAACAATGTGTGCAATTTCAGAAGCCTTTAGAGAAGGTAAACCTTTAATTGATAGAGGCTTAACTCTTTCTGGTGGTGCTTTGGAAACACCTAAAAATGTAAGAGTTCCAATTGGAACATTTATTTCAGACTTGAATCCTGAGGTTGTAAAATTGAATAAACCTGTAAAAAAGATTCTTTCAGGTGGACCGATGATGGGATTTACTTGTGCAAATACAAGTTTTCCTGTTGTAAAAAATACATCTGGAGTTTTATTCCTCACAGGAAAAGAAGCCGATTTAAGTCAGGAAGGGATTTGTATCGGATGTGGTCGCTGTGTAAAAGCATGTCCTATCAGACTAACTCCTGTAATGATGGTTAGAGAACTTAAAGCAGAGAACATTGAAAGTGCAAAAAAATTCGGTTTGATGGATTGTATCGAATGTGGTTGCTGTTCTTATGTTTGTCCAGGAAATGTAAAACTTGTTCAGCGTTTTAGAATGGGAAAACAAATCGTAAGAAATTCAATACAAAAGAAATGATAAGGAATTAAATAATGAAAATATCTGACGAAAAAGAAATTTATCTTTCATCAAGTCCACATTTTTCTGATAAGTCATCAACATCAGGAATAATGTTAGGTGTAATAATCGCACTTTTACCCTTATGTGTTTACGGCGTTATCCTTTTTGGATTTCCAGCCCTTTTAACGATAATCGTTTCAACAGCTTGTTGTGTAGTTTTTGAAATGCTTTTTCAAATGGCAACAAAACAAAAAATCTGTGTAAAAGATTGTTCTGCAGCAGTTACTGGAATTTTACTTGCATTGGTTCTTCCGCCAACAACTCCAGTTTGGATGACAATTTTAGGTTCAGCCTTTGCAATCATCGTAGCAAAAGCATTTTTTGGAGGATTAGGCGCAAATGTGTTCAATCCAGCTTTAGCAGGACGAGCATTTATGTTTGTAAGTTTTCCATCTGCACTTGGCGCAACTTGGCTACAACCAGCAAGTTCTGGCATTGATGCAATTTCATCAGCAACAATTTTATCAACAATGAAAGCAGGAACTTTTTCTGGAGATACTGATGTTTACATGCAATATTTCTTAGGAAATCGCGCAGGATGTATCGGAGAAACAAGCATAATTTTGATTTTACTTGCATTCCTTTATCTTCTTATTACAAGAATCATCGATGGTAAAGCAACAATTTCAATGGTAGCAACTGTCGCTTTAGCAACTTGGCTTTCTGGTGGCGATGTTGTAATGGCATTGATTTCTGGTGGACTTTTATTCGGTGCAGTTTTTATGGTAACAGATTACGCAACAACTCCTGTAACATCTTGGGGAAGAATTGCCTTTGGTATCGGATGTGGTTTAATCACTTTCTTAATCAGAAAATTTGGTGGATATCCAGAAGGTGTTATGTTCAGTATTTTGATTATGAACGCAATCACTCCTTTCTTGAATAAATTAACAACAAGAAAATACGGATATAAATTTGGAGGTAAAGCATGAAACAAATGTTAAAACTAGCAGTAGTTCTTGCACTTTTTGCTTCAGTTGCTTGTGTACTTTTGGCATTTGTAAATAATGCAACTTTACCTGCAATTCAAGCAGTAAAAAATCAAGCATTAACAGCCGGATTAAAAGAAATTTTTGCAGATGCAACTGATTTTACAGTTCCAAAAGATTTTGTTCCACAAACAGTAAACGGAATTTCAATCGAACAAGTTTATATTGCAAAATCTGGGGATGAAGTTTTGGGCGCCGTTGTTCAAGCAACAGGTCCAACATACGATAAAGCAACAATTTTAACTGGAGTTCTTCCTAATCGTACAATTTCTAGCATCAAAATTTTATCAATTTCAGATACTTCAGGATTTGGTCAAAACGCATTAAAACCTGAATTTTATACACAGTTTGCAGGAAAATCAATTGATGATGAATTTTCTGCAGATAAAGATATTGACGGACTTTCTGGTGCAACAATTTCAAGACGAGGAATTGGAAATATCTTAAAAACTTCTACACAAGAAGCAATTAAATTCCTTGCAGAAGAAGGTGCAAAATGAAAAAATATTTAGATATTTTTACAAACGGATTAGTAAAAGAAAATCCACTTTTGGTATTGATGATTGGACTTTGTTCATCCTTAGCAGTTACAACTGAAGTTCTAAACGGACTTGGAATGGGACTTGCAATGACCTTCGTTTTAGTAATGAGTGAAATCATCATCAGCCTTTTTAGAAAATTGATTCCAGATTCAATTCGTATTCCGATTTTTATTATCGTAATTGCAACTTTCGTTACAATCGTAGATTTATTGATGCAAGCATATCTTCCAGATTTATCAAAATCTATGGGGGTTTTTATTCCTTTGATTGTTGTAAACTGTATCATCATGGGGCGCGTTGAATCTTTTGCTTCAAAAAACACAGTTGGAGAATCAGCACTTGATGCTTTGGGGATGGGACTTGGATATTTGTGGGTTTTAACAGGAATTTCTTTTGTTCGGGAACTTCTTGGAAGCGGAAGCCTTTTAGGATTTCAAATTTTACCAGAAGAATTTACAATCGGATTCTTTTCAAAAGCTCCTGGCGGATTTTTTGTATTTGCAATGTTTATCGCAGTAACAACTTTTTTAAGAAAAAGAGGTGAAAAATAATGAACGATTTACTAAGTATATTTCTAAAATCAATGTTAATTGATAATGTTGTTCTTATTCAGTTTTTAGCATTGTGTCCTTTTATCGGAATGACAAGTGATACAGGAAAAGCAACTGGAATGGGAATTGCAACTTCTTTCGTTATGATTTTAGCAACAGTTGTTACATATCCCCTATATCATTTTATTTTGGCACCATTGAATCTTCAATTTTTGCAAACTTTGATTTTTATTTTAGTAATTGCAGCCCTTGTTCAACTTGTAGAATTTTACTTAAAAAAATCAGCACCAAGCTTATATAGTTCAATGGGTGTTTATCTTGCTTTGATTACAACAAACTGTGCAATTCTTGCAGTAACACTTAATGTAATTAGCAAAGAATATTCTTTTGTAGAATCAATCGTTTATGCCTTGGGAACAGCTTGTGGTTTCTTGATGTCAATGATTTTGATGTCTGGTATTCGTTCACGAATTAAAATTGCAAATGTTCCAAGTTTTGTAAAAGGAACCCCGATTCTTTTTATCGCAGCAGGTCTTTTATCTTTGGCATTCGGTGGATTTGCAGGATTGATTAAATAAGGTGGAATAATTTATGACAACAATTTTATTTACATTTATAGTTTCAGCAGTTGTAGCACTTATCTTGGGATTCTTACTTGGCTTTTTCAAAAAAGTTTTCCATGTTGAAGTTGACCCAACTGTAGCAAAAATCAGAGAATGTTTGCCAGGTGGAAACTGTGGTGGTTGTGGTTATCCAGGATGTGACGGATTTGCCGCCGCTTGTGCCGCAGGAAATGCTCCAACAAATGGATGTACCGCAGGTGGAGTTGCAACAGCAAAAGCAATCGCAGAAATTCTTGGAGTTGAAGCAAACGCTGTTCAAAAAATGGCAGTTATCGCTTGTCAAGGAACTTGCGACAAAGCCTTAGCTAAAGGTGAATACACTGGTGTAAAAACTTGTGCAGGTGCAAAACAAGCAATTAATGGAACAAAATTTTGTAGTTGGGGTTGTATCGGTTACGGAGATTGTGTAAATGTTTGTAAATTTGGCGCAATTAAACTTGGCGAAGATGGGCTTCCTCATATCGATAAAGAAAAATGTACAGGTTGTGGAATCTGTGCAAAAATTTGTCCACAAAAGATTTTGTCAACAATTCCTGTTGAGACCAAAGGTGCCTTTGTTGGATGTTCAAACAAAAATCCTAACAAAACACAAATCTTAAAACTTTGTAAAGCTGGTTGTATCAAATGTGGCAAATGTGAAAAACAATGTAAACAAGATGCAATTCACCTTGTTGATTTGATTCCTGTTGTAGATTATACAAAATGTACAGCTTGTGGCGATTGTGTTGCAGGTTGTCCTACAAAGGTTTTATCTTTGATGTAATTTTTAGGTAATTAACATGAGGCTGCTTAGAAATAAGCAGCCTCTTTTCATATAGGCATTTTTTATAGTTGACAATCCGTAAAATATCTAACATTATAGAAGTATGGCAGATAAGAAAACACACTCAGAAGAAAATTTTTTTCAAAGACTAATTTCAATGTTTTTAGGAAATTCCGATCCTGAAGCAGAAAAAAAACGATTACTAAAATCAATCGCAAAAGAGCTATCTCGTTCAAAATATAAATTTTACAAATTTTCGTCTGACGAAGCATTACCTCAACTTGCCAAATTATTTTATGATATTTATAAAATTATCGCACCTGCCCAGGCAATGATTCAGGGAATCCAAAATCCTAATGCGATAAAAAATGCGGTTATAAATTTTACTCTTACAGAAAAACAGCATGAATTAGCAAGTCAACTTACAGAAGAAGCTATTATGGAACAATCGCAAAAAGTTCCGCTTAATCAACTCTGTGAGCAAGTAAAAACTAATCTTTCAAACTTTATTACAGATTTTGATACAGAAAAAATTCAAGAAATTGATAGACTTTATTCTAAAGTTGTTGCATTCAAAGAGTTTTGTACATTTGACTATTTTTTCTTATTGAAGAAATTTGATTCATCTTTAAGAGAAAGAGATTTTAATTATGCTCCTAAATTTGACATAATCAGAGCAGAATATATCAGTGATGACTTAATGGATTTTATCGATATTGCTTGGTTAATGCCTTTTACAGAAGATTGGGCACCTGTTATGCAGTTATTTAAAAACATAAAAGGTGTAGAGCCAGTTCAACAATCTGCTTGGAATAAAATTTTAATGAGACTTAGATCAATTCGTGATACAAAAGTGTTTGAGATGATGCTTCAACTTATCACTAAAAATCCGATTTACAAACAGCCTTCTGGGATTTTTTCAGAGCAAATTTTTGAGCCTTACCTAGAAAAAATTAGAACTCAAACAACTCAAACTTTGAAAAAAATTGAACAAACAAGAACAAATTCCAAAGTAGAGGAAATTCTTAAAAATCTTTTTGGAACAACAAGTGTTTCAAGGCTAAAAAATTATTCAGAAGCTGCAAATTCTCAGTTTTCAAAGAAAAATATCAACGGATATCTTCATTATCAGCCAATGAATTACATGAAAGCCTTTTTGATTGATTATTTCAAAAAAGATATGCGCGAATATACAGATTTAGTACTTGTTCGTGGTAAATGGGTATCATCTGCATTATCAAATCAGCTTTCTGACAATTATCACGCAATCTTAACAGTTTCTGACCAAATCAATGATTTTGATAATTCCTTATCTGAGGATTCTGAAATCGGAGTTAAGTTAAAGAATTTGCTTTTTCGATGTGACCGAGATAAAGATTCTGCTCGTTATATCCGAACACAATTAGGAGATATAAACGATAAAGCTTTATCAATCGTTACAATGGGAGCTCAGCAATTAGTAAGTTTTGCAAGAGAACTTAAAAGTTTAATTGAAGATACTGAAAATCCAAAGCCTCAATTATTGATAAACTGGAAAGAACTAGAACATTATTCAGATAAACCACTTAAAGATATGGGCGTAGACATCTACAAAAAGATTTATAACTTTATTACATTGATGCAACTTTTCTTAAAAAAATAAAACCTTCTATAAGAGCAAAAATCATTTTTACATAAAAAAAGACTATCTAATAAAATTATTATGAAGTGCACCCCAATTATTGGACACTTTAACTAGGCTGATTTTAAGGACTGATTCCTAAATTGTAAAGGAGTCAGTCCTTTTAATTTAACTTTAATTCTCTTTTCATTATACCAAGTCAGATATTCAATCAACTCTTTCTTAAAATGCTCTACAGATTCAAACTCCTGCAAATATAAAAGTTCAGACTTTAATAAACCGAAGAAGTTTTCCATAACTGAATTATCAAGACAATTTCCTTTTCTGGACATGCTTTGCCTTATTCCCTTTGCCATCAATCTTTGCCGGTAATCATACATCTGATATTGCCAGCCCTGATCTGAATGAAGAATAAGATTTGTACCATCTGGTATTTGGGAAAATGCTTTTTCAAGCATATCAACTGTCTGTGCATAGTTCGGACTTTCTGAAAGATTCCAGCTGATTAGTGACTGGTCATGTAAATCCAGAATTGGGGAAAGATAGAGTTTTGTGCCAAACAGATTAAACTGGGTAACATCAGTAACCCATTTCTCATTTGATCTTGTTGTGCTGAAATCACGCTTTAGAAGATTTGGAGCGACTTTTCCAATCTGGCCTTTGTATGAATTGTATTTATGCTGGCGTACCTTGCACACAATACATTCCTCATGCATCAGCCTCTGAATTACTTTATGATTTGTTGCCAAACCCCTGTTCCTGAACTCTAAAGTAATCCTTCTGTAACCATATCGACCTTTATTTGCATGATAAATCTGCTGGACAAGCTCCCTCTCTTCCTTGTGCCTGTCCTCCCTGGGGTGAGATTCTGTGTAATAGAACGAGCTTCTTGGCAAGCCTGTAAGCTTTGTCAAGTCTGAAACATTGAATCTTGACCTTAGTTCCCTGACGGCCTCGACTTTTCTCTGTCTTTTTGCTGCCGCTGTTTCTTTCTCTCGTCTTCCTGAACTAAGGCCAGATATTTTTTTAGGTATTCATTCTCCATGCGAAGATATGCAAGTTCCTCGTCTTTAGTCCATTCTTCTCTTGGTTTGTTTGGTATCAAGCTTTTCTTCGGCATTTTTGAACGCCTGCCTTGTTTTTGGAACAGAGCTTCTGTACCACCGGTAATATATTTCTTCCGCCACGCACATATTGTTCCCTGGTTTGTGATGCCAAAAATCAATGCGGTAGCTTGGTCTGAAAGATGATGCTCTTGCTGGTAGTTTAACACTTTTAGCTTAAATTCTCCACTAAAATGGCGTGTTGGTTTTGTAAAACTTCCTGTCAATTCATATTGTGCAACCCATTGTTTAAGAATA
>JAZRJV010000031.1:0-6281 GCA_045645985.1 Treponemataceae bacterium
GCTCGTCGGGCTCATAACCCGGAGGCCGTAGGTTCGAGTCCTACTCCCGCTATCAAGGTTTCTCAAATTGAGAAACCTTTTTTGTTTTAAACTGAAGTAATCTGAATCTGAATGGACAAGAAAAGAGGATTTTCTGCCTCGGATAGTTGCAATAAGCATTAAATTATAAAACTTTCAAATCTTTTAAATTCACCTGAATTCACCGAAATTCAAGATTTACTTAAACTTCGTAGACCGTAGTTTTTTTGTCTACGGAACAATAACTTACTTTCCAAATATTCTTCTCACTTTTCCTATCACACATAAAAAAAGCGTCGGTATCCATTCTTACGAGTTTCAACCGACGCCCAGATTTGCAGTTTCCATCTGATATATGAATAAGTGTTGAATTGTTTTAACTTTGAATTATTTTTCAATTATTAAAAAGCCATGGAAATTAAAAAGATAAAACCAACAATACGGAAAATCCGGTTCATAAAAAATTAAAGTTTTATATTTTTAAAGGCGAAGTTTTCAGCTATCTCTTAAGCTGATTCGTATTTTCCATTTGGGTACAATTCCCTTGTCGGATACCAGATGGAACTTGATTTTAAAAAAGATAAATCAGTTTGTCTAAAATATTTTTTCAAAATCAAGTGTAGTTTCCTCCGAAGAACTACTTTTACTGCATATCTGTACTATAAAATACCTTCCGGCAATTCATAGTCAATTTTTCGACTTGCATTAAAAGCAGAAAGTTCATCACGAACTTCCTCCAATTCCTTATTTAATTTCTTTTTGTATTCAATCAAAGGCATTCCAAAGGTTTCATCAGTTAGCATAAAATAATTATAAGTAGGAACTTTTATTCTCTTATAATTTCCTTTTTCGTCAGTATGTTCATAGTCATATTCAAGAAGTTCAACTTCTGGTTTAATAGACCTTTCGGAATTTATCTGATAATCAAGCAAAGAAATTTTTGATTTTATACAAGCTTCCTTAAATAAAAGATTGTGACCTTCGCGGTTTGCTTTTTCAATAGCAATGTTTAATTCTAAAATTACATCGGTGATTGTAAACATTCGTTTAATTACTTCTTCATAACTCATGCCGTCAAGGCTAAGAGATTTTTCTTCTCGCTTTGAACGAAGTTCTTCTTCTGCTGGAACATTATTCTTAAATGAAATTTGCTGAGGATAATCTTGAATAAGCTCATTCAAATTAGTGATTTCTTTTTTGAGTTCTGAACGAACACGCATTGATTTTTGTAAAGTCATTTTTCTTTCCTCCAATAGTTTATAGTTTTAATATAAAATAAGATTGTGAAAAAAACATTAAACTTGTGGTTTAAATTTAAGTTAAATTTTTTTCGTTTAAATTACTTTGTAAAATTTATCTTTCTTCTAAAAAAATATTTTCATAAAAATTTGTAAATCAAAATTTCACGCCTTATATTTTAAATGATGATTGGAAAAACAGTTTGCGTTGCAGATTTTCTAGTCATCATCAAGGAGGGATTTTGATGAAATCAAAAAGATTTTTAGGGATGAAGCGATTTGTAGTTGGGTTGCTTCTTGTTATCAGTTTGGGAGTTGGTGTTGCGTCTGCTCAAATTGTAGATGTTTATAACAAACTTGGTTCTGATGTTGTGATAAAACCTGCTGTAAAAGGAGCTGAACCTTTTTTTAGTGGATTTTATAACGAAGCAAGAGTTTGGCTAAGATTTGACGACTTTTGGGTGGAAGGTCGAGTGGGAATGAATATGACCACAAATAATTTATGGGATACAGGTGTGATTGAAATTATGCCTGATAAAACTTACGGAAATGTAGGTTGGACTCCATTTGATGGCTCAGAAATTGTTTTAGGAACTTTATATTATGAAACAGTACCTGGAACATATATGAATGCCTACGATGATAATCTTCCTGCAGGGCGCTATGGAAAGACAGGTGCAACTTATGTTTTTTCAGGTTTAAAAGACATAACAGGTGTTTCAATGGGTGTGAATATTCCATTTCAAACTGATATGTTTTCTGATGTAAGTTTTGTTCAAATGAATGGTGCAATTTATTACGAAGGAACAGGTGGCTTGAACGGTGGTGTATCATATTTTACTAACCTTAAAAATGATGTAACAATCGGTGCATATTTTTCTTACACAGAAGCTGATCCTCTAACATGGATGATTGGTTATACTTACAACGGATATGGAATCGACGGTGAAACTCCGATGGATCACGCTATCGATGCAACAATGAAATTGGATATGGGATTTTTCAATATCTCAACTGACTTTGAAATTGGATTTAATGTTGGAGATGATGCAACAATTCCAATTTATACAGGTTTGCTTGGAAAATGTTTTGTTACTCCAGACCTAGAAGCAAAGTTAGGAGTTTTGTATAGAATTGGAGATGCAAAAGATTATGAAATGAGTGAAAATTTAATTTTCATTTATCCAAGAGTTTCTTATTACTTAGGACCACACGAATTTTGTGTTGGAACACAAATTACAATTTCAGATATGCCTGTTGTAGAAACTGGTGTTGGTTTAGCATTCCCAATTTTCTGGAAATATTATTTTTAAGAAAATGTAACGCAAAAAAATTATGCTAAAAAAAATTTAGTATAGTTTAACAAATTTTGAACGGCGAAAAAGTGTAATCTTCAATCTTATTGATAAAGAAGTTTTACACTTTTGTAAACGCCGTTTTTTTATTCAACAGTTAAATCGATTAATTGATTTATCATTTTTAATGCAGATTTTTTTGTTGCTAAATTTTTTGATTTATCAACTGAGAGTGTGCTTTTTTGATTTTCAACTAAGCAAATACATTCCCACTTAGAATCTTTTTTTGTAAAAATATATTTTGGTTTTTCAATGTAAGATTTTGCAACTAAAATATTTAATTGATTTATTGCATTTTCTAAATTTGGATTTTCAACTTCTTTTTTCATTTCTAATTTATTAAAATAATTTAAAGCTTTAAAAGATGCTTGCATTTTTGCTTCTGTTTCAGTTTCATCATAACCGATAAAAGAAATATTCAATCCAGGAATTTCAACTTTTTGAAAAAACAAATTTTTTATGTCAGTTAATTTTTCTTTTTTCAAAATTTCTTGTTTGAAATCTTCTGCTGGTTTTACTTTTGAGAATTTAGGAAATTCGTATCCATTATTTTGACACCAATCGCACAACATACGAACTGTGTTTTCTGTAAATTCTTTTACATCTAACATTCCTGTGCAAAGTTTTTCTAGAATTTCAAAATTCCAATTACAGTCAACTGCAACGGCTCCAATAATTGATTCGCATAAATCTTCTTTTAACGATAATGCTTTTTTGCCTGTTGCGTTTTGTTCTTCTGTTCCAAGTCTAAGATATTTATCCAATCCTAAAATTTTTACTGTGTGTGCTAAATGTTTTTTATCAACCCAAGTGGATTTTATTTGTGTTAAATCGCCTTCATCTTTTTCAGAAACAAATTGATTATTTTTTATCTTTCCAAATTTTTTGCACATTGATTTTACAACTGTAAGTCCTAAAACTGAATCTCCGTAAAATTCCAAAACTTCACAATGTTGAACTCCACGATTTTCAAATGCGTAAGATTTTCTTGTAAAGGCTTGAACTAAAAGTTGCTCGTTGTTAAATTTGTAACCGATGATATTTTGTATTGTCTCTAAAGATTTTTTGTCCATAAATAAATTCCTCTTAAAATATTATCTCATAAAATGAAAAGAATTGTCAAATTATTTTATTTAATTTATTATATAATTGAAATGAAAATTCTTTTTTACAGCACAAATTCAAATCATTTTGATTGCAACACTTTTAAAATTTCTTCTTATCCAACTTGCAAAGATGAATTTGAAAAATTAGTTTTAGATTTTCCTCAACACGAATTTTTTGTTGTAACACAATTTCCTGGAATGTTTTTAATTGATTATTTTGAAGAAGGAAAATTTTTAAAATCAGAAAAAGTAAATTATTATGTTTTAAATTCAAATGAAAAAAATGATGCGCAAAGTTTTGCAAAAATCATTTTAAATTTTAATCCTGATGTTGCAGTTGCATTTTCTTTTTGGTTAAATCCTTTTGATTGGCTTTCATTAAAAGATTCAATGGTTGCAGAAATTTTAAATTCAAATGGAATAAAAACTTTTTGTCATTCAACAAAAACTTGTTCAATTTGTTTTGATAAAAATTTTACAAATCAAAAATTAAATGAATTAATTTCAAATAAAAAAATTGGAAAATTAAAAATTCCAAAATCAGTTTATGTTCATCATGAGTTATTTTTTTCTGAAAGAAATAAAAATGAAATTAAAGAAAATGTTTACAAAGAATTTGTTTTTTCAGAAATTCAAAAATTAAATTTTCCTGTAATCATAAAAGATACTTGTGGTGTAAGTTCTTACGGAATGGAAGTTGCTACAACTTATAATCAAGTTATTTCATTTTTAAATTCAAAACGAAATAACAGCGATAGAATTATTCAAGAATATATTGATGGATTTCATTTTGGAACAGAAATTTATTCTTGCTACAAAAAAAATATTTTAGAAAAAAATCATTTTGTACTTTCGCCATTTATTTTTTCTACAAACAAATATGGAATTACAAGTCCAAAGCAAAGTGTAAAACTTGGTCCAATTAAAAATTCAAAATTTAAAATTGATGAATTAAAAAAATCTTTACAGCAACTTGCAACTGAATTTGATTTTTGTGGAATTACACAAGTTGATTTGATTTTTAAAAATGATTCTTGGTATTTGCTAGAAATCAATCCTAGACTTTCTGGAATGTCAAAACTTTATTCAGTTTTAATTGAAAAATCTTTGCCAGAAATTTTTGTAAACTTAATTGAAAATAATTTTGATTTCAATTTTGAAAATGAAAAAACTTTTTTGCAAGAAACTAATAATAATTGTGCAATAAATTTTAAACTACCAATTTTATCTGAAAAAGATTTTGAACGCGTTTCAAAAAATCCGAATGTAAAATATTTAAATCAATTACATAATTTATGTGCAAAGCAAGAAAGAGAAAAAGGTTTTTGTCAAATCATTTTGAGTTCTAAAAAAAGTTTTGATGATTTAAAATTTTTGTTTGAAGAATTTATAAATGAAAATAAAAATATTATTGATGAAAATTTATTGCAAGGCGCTTTTGATTTATTTAATTTTTGCACAGAATAATTTTTTGTAAAAAATATTTTTTAATTTATCCAATCCATCTTTTTTGTGTGCAAAGAATCGGTTGGTGAACAGGCGAAACTCCAAAAGTAATTCCTTCTAAACTTTTTTGTACATCAATAATTCTTTGGTTTTCACTTCCACGAAAGCGTAAATCTAAATTTCGTTTTTCTTCGATGTAAAGTCCGTCAACTAAAATATCAAGAGTTTTTAATAATTCAACTTGATGAACATTTGCAATTCCAACGATATGTTCCCAAGTAAATCCTGTGTAACATGCAACTTCGTAACCTAAGGCTTTTAATCTACGACCAAGTTCTGCAAAACCTTCTGCTTGAAAAAATGGATCACCGCCAGAAAATGTAACTCCTCTAACTAAGGGATTAGCTTTTATTTGATTTACAATTTCTGAAATGCTCATATCTTGTCCAATTCCAAATTGATGAGTTGCTGGATTGTGACAACCTGGGCAATCGTGAGAACAACCTTGTGCAAATATGGTAAAACGGATACCGGGCCCGTCAACGATAGAATCATTAACGAGCCCGGCAATATTGAGAATAGTTTGCATAGCCTGATGGGGTCTATTTGTTATTGCAACTACATTCCGTGTTTAATGCGGTCATGCTCTTCAGCTCGTTTTGCATCGTTAAAGCGATCCAAAGTTCCTACAAGATAACCAGTGATTCGTCGAATTCTTTCGAACTCAACACCTTTACCAAGTTTTGCTTCTACATTAGTAGCAATTTTTTCGTTTGTATTCATATATTCCCCTCATTAAAAGTCTGTGAGAAAATATCAATTTTCGAACAGAGTTTTAATACGCAATTTCGCAACGAAGTGAGAAATTGCAGTAAATCCAAAGTTTGCAAAGCAAACTTTAACTGAAAAAGCGCAGCACTAATTTGTGCGAAGCTTTTCAGTATATCCCCTCATTAAAAGTCTGTGAGAAAATATCAATTTTCGAACAGAGTTTTAATACGCAATTTCGCAACGGAGTAAGAAATTGCAGTAAATCCAAAGTTTGCAAAGCAAACTTTAACTGAAAAAGCGCAGCACTAATTTGTGCGAAGCTTTTCAGTATATCCCCTCATTAAAAG
>JAZRJV010000032.1:0-99646 GCA_045645985.1 Treponemataceae bacterium
GAAAATAAAATTTTTTCAGATTCTGAAATATTAAATTTTCGTTTAATAAAAATAATTTCATTCTCTAAAAATTCTTTTTGAAGTTTTAATTTATTTACACTAACAACTGATTTATTCATAATTTTATCCTAATAAATTTCCTCATACTATTTAACTACATAATTTGCAAAAATTTGATAACTACTATTTTCTTTATTTGAAACTCCGATAGAAATTTGTTTTGTATTTTTTGGGATTGTAACTTCACCAGAAAAAATTCCAGTTCCATCATCAGTTAATTTATTATATTGATTACCACAAATTACAGTTACAAATTTTTTATTTTCAACTTTTATTTTGAAGTTGTAAGTTTGTCCTGCAACTAATGGCATAGTTTTTGGTTCAATAATTTTTGCACTTCCACCAGTTATTGAATATAAAGTAGGATACCGAACAGAACTTGTTCCAGTTGATTCAATTAAAAATGAACCACAACTATTTCCTCGTTGCTCTCCATCTTTCCAATAAAAAATTGAAACAGAATATTTTGCTACTTGAGGAAAACTAAATGTTGCACAATCATCCTCAACTAAAACTCTATTTTTAATAATTTGATTTGATGTTAAATTTGCAAGTTCAAATGTAAAACTATATCCATCTTTCATTTTATAATTTAATACAAAGGTTCCATCAGATAAATTATTTTTTTTCAAATCAGGAGAAATATTATTTGCCATTTCAAAAAACTTTGGTTGCAAATCTGGTAAATTAAAAAATTCATCAAAAGATAAAACATTTTTCAAAAGTTGATTACGGCTATCTGTAGGAAAGTGAGTATAAATAAAATGTTCAGGTTTTAAGAAAAGCCAATCAGTATTATACCTCTGCACAGAAGTGCGCCCACTCATATATCCTGAATCCCAAGTACAATCTACAAGATACCAATTCCCTTCAAGTTGAACGATATTCCAAGCATGATTTGAAGCAAAAATATTTTTTTCAGTTTCTAAAGAAGTTCCAACACCACGAGCATATCCAATAACTTTATAGCAAGGAATTTTTAATTCATCACAAAATCTTTTATAAACAGTTGAATAACCTTCACAAACAGCAAGTCCAGTTTTTAAAACTGAAGAATAATCTTGATTAGGAATTTTTCCAGCCCAAAAACTTGCCGCATCATATTTTATTAAAAGAGCTGTAATATCATGAGCTAATTTTGCTTTTTCAAAATCATCTTTTGCAAGTTCGTTTATTTTTGCACAAACTTCTTTTATATAATTTTCTGGATTTGATTTTCGTAAAGTTTCTAAAGTTGAATTTTTTTTAATAGCTTTCATATTTTCATCAGCTTTGTCTGTACGATAAGAATATGCCTTTTCATAAGATGAAGGTGTTGAAAAATTAGAAAGTTTTGTTGAAGGTTTTTGTTGTAGTTTTGGTAAAACTGGCAACCGAGTTCCTTCTATTAAAGAATAATCTTTTTGTAAATTTTCATTCTCTGTGGAATTATCAGACGAACTGGAATTTTCAAATTTTTGGGAAATTTTTTTCCCTAAATTTTCAAAACTAAATGAAACTTCATCTACTATAGTTTTTAAAGTTTGACATCCAAAAATTTGCAAACTAAAAATAATAAAAAAAGCAATACAAAAAAATCTTTTACCAATATAATTTTTCATAAAACCTCTCAAATTTATCTAAAAATACATATTTATTACACAGCTTGAAGATAAAAATAAATAAATCATTATTAACAAATAATATTTGATTCTTGAAATCACAAATAACCCCACAATAAGTATATTTACTACCAAATAAGAATATTATAACACTTATTTTTATTTTATCAAGGTATATTTTACTACCGTAAAAGTATATTTATTACCTAAAGAATTGTTTATTTTATGTTTTTTTACATCATAATTATATTGTGAAAAATGAAGAACTAATTGATATTTCAAAACTTTTTGGTGAAAACTTACGCAAAATCAGAAAAGAAGCAAATTTTACTCAAGACGAACTTTCAGAAAAATTGGAAATTAGCCAAAAGCATCTTTCGAAAATAGAAACAGGAAATCAATTTGCCTCAGCTCAGTTGATTTCAAAAATAGCAAATGTTTTAGAAATCAATCCTTCCCAACTATTTGAAGTTCTAGATGAAAGTACTCCTACAAAAAAACTTGCAAATATAATCACTTCAAAAGTTACTACAAATTTAATGAATGAGATGAACAGACAAAATACGATTCTTTATGAGAAACTTCATCAAGAAATAGAACAACTTAAAAATCCTAATCAAAAACAGAATGATATTTTTGGATTTCCGATTTTATAAAAAAAGTCGGCTAAGGAACTTCTAAAAAGAAACCTTAAACCGACTTTGCAAAAAAGTTGTTCAGTAATTACACAAGAACTGTAATTTCTTTTTTTGTAAGAACACAGATTAAATCGATAAGCCAAAGGATACCGAAAAATCCACCTGTAAAAATCTGTAAAAGTCCAATGATAATTGAAAGAGCTTTTCCACTTGTTAAACGGCGATAAATTCCGTAAATATCATAAATGATAACAAGAAGAATTTTTAATCCCCAACCCATTTTGCTTTTTTTTGCCATACAAAACCTCGTTTTACAAAAATTTGCTTTTTAAAGCATAAATATATTTTCTATTATAATTGATTATCTGTCAATTTTTTATTTTTAGAAAATTTATTAAAAATTCCCGACAAAAATGAAAATTGAGTTTCTGACAAAATTAAGGCAAAGAAAATCAAACAGCAACCTAAAATCATTTTTCCTGTTAAGTATTCTTTTAAGAATATAATAGAAAAAACTACGCCAAAAACCGCTTCAAAAGATAAGAGCAAAGATGCAGTTGATGCTTTTACATATTTTTGGCAAACATTCTGAAGCAAAAATCCAACCAAAGTGCTGAACAAACCTAAATAAAACATTGAAATTATTACATCTGGCTTTTGAATTTGCTCAAGAGGAAATTTTCCGTCCATAAATGGTGCTAAAATCCAAGAAAATAATGCAGAAAATCCAAGCTGAAGAATTGTAAGCAAAATTGGATCTTGATTTTGTGTGTATCGAGCAATAAAAATTATGTGAATTGCAAAGAAAAATCCACAAATGATAGTTAGCACATCTCCGATATTTACAGAAAAATCCCCTTGCAAAGACAAAAATCCAATTCCAACCAAAGTGATAATTGCGGCAACAACAGCGTACCAAGTTGGCTTTGTCTTGTTAAAAATCCAATGCAAAAAAGGAACCATCATTACATAAGTTGTAGTTAAAAAAGCGTTTTTTCCGGCAGTTGTAAATTGAATCCCAACAGTTTGAAAAGCATAAGCCAAAAACAAAAATACGCCCAAAATCATCCCATGAAAGAAAGTTGATTTATCCATCATTTTTAAGCGAGGAAGAAAAATCAACGCCAACACAACAGAAGCAATTGTAAAGCGAAAAGCCAACATATAAATCGGCGGAACATAATCTAGGGAATTTTTTACAACAACAAATGCAAATCCCCAAATAATCGTAATGGAAATTAACCCTAAAGCACAAAGAAACGAACGAGTTTTTTCAGTCATAATGATATATTATCGAAAACCCGCAAAAAATTCAATTCGCAGGAAATACTTAACAAAATTATACTCAATATTTGTATTGATAATTTTATAGATATATGCAATAATGAACTTGCACTCGTTGGCAAGGCGACTGTCTCCTATACTAAACCAGAGTAAATTCTGGAATTTGAAAATAGGAGGCTAAGCAAGATGACGATTTACGAAATAATTTCGTTGGCTATTAATTTAGCTAATCTAATTCTTGAAATACTTAGTTACCTCCGCAAAAGCAGAAGTAATAAAGAGTAAAAAAATAGTCGCCAAGTACTGAACCCACTTCATTATTGGCGACTGTCCATAAAATGTGGAGGCAGAGCATTTGCTAACGAGTGCCTCTTTTATTAATATACACTTACTTGTGGATTTTTGCAAGATTTAATCAACTAAAATTATCTGCAATCTGTTCTAAAAGTTTTATTTTATCTGAGTCTAGTTTTTCGCATTTTTCTATTAAATCATGGTATTTTCGATAAAGTCTGAGCTGATTTTGTTCTGTTTGTTTTGCAGTAGGATTTTTTACAGACTCGGTTCCATTTACCAAATATTCTACACTTACGCCTAAAACTTGTGCAATTTTAACAGCAGTTTCAGCGGAAGGTATGCTATTAAGTTTCAATCCTTTTGCGATATTTGAAATTTGAAAACCACATTTATCTGCTAAAAATTTTCTTGATATGCCTTGATAATCTAATTCTGAATCTACTCTTTCCCAAAAACTCATAATTGTATAATAAGTGAAAATAATCATTTTTGCAATATTTACTTGAATTATTTCACTTGATATGTTAAAGTGAAAATTGTAAACAATGTTTAAT
The DNA here is from genome assembly GCA_045645985.1 of Treponemataceae bacterium. GTDB lineage: Bacteria > Spirochaetota > Spirochaetia > Treponematales > Treponemataceae > RGIG9060. The sequence goes on from JAZRJV010000032.1 coordinate 4,435, forward strand.
ATTTATGAAAAAAATCATTTTTTATGATTTTTTTTAAGAAATAATCCAAACAATCCGTGTATGTGACATAACTTTTTAAAAATGATATTTATTGAATACAGGAGGTGTAAAAATGAGTTTTTTTACTTGGTTGGAATTAAGTGGCTATTCAAAGCAAAAACAGGAAAATATTGCTGATAAACTTGAATACGAGAAGAATTTCGTAAACAATGCGTGGCGTTTATTATATGACTATGTTCTTGATGAATGTGAAAAAATATCTATTGGAGATAGGAAAACTAAGAAACAAGAATGTAAAGCTTTGTATAATATGTTGTCAAGGACTACAAAAATGAAGAAAAGTGAGATAATAAAAACAATTGCTGATAAAATGAATGTAAAGCCCGATTGTATAAGAGTTTATCTTAGGGAAATTAAAGAATCAGATGAAAATAAATAAAAATTTTCTTAATAAAAAAATTGAATTGGAGGTAGATATGTTTATAGAACAAAAAAAGCCCTGCTCATAGAACAAGGCTTAAATTCTAGGAAGTAATTTCGCTAGAATGGATTTTTTGATTGGCGTCGTAAATCCATTTTTAGATTACTTCCTTGAAGAGAAATTGTCAATGTTGTTTACATTGATCCACCTTACGATATGAAATTTTTCTAAAAAAAAGGAGGTAATCGATTATGATTACTAAATCAAAAAATTTAATTGATGATGGTTTTAACGCAGAATTAGTTGAAACTGCATTATTTGAAGGATTGTTAGAAATTCCCACAATAAAAGCACCATCTCAAATAATTATTCCAGAAAAAATGGTTCCATTTTCATTATGGAATAGAATTAATGATTATTCAGAGTGTTTTGGATGTTTCTATGAACATGATTTGAAATTTAGAGATATTCTAACTTCAACAAAGGACTATCTGAATAAACTAAAACAATTTAAAGGTATCATTTCTCCTGATTGTTCACTTTATCGTGATATGCCTTTAATTTTACAAATGACTAATACATATTTAAATAGACAAATTGGTCATTATTTGCAAACACAAGGAATTTATGTAATTCCAAATGTTAGATGGGGTGATGAATTTTCCTATAAACGAATTATTCCAACAGAAAAACCCTTTGCATTTTTAGGTCTTGAAAAGCATTCTATTTATTGTATTGGAACTTATGGTTGTATAAAAACAAAAAAAGATTCTTATCATTTTAGAGAAGGTTTAAGAGCTATGATTAAAGAACTTGAACCTAAAATAATCATTGTTTATGGATCAATGCATGATAGAATCTTTTCGGAGTTTAAAACTGCATGTCAATTTGTAAATATCCCAGATTGGATAACTTCCAAACATCAGGAGGTGAAAAATGGGTAGTGGAGAATCTGGACGATATTATACAAGTAGGGGCAGTTCAAAAATACATCATCAAGCGTTGATTCACTCTATTGAAGGAAATTATACAAAAAATCCCAAAACAGGAAAAATTCAGAAATTAATCAATGGTGGACATGGACAAGAAGCTATTGATTTTATGAAGAAAAAAGGATTAAATTTTGAGATAAATAAAACCTTCAAAAATGGTGTACGAGTAGGAAATGTAAAAGACCATAAAAATAAGTCAAAGCAAAAAGGAAATAATCAATCTTGGTTTCCAAAGTCGTGGACTCAAAAAGATGTTACAAAAGCTGCTGAACATGTTGTTGGTCTTAAACATAACAAAGGAACAAAAGATGGAATAACAATGTGGGGAAAATACAAAGGTGTTTGGGTTGGAGTGAAGAAAACTCATGGAAATATTGCAACTGTATTTCCTGACAGTAATCAATCAGATAAAAGAAAGAGGAGGTAAAAAATGATTGAAGATATTAAAACACAACTAGCTAAATACAAAGATTGTATGGATTCTCAAGATGGCATTTCTGATGAAGATTATTCAAGACTTGAAAAAATGATTTATGATTATAAAAATAATTTTAATGAAATCATTCATAATTTGGTAATTCTTAGAAAAAAAATCGGTTTTGAAAATGATTGGCAAGTAGAACAATGGTGGGGAAATGTTTCAGATTTTATGTCTAAACAAATTCTTGAAACAATCAATTTTATAAAAAATAATTGCTCAGTTGATGATTTTATTTTGTTATCTGAAATTTTCGAAGACATTACACAAAAATCTAAAAGTAAAGATTTTGTAAAATGCATAGAAGAAACTTCAAGAAAATATTCTGCTGAATGTGAAGAATACAATGTATTTTCTTTAATTCAAAATTGTAAAGAATATTTATAAATCAGTAAAATCTTCCATAATTCTAATTATTTTGAAATTATGGAAGATTTTATATCTTTTCTAAATCATTTATCCAATTATTCACAATATTTTGTTTTTCGTCTGAAAACTTTTCCATTTTTTCTATTAAATCATGATATTTCCGATATAAACGAAGTTGATTTTGTTCTGTTTGTTTTTGGGATGGGAATTTTGTGTTTTCTGTTCCGTTTACCAAATATTCAACACTTACACCAAGAACTTGTGCGATTTTTACAGCAGTTTCGGCGGAAGGGGTACTTCCGAGTTTTATTCCTTGACCTATATTCGTGAGACTAAAATTACAAGTTGTTGCTAAGTATGTACGAGTGATTCCTAAATAATCTAGTTCATCAACTACGCGTTCCCAAAAATTACTCATTCTCTATATATAGTGTAAGAAATTTCTGACTAATTCACTAAAAACTAAGTAATTTCTGATAAATATCCGATAAACTAAGTAATTACTGAGTTAAAACAATTTACTCAATTTTTATTTATTTTCAGGAAATTATTTTTATGGCAAATGCAAACTTAAAAAATGCGAAGAAACAAAAAAATGATGAATTTTATACACAGTATCAGGATATTCAAAAGGAAATAAACGCCTATCTTGAATATGACAAAGATGTTTTTAGGGGAAAAACAATTTTGCTTCCTTGTGATGACCCAGAGTGGAGTAATTTTACAAAGTTTTTTGCTCAGAATTTTGAAAACTTTGGAATTAAAAAATTGATTTCTACAAGTTTTGCAGTGGAATCAAAAAATATGGATATTGATTACGAGCCAACTTTATTTGAAACCATTGACCCACGATTTGATAAAGCAAAAACTAGGTGTAAAGGAAAGATTTTTACACTTTCTCAAGATGAAAATCACGACGGAAAAATCAATATTGATGACCTAAAATGGAATTATCTTGAAGGTGATGGGGATTTTCGAAGCAATGAAGTGAAAAAGTTGCGTGATCAAGCCGACATCATCATAACGAATCCTCCCTTTAGTTTGTTTCGGGAATTTGTGGCATGGATTATGGAAGCCAACAAAAAGTTTTTGATTATTGGGAATATGAATGCGATTACATACAAGGAAATTTTCCCGTTGATAAAAGAAAATAAAATGTGGCTAGATAATCCGTTTGTTCGTGGTGCAGGTTATTTTACTTCCCCTTTAGAATTGAACAAAAACTTAAGTTATTTCAATTCTCATGATTATAGAGAAGGTTTTATTCGAGTACCAGGCGTTCGTTGGTTCACAAATTTAGAACATGGTCGTCGACATCAACCACTTTCTCTTATGACGATGGAAGATAATATTAAATTCTCCAAACATAAAGAAGTTCAAGGAATTGGATATCAAAAATACGACAACTACGATGCAATCGAAGTTCCATTTACAGACGCTATTCCATCAGATTACGACGGAGTTATGGGAGTTCCAATTTCATTTTTGGATAAATATTGTCCTGAACAATTTGAAATTGTTGGTCTTGCACCAGAACGATCTGATACGATGATTAACAGAGTTTTTCATTATAAAAACGCAGTTCAGCATAATAGTAATGGAACATCCCAAAGTGGAAATAAAGTAAATGATGGACCAACGATTTTATACAAAGAACCACCTGCAAAATTTCCATATTATACTTGTGAAAATAGAGATGGTTTTTTACAAGTTTTATACGCCCGCATCCTTATCAAAAAAAAAGTGAAGGACGTTAGTCCTGAACAAATCCGTGTGGCAACAAAAATAAAGGAACAAACAAATGAAAACAACATTACGAACTGACATCACTATCAATGATATTTGTAAAGGTTTTACCTACAACGAACTTGACGGAAAAGGACTTTATGGGCTTTCTGGAAAACTTACAATTCAACCAGAATATCAACGAAACTACATTTACGCCGACGGAATTCGTGATGTTGCTGTTATTGAGTCGATTTTGAAAGGTTATCCTCTTGGGATTTTATATTTTGTAAAAACTGGAGAAGATACTTTTGAAGTTTTGGACGGACAACAACGAATTACAAGTTTTGGGCGTTATGTAATAGGAAAATTTGCTGTAAAAATTGATGGAATGGAAAATTATTTTTCTGGGCTTAATGAGGATTTGCAACAAAAAATTCTTAATACAAAACTTTTAATTTACGAATGTGAAGGTACAGAAACCGAAATAAAAGAATGGTTTAAAACTATCAATATTGCGGGAATTCCACTAAACGAGCAAGAACTTTTGAATGCCATTTATTCTGGAAAGTTTGTTACTGAAGCAAAGCGAGAGTTTTCAAATAGCCAGAATGCCAATGTGCAAAAATGGAAGGCTTATGTAAAAGGCGATGTTAAACGTCAAGATTTTTTGTCTTGTGCTTTGGATTGGGTAAGCAAGGGCGAAAAAGAAAAATATATGTCGGAACACAGAAATAGCGACAATATCAATGAATTGAAAACTTATTTTACAACTGTAATTGACTGGATTTCTGGCGTTTTCAAATCTGTGGAAAAGGAAATGTGTGGATTAAAGTGGGGCGAACTTTACGAAAAATACGGACGAAATCCTTATAATCCAGATGAAGTTGATAAAAAGCTAAAAGAACTTTACGCCGAAGGAAGTGTAAAAAAACGCAGTGGGATTTTTGAATATATTTTGGGTGGCTGTGTTGATACTAAACTTCTGGAAATCCGTGTTTTTGAGGATCGTGATAAGCGGATTGTTTACGAAAATCAAACTAAACTTGCAAATGAAAATCAGGTATCCAACTGTCCTTTGTGTGCAATTTCTGAAAATGCAAATAAAACTCGTATTTGGAAACTTTCTGAAATGGATGCTGACCACGTAACTGCTTGGAGTAAGGGTGGAGCAACTGATATTTCAAATTGTCAAATGTTGTGCGTAACTCACAATCGCGCAAAAGGAAATCGATAAGAAAGACAAAGAGTAAAAAAATCACCAAACAAAAAAGCCCGTCATCAAGAATCTTGAAAACGGGCTCTCTTTTATCAGAAAGTTTTTATTTCAAAGTGAATTACACTTTAACTCTTTTTACTTTCCAGATGTCTTTAACATAATCTTCGATAGTTCTATCTGAAGAGAATTTGCCAGAACAAGCAATGTTAAGAAGAGCCATTTTTGCCCAGCGTTTTCTATCTTGGAAAGCTTCTCCAGATGCTTTACGAGCTTCGCAGTAAGCATCAAAGTCAGCAAGAACATAGTAAACGTCTGCTCTGTTTCCTTCGATTCCGTAAACCAAAGATTCGTAGAGTTCTCTGAAAAGTTGGTGAGTAGGATCGTATGTTCCATCCACAAGTTGATTAAGAACTTTTGCAAGTCCTGGATTTCTTTCGATATATTTTTGTGGATTGTATGTGTGTTCTTCTTCAATCTTGATGATTTCATCTGATGTAAGACCGAAGATGAATGCATTTTCTCTTCCAACTTCTTCTACGATTTCTACATTTGCACCGTCCATAGTTCCAAGTGTTAAAGCACCGTTAATCATGAACTTCATGTTACCTGTTCCTGAAGCTTCAAGACCAGCTGTAGAAATTTGTTCAGAAATATCAGAAGCAGGGAAAAGTTTTTCTGCAACTGACACACGATAGTTTTCTACAAATACAACTTTGAGTCTTCCTTCGATACGAGGATCGTTGTTTACTCTTTCAGCAACTGTGTTAATCAATTTGATAATTGCTTTTGCACGACGATATCCAGAAGCAGCTTTTGCCCCGAAAATAAATGTGCGAGGTGCTGGTTTGTAAGAAGCATCTTCCAACATTTTGTTATATTCATACATAACGTTAAGAATGTTAAGAAGTTGTCTTTTGTATTCGTGAAGACGTTTGATTTGAACGTCAAAAATTGATGTTGGGTCAAGTTCTACACCTTGTGTATCTTTTAGATATTTGCACAATGCTTCTTTGCTTCTTTGTTTGATAGCAAGGAATTCATCTTGGCTAGCTGCATCATCAGCAAATTTTGCCAATTCTTTGATTTTTGACAAATCTTTTTCCCAACCATGTCCAATTCTATCTGTGATGAATTTAGAAAGTTCTGGGTTTGCAGAAACAAGCCAACGTCTTTGTGTAATACCGTTAGTTTTGTTGTTGAATTTTTTAGGATAAAGTTCAGCCCAATCCTTCAATTCTTGTGTTTTAAGAAGTTCTGTGTGAAGAGCAGCAACACCGTTTACGCTGAAACCTGCGTGAATTGCAAGCCAAGCCATGTGGATTCTTCCATCGTGGATAATAGACATACGATTTTGTCTGTCATAATCTCCAGGGAATTTTTCTTGTAATTCAATAAGGAATCTGCGGTTGATTTCTTCAACAATTTGATAAATTCTTGGGAGTAATCCTTGGAAAATATCGATTGACCATTTTTCAAGAGCTTCTGCAAGAATTGTGTGGTTTGTATAAGCAAATGTTTTTGTAACGATTGCCCATGCATCATCCCAACCCATTCCGTATTCATCCATGAAAAGTCTCATAAGTTCAGGGATAGCAACTACTGGGTGAGTATCGTTCAACTGAATTGCGTGTAAATCAGCAAATTTAGAGAAATCTGTTCCGTATTTGATTTTGTAACTGTTAATCAAATCTTGCAAACTTGCTGAACAGAAGAAATATTGTTGTTTAAGACGAAGTACTTTTCCAAGAGGACCATTATCATTTGGATAAAGAACACGGCTGATGTTTTCTGCATCATTTTGTCTTTCAACTGCACGATGATATTGCATATCGTTAAAAAGTTGTAAGTCAAATCCGTCTGGAGATGATGCTTGCCATAAGCGAAGTGTATTTACAGTTTTTGTATCGTATCCAACAATTGGCATATCGTATGGAGTTGCGTTTACGATTTCAGCATTTTCGATAAAGAAAGTATCTTCACCTTTTTCATTTTGGCGAACACCAACATTTCCACCAAATTTTACTTGTACTGTTAAGTCTGAGCGTTTGATTTCCCATGGATCACGATGTTTTAACCAGTTATCTGGGTATTCAACTTGATATCCATTTTCGATGTGTTGTTCAAACATACCATATTGATAACGAATACCGTATCCGTGTCCTGGATAATCTAATGTTGCAAGAGAATCAAGGAAACAAGCAGCAAGACGACCAAGTCCTCCGTTTCCAAGACCTGCATCTGGTTCTTCATCTTCAATACTTGTATAGTCGATTTCTAAGTCTTTTAATACTTCAACTACAGCATCTTTAATTTGAGCATTGATAAGGTTGTTGCTCATTGCGCGTCCCATAAGGAATTCTGCTGAAAGATAGTAAACTTGGCGTGTAGGCTTTTTGTCGTAAGCTGCACGAGTTTTCATCCAGTTGTCCATAATCAATTCAAGAGCTGAAGCTGAAACTGCATCAAATAAATCATGTTTTGTAGCTTGTGATAAATCTTTACCGTACTGAAGTTTTAATCTTGATGTAAGGTTTGATTTAAATTCTTTTGCATTAAATGCCATAAAAACTCCTATAAGAATATTGGTAGGGAAATAGTCTTGAAATTTTATTTTCCAAGACAAATCCTATGGTACAAAATTGTACCAAATACACAAATATTTCCTTTACTGTAAACAAAAAAATGAGTATTGTCAATTGAGAGATAAGTATAATAGAGTAAGAATTGGTTATTTACTCAATAAAACCGCCATAGAACGAGCTGGAAGGATGTAAACACTACGATTTAGCATTTCTTCTTCACCGGCTGGTAAAAAATCCTCTGGAGAAGGTAAAGATGTATCCACTACTCTATACCATTTTTTTCCGCCGATTGCGGCAGGGATTTTTACAGTTTTATCCTGGCAAGATGAGTTCAACATGATATAGAAGTCGTTGTCATCAACATCGGCAAAGGTTTCAGCGTGGCGTCCATCAAGACGGAATGCAATAAAATGATTTATTTTTGACCAATCTGCAACTTTTCCATCTTCGCCATACCACAAAATATCAGGCAAAGTATTATAAGCATAATCTTGACCTTGGAAAAATTCTGGGCGTCTAAAGGCTGGATGTCGAAGCCTAAAATCAATAGCGTGTTTTACAAATCTAAATACTTCAGAATGAGTTTCTTTTAGTTCCCAGTTTATCCAAGTCATTGGGGAATCTTGGCAATATGCGTTGTTATTTCCGTTTTGTGTACGACGGAATTCATCACCTGCAAGTAACATCGGAGTTCCTTGAGACAAAAGCATTGTTGCCATGATATTTTTAATCTGTTTTGTGCGAAGTTTTTCAATATTTTTATTTGAAGTTGGGCCTTCAAATCCATAGTTGAAACTTGAGTTATTATCACTTCCGTCGCGGTTGTGTTCACCGTTTTCTTCGTTGTGCTTTCCGTTGTAAGAAACTAAGTCGTTTAGAGTAAATCCGTCGTGACTTGTAATAAAGTTTACAGAGTGGAAAGGTTTTCTTCCGTCGCGAAGATAAAGGTCAGAACTTCCTGTAAGACGAGTTGCAACAGCGCTTTCTAAATAGCCATCACCTCGCCAGAATCGACGAACATCATCGCGGTATCTATCATTCCATTCAGCCCATCTTCCACCTGGGAACCAACCAACTTGATAAGCTCCACCTGCGTCCCAAGCTTCTGCGATAATTTTTGTATTGCGCAAAACTGGGTCTTCGGCAATTCGTTCCAAAACTGGAGGATCTTCCATAAGGCGACCGTTTCTATCACGACCTAAAATTGAAGCAAGGTCAAATCTAAAACCGTCAACATGCATTTCGCAAACCCAATAACGCAAACAATCGATAATAAAAGTTCTTACTACAGGATGGTTACAGTTTACTGTGTTTCCGCATCCTGAATAATTTTTATAATATTGTTTGTGATTATCTTCCAAAACATAATAAATTGAGTTATCAAATCCTCTAAAACTCAAAGTTACGCCGTGTTCGTTTCCTTCAGCTGTGTGATTAAAAACGATATCCAAAATAACTTCAAGATTATTTTTGTGCATTTCGCGAACCATCTCTTTAAATTCACGAACAGCACCTCCTGGAGTTCTATCTGAAGCAAAAGATGTTTTTGGAGCAAAGAATCCGATTGTACTGTATCCCCAGTAGTTCTTTAAGCGCTCACCATTTTTTGGATTTACATTTGTGTTTTCGTATTCATCAAATTCTTGAATTGGCAAAAGTTCAACACTTGTAACACCAAGTTCTTTAAGATAAGGGATTTTTTCAATTAAACCTTTGTAAGTTCCAGGATGTTTTACATTTGCAGAAGGATCGGCTGTAAAACCTTTAAGATGAGTTTCGTACAAAACACTTTGACGCAAAGGATAATTGATAGGTCTATCGCCTTGCCAGTCAAAATCATCATCATCAATTACTACACACTTTGGAAAACCTTTTGCTGTGTACGGAGTTCCAGTTAAAATATCAATTCTATCAACTGGAGTAACATAATTTGGTGGCAAATTTCCAAAAACTGAAGAATCTGTAAAACTTTTTGCGTAAGGGTCTAAAAGATATGCGTTTTTATTAAAACGATGTCCTTTTTCAGGATTAAATGGACCATCAACGCGATAAAGATACAAAGCACCTGCTTTAAGACCTTTTAAGAAAACATGCCAAATATCGCCAGTTCTATTTATTTTTGGATCAAAAGTATAAGAAAAATAAGGATGTTCATCTTCTGGATTTTCAAAAATATCCAAAATAACGCTTGTTCCGTTTCTTGTAAAAACACTAAAATTTACGCCATCATTTACAATAGTTGCTCCATGTGGTAATGGCTTTCCAGGTTGTGCAAAAATATTTTCCATAAGTTTGATAATTATATCACTAGATAACGCATAAATCTAGTATTTTTGCTACATAAATCCAGTATTTTGTATTATAATAGTGTACTATGAACCAAATTTTAGAAACATTAACAAAACACATACTTGATGAAAATTCAGTTTTTGTATTTTCAACTGAAATTGCCTGCACTTCTTGGCAAGATAAACTCTTAAATGACGAAATTATCGAAGCAATTCCTTTGGAAAAATTTATCGCTTGGGACACTTTCAAAGGTGAAGCAGTCCGTTCAAAAATTCAAGATAAAACTAGCATTCCGTCAGTATTACGAAAAATATTTTCAAGTTATATTATTGAAGAAAATAACATCGCTTGTAAAAATGGAAATCCAATTTTTACTTCTATAATAACACCAGAATACGCACAAACTGCACAATCCTTCACAAATTGGATTGCATCCCTTTTGCCACAACTTCAAAATTGGAAAGAAAAAATTGAAAACAAAATCAAAGATTTTTCAGAATTGGATGCTGAATCAAAAGATTTATTAAAACTTTATCAATTATATTCTGAGCTTCTTGAAAAATATAATTTATTTGAACCCGCTTGGGAAAAACCACCTTTTAATAACAACAACAAACATTATTACATTTTTCATCCTGAACTTTTGGAAGACTATTCTGAATACGAAAATATTTTGCAAGATGCCGAAAAAGAAAATCTTGTAACTTTAATTCATTGTACAAAATCATTACAAGAAAAACCGCAAGTAAATTATTTTTCTAACTCACGAACAGAATTGCGCAAAGTAATTTTATTGATAAATAAATTACATCAAGAAGAAAAAACTCCTTACGAAAAAATTGCATTACACATTCCGCAAATTTCTGAAATAAGACCTTACATAAAACGAGAATTAGAATTATATAATATTCCATATAAAATGCGTTCTGGGAAAGGTCTTTCGGAATATCCAGAAGGCAGACTTTTTGAATTGATTAAAAATTGCAATAGCGATGATTTTAGTTTTGAAACTTTGAGTTCACTATTTGCAGATGCACATTTTCCATGGAAAGTAAAAACAGAAATTGAGCAACTACTTGAATTTGCTTTAAAAAATCATTGTGTTTGTTCTTACGATGGGAAAGATATTCTTGAACAAAACTTTTTAGAAAATCCGCAAGAAACTCGTGCTTTTGAATTTTATAAAACTGCAAAAAAAATTATAAAGAAAATAAATAATTCTGAATCTTTTTTACAAATAAGAAATTCATATTTTGAATTTAGAGATACATTTTTTGATACAGAAAAATTTACAGAAAGTGCAAATTTAATTTTAGGAAGATGTATTTCTGAACTTGCGTCTTTAATCGACATTGAAAATTCTTATCCTGATGTAAAATGCAAAAATCATTTTGATTTTTTTGTAGAATTATTATCTTCAAAAGAATATCTTGCACAAAGCACAAATGGGGGAGTTAGTATTTTTCCATACAAAGTTGCTTGTCAATGTAGTTTTGATTATCACATTGTTTTGCAAAGTACACAAAAAAATTTATCTATAAATTATTCTCAGTTAGATTTTTTATCAAAAACAAAAAGAGATTTTTTAAATCTAAAAGATTCAAATGTTTCAGATTATTTTATCAACTGCTATTCTTCAGCTTCTGTAAAAGAAACATTTTATTTTGCATCACAAAAAACTTTTTCAGGTTACGCATTAGCATACAGTTCCTTTGAAGAAATTGACAGAACTTCTGAAACAGCAGACAACGAAGATTTGTACAATCAAGAAAAATTATTTTTATCCAACAATCCCAAAACAAAGGATTATGAATTTTGCAAAAAAATTTATTCATCACAAAAAAATGGTTTTGAAAATTGGATAACAAGCAGAGAAGAAAAATCATTAGAATACGAAAATGATATTTCAAAAAAAATAAGTTCTGCTATAAAAAACAAACTTTGCACACCAGATGGAAAATTAAGAATATCAGCAACAAATTTAAAAGCGTTTTTTGAAAATCCTGCAAAATGGTTAAACGAAAGAATTTTAAATATAGAAGAATTTTCTACAGAAGCAAGTATCGTAGATGATGTTTTTATCGGAACAATTTATCATGAAATCATCAAGCGACTTTTTACAATGATAAAAAATTCTACAGAAGAATTTGAATTTCCAGAAAATACTCTTCCAAAAAAATATTCAGATTTTATTTTTGAAAACACTTCTGATGTAATCAAAAATTTTCCTGAATCAACAGGAACAAAACAAAACATAAGTTTGCTTACAAAAGAATTTTTGTTGACGCAAGAAAAAACTATTTATCAAAACTTAATAAATTTTATGCAAAGTTTTTTATGTTTCTTCAACGAATATAAAATTATTTCAATAGAAGAAAAATTTACAATGGACGGAGAAACTCCAGAATATTTTATTGAAGGAATTATTGACTGTATCATTTTAAGTCCAGACGATAAAATTACAATTATCGATTTTAAAACTTATAATTTTCCAGACAAAGAAAAAGATTTGCAACTTCCTCTTTACATAAAATTGTACGAAAATCATTTAAAAGAAAAAGGATTAGAATTGCAAGTTGAGCAAGCAGCTTTCTTTAGCATCGTTCAAGCAAAGCCGCAAGTTTCGTTAGGCTTAATAAAAAATAAAATTACAAAATCAAATTATCCAATGAAGATTGCTGATAGATTTTGTCGAACGAGTGAAGAATGTTCAGTAGATGAAAATTGCTTCGAAGAAAAACTAAACGAGCTTGATAAAAAAATTGAGTTCTTCGTAAAAAGTATTTTAGAAGGAAAAAACTTTTTAATAACAGATGATATTATCAACAATACTTTATTTTGCAGTTTGGATAATATCTTAGAAGAAGAAATCGAATTTAATTTTTAAAATTATTTTAAGGAAAATTTTTATGGCACAATTAAATAAAGAACAAGAAAAAGCGGTTTACCAAATGAACAACGCAGTTGTTGCAGCTGGAGCAGGTTCTGGAAAAACTTTTGTACTTGCACAAAGATATGCTCATTTAATTTTAGAAAAAGGTTTTACTGTTGATCAAATTTTAACTTTAACATTTACAAATAAAGCCGCCGCAGAAATGTATCAGCGAATTTATAAAACACTTTATAAAATTTCACAAGAAGAACCAGAAAATGAAAGAGCAAATCTTGCAGTAAAAAATTTTTCGGAAGCAAGAATACAAACTTTAGATTCGTACTGTACTTCAATTTTAAAAAATGCTTCCCGTTTTTATGGAATCCGCCCAGACTTTTCAGTTGATGATGACGAATGTGCAAACCAAGCTTACAAATTGGCACTTCCATTTTTGCTAAATAATAGAAAGAACAAAGCGATAATTGAGTTGATAAGCAATCCATTTTCAATAGAAAAAATTGCACAAGAACTTTTTGCAAACACAATTATTTATCATTCTAACATCGCGTATCCGATAAATTTTTCTTCACTGTTAGGAAAACAAATTCAAATTACAAAAGACGAGTGGACAAAAATTACTCAAGAAATTGATTCAAGCATCCAACAGATAATTTACAAAACAGAAAACTTTGAAGGCAAACCTATAAATTTCATTCAAGCATTAACTGAAGTTTTTCAAAATAATATTTTTGATAAAGCTCCAGAATTTGATTCGTTACTAGAATTTTTCAAATCACAAGATGAAATTGCACCGATAAATCTTGAACTAAAAAATTACCTTGATAAAATAATTTTAGTTTTAAAAATTAAACTTCCTGGAAATACAAAAAATGAAATTGCGATAGAACTAAAAGAAAAAGTAAAAGAGTTAAGAATTAAATTTTCAAAATTATGTTCTATTGCAAGTTTTATTGCAAATTATAAAATCCCAGAATTGATTTATCCATTGTTAAATGAATTTCAAAATCAATTTAATGAATACAAACGAAACACAGGAATTTTAACCTTTGCAGATATTTCTCATTTGGCTGTAGAAATTTTAATCAATCATCCTGAAATAAGAGAAGTTGAAAAATCATCTTTTAAAGCAATTATGATTGATGAATTTCAAGACGACAATCAACTTCAGCGAGATTTACTTTTCTTGCTTGCAGAAAAAAAAGAACGAAATGAAAAATCAATTCCAGAACCAGAAGAACTTTGTCCAGATAAATTATTTTTTGTAGGTGATGAAAAACAATCAATCTACAAATTCCGTGGAGCTGATGTTTCTGTTTTTAGAAAATTAAAATCCGAACTTGCAAACAATTCTAACTTAAGCTTGATTACAAACTATCGTTCACATCCAGCGCTAATTGCAAGTTTCAATTCTTTGTTTGGTGGCTACGATTATCCAACTTCAGTTGAAGAATTAGAAAATCCAACAAAAAGAAATTTTGATAAAGCATCTTTGTTTGTAAATGAAAAACAAATTTCAGAAAATAAAAATTTTTCTACAGTTCCAGATTTTGAAGCAACTTACGATTGGGTTCGTCCTTCTACAAAAGACAAAGATGGAAATCCAATTAAAATTTCACTTGAGCCAAGAATTCATTTTTCAGTTTTTAATTCAACATCACAAGATGAAAACACAATCGAAAATGAATCAGAAAATTTTTATGAAGATTTAGCGAATGCAGAAATTGAAGCGATGTTCATTGCACAAAAAATAAAATCTTTTATTGACGAAAAAAAATATCAAAGCAAAGATTGTGCAATTCTTTTTCGATCAACAACAAATCAATATCTTTATGAAAAACATTTACGCAAACTTGGCATTCCTTACACAAGCGAATCCGTAGTTGGATTTTTTAACGAAAGTCCAATCAATAATATTTTTTATCTACTTAAAGTTTTAGTTTATCCAACAGATATGGTTGCATACGAAAATTTATTATTTTCACCATTTGTAAATCTTTCACAGTCTGGCGTAAATGTTTGTATGATTCACGCTTCCGAAAAAATAAAATCATCAAACAATAAAATTATTCCAGAAAAAATTTTATTTACAAACGAAGTTGAAAATAATTTATCAGAAAAAGATTTATCAAATTATCGCAACGGAAAAAAATTATTTTTTGAACTTACCGAAAAATTAAAAACGATTTCTGTAACAGAAGTTATTTCTGAAATTTGGTACAATTTTGGTCAACGATACGAAACTCTTTGGTGCGACACAGTTTCACTTTACGCAGAAATGTACGATTATCTTTTTGAAATTGCACATCAAATTGAAGACAGTGGTTTAGGTCTTTCAGATTTGGTAGATAAACTTGAAACTCTTAAAGCAAACAACGAAAGACTTTCTGATATGGATATTCCTTTAGAAAAACCTGACGCTGTAAAATTGATGACTATTCACAAAAGCAAAGGTTTGGAATTTCCTGTTGTATTTATTTGTGGTTGTTCTTCTCGCGGTAAAGGCGATGCAACAAATGAAATAATTTATTTTGACGAAGAATATGGAATTTCTTTAAACACAAAATGCCCAAAATGGTTTGCACAAAATGAGCAGAACTTTTTTTACATAAAATCAAAAGATTTGAATGTTCTAAAAAGAGAAGCTGAATTGCGACGCGTGCTTTATGTTGCTATAACTCGCGCAGAAAAAGAAGTTTATCTTACAGGAAATTTTTCTATCAACTCAAAAATAAAAGAAAATTTAGCTGAACAATTTACTGACTTTACAAATAAAAATTTTTCACATAATGAATTATTAGAAATTCTAGATAATCTTGCAATATACAAAATCGAAGAAAAATCAAAAGACATTTTCAACGAAAGTCAATTAGTTCCAACAAAATATTATACAAACAATTCTTTTATGGGATTTATGCTTTATGTAATTTCTGCATGGAACAAAAATGGCGATGGAATTTATCCACCATGTCCTTTTGTTTTGGAATCAATCAATGTAAATCCTTCTGAAGAAAATATTTTTGAAAAACGAAAATCAATAAGCAAAGTCATTCGTGAAGTAAAATGCGAATATCAAAATGCACAAATAATTCAAACTGAACAAGTTGAATTTGGATATGTTTCACCATCTTCATTTCACAATGACAAAAATGATTTTTCAAAAAATTCTACTGAAAAAAAATATTTTAAAAATCCGCAAATAGAAATTGACAAAGTAATTCAATCATTTACAAACAATGAATTTGGCTACGATAGTTTTGGAACAATCGCGCACGCATACGCAGAAGGAATGTTCAAAAAACAACAACCAAATATTCCTTCATATTTAACACAGATGCTTTCTGAAAAACAAAAAGCAATAATCTTTGAAGAAGCTCAAAATATGGCGCAACGATTTTACGATTCAGAATTAGGTCAACTTGCACAAAAATCTGATTGGACAAAAAATGAATACGATTTCAAACTTTTAGCAAAAGCAAATTCTAAAATCGGCAACATAGAATTTGATTCGCAAAAAATAATAAGAGGTCAAATTGACTTAGTTTTTAGAAATCCAAATAAGGAAGAAGAATACATAATCGTAGATTTTAAAACTGACACAGAAGAAATTCCAGAAATTCACAAAAATCAGTTAGAAATTTATAGGTTAGCAGTTTCTAAATTCAAAACCACCAACCTATCAAATGTAAAATGTTATCTATTTTACTTTAGAAGTGGAAACTATACAGAAATCTAAAAAATTATTTCTGTAAAATTTACAATACTTTTTTAGAAACTAAAACAGCCATCAAATCTGTAAGAACATTGATTGGCAAAGATTCTGCCTCATAATTGATAAAATCCATTAGGGCTTTCCAATCTTTTTTTGGTAAGTCCATATTTGGTTCTAAGGAACCGTCTAAAAAAGATAAAACTGTCAAAAGCCACTCAACATGCTCGTCGGTTGGTTCATTTTCAACTTCCGAAGAATTATCAATGTAGTTATTCATCCAATATTCTGAAATAGAATGAGGTAAATCGCCTAAATCTCTATTCATAGATTCGAACATGGAAGCAACAGCTAAACTCGCCTTTCTTCCGTCATAAATTGGGTTTTCAGAGCGTTCTTTTTTCTTGATTTTTTGTACATCAGAATAAAATTTATCGATATTAGTCATATAAATATTGTAATACATATCATCATTTATTGCAAACTATACTTTTTTTATGAAAATTTTTACATTTTTCATATATTTTAGAGAAATTTTAAACATTTACAAAATAATTACAAAAAAAAGATTTTTTTTATTGACTTTTGCTCTAACTACTCGTAAAAT
Source organism: Treponemataceae bacterium (assembly GCA_045645985.1). GTDB lineage: Bacteria > Spirochaetota > Spirochaetia > Treponematales > Treponemataceae > RGIG9060. The sequence continues at coordinate 21,716 of JAZRJV010000032.1, forward strand.
TGAACTATGAACTTACAAACTGTATTAACACCGGACACAGTAAACCTTCACTTAAAAGGTAAAACAAAAGAAGAGATTATCGATGAAATGCTAGAGATTTTAATTGCAGCTGGCAAAGTAACCGATAAGGATGCGGCACGGGAATGTGTTCTTGACCGTGAAAGAAAGATGTCCACCGGTATGAAACATGGGATTGCTATTCCTCATGGTAAAACAGATACTGTTTCTGATTTGGTAGCTTGTATCGGTATTTCTGACAATCCAGTTAATTTTGATTCTCTGGACCAAGAGCCTTGCCGTATTTTTATAATGACTTTGTCTCCTGTAAACAAAACAGGACCTCACCTACAATTCTTGGCTGAGGTAAGCTTGCTTTTCAAGAGTGCTGAAAAAAGACAACAAATTCTTGAAACAACAGACAAGGCTGAAGTTATTAGAATTCTTACAGAATAGGATTTTATAACTTTTTCTCAAATCTAGGGTCACTCTCATTTGTAATGTAGAAGTGACCTTATTTTTTTATTTTAGGAACTAATAATGCAACTTTTCACATCCCCTGTACAAAAACAAAAATTTGTAAATTTTGATGCCGATGAATTTACACTAAATTCAGCTTTTATAAACGATATTGAAATTGACCAACTTGAAAACGATGAATTTTATTCACAGGCAGAACAATTCTCTTGTGAAGTTTTGATTCTTTCAATAAAAGTTTTAGATGTTTTAACAACAGAAGACGAAGTTTATAACGAAGAATATTTAGCAAAATTACGACAATTTTTCAAAGTTGTGCAGAATCATTCTGTAAAAGTTCTTTTCCTTCCTAAAATTGACAAATCAATAGAAAACAAACCTGAATTAACAATTAAATCAATGAAACATACTGCTCGAAGACTAAAAAAGTTTGAAAGCATAATTGGATTTGTACTTCCACAAGAAGATTGCTTTAAAAATGAAAAAGTTCGCCAAGAATTTATCAGCGAACTTTCAGAAAAACACGAACATTACAAGTTTGTAGATTTAGCTTAGTTTTTCCTCAATTTATTTTGTCAAACTTGCTAAGAAAGATGTTGAATCTTGGTTGTAAAAAATTGCAACTTGAGTGTTAAACAACACATCCAATCCTTCTCTATATCCAATAATATTAGAAACATAATTTAATGTTACTTGTGGAGTTTTATTGCTTCGAACCTTTGTTGTTCCAGCGTTGTACATCGCAAGAGCAGAAACTTCATTTCCAGCGGTATCTAAACAAAATCGTAAGTGACTCATTCCGTATTTTGCACTTATGTAAGGGTCAAAAAACTCTTCTTCTTTTAATTGTGGAAAAGAACGGTTATTCAACTGGAACAAACCTCTATCGATTGATTTGTTTGTATTAGAATTAACTGCTGTAACTTTGTAGCGACTTTCTGTATAAGCCAAAGCAAAAGCCAAAGAAAGTGGAATATCATTTGCATCAGCTGCAGTTAAAATTGCCAAAGTTACATCTTGATTTCCTGTAATTTGATTGTAAAACCACACAACAGATGAACGAGAAAGAGCAGAACGATACAACTCAAGTCCTGCATCAGTTTTTTGAGTTTTATGTTCTACAACTTTTACATGATAATCAGAAGGATTTACTAAAATTGATTTTTGCCATTCTTCTTCGTCTGAGTTATTTTGTTTTTTAGCTACGATATATTCACTATTTATAGGTGCGTCTTCAGGAAGAAATTTGAAAATACCAACGCATAACACAGCAAAAAAAACAGAAAATAAAATTGGTCCTGAAAATTTAATAAATAATTCTCGTTTGCTTGTTTTATCATTTGAACTCATAATAAATTCTCCTAAATTAGAGATTATCCAAAATCTCCATTTACATTTTAAGTATTATACAAAATTCAAATGAAATCAATAGCAAACTGTGTAAAATTTCGCAAATTTTGCAAAAATCTGCGAAATTTTACATCTTTTTCAATATTTTGCGAGTATTAACCTTCGATTACGCGAACGCCTAAAACTCCATCAATAGCATTTAACTTTTCAACAAGTGAGTCAGTTGCTTTTCCTTCAACATCAATAATGTTATAAGCCAAATCTGCACGATTTTGGTTTACCATTCCTGCAATATTAAGTTTTTCACTTGCAACTGCACTTGTAATCTGACCAACCATGTTAGGAACATTTTTGTGAGAAATACAAAGTCTACTTCCACCAACTGGGATAGGTTCATCCATTTTTGCTTTTGGGAAGTTTACAGAATTGTAAATTGCACCTGTTTCAAGATAAGCTCTCAATTCTTCAACAGCCATATAAGCACAGTTATCTTCTGCTTCTGGAGTTGAAGCTCCCAAGTGTGGAAGACAAATCACTTTTTCGTGATTGATAAGAGTTTCATCACTAAAATCACTTACAAAACAAGCAATTTTTCCAGATTCAATTCCAGCCAAAACATCAGCATTTACAACCAAACCTCCACGAGCAAGGTTGATAATTCTGACACCGTTTTTCATCAATTTGATTTTTTCAGCATTGATTAAACCTTTTGTATCGTTTGTTTGAGGAACATGAACTGTGATATAGTCAGATTTACTTAAAAGTGAATCTAAACTTTCAGCTTTATGAACTGCGCGACTTAAAGACCAAGCAGCATCAATAGAAATAAATGGGTCATATCCGATAACTTCCATTCCGAGAGTAACTGCGGCATTTGCAACTTGAGCTCCGATTGCACCAAGTCCGATAACACCTAAAGTTTTTCCTTTGATTTCTGGACCTACAAATTTTGATTTTCCTTTTTCAGCCATTTCTGGAATTTCGTCGCCATTTCCAGCCAAATCTTTTACCCATTTGTTAGCTTCGATGATAGGACGACTTGAAAAAAGCAAAGCACCGATTACAAGTTCTTTTACAGCGTTTGCATTTGCACCAGGAGTGTTAAAAACAACTACACCTCTTTCTGTTAATGCTGGAATTGGAATATTATTTGTTCCTGCCCCTGCTCTTGCAACAGCTTTTACACTAGCAGGAATTTCCATGCTGTGCATATCTGCAGAACGAAGAATAATTGCATCTGGATTGATGATTTCAGATGCGATTTCGTAATTTTCTCTTGGGAATTTTGCAAGTCCGTCTGGAGCAATTTTATTTAAAGTCTGAATTTTGTACATATCAAATATCCTCTATAATTTTAGTTTTCTTTTGCAAATTTATCCATGAAAGCGATTAAAGCTTTTACACCTTCAAGACTCATTGCGTTATAAATTGAAGCTCTCATTCCACCAACAAGACGATGCCCCGCAAGATTTACAAGTCCTGCTTTTGCAGCTTCTGCAACGAATTTTTTATTGATTTCAGTTGCTTTATCGCCATCATATTTTGTTAAGAAAGGAATATTCATAATTGAGCGACTTCCTTTTTCGGCAGTTGCGCGATAAAAATCGCTACTATCCAAGTAATCATAGAAAAGATTTGCTTTTTCGTAGTTGCGTTTTTTCATTCCTTCTGCGCCACCATTATCTTTAATCCATTGTAAAACTTTTCCCATCATATAAATTGTGTAACATGGAGGTGTGTTGTACATAGAATCGTTATCGCTGTGGATTTTGTAACCTAACATTGTTGGAGTTCCAGCAATTGGTTCTTCTGGAATTAAATCTTCGCGAATAATTACAAGAGTAACTCCCGCTGGAGCAAGATTTTTTTGAGCACCAGCATACAAAAGACCAAATTTAGAAACATCAAGTGGTTCAGAAAGAATACAACTTGAAATATCAGCTACCAATGGAATATCACCTGTTTCAGGGATGTATTCGTAGTGAGTTCCCATAATTGTATTGTTCAAAGTGATATGAACATAGTCGTAATCCCCAGTTACTTTTTCAACTTTTGGAATATAAGAAAAGTTTTTATCATCTGAAGAAGCAATAACATCAACGCTAAGATATTTTTTTGCTTCTGCGATTGCTTTTTTTGACCAAACGCCAGTGTTGATATATGCTGCTTTTCCATTCTTTTTAAGATTCATTGGAATCATTGCAAACTGAGTTGAAGCTCCACCTTGCAAAAAGAGAACTTTGTAATTTTCTGGAATATTCATAAGTTCACGAATTAAACTTTCTGTTTCTGCAATAATTGGTTCGTAAGCTTTTGAACGATGGCTCATTTCCATAACAGACTGTCCTGTTCCATTGTAATCCATCATTTCTGCTGCGGCTGATTTTAAAACTTCTTCTGGTAAACAAGAAGGTCCTGCTGAAAAGTTGTACACTCTACTCATTTTATCTTCCTTATAAATAAATTAAACTTTGGCTGATACTTTTTGAAGAGCATCAATTACCGAAATATTTTCTACACGAACTTGACCTTGTAAATTTATAAGTGCATTCGTGAAATTTACAATTCCTTTTATGCCACATTCTGCTAATCGTTTTGCAGTTTTTGTTGCATCTTTTTCTGAAACAGCAAGAATAGCATAATCAATTTGTTCCCGCTGAATTATTTTTTCTAGCATACTCATTGGATAAAGTGGAAAATGAGATTGCAAAACTTCAGTTCTATTCATACTAAAGTCAAATCCAGCTTTTATCACAAAAGTTGAAGAAGCAAAACCTTCAAAATTGATTAAAGCCGACCCCAAAGTTCCTAATCCAACAATACAACATTTTTTTTCTTCATCAGAAACAAAAAGTTTTGATTTTATCGCCTCTTTTAATTCCTGAATGTTGTAGCCAGAACTTGAACCGCATTGAACTCCCAACAAAGAAATATCCCGTCGGATTGTATCCCGAGTCCAGCCAGTTCTGTGTTCAATAAGTGAAGAAGTTACTGTCTTTGGAATATCATCTTTTTTTGAAACTTTAGCTTCTTCTTCCAACTGTTCCAAAAGACTTACCAATTTTATAAGCCTTTGAGAAGCTGGTTTAGAAATTCCGTTAGACATTCATCCTCCAAAACACAACTTAATAATTGTGAAATTTTTCACAATACCATATAAATATGATAAATTAACAGAATAAAATCGTCAAGGAAAATAAAGTTTTTTAGAATGATTTTAATGATTTTTGCAAAAGTTTAGTCACTTTTCTTGTGAATTATTTCACAATACAAACAAAAGGATTTTAGCAAATATTTTTCATTATCGCTTAGAATTTAAAGATAAAATTCCCACAAGAGAACCTACCAAAGCGCCTGCAAAATGGCAAAATATCACCAAAGAATTAGAAGAAAAAATAGAAATGATTTCAGAAGCAAAATAGATTAAGGTTACAAGAATGTATGAAAAGGGCAAATCTTTTTTGTCGATTGAAGAATATAATAGAAGAATTAAAAGCAAACAAACAATTCCGCTTGTTCCAGCCATAGAAAAATTGCTAAAACAAACGCAAACAACCCCAGAAAAAATTACGCAAACAAAAATCAACAATGATAAAATTGATTTTCCAAAAACTTGTTCCACTTTTGGACACAAAAACAAAATGAAAATTAAATTTTTAGCAAGATTATTCCAATCTGAAAATCCCAATGGATAAAAAATCAACTTGAAATAATCAGCTAAAGATTTGAAATTAAAAGGATTTTGTCCTGTTGCACAAGTTGGACAAGAAAAAAAACTTTGCAATTCAGGACTTGTTTTTGATAAAATCCCTGATAAAAAACAGAAGAAAACCAAAATCAAAGTAATTGGAGAATCAAAAGTAATTTTTAAGTTTTTTCTTGTAGCCATTCTTTCTAAAATTCCTATACATCAAGTTCAATTTTTACAGGACAATGATCTGAGCCCATAACATCAGATAAAATTGTACTAGATTTTACCTTATCTACAAAACCTTCGTTCACACATTGATAATCAATCCGCCATCCGATGTTTTTTTCTCTTGCGTGAAATCGATAACTCCACCAAGTATATTGTTGTGGTTCAGAACAAAACTTTCTAAAAACATCTACATATCCAGAACTGGTAAATTTATCCATCCATTCTCGTTCTTCTGGCAAATATCCTGGATTTTTTTCGTTGGATTTAGGATTTGCCAAGTCGATAGGTTTATGAGCAATATTGTAATCACCACAAAGCACGATATTTTTTCCGTTTTTTACAAGATTATCACAATAAGCCAAAACTGAATCGCAAAAAGCTAATTTGTAATCTAATCTTGCTCCAGCATCTTGGCTATTTGGAAAATAAGCACTTATCACAACTGTAGAACCAAAAGTACAAGCGATAAGACGACCTTCATCATCAAATCTATCATCGTTCATTATATCAACTGAATCTGGCTGAATTTTTGTATAAATTGCAGTTCCAGAATATCCAGCTTTTTTTGCACTAGAAAAATAAGATTTATATCCTAAAGGATTTAACAATTCTTCTGAAAGTTGACTTGGATTTGCCTTTGTTTCTTGAATACAAACTACATCAGCATTTGTATTTGTAAGCCATTCAACAAAACCTTTTTTTTCAACTGCACGAATTCCATTTACATTCCAAGAAATTATATTTTTCATACGCAAATTTTACAATTTTTTTAAAAATATTGCTATAATTATATGACAGGTTTGTTAATTTTGATTATTTTATAGATATAACTTTTTTAGGAGATGTTAAAAATGAGCATGGAAACACAAAATAAATCTAGCACAAATCTTGATTTAGAAGACGAAATTAAAGAACCTCCAATGTGCAAAGTGATTTTACTAAACGACGATTTTACTACAAAAGAATTTGTTGTAGAAATTCTAATAACGCTTTTTAATAAATCTTCTTTAGAAGCAAATGAACTTATGGAAAAAATTCATAAAACTGGTTCTGCAATCGTTGGAATTTACACCTACGATATTGCAACTTCTTTAGCGCAACTTACAATAAAAAATGCACGAGCAAACGGATTTCCTTTGCGTTGCGTAGTTGAAGAAGAATAATTTTTAAGAATTAAATCAAAGTTTATAAATTAAGGAAATTAAATATGAAATTAAATATAATATCAAATATTTATTTTGATTCAGCGTTTGAATATGCAAAAGAAGAACATCATCAATTTATAACTCCAGAACACATTCTTTTTATCTTCCTTAAAGATTCAGGAATTAGAATGATTTTAGAAGAATGTGATGCCGATGTAGATTTACTATTCGAAATGCTAAAAGAATTTTTAGACACAAAAATTCCAAAAGTTGAAAATCCTAAACCCATGGAATCAGTGGGATTTGGTTCTCTCATAGAAAGATGTATTACTCATGCAATTTCGGCCGAAAAAAAAGAAATCGACCAAGCTGATGTTTTAATCAGCATTTTTGAAGAAGAAGGACACGCTTCGTTTTTTCTAAAAAAATTAGGGGTAACTCATCTTCGTTTAATAGAAGTAATTTCAAACTGCACATTCGAATATAAAACACTCGGTGAAAACGAACAAGAAGAAGATGATGATGAGAACTATGAAAATCCTTACGAATTATCTTTTGACGAAAATGATTCAAACTCAAATTCTTCAAAAGGATTTTTGGGTAGATTTACAAAAAATCTTACAGAAGAAGCCGCTTGTGGAAAATTAGAACCATTAGTTGGTCGCGACGAAGAACTTGAACGCACAATTCAAGTTTTGTGCCGAAGATTAAAAAACAATCCAATTCATGTTGGAGAAGCTGGAGTTGGAAAAACTGCAATCACAGAAGGATTGGCTCAAAAAATTGTAAAAAATGAAGTTCCGGAATTTTTAAGAGGTTACTCAATTTATTCTTTGGATATGGGTTCACTTTTAGCGGGAACTAGCCACCGAGGCGCTTTTGAAGAACGATTCAAGCAAATAATTAAGCATCTTGAAAAAGAAGAAAATGTTATCCTTTTTATCGATGAAATTCACATGATAATTGGAGCAGGTTCTAGTGGCGAAGGTCATATCGATGCATCAAGTTTGCTAAAACCGATTTTAACTTCTGGAAAAATCCGATGTATCGGAGCTACAACTCACAAAGAATACGCAAAAACTTTTGAAAAACATCGCGACTTAGAACGACGATTTCAAAAAATCAACATTGACGAACCAAGCGTAAAAGACACAATCGAAATTTTAACAGGACTGTTACCTCGCTACGAAGAATATCACAATGTAAAATACACAGAAAAAGCAATTCAAGAAGCAGTAAAACTTTCTGTAAAATTTTTAACTGAACGAAAACTTCCAGACAAAGCCATCGATGTAATTGACGAAGCAGGAAGTTTTGCAAAATTGCATAAAGAAGAATTTTCTCAACAAGATGATAAAACCATAATTGATGAATTTACCATCCAAAAAATAATTGCTAAAATGGCAAAAATTCCAGAAAAAACTGTTTCTGCAACAGAAATTGACAAACTAAAAAATCTTGAAACAGAACTAAAATCAAAAATCTTTGCGCAAGATAAAGCAATCGAAGCAGTTTGTAAAGCAGTAAAAAAATCCCGAGCAGGTTTTAGAAATCCAGAAAAACCAATCGCAAGTTTTTTGTTTGCAGGTCCTACCGGCGTTGGAAAAACTGAACTTGCAAAAATTCTTGCACAAAATTTGGATTCACAACTTTTACGATTTGATATGAGTGAATATCAAGAAAAACACACCGTAAGCCGATTGATTGGTTCTCCACCAGGTTATGTTGGATTTGAAGACGGTGGACTTTTAACAGATGCAGTTCGCAAAAATCCAAGCGCAGTAGTTTTATTGGACGAAATTGAAAAAGCAAATTCTGATATTTACAATCTTCTTTTGCAAATTATGGACTACGGATTTTTAACTGATAACCAAGGCAAAAAAGCAGATTTTAGAAATACAATTATCATAATGACAAGCAACGCGGGAGCCAGTGAAATTGGAAAATCACAAATTGGTTTTGGCGACAATATTACAACAGAATCCGTAATTGATGAAGCAGTTGCAAAAATCTTTACTCCAGAATTTAGAAATCGATTGGACGCTGTAATTCATTTTGCACATCTTGAAAAATCTGACATTCTAAATGTTGTAAAAAAAGAATTATCACTATTGCAAAGTCAATTACAAGAAAAAAATGTAACTTTAGAATATTCAGCTGAAGTTGTAGATTTTTTAGCAGAAAAAGGATATTCAAAAGAATTTGGAGCAAGAAATATTGCACGAACTGTAGAAGAATTTATCAGCAGTCAACTTGTTGATGAAGTTTTATTTGGCAAATTATCAAAAGGAGGCAAAGTAACTTGCCATATCGATAAATCAAATTCAGATTTACACGATATAAAGTTCAATTATGAGAAGCAATAAATCATGGTACACACATTTTCCCTATCTCACTATTGATGAATATTTTGAATTTCCTCCTTATCAAAAAGATTTTAACGGCATTATTTCAACTGGAGGCAATCTTTCACCGGGAATGTTGATATCGGCCTATCTTCAAGGTATTTTTCCATGGTACGGAAAAGACGAGCCAATTTTGTGGTGGAGCCCAGACCCAAGATTTGTACTTTATCCAGAAGAATTGCACATCCCTAAAAGTTTGCAGAAATTCATCAAGCGAAACGAAAAACTTTTATTGCAAGATGATAAAAACGCATTTTATTACACTACAGATTGTGCCTTTGAACAAGTAATTCAAAACTGCTCATGTATAGAACGCAAAGACCAAGATGGAACTTGGATTACCCCAGAAGTAATCGAAGGTTACTGTGAATTACACAATCTTGGATTTGCCCACTCTTACGAAACTTGGCAAAACGGAAAATTAGTTGGTGGATTTTACGGTGTTGAAATTGGAAAAATCTTTTTTGGAGAATCAATGTTTTCACTTGTTCCAGAAGCAAGTAAAACAGCCTTTGTAAGATTTGTAAAAGATTTTGACGCTCGTGGAGGAAAACTTATTGATTCCCAAGTTTACACAGATAATCTTGCCAGATTTGGTGCAAAAAATATATCAAGACAAGCATTTTTAAGATTAGAAAAAAAATATCTAAGAGATGATAGATTAAAATATTTCCAAAACTACGAAAATTGATAATAAAAACAAAAATGAAAGTAAAAAAACTTGACATATCATTAGTATTTTTGTTAAAATTTTCTTGGATTTGGGGGTGTAGCTCACCTGGCTAGAGCGTTTGAATGGCATTCAAAAGGTAGTCGGTTCGAGTCCGATCATCTCCACTGTGAGCAACCTTGTTATGAGGTTGCTTTTTTTTTTACCCAAAGGACAATCGAAAATGGAATTATCTGCAATTTATCATGATATAACTAAAAAATATTGTTTTGCCACAGAAAAAGGCAAAATCCTATTCCGAATAAAAACAAAAAAAAATGATATATCCAAAATTGTTTTGCACCACAAAGATAAATATATTCCATTAAAATTTGTTGATACCCGTGGCAAAGTTGAAATGGAAAAAGTTGCTTGCGACGGAAGAAACGATTATTTTGAAGCGATTTTAAATATCGATGTAATTTGCCTACGATACTTTTTTGAGCTCACCGATTTTAATGGCGAAACTATTTTTTATGGAAATCACGAATTTTTTTCAGAAATAACAGAAGACAACGATTTTATGTTTGATTGTCCGCAAAATTTAAAAGAAGAAGAAATCTTTGAAATTCCACAGTGGGCAAAAAATAAAGTTGTTTATCAAATTTTTCCATCAAGATTTGCTACAACACAAGAAATTCCAGAAGAAGAATGGTACAAAGCACCAATTTCATTCAAAGATAATTTGAAAGGAAACTTACAAGGAATTATCAATCAACTTCCACACATAAAAGAACTTGGAATTGAAGTAATTTATATGACGCCACTTTTTCAGTCGGATTCTTGCCACAAATACGATACAATTGATTATTACAAAATCGATGAATCTTTTGGAACAGAACAAGATTTAAAAGAATTAGTTGAAAAAGCTCACAGCATGGAAATCAAAGTTATTCTTGATGGAGTTTTCAATCATTCTTCGCCAAAGTTTTTTGCATTTGAAGATGTTAAGAAAAACGAAGAAAAATCAAAATATTTAGATTGGTATTTTATTGAAGGTTTCCCGTTAAAATTCAAATGGGGAGAAAAACCTAACTTCAAAAGTTTTGCATATTTTGGTGGAATGCCAAAACTCAATTTAAGAAATCCAGAAGTTGCCGATTATTTTTGCCAAGTGGGAAAATACTGGATAGAAAAATGTGATATCGACGGCTGGAGACTTGATGTTGCTGACGAAATCAGTCATTCATTTTGGAAAAAATTTAGAACAGAAATAAAATCTGTAAAACCTGACGCTTTTATCGTTGGTGAAATTTGGCATTTTGCAGGAGATTTTCTTGAAGGCGACGAATGGGATAGCGTTATGAATTATCCATTCCGAAATGCTGTAAAAGAATTTGTTGCAAATGAAAAAATTTCAGCTTCTGAGTTTTTAGAAAAATTGGATTTTTTGCGTGGAAGATTGAACAACAAAGTTCTTTCTGTTTTGCTAAACTTAATCGGAAGCCACGACACACCACGATTTTTGCACATCTGTAATGAAAATAAGAATAAGCAAAAATTAGCAGTAGCAATTCAACTTTTATTTCCAGGAATGCCAATGATTTATTATGGCGATGAATTTGCAATGACTGGCGCTCACGACCCAGATTGCAGACGGGGAATGGTTTGGAAAGAAGAAATGCAAGACAAAAATATGTTTGAATGGTACAAAAATTTAATCAAGATTAGAAAATCTTATCCTTGTATCACAGAAGGAAAAACCGTTTATTCATTTACAGATGATGAAAACGCAATTATCATTCTTACAAAAGAACTTGATGGCAAAAAAATCACTTTAATTTTCCATGGAAAAGAAGGTGAAGTTGAAATTTCAGAATTTTCAAAATTTGAAGGAAAAAATCTTTTAACACAGACTGAATTTTCTGGAAAAATAAAATCCTTTGAAGCAGTTGTTTTAGAATCATAAAAAATTAAACAAATAATAATTTGGAGTAAAAAAAATTATGGAACAAACAGAAAATAAAATGGGCGTTATGCCCGTAAATAAATTATTACTTACAATGTCGTTACCAATGATGATTTCAATGTTGGTACAAGCACTTTACAATATTGTAGATAGTTACTTTGTTGCAAAAATTAGCGAAGATGCACTTTCTGCAGTTTCACTCGCCTTCCCTATTCAAACTTTGATGATTGCAATTATGGGAGGAAGTAGCGTTGGTTTAGGAACAGTTCTCTCTCATTCCCTTGGTGAAAAAAAATTCAAAAAAGTAACTGATGTTGCCAATCATGGAATTTTTATTACTGCAATTATTTATCTCATTTTTGTTTTAATCGGATTTTTTGTAGTAAAACCTTTTTTTGTTTCACAAACTGATAATCAAGATATCATCAATTACGGAATACAGTATCTTCAAGTTGTGTGTATCGGTTCAGCAGGAATTTGTGGTCAGTTTTTATTTGAAAGATTACTTCAATCTACAGGAAAAACTTTTTACACAATGATAACTCAGGCAACTGGAGCTATCATCAATATCATTTTAGACCCAATTTTCATTTTCGGATTGTGTGGTATGCCAAAATTAGGTGTAATGGGAGCCGCGATTGCCACAATAATCGGACAATTTTGCGCTTTCGCATTTGCTTTTATTTTGAATCACAAAAAAAATTCAGAAGTAAAAATCAATCTAAAAGGTTTTTCTCCAGACGGATATTTAATCGGGCAAATTTACAAAATCGGATTTCCTTCAATAATAATGCAATCAATCGGTTCAATTATGGTTTACGGAATGAATCATATTTTGATGGAGTTTACTTCAACTGCAACCGCCGTTTTTGGAGTTTACTTCAAATTACAAAGTTTTATCTTTATGCCAATTTTCGGTTTAAACAACGGAATGTTACCGATTATGGCTTACAATTATGGCGCAAGAAAAAAATCACGCCTTATAAAAACAATGAAACTTGGAATGGTTTATGCAGTTTCTTTAATGATGATAGGATTTGCCTTATTCCAACTTTTGCCAAAACACCTTTTAGATATTTTTGATGCTTCGGAAACAATGCTCTCAATCGGAATTCCAGCTTTAAGAATTATCAGTTTGCATTTTTTACTTGCAGGATTTAACATTATCGCACTTTCAACTTGTCAGGCACTTGGAAAAGCAGTCTATTCTATGATAACATCTATTTGTAGACAGTTGGTTGTTCTTTTACCAGCTGCTTACATTTTATCAAAACTTGGGAATGTAAATTACATTTGGTGGTCTTTCCCGATTGCAGAAATTGTAGCATTGATTATCACCGCTGGATTTTTGATAAAAACATACAAAGAAAACATAAAACCAATTCAAGAGTAAAAAAGGGAAACTGTGAGAAAACTGAAGTTTTACTCGCAATTTTTTCATAGGGGGAAACAATGAAAAAATTTTGGAAAATTACAATTTTGGTTGTTGCAATGCTAGTTATATTTGCAACTTCATCATGTCTTTCATCATTGAATGCTGTGGCATCAAGCATCTTGGGAAGTTCATCTTCTTCTAGCAAAAAAACTTCCTTCACCAACACAGAAGCAGTTGCCGCTATGAAGGATGCACTTTATGAAGGTGTAAAAAGTGCTTCATCAAGCCTTTCTCAAAAAGATGGATATTTCAAAAATGCAGCACTTAAAATTTTACTTCCAAAAGAAGCACAACCTATTCTTAACACTATAAATAAAATCCCTGGTGGACAAGGTCTAGTTGACGATGTTGTTTTACGCATAAATCGTAGTGCTGAAGAATCTGCAAAAGAAATATCAAGCATCTTTACACAAGCGATAAAAGAAATGACTGTTAATGATGGAATAAAAATTGTTACTGGTAACAAAACTGCCGCAACAGATTATCTAAAATCAAAAACATACGATAAACTTCTTGCTCTATATAAACCAAAAGTTTCTACTGCATTAAACAAACCTTTGGTTTTGAATATTTCTGCAAATAAGGCTTGGGGCTCATTAACAGGTGCTTACAATAAAGTTGGAGCAGTTCCAAATAAGGCTGCAAAATTAGTTGGAAAAAAAGAACCTTTCCCAGAAGTTGAAGTAGATTTAGCAACTTATTCTACACAAAAAGCTTTAGATGGTCTTTTTATTAAAATCGCAGAAGAAGAAAAAAATATTAGAGAAAATCCTACAGATTATGCATCATCTTTGATAAAAAAAATCTTTGGTGCTGTAAAAAGTGGAAACTACTAAACATAGCAAATTGTAAATTTTTAGTTTTGCAATTATTTTTAGACAAAAAAAGCGTGGTTCTAAATGGAGTGTGGAATAGATTACACTTCATTCAAAACCACGCTTTTTGATTTTAAACTAAGCATTTAAATTCTGTGCATTGCAGAAAAGACTTTTTCATTCATGATACTGATGTTTACATCCATTTGAGAACCAAGTTCTTCCATCTTTGAACGAACTTCATCAATAGAAATTTTAGATTCTTCCAAATCTACCATCATCATCATAACAAAATTTCCAGATAAAATTGTCTGGCTAATATCTACAATATTGATATTGTTTTCTGCAAGAATTGCGCTAACTCTTGCAATAATTCCTTTTTGGTCAGAACCAACTACAGTAATAATCGCTTTCATAAGTTTATAGTACACAAATCTTGCATCAAAATCAACTAGATTTTACTTCTTATATTTCAATCCTAACGATAAAGAACAATTAAGAATATTGTCAAAGAAACTTGTACTTGTTCCAACTATATAGAACTTTTAACAAAAAACTGATATAATCATTTTTATGAAAGTAGCAGTTATTGGTTCAGGCGGCCGTGAACACGCCATCAGTTGGGCTTTGGCAAAAAGCGATAAAGTTAGTCAAGTTATCTGTATTCCAGGAAACGGTGGAACAGCAACAGAAGCAAAATGTACAAATATCAATCCTTCAGAATGCGATTACGCAGAAGGTTTAACTGGAATTGATGCAATGGTACAAGTTTGCGCTTACGAAAAAGTTGATTTTGTAGTTGTAGGACCAGAAGATCCACTTGCCATGGGAATTTCTGAGCAACTTTGGAATTGTGGCATTCCAGTTGTTGGGCCAAAAGCAAAAGGTGCACAATTAGAAGCAAGTAAAGATGTTGCAAAAACATTTATGCAAAAATACGGCGTTGCTTGTGCAGAAAGCAAAACTTTTACAAACGCAAAAGAAGCACACGATTATGTTGCTCAAAAAGGCGCTCCAATCGTTATCAAAGCAGACGGACTTGCAGCAGGTAAAGGGGTAGTTGTAGCCTTAACAGAAAAAGATGCACAAGATGCAATCACTTCATTTATGGAAGATGGAAAATTAGGGGATGCCGGAAAATCACTTGTTATTGAAGAATATCTTTCTGGCGTTGAAATTTCAATTTTATCAGCAGTAAGTGTTGCTCCAAACGATAAATGTGGATGCACTTATGGCGACAATGTAACAATCGTGCCATTTGTAACCGCTCGTGACCACAAACGACTTTTAGACGGCGCAAAAGGTCCAAACACAGGTGGAATGGGAGCAATCGCACCAGTTCAAGATGTTACTCCAGAACAATTAGCAGATTTTGAAAAAAATATTTTGCAACCAACTCTCAAAGGTATGATTGAAGAAAAAATGGATTATCGAGGATTCATTTTCTTTGGAATTATGCTTACAAAAAATGGTCCAAAACTTCTTGAATACAATGTTCGACTTGGCGACCCAGAAACACAAGCAGTTCTTCCTTTGATGGATTTTGATTTTGCAGATATGTGTCTTGCTATCATCAATGGAACTTTGAAAGATTTTGACTTCAAATGGAAGAAAGGATTTTCTTGCGCTCCAGTTGCAGTTTCAGGCGGATATCCTGAAAGCTATAAAAAAGGATTTGAAATTTCTATCGATAAAGAAGTTGTAGAAAAATCTGGAACAAAAGTTTTTATTGCAGGTGGAAATATCAAAGACGACAAACTTGTAACAAGTGGCGGAAGAGTTTTGGCAGCAAGTAGTTTTGGCGAAACTTTTGAACAAGCTTGGCAAAATTCTTACAAAGCACTAGAATCAATTTCTTTTACAGATATGTTTTACAGAAAAGATATTGGACTTCCAGGGGCTGCTGAAAGTTTGTAATATTTTTAGATAAAAATTCAACAGACAACAAAAAGGCTGTCCACTTTTAAGACAGCCTTTTTCATTTTAAACTGATTATTTTTTGCCACGAATTTCTACGCGACGAATTTTTCCGCTGTGAGTTTTTGGTAATTCTTCAACAAATTCAATTAAGCGCGGAGTTTTGTAGTTTGCAGTATTTTTTTTGGCAAAAAGTTTGATTTCTCTGGCTAAATCTCTGCAAGGCTTAAATCCTTCTTTTACAACAATAGTTGCCTTTACAATTTGACCTCGTTTATCATCTTGAACTCCCGTAACAGCACATTCAAAAACTGCAGGATGATTTAACAAAACTGATTCTACTTCAAAAGGACTGATTCTAAAGCCAGAACTTTTTATCATATCATCTGTACGACCTTCAAACCAAAAATATCCGTCTTTGTCTTTTCGCCCTGAATCTCCAGTGTGATAAATTCCATCTTTGAAAACTGAATTTGTCCTTTCTTCATCGTCAAAATATCCCGCAAACATTCCAAGAGGACGAGATTTATCAATTCTAACGACGATTTCACCTACTTCATCAAAATCACAAGAACTTCCATCTGGACGAATTACATCTAAATCGTAATTTGGAGAAGCCTTCCCCATGGAGCCAACTTTCACTTTATCCCAAGGAAAAGTTCCCGCTGTTAAAGTTAATTCAGTTTGTCCGTAGCCTTCCCGCAAAGTGATACCAGTTTTTTCTTTGAAGTTATCAAAAATATCTTGAGTTAAAGCTTCTCCGGCAGTTGTACATTCTTCAAGATTTGATAAATCGAATTTTGATAAATCTTCACGCAAAAGGTAGCGATAAGCAGTTGGTGGAGCACAAAATGAAGTTACTTTGTAATTTTGTATGTGGTCTAAAATTTTCTTTGGCACAAATGTTTCCATATCGTAAACAAAAACTGCACAACCGCAAAGCCATTGTCCGTAGATTTTTCCCCAAAGTGCTTTTGCCCATCCCGTTTCTGCAAGACTTAAATGCAATCCGTTTTCTTTTACATTTTGCCAACATTTTGCGGTAACAATGTGCCCCAAAGGATAAAAATAATTATGGCTTACCATTTTTGGATAGCCGGAAGTTCCAGAAGTAAAATATAAAATACAAATATCTTCATTTTCAGAACAGCGACTATCTGCAAAATCTGAACTTGCATTTTCAAATAAACTTTCAAAATTTATCCAACCATCTTTGTTCCCATTTGCTAACATTAACTGAGGAACTTTTCTATTATCAAAATATTTTCCTTTCAACTCATAAATTGATTCTTCAATATGAGAAATCACACATTCTTCGTTTAGAGCAACAACCATTTTTATATTCGCTTTTTCAATTCGATAAGTTATGTCAGAAGGAAGAAGTTGAACTGTGGCAGGAACAGCAATCGCTCCGATTTTATGCAAAGCCAAAAGCATATACCAAAATTCGTAGCGACGGCGCAACATCAGCATAACCGCATCACCTTTTTTTATTCCAAGGGACTTTAGAACATTGGCTGTTTTGTTCACTTGTTTTGAAAGTTCCCCAAAGGTAAGAATTTTTTCAGAATTATTATCGTCGCACCAAACTAATGCAATTTTTTCTGGTTCTTCGATTGCAAATCTATCCACAACATCAAAAGCAAAATTAAAATGCTCAGGCTTTTTTGTGATGTAATTTTCGTCTATATATTCATTCAAAAACATTTTTTTCCTCACTAAAAATGATAGATACTGAAAATA
Source organism: Treponemataceae bacterium (assembly GCA_045645985.1). Classification (GTDB taxonomy): domain Bacteria; phylum Spirochaetota; class Spirochaetia; order Treponematales; family Treponemataceae; genus RGIG9060. The sequence continues at coordinate 39,537 of JAZRJV010000032.1, forward strand.
ATTCAGTATGTCATCACTTACTTAGACACAAAAAATGCAATTCTGTTGCAGACTTTTACAACAAAATTGCATTTTTTGTCAATTTGTCGATAAAATTCTAAAAAAAATTATACTTCTTTAAAATTACCCATATTTTGAATTTTTTTGTTTCGATATTTTACAAGCACAGATGCATTTCTACTCATTAAATCTTTCAAATCTTTTACAACTTGCTTTCGGATATTTTCGGCTGTTTCCTTTGGATTATTTTGAGCTCCACCTTCTGATTCTGGAATCACTCCATTTACAACTTTTAAACCTAAAACTTCTTTACTTGTAATTTTAAGCATTGCGGCAGCATCTTTTGCACGAGAAGAATCTCTCAAAAGAATTGAAGCACAACCTTCTGGCGAAATTACTGAATAAATTGCATTTTCAAGCATATAGATTTTGTCGCCTACGCCAATTCCCAAAGCGCCACCAGAACCACCTTCTCCAATTATAATACAAATAATCGGTGTTCGTAACTGACTAAATTCACGCAAGTTTACTGCAATGGCTTCTCCGATTCCCCGTTCTTCAGCGCCAAGTCCAGGATAAGCTCCTTGAGTATCGATAAAAGTGATTATCGGACGATGGAATTTTTCTGCCTGTTTTGCAAGACGAAGAGCTTTTCTATAACCTTCAGGATTTGCCATACCACCGTTTCTATCGATAGTTTCTCGTAAGTTTCGACCTTTCATATTTCCGATAACTGTAACTGGGATTCCGTCGATAAATCCGATTCCACCAACCATAGCAGGATCATCACCAAAATATCTATCACCGTGAAGTTCTACAAAATCATCAATTATCATTTCGATATAATCTAAAGCACGAGGTCTATCGCTATGACGAGCAAGTTCTACATGTTTCCAAACCTTTTCCGTTGCATCTTTACTAGACTGTAATTTTTTAGTGATTTTTTCAATTTCTTCAGAAAAATCAAGTCCAGTTTTTTTTGCCATTTCTTGTAATTCTTCAAGTATTTTTTCTTGTTCTTTATCACTCATAAAAAATTGCCTTTCTTATTTGAAATTACTCATGTGAGCATCTATCATTTTTGTCCAAAAAGATTTTTGTTCATTTCGTGGCACGATAACATCAACAAATCCTTTTTTTTGCTGAAATTCAGCCCGTTGAAATCCTTCTGGAAGTTTTTGTCGAATTGTGCCTTCAATTACTCGAGGTCCAGCAAATCCGATTAAAGCGTTTGGTTCTGCACAAATTAAATCTCCAAGCATTGCAAAGCTTGCGGTAACTCCACCTGTAGTTGGATCACAAAGCATTACAAAATATGGAACACCAGCATTATCCATCATAGCGGCAGCGCTAGAAGTTTTTGCCATTTGCATAAGTGAATATAAACCTTCTTGCATACGAGCACCACCAGAAGTTGCATAAATGATAACTGGAATTTTTTCTTCTGCGCCTTTGCACATAAGCCGAGAAATTTTTTCACCAACAACTGAACCCATGGAACCACCCATAAAAGCAAAAGACATTACGCCAAGCAAAGCTTTTCGTTCGTTGATTGTACAACTTCCTGTTAAAACTGCATCCTCAAGTTTGGTTTTTTCCTTTGCAGCTTGAAGTTTTTCGTCGTAGCCTTCCATTTCGATTGGATTATTGCTAGAAAGATTTTTGTAAAGTTCAACAAAACTATCTTTGTCAGCAATATAATTCACTCTTTCTACAGCATCCATTCGCAAGTGATAATCACAATTTGGACAAACTTTTAAATTATCGATATATGCTTGTTCTGTATGCCCAACTTTACAATGTGGACATTCTTTTAAATCTTTTAATTCTTCCACGATTTCTCCTCAACTTATGTAGAAGGAAATAACTCTGAGTAAAGGCTTGTACCAAAGTTTCCACCCACAAATTGTTTTGATTTTAAAATTTGTTTTTGTTCTTCGATATTTGTTTGGATTCCTTCCACAACTAATTCATCTAAAGCACAAAGCAATTTTTGTATAACACGATTTCTATCTGTATCATAAGCAATCAACTTTGCAATCATTGAATCATAATGAGGAAGAACAGAATAACCTTGATAAATAAAACTATCAAATCTGATTCCAGGTCCACCCGGAATCTGAAGATTTGTAATTTTACCTGGAGTCCGTGCGTTAATTCTGGCTTCCATTGCCCAACCTTTTAGTTCAACATTTTCTGGATTTACTTCAAGATTTTGACCATCGCAAACTCTTATTTGCTCACGAATAATATCAATTCCACTTACAAATTCTGAAACTGGATGTTCAACTTGGATTCGAGCATTTACTTCCATAAAATAAAAATCATTTCCAGAAACCAAAAATTCGATAGTTCCTGCCCCACGATAATTCAAATCTGAAAAAAGTTTTACGGCACCTAAAGTCATTTTTTGGCGCATTTGTTCACTTACGGCAGGAGAAGGACTTTCTTCTATCAATTTTTGATGATTTTTTTGCATTGAACAATCTCGTTCACCAAGAACTGATACATTACCTTTTCCGTCTGCCAAAATTTGCAATTCCACATGGCGAGGATTTACCATATATTTTTCGATATAAATTGTACCGTCAGCAAAGTTTGCTAAAGCTTCTGTAGAAGCGATTTTTATGTTTTCTGCTAAATCTTCTTTTTTCCAGACGATTCGCATTCCTTTTCCACCACCACCACTTGCAGCTTTGATGATAACTGGCAAACCGCATTTTTCAGCTACTGCGATGGCATCTTTTTCGTTATCAATAGCGCCATCACTTCCCGGTGTAATTGGTAATCCAGCTTTTAACGCAGTTGCTCTAGCCTGAACTTTATCTCCAAGCATTTCAATTGTTTTTGGGTCTGGACCAATCCAGATAAGACCAGCTTTTTCAATATCGCGAGCAAAATCTGCGTTTTCAGACAAAAATCCAACTCCCGGATGAATTGCTTGACAATTTGTTCGTAAAGCAGCAGTGATAATTGCGTTTGCGTTAAGATAACTTTTGCTTGAAGAAGCAGGTCCTATACAAACAGCTTTATCAGCCATTTTTACATGTAAATTATCTTTATCCGCTGTAGAATACACAGCAACAGTTTCGATTCCAAGTTCACGACATGCTCTGATAATTCTAACTGCGATTTCGCCTCGGTTTGCAATCAATAAGCGTTTTATCATTTTTGCCTACTTTTAAACTTTTTTTACTTTGAATATTGGTTGGTCAAATTCCACCAATTCACCATTTGCCACCAAAATTTCTTCAATAACACAATCGTATTCAGCTTCCAAGGTATTCATCATTTTCATTGCTTCTAAAATACAAAGTGGTTGTCCTTTTTTGATAGATTTTCCCACTTCGCAATACACAGGAGCATCAGGAGAAGGCGCTCTGTAAAAAGTTCCAACGATTGGACTTTTTATCACATTTGCACTTTCTTCATTTTGTGAATTTGAAGAAACAGAACTTGATTGTGATGCAGTATTTTCAACTGGCAAAGTAACTGGTACTTGAGGAACTTGTGTTACCACAGGATTTACTGGAGCAACCTGATTTACAGGAACTGAAACTTTCTTTTCAAAAGCATCTTCTTTTTTCAAAGAAATTGAACAATCCCCTTTTTGTAATTTTAATGAAACAGCACTACTTGAATCGAATGCTTGTAATAATTCTAAAATAAACTTATCTTCCATAATTAATCTTCCATATACATTAGAATTGGTCAAAGCGAGAAACATCTGCCTCGTAATCTACGCCATCAATTTCAAAACCACTTGTTGCCAAGAAATCTTTTTTGTAACCTTCAAGGTCAACTAAATCTTTTGCATTTTCAGTAGTAACTTTTGGCATAAGTTCATCAACTTTTTTCTGAACTTCTTCTGACAATTCCCAATCATCAATTCTGATACGATTTTCTGAATCCACAGGAATTGCAGTTTGTCCTTTATCATTTTTTTCTGAAATATAAAGTCTAGCATCAAAAAGTCTGTTGATTTGTTCAATACATCCTTCGTGATTTCCCATTTCTTTCATAACTTTGAAAAGTGAAGCCAAATATAGCGGAATTACTGGAATTACAGCACTTGATTTTGTTACCAAACCTTTATTTACAGAAACAAAAGCTCGTCCATTAAATGCTGACATTTGTTCGTTAAGCGAAAGAGCTGTAGCTTCAAGATGTTCTTTTGCTTTTCCGATTGTTCCGTTTCTGTAAAGAGCTTGAGTTGCTTCTGGTCCAATGTAAGAATATGCAACTGTGATACAACCTTCTGCCAAAAGTCCTGCTTTTGTAAGTTGGTCAATCCAGATTTGCCAGTCTTCACCACCCATAACTTTTACTGTGTTACTAGCTTCTTCTTCAGTTGCTGGTTCTGCAGAAATTTCTTTTAATTCACCTGTAAATGGATCAATTGTTGTTCCTGTAAAAGTTTTTCCAAAAGGTTTCAAAACTGATTTGTACATAATTCCAGTTTCTGGGTCAGTTCTAACTGGACTTGCAAGGCTATAAACTACAAGGTCAAATTTGATGTTGTTTTCTTTTGCAAGATTAATAACTTCAGTTTTTATTTCGTTGGAATAAGCGTCACCATTTATTGTTTTGCTAAAAATTCCTGCTTCTTTTGCACAATTATCAAAAGCAAGATTATTGTACCAACCTGCTGTTCCGCATTTTGTTTCTGTTCCAGCTTTTTCAAAAGAAACACCGATAGTTTTTGCATCGTATCCAAAAGTTGATACGATTCTACTTGCTAATCCGTATCCATTTGAACAACCTAAAACTAAAACATTTTTTGGACTTACAGATGAAGTTCCTCTTTCTGCTCGTCGTTTTTTTGTATATTCAATTTGATTTTCAACTGCTTTTTTACATCCAATAGGATGAGAATTAAGACAGATGTTACTTCTAATCATTGGTTTAATTTGCATAAAAATCTCCAAATGCGCATTATTAACTTCTCAGAAAAAAATAAAAAAACACTCCGGTTTCGATTCGCTCAAATGTCGTATTTTTTCCTTTTTTTCTTACAGTTAATAATGCTCACTTATTTCATAAACATAAGTAAGGAAAAGTTTGCAACGCAAACTTAAAATATTTAACCTTCGCTTATGGAGTGTTTAGTTGGAAATGCTACGCATTACCTACTAAACACATCCATTCAGCTTCAGCACAGAGATTGTCGCCAACGAAGGCTCTTCCTGATTGTTTTATCATTTTTGGTGATACCCGAAGATTTGTAATTTCCATTCTCACTTTGTCGTTAGGACGAACTTGATTTCGGAATTTAACTTTATCAACTGTTGCCAAGAAAAACAAAGAACCTTCTGCAAAAGTTTTTTGATAACTTAAAGCAGCACCTCCTGCTTGTGCCATAGTTTCCACAAGAATAACTCCAGGAACTACTGGATATTCAGGAAAATGTCCTTTGAAGAAAAATTCATCTTCTGTAAAAATATGTTCACTAACACTTCCATTTGCATCTGCACTGATAATTTCATCTACAAATAAAAAAGGTTTTCTGTGTGGTAATAATGATTCAATATCTTTTGTTAAACTCATTTCAAATCCGTCCTTTCGATTTATTTAATTTTTTTGAAAACAACAACGCCATTGTGACCACCAAATCCTAATGAACCAGAAGCTGCACAATCGATGTTTCCTTCAATTCCTTTGTTTGGAACATAATCTAAATCACAGCCACCTTCAATGTCTTGATTTTCAAGGTTGATAGTTGGAGGGAAAAATCCTTCTTGAATTGCTTTTACACAGAAAATTGCTTCCAATGCTCCAGCAGCTCCAAGACAATGTCCTGTCATACTTTTTGTAGAAGAAACTTTCATTTTATAAGCGTGGTCGCCAAAAGCTTTTTTCAACATTGCAGTTTCTGCTGGGTCGTTGATTGGAGTTGAAGTTCCGTGTGCGTTGTAATATTGCACTTCTTCTGGTTTTACTTTTGCATCTTCCAAAGCCAAAGTCATTGCTAAAGCACCACCGTCACCTGATGGATCTGGACTTGTTAAGTGATAAGCATCTGAAGAACCGCCGTATCCTGCAAATTCAGCATAGATTTTTGCACCACGAGCTTTTGCGTGTTCATATTCTTCAAGGATAAGGATTCCAGCGCCTTCTCCCATTACAAATCCACTTCTGTCTTTATCAAAAGGGCGACTTGCTTTTTCTGGATTATCGTTAAAAGTTGTAGGTAATGTATGCAAAATCTGGAAACTTGCAATTCCAAAACCAGTAATTGTAGATTCAGTTCCACCTGCAATACAAACATCACAGCGACCGCTTCTGATTTGGTCGAGAGCAAGTCCTAAGGCATCAGTTCCAGAAGCACAAGCGGTTGCCAAAGTGAAAGATGTTCCGTGGATTCCGTACATCATACTGATATTTCCAGCTGCTTCATTTGGAATTAACTTTGGAATTGTCATTGGAGGAACGCGACTTGGACCTATAGTTACATATTTTGTAAAAGATTCTTCCCAAGTTTCAAATCCACCAATTCCGTTACCAATCATGATTGAAGTTCTTTTGCCGTCGATATTTTCTTTTGTAAGTCCTGCATCATTTAAAGCTTGAACAGAAGCAGCAACAGCAAATTGTGTAAAACGAGCCATTTTTCTAGCTTCTTTTTTATCCATCCACAGTCCTGGGTCAAAATTTTTTACTTCACCTGCAACTTTACAATCATATTTTTCTGTATCGAACAAAGTGATATTTCCAAGACCACTTTTTCCTTCTTTAATTCCTTGCCATGTTTCCTCAAGTGTATTTCCTAAAGCACTAATTGCGCCCATTCCTGTAACAACAACTCTTCTCATATTAAATTAACCTTCCTTATTATTTTATGCGCCCATTCCGCCATCAACACCGATAACTTGAGCAGTTATGTAAGTTGACATATCACTTGCTAAAAACAATGCTGTTTGAGCAATATCTCTTGTACAACCTGCTTTTTTCATTGGGATTGTTTCTAGCCAAGATTTTCTTGCTTCTTCATTTACAGCCTGAGTCATTTCTGTATCGATAAAACCAGGAGCGATTGCATTTACACGCACTCCACGACCAGCAACTTCTTTTGCTAAACTTTTTGTAAATCCGATAAGACCTGCTTTACTAGCAGAATAATTTACTTGTCCACCTTGCCCATGAATTCCAACGATACTTGTCATGTTGATAATTGAACCACTTCGTTTTCGAATCATATCATTTGAAACAATTTGACTAATCAAAAAGGCACTTGTAAGATTTACACGCAAAACATCATTCCAATCTTCAAGTTTCATTCTAAAAGAAAGTCCATCACGAGTGATTCCTGCATTATTGATAAGAATGTCAAATCCACCAGAAATTGATAATGCTTCTTTTACAACAGAAGTTACTTCTTCTGCATTTCCACAGTCTGCACAGATTTCTGTAAATTTTGTATTGTTATCTAAAGCAAATTGACTAAGTTCATCTTTACTTGCAGATGGTTTTGAACAAAGTCCGTAAACTTCACAGCCGTTTTCTAAAAATACTTTAACGATTTCTTTCCCGATTCCACGAGAAGAACCTGTAATCAATGCCTTTTTACCTTTTAACATATTGCCTCCATCATTTGTTCTAAAGTTCCGCAAGGTTTACAAACTAAAGTTTCACCATAGCCTGAATCTCGCCATAATCCTGAAAGTACGCTTCCTGGTCCTACTTCAAAAAGTGAATTTTCTTCAGTTGATTTTTCAAAAAGTTCATTTAGGATTTTTTCTTCTTCTGTCCATTGAACAGGACAAGTTAAATGTTTTACAGCTAATTTTTTGGCTTCTTCACCAGAAGTGATGATATTTCCACTTACATTTGAAAGTAAAACTTTTTTAGGATTATTAAATTCTACAGTTTGTAAAACTTTTTCAAATTCAACTCCGGCCTTTTCCATAAGTGGTGAATGAAAAGGACCTGCAACTTTTAATTTTACAACTCGTCTAGCACCAGCATCTTTGAAAAGGCTTTCACATTCAGTTAAGCCCTCAGCAGTTCCAGACACAACAGTTTGTTTTGGACTATTCAAGTTTGCAGGAAAAGCAATTCCTTTTTGTGTAAGTGGTTCGCAAACAGATTTTACCTGTTCAGGATTTAATCCTAAAACAGCAACCATTCCCGGAGGATTTCCATTTGATTGCTCTGTAAGTTCATCACAAACTTTTTGCATAATTTTGCCACGCTGGGTAACAAGTTTAATTGTATCTTCAAAAGAAAGAACTCCAGAATCGTATAAAGCTGGAAATTCACCTAAACTAAAACCTGCACAAATATCACTTTCAATTCCTTTTGATTTTAACGCATGAATTAAAACAATTGATGCAACAGTAATTGCAAGTTGACTATTATCACTTCGGGAAAGTTCTGAAAGTTCAGTTTCCCATAAAATTTTTGAAACAGGTTTTCCACTTATTTCTTCAGCCTGGGTTACAAGGTTCATAAGTTTTTCATCATTCAAGCAAAAATCTTTTACCATTCCTTGAAATTGAGCACCTTGCCCCGGAAAAATAAACGCCTTCATTTTTTACAAAACCTCCTTTTTATATTTCACTTATATACATTATGACACTTTTTGTTAGTTTGTCAAGTAAAAAAATAAAAAAAAAGCGACATAAACCAAATTTGATTTACATCGCTTTCATAATTAAAAAGTTTTTATCTTTTATTGATTTTACTCAGAAACATCAACTGCAACAGAATCATCAGTATCTGAAGAAGAATTTTCTTCATTTTTACTTGATGAATCATTTTCAGAATTTGCCAAAGCTTTTTGAGCAAGATTTGCTTCTGCATTAACAATGTCGTTAAATTCAGCAGCTTCGATAGTTTCTTTTTCCAAAAGTCGCTGAGCAATGTATTCCAAAACTTGCATCTTTGATTTTAATAAATCCAAAACACGATTGTAGCGTTCATCCATTACTCTGGCAATTTCTTCATCAATAAACTGTTGTGTTGTTTCGGCATATTCTCGCACCAAAGATGGCTCGCCAGAACCATATCCGTAGCCACCGCCTTGTTTTCCCAAAGTCATATTTTTGAATTTTTCGCTCATTCCGTATTCAGTTATCATTCTACGGATAATTCCAGTTGCCCTCATAATATCATTTGCAGCACCAGTTGAAACTTCGCCAAAAATAACTTCTTCGGCACCTCGCCCACCTAAAAGACAGTCAACTTCAGCAAGCATTTCTTTTTGAGTTGAAAGGAAACTTTCATCTTCTGCACGATGAAGAGTATATCCAAGAGCAGAAACACCACGAGGAATAATAGAAATTTTATGTACAGGATCTGAACCTTCTGTAAAAGCGGCAACCAAAGCATGTCCAGTTTCGTGATAAGCAACGATTTTTCGTTCACTTTCTTTGATTACACGATTTTTCTTTTGAAGTCCAACCATTGTTTTTTCGATAGCTTCATCAAAATCTTGCATTGTAACTTTTTTGCGACCACAGCGAACTGCAAGCAAAGCCGCTTCGTTTACGATGTTTGCCAAGTCAGCGCCTGCAAAACCAGCAGTAGCTCTTGCCAAAGACTGAAAATCCACATCTTTTTCAATTTTTACATTTTTAGAGTGAATTTTAAGAATTGCTTCTCGACCTTTTACATCTGGTCTATCAACAACAACTTGTCTATCAAAACGTCCTGGACGAAGCAAAGCTGGATCCAAAACATCAGGTCGGTTTGTAGCAGCAAGCAAAATCAAACCTTTTTGATTATCAAATCCGTCCATTTCTACAAGAAGTTGGTTCAAAGTTTGTTCTCGCTCGTCGTTTCCACCAAGATTGTTTACACGACTTTTTCCGATAGCATCCAACTCATCAATAAAAATGATACATGGCGCTTTTTCACGAGCTTGTTTGAACAAATCACGAACACGACTTGCACCAACACCAACAAACATTTCTACAAAGTCTGAACCTGAAATTTTGAAAAACGGAACTCCCGCTTCACCTGCAACTGCACGAGCAAGCAAAGTTTTACCAGTTCCAGGAGGTCCAACTAAAAGAACACCCTTTGGAATTTTTCCACCAATTTCAGTATATTTTTTAGGAGATTTTAAGAAATCTACAACTTCAACAAGTTCTTCTTTTGCTTCATCAACACCAGCAACATCAGAAAAACGAGTTTTTATCTGACCTTCTTCAACAGAAGTTGCACGACTACTTCCAGCAGAGAAAATACTTCCGCCCATTCCGCCACCAATTTTCTTGAACAACAAATTCCACATCAAGAAAATAAATCCGAATGGCAAAATCCAATTTAAGATAAAATCGAGAAGAAAATTATTTTGTTTAACTTCGGCTTTGTAAGCAACTCCGTTTTCATCTAAAAATTCGATAAATCCTTCTGTAAAAATCGAAGCAGTTTTATAAGTTGTACGAGAATCTTTTTTTCCACCTAAAAGTGCTTCAATACTTCGGCTTGTATCAACATTAGATTCAGGACCATATCCCACAAAGTAAACATTTCCTAAATCAACTTCTACGATTTTTCCATCTTTGATGTACTGTTTGAAAGTTGAAAAATCGATTGCAGAATCATCGCCCATCATTGTAAAAATGTTCAATGCAACAATTAAAATCATTCCTATTGTTAAAAGAAGCCAAACAGGAACTTTCTTTTTGTTATTTTTGTCATTTTTAGTTGGCTCAGTTGATAACTTGAAAAAACTGAATGGATCGTTTTGATCTTTGTTATCTTTATCGTTTTTATCGTCAAGATTTGACACTTCGTCCTCCAAAATTAACTAACATAAATATAAATGTCTATACTATAGAATATACGCTAAAATGTATCAGTTGGGCAAGTAAAAGATAAAATAAAGTGTAAAGTAAAAAAATAAAATTCCGATATATAAACAGAGTTTTAGTAAAATCTTAAAAAAGGAGGTTCAAGGAAACATTTGATACTTTTGTATCAGTTTCATTGATAAAACTTATGGCTTATACAAATCCTTATGCAGCATACAAACAAACAGGCGTAAAAACAGCAACTCAAGGAAAACTTGTAGTTATGCTTTATAACGAAGCAGTTAAACAACTTAACACAGCAATAAATTGGTTTAATTCAGCAGGAAAAGTTGATCCTTGTCATATCGAAAAATTAAATAAAAACATTTTAAAAGCACAAGAAATTATCACAGAATTGATGGTTTCTTTGGATATGTCTAGCGGAGAAGAAATTGCAAAAAATCTTCTTGCACTTTATGTTTATTTTAACAAAGAATTGATGAACGCAAATATGACTTTGAACAAAGAGAAAATTCAATCAGTTTGCAAAATGATGAGTGAACTACGAGATAGTTGGGTTCAAGCAGAAGCAACAACTGCAACTAGCGTTTCAGATTTAAGTCCTGCAATTAGCATTACAGGCTAAAAAAAAATCACTTTTTTATGGGGGCAAAAGTGGCAACCTTTACAGAAAATTTACAACAAAACAAAACTTCAACAAATTCAAAAGATTTAACTCAAGAAGAAATCAATGAAAGAGTTGCAATTCTAAAAAGGTTTCGCCACTTGCTTGAACAACAACGCAACAAATTCAAAGAATATCTTACAGTTCTAGAAAAACAAGAAGAAGGAATAAAATCCGAAGATGACACAGTTATCGTTGCACAAGCCGAACTTGAACAACAAATCGTTTCAAACATCACAAGTTTGCAAAAAGTAATCGTTCCGATAGAATCTTTGTACAAAGAAAAAGGCATTACACTTACAGCCGAAATTCCACAAATTCAAAAAGAACTTTCAGAACTTCAAGAAGCTGTTTTGTCACAAAACGAAAAAAATCAGTCCTTATTAAAAGAGCACATGACACAACTTCGTAATCAGATTACCAAAATAGGCGACCCTAGATTTAATCCTTACGCAAAAAAAACAAGCATATACTCGCAAAAAACTTCTATACCTAGTATAATAGATGTTGAAGTGTAATTAAATTTTTCTCAATTACAAAACATCAGAAAAAGGTGAAGTTTCACAATGAATAACGATACAATTTATGTTTTAGACTCTTACGGATTGATTTACCGTTCTTACTATGCTTTTATTTCTAGACCTTTGGTAAACGAAAAAGGCGAAAATGTTTCTGCTATCTACGGATTTTTTTCAAACTTTTTATCTTTGCTTCAAAAAAATGAAGTAAAACACATGGTGGCAGCCTTTGATTCTCGAACGCCAACTTTTAGACACGAAATGTATCCAGAATACAAAGCAACTCGACAAAAAACTCCCGAAGATTTACACGCACAAGTTCCAATTATTGAAGAAATTCTTACAGCCTTAGGCGTTACAACAATTCGCCAAGACGGATTTGAAGCCGACGACTTAATTGCAACTGTTGCTCGACAATGTAAAGCCGAAAATCGAGAATGTCGCATTCTTTCAGGTGATAAAGACTTAATGCAACTTGTAAACGATTCAACTTTTATGATGAAAACCGATAAAACTGGAAATTGGATTACAATCGATTCTGATGGCGTAATTGAAGAATGGGGTGTTCCACCAGAAAAAATGCTTGATATGCTCACCTTAGTTGGCGACAAAGCAGACAATGTTCCAGGCGTTACTGGAATTGGAGAAAAAACCGCAAAAAAACTTATTGATGAATACGGTTCTTTAGACAAGATTTTAGAAAACGCCGACAAAATTTCTGGTGCAATCGGAAAAAAAATTCAAAACGGAAAAGAAGAAGCAAACTTTTCAAGAGAATTGATAAAACTTCGGGACGATATTCAACTAAATTCTTCACTTGATTCATATTCATTTGAAGTTCCAGATTTTGTTTCTGCTTCAAGATTGCTTTATCGCTACGGAGTTCCAGCTATTGCAAAACGATATCTTTCAACTGCAAAAAAATACGGAATTGATATTTCTGACATTCAAATTTTTGATTCATCAAATTCTGATGTAGAAAAATCCGACAATTCTTCAAAAACAGAAAACGAAAATTCCGACGAAAAAAAACTTCCATTTTATCCAGAAGAAAACTTGCCAGAAAATGTTCAGCTTTCAAAAAATGACGGAAAATATTGTGCAATCACAAACGCAAAAAATTTAGAAGAACTTATCAACAAAATTTTAGCAAAAAAATCTTCTGACGGAAAAATTTATGTTGCCTTCGACTGCGAAACTGACGGCTTAAACACAATGAGTGCAAAACTTGCAGGATTTTCACTTTGTAATGAAAGCAAAATTTCATATTATGTTCCGTTGATTACAGCCGAAAGTGCAAATTCAGAAAATTTATTTGAAGATTCTCCAGCTTATATCAGCAAAAAAGATGCGATTTCTTTGCTAGAAAAATTATTTTTTAATCCAGATGTTGTTGTAATTATGCACAACGGAAAATTTGATTATCAAGTTTTAATTTCAAATGGATTAAAAGAAAAGCCAACTTGTACAATTTACGACACAATGGTTGCATCTTGGCTTTTGCATCCAGACAGAAGTTCATTTTCTTTGGAAAAACTTACAGAAGCAAAACTTTTAATTGAAACAATTTCTTTTGATTCAATCGTTCCAAAGGGAAAAAATTTTACAGATGTACCACTTGAAACTGCGGTGAAATATGGTTCAGAAGATGCTGACTTTACTTGGCAACTTTGGCAAATTTTTGAAAAAGAACTAAAAGAAAACAATTTATTTTCACTTTTTACAGATTTAGAAATGCCGATTTTACCAATTCTTGCGCAAATGGAAATGGAAGGAATCCACATTGAAAAATCTGAACTTGCTGAATATTCAAAAGATTTAACTTCTCAAATTGAAAAACTTCAATCTGAAATTTACGAAATTGTAGGCCACGAATTTAATATCGCTTCTCCAAAACAACTTCAAGAAGTTCTTTTTAATGAACGAGGTTTAAAAACTGGCAAAAAAACAAAAACTGGATATTCTACAAACACAGATGTTTTGGAAGAATTGGCAAGTCAAGATCCAGTTCCTGCAAAAATTTTGGAATTTAGAAAACTTAGCAAACTTCTTTCAACTTATGTTGATGCACTTCCAGCCCTTGCTGACAAAAACGGAAGGATTCACACATCTTTTATACAAACAGGAACTGCAACTGGACGACTTTCTAGCCGAGATCCAAATCTTCAAAATATTCCAGTTAGAGATGAAAACGGACGAAAAATCCGAAAAGCTTTTGATGCCACACAAGGAAAAGTTTTAATTTCTGCTGATTATTCTCAAATTGAACTTGTGATTTTGGCTCATCTTTCAAAAGATAAAAATTTGTGCCAAGCATTTTTAACAGGAAACGATGTTCACAAAGCCACAGCATCTTTGATTTTTGGCGTTTCTCCAGAAGAAGTAAAACCAGAAATGCGCCGAACTGCAAAAACAATCAATTTTGGTGTAATCTACGGAATGAGTGCCTTCCGACTTGCAGGTGAACTTGGAATTTCTAGAACAACTGCAAAAAACTTTATCGATTCATATTTTGCAACTTATTCTGGTGTTCAAGAATTTATCAATTCTACGATTGAACAAGCTGAAAAAGAAGGTTTTGTAGAAACAATTAGCGGAAGACGACGCTACATAAAAGCCATAAATAGCGCCAACAAAACTGAAAAAGCTGCTGCCGAAAGAATTGCAATCAACACGCCAATTCAAGGTTCTGCAGCGGACATTGTAAAACAAGCAATGATAAAAGTTGATTCAGAATTAAAGCAAAAATTTCCAGAAGCAAAACTTTTACTCCAAGTTCACGATGAATTGATTGCAGAATGTCCCGAAAATCAAGCTGAACAAGTTGCTGAACTTATCAAAACTACAATGGAATCAATTATCACTTTGGATGTTCCGTTAAAAGCTTCAGTTGAAATTGGAAAACGCTGGGGAGAATTTCATTGATAATCGGATTAACTGGTCCAATGGCATCTGGAAAAAATTTAGCAGCAAAAATTTTAGAAAAATCTGGCTGCGTTTCAGTTGATGCCGACATTCTTGCCCACCAAGCAATAGAAAAAGCAAAAGATAAAATTCTTCTCACTTTTGAAAAGGAAGCAACTGAAAAAAATATTTCAGTTTTAAATGAAGATGGAAGTATAAATCGCCGAGAACTTGCAAAAATCGTTTTTTCTTCCAAAGAAAATCTTAAAAAACAAGAATCAATAATTCATCCGATTGTAAATGAAATGATGGAAGATTTTATAAATCAAAATTCTGAAAAAACTGTAATTTTAAACGCCACAGTTTTGTACAAAACTCCAATTATTAAAAAGTGTGCTGCAATCATTTTTATTTCAAGTCCATGGATTTTAAGATTTTTTAGAGTAAAAAAAAGGGACAAAATGAAAAATTTGCAAATTTTTAAAAGATTTTTAGCACAATTTAATATCTTTGCTAAATATAAAAATTTAAATGCCGATATTTACAAAGTAAGGAACTTTGGTTCTGAACAAAAACTTGAGCAAAAATTGCTTTATGTTTTGAAAAAAATCTATTCTTAACAAAGGATATTTTAATAGAGGCATTTTATGGAACAAAGAAGAATTTTATGGATTGTAGCAGCAGTTGGTTTATTTTTATTGGTTGTTGTAGGATTTGCATTGATTTTATATTCTCCTACAAAAAATCAAGATCCAATTATTACTCAAAATCAATCAACAAATGATATTTGGGCTTCTACACAAAATGCAATTCCGATAGATCCTAATTATCAAGTAACAAATCTTCAAGGAACTCCTTTAGAAAATGTTGTAAACGGCAACATTTCATCAACAGATAATTCTCAACAGTTTTCTCCTGTAGCAACAATTCCTTCACAACAAGTTGTTGGTCAAGTGAACAACACAGTTACACAAGGAAACAATGTTTTACCAAGTGATTCAATGAATTTAGTTGGACAACAAAAAGTTCAAGATGTAACTGTGATTTCAGAAAACACAAAAGTAATTACAAATGGAAACACAACTATTGATTTAACAGGACTTACTGTAAATTCTGCAAGCCAACCTGTAGTTACACAAAACACAACTACAAATTCGCAAACAGCAAATGTTGTAGCTTCAACTTCTACAAAAGCAAGTTCTTCAACAAGTGCAAAAGCTTCAACAAAAGCTGCAACTACAAGTAAGGCATCTACTACAAAAACAACTGCAAAAGCAAGTTCTTCAGCAAAAACTGTTTCTGCAAAAACTGAAGTTCCTGCACCAAAATACTGGATTCAAGCAGGTTCTTACAGTAGCAAGAAAAATGCTGAAGAAGCACGAAACGCATTGTCCGCTGAAAAAATTGCTTCTGAAATTTTTACTTACACAGATGCAAACGGAACTTTGTTCTATCGCGTAAGAATTGGACCTTACACAACAAAAAGCGAAGCTGAATACTGGCAATCAAGAGTTGCTTTAATCGAGAAATTTAGCGGAGCAAAAACTTACATCACAGATTCTTCTGCAAAAAAACAGTAATATAAGTAAAAAATAAAAAAAATTAAATTTTTTTTGAAATTTACATCAAATTTTTCAATTTTGAGACTATAAGGATAGTATATGAAAAATATGCTATCCTTTTTGTTTTTATGTTTCAGTTTTTTGGTTTGTTCAAATTTTAATCTTTGGGCAAATTCGTCAATTTCAGTTGTTCACAATTACGAATGTGATAAAGAAAATTCAGAAAATCACGATGTGGAATTTTCTCTAAAAAATCAAAGTTTTTCTGCAAACATTTTTTTACAAGCGTTCCCAAATCCTCAAATACAAAATTGGGGAATCAAACAAAGCAAAAAAGATTTTTCTTTTCTTGTGGGAAACATCAGTTTTTCTGGAATTAAATCAAGGCTGAATAATCCACTTTGGCAAAGCGTAAATCCGCTTCGAGTTTTTTCTACGCCAAAACTTTTTAATTCAGCCCAACTTCCCTCTTCGATTTCAACTTCGGAAAATTACAGCATTTTTGCAAAATACAATCCGATTTTTGAAAATAAACTTTTTGGTTTTATCAAGGGAATCGAAGTTTCTTCCCTTTGGACGCCCAAAGAAGATGGCGGAATTTTTTTAGGTTCACTGATTTTGCCAATTCAAATTGCAAATTCTAAATTGAATTTATCTTCAAGTTTTGCATCTTCATTTATTGAATTTTCCGATTCTGCTTGGTACACAAAATCAAAATATTTTGAAAGCCAACGATTAAATAGATTTTTGCAAGAACTAAATTTTTTATCTCGCTGCATTTCGTTTTATTCGGGATTTTGTTTTTCTTCCGACCCTTTTGAAAACTTCAAATTTTACACAAGAAATGATTTAACTTTCAATTTTGAAATTGGAAAAAATGCAAAGTACGAAACCGAAGCAAGATTTTTTTATTCGCAAAATGATTTTATCACTTTAAGTGGAAAAACTTTGAAACAACCTCTCGCCTTCACAATTTTGCCTAAACTCACTTTTAAAACGGGAACAAGCAATTTAATTTTCGCCCTTGGCTACGATTATTCACTTGGCTATTCTGACGGAAAAGAAAAAGAAAAAATAATTGACGACAAATATCAATTTGCTTTCAAACTTGAATTTTTGTATTGGAATTTTACTTCAAAAACTTCTTTTAAGCCACAAGAAATGAATTTTGAATTTTACAATTCTGCGTTTTTCTATTTTCTTACGAGTGAAAAAATCACAATGTCAAATTCAACTTGGGTAAAAATTTTAACTTCAAAAATAAATGAAGAATTTGAAATTTCTTGCAGTACAAAATTCAACGCAAGTTTTTTTACAAAACAAGGATTTATAAAATCTGAAGTTTCATCAAAACTCATTAGCGACTTAAAAAATGATTCTTTGGATTTATCCTGCAAAGCAAAATTTTCTTGGAGAACTTTATGGATAAGTGCAAATTTTTCTGATATTAAATTTGAATTTTCTGATGAAACAAAAAAAGGCGACTCCAACAAGGGAATCACCTTTTCAGTATCTTCTGGATTTACTCTTAATTACTAAAATGAATTGTCCAAGTTTTCGCTTTCAATTTCAAGGAAGTACTTAACAGTTTTCATTTTTAACTCGTCAGTAGAAGCTTCGTCACAAACAATTACTGATTTTTTGTGCATCTGTAATGCTGTAACTGTCCACATCTGAGAAACACTGCCTTCAACAGCTTGTTGTAAGGCTTGTGCTTTGTTGTGCCCCGTAATTAAGATAACAACTTCTTCAGCATCTGTGATAGTTCCAACTCCAACTGTTAAAGCTGTATTTGGAACTTGAGTAACATCATCATCAAAGAATCTCGAATTTACTTGGATAGTTTCTTGTGTTAAAGTTTTTACTCTTGTACGAGAAACCAATGATGAACCTGGCTCATTAAAAGCGATATGTCCATCAACTCCTACTCCGCCTAAGAAAAGTTTGATTCCACCGTAAGAAGCGATTGCTTTTTCGTAGGCAGCACATTCAGCATCAAGGTCAGAAGCCATACCGTTCAAAATATGAACATTATCTTTTTTGATGTTGATTTTGCTAAAAAAGTTATCCCACATAAATCTATGATAACTTTGTGGATGATCTTCTGGCAAACCAACATATTCATCCATATTGAAAGTTACAACATGCTCAAAAGAAACTTTTCCTTCTTCGTAAAGTTTGATAAGTTCATTGTAAGTTCCCAACGGAGTGCTTCCTGTAGGAAGTCCTAAAACAAATGGCTTTTTTGCAGTAGGATTAAAATCATTTATTCTTTTAGCGATATGATTTGCAGCCCAAACGCTACATTTATCATAATCATCTTGAATTATTACTCTCATACATCATCCTTTTTTGAAGAATTTATACACTAAGTTTAATCTACTTTTTTAGTATTTGGAATAATTAAATTAAGAATAATTCCAACTAAAGTTGCAAGTGCTACTCCACCAAGTGAGAAAGTAAAATCCTTTCCGATTGTAAATTGAAGCATTCCGCCACCAAGTCCAATTACTAAAATTACAGAAGAAATTGTAAGATTGCGTTTATCTGTGTAATCAACACCGCTTTCTACGATTGTTCTAAGTCCACTTGAAGCAATCAATCCGTAAAGCAACATTGAAATTCCACCCATAACTGGCCCTGGAATTGTTTGAATAATTGCTCCAAATTTCTGAATGAAAGAAAGAAGAACAGCGATTACTGCAGCGCCACCAATAACCCAAACGCTGTAAACTTTTGTAATTGCCATAACACCTACATTTTCACCGTAAGTTGTGTTTGGAGGTCCTCCCCAAAGAGCAGCCCAAGCAGTTGCAACACCATCACCTAAAAGAGTTCTGTGCAAACCTGGATCTTTGTAAAAATCGCGACCAACAACTTTTGAAGTTACCAAAGTATCTCCAAGATGTTCACAAATTGTTGCCAAAGAAACAATGATAAATGTTAAAATTGGAACTAAAGCAAATTTAGGCAAAAGCCAGAAGTAAGAACCATCAGCATTTTGTTGTAAGAAAGGAAGTCCAAACCAAGCAGCTTCTTTTACTGCTGTAAAATCAATAAGTTTGTAAGCAGGGAAGAAACATCCCATAATCAATGTGAATAAATATCCACCAACCAAACCGATAAGGATTGAAATTGTGTTAAAAAATCCTTTGCAGAAAATTGTTGCAATAATCGCAATAGCTAAAGTTACAATAGCAATAGAAAAGTAAACTAAAGAATATTCCCCGTTGTTTAACATTGCAGAGTTCATTGCAGTTGGGGCAAGATTCAATCCGATAACAATGATAACAGAACCAATTACAACTGGAGGAAGAGCTTTATCAAGCCAGTTTTTTCCAGCAACTCTGATGATTCCTGCAACGATTGCATAGAACAAACCAGCACACATTGCACCACCAAGTGCATAAGCCATTCCGTACACCTTAGAAATTCCAATCAAAGCAGGAATAAAAGCAAATGAAGAACCTAAGAAAGCAGGAACTTTTGCAGCTGTAATCAAAATGTAAATTAAAGTACCTGTACCAGCTGTAAAAAGTGCAGTTGAAGGACTAAGTCCTGTTAATAAAGGAACAAGAATTGTTGCTCCAAACATCGCAAAAACATGCTGAAAACTCAATGGAATCCAGCGAGCTAAATTCGGCCTATCGTGTGGCCCTAAAATTTCTGTATCTTTCATAAATCCGTTATAACACTATTATTATTTTTTTTAAAGTGCTGAATAGGAATTTTCTACAATTTTTCCGTCTAAAATTCTGATAACATGATTTGCAAGATTCATAATTTTGGAATCGTGAGTTGAAAAGATGAATGTTGTATTCATATCTCTGTTGATTTCTTGCAAAAGAGAAAGAATTTGGTCGCCAGTGTTTGAATCTAAGTTCGCTGTAGGTTCATCGGCTAAAATCAAAGGCGCTTTTGTAACCAAAGAACGAGCAATCGCAACACGCTGTCTTTGTCCGCCAGAAAGTTCAAAAGGTTTATGGTCTATCCATTTTTCTAAACCAACTTTTTCTATCAAATACATTATCCAATCTTTTTTTTCGGATTTTGACATTGAGTTTGCAGTTGTTCCGCCTAAATGTAATGGATATTCGATATTTTCGTACACATTTAAAACAGGCAATAGATTAAAATTCTGAAAGATAAATCCAATATTATTCTTACGGATTCTACAAATTTTTCCATCAGCACTTTTAGAAAGTTTGCCAGTTTTGACATAATGCTGTTGTTCTTTTTCCGAAAAAACTCTTTTATCATTCATAAAAATCGTCCCGGAATTTGGCATATCTATCAATCCTAAAATATTTAAAATTGTAGATTTGCCAGAGCCAGAAGGTCCCGCGATAGAAACAAATTCACCTTTTTCAATTACAAGCGAAATTCCTTTTAACGCTTCCACTTCTTGCATTCCGAGCTGATATTTTTTGTGTATATTTTGAAGTTCAATCAAAGCCATTGGAATTACGCAAATTTTACGATGTAGTTCTTTTTCTTTCCACGACGAAGAACGATAACTTCACCTTCAATAGCAAGTGCTTTTGTAACCAAAAGATTTTCGTCAGTTACTTTATCACCATTTAATGTGATAGAACCAGCGTTCAAAAATTCACGAGCTTCGCGTTTACTTGAACAGATTTTGTTGTTTACAAGCAAGTCGATTACAGTTGTGTTTTCATCATTTAATTCAACAGTTGGAACATCTTTAAAACCGATTTTTACATCAGCCAAAGAAAGTTCTTTTACATTTCCAGAGAATAAAGCATTACTGATATTTACAGCTTTTTCGTATTCAGCTGCTCCGTGTAAGTCTGTAATGATTTCACGAGCCAAAGCCTTATGAGCTTCGCGCAATTCTGGATTTGCAGTATTTTTAGCATCAAGTTCTTCAATTTCTTCTTTTGATAAGAAAGTAAAAATTTTCAAGTAAGAAGTTACCATGCTATCATCAACATTGATTAAGTATTGGTAAAGTTCGTAACTTGAAGTTTTGTTAATATCAAGCCACAATGCGTTTCCTGCAGATTTACCAAATTTGTTACCGTATTTATCCAAAACCAAAGGCATTGTAAAGCCGTAAGCGTCTTTTCCTTCGATTTTGCGAATCAACTCAAGACCAGTTGTAATATTTCCCCATTGGTCAGCACCTTCAGCCTGAAGTAAACAATTTTTTGTTCTAAAAAGATGTAAAAAGTCGTAACCTTGAATCAAAGTGTAAGAAAATTCTGCAAAAGTAATTCCAGTTTCCAAACGGCGAGAAATAATATCTTTTCCGAGCATATAACTTACATTGATATATTTACCGATGTCACGCAAAAAGTCCAAGAAACTAAAATCCTTCATCCAATCATAGTTGTTTACGATTTCTGCATTTCCATCAAAAATTTTGAGAACTTGAGCCTTAATTCCTTCGATATTTTTTTCAACTGTTTCTTTTGCAATCAATTCTCGTTCTGCTGTTGGACGAGGGTCACCAATCAATCCTGTTGCTCCACCAACCAACAAAATTGGATGATGTCCAGCTTTTGCCAAGCGTTTTGCAGTAATCAAACTTGAGTAATGTCCTAAGTGCAAACTATCAGCAGTTGGGTCAGTTCCCCAATAAAATGAAATCTTTTCGTTATTTAATTTATCCTTAATGTCTTCTCCAGCAACATCTTTAATCAAACCGCGCCATTCTAAATCTTCGTATAAAGTCATATCGTTTATCATCTTCCTTACATATAAAAAATCAATGAGAAAAGTTTATCATTTTTTTTGAGTTTTGTCAGTAGTTTATTTCTTCCCTAATTTTACTTTGATTTTATAAAACGATGTAAGCAAGTTCTACTATTTATTTTTTTACAAAATTTTAATTGCATGCATAAAATTACTATGATAAAATAGGTTTATTATGGAAAGAAATAAAATAAATAAGGTTACAACAAAACGAAGATTTTTTCTCATACCTGGAATTTGTACGCTAGTTTTATTTTGCGCAGCGATTTGCCTTATGAACCATTATTCAAAAAAAATGTTAGAATCTCACATAAAAGAAAATAACGAATATCTTTCTGAAATAAACAAACAAATTGCAACAACTATTGATGAGAGAATTTACACAAATCAAGTTTTAATCAATTCAATTTCAACAATGATGAATGAGCAAAATTATGAAAGCAAAGAAATTGCAGAAAATCTAAAAACAGAAAGAATAAAACATAATTTTGTAAGAATTGCAATTATAAAACCAGATGGGAATTATACTGAAAACGGAAAAACTATAAATTTAAATTCAAGAAGTTATTTTCAAGAAGCATTAAAAGGAAATTCTTCAATTTCGGATATTTTAGTTTCCAAATTAACTGGAGAAAAAATTATTGTTTATTCTGCGCCAATCAAAAACAACAACCAAATTATCGGAATTTTGATAGGTGTACAAAGTGTAAAATCGCTACAAAAAAATTTAACTGTTCAAGCATTTAACAATAATGGTTTTACAAGGATAATTGATAAAAATGGAAATTATGTTATTTCAACAGAAAGCGAAGACTTTATCGAAAAAAATATTTACGATGAAATTAACAAAAGTTGGAATGATGTGAATTTTGCAAAATCTCGAATGCAAACTATTATCCAAGAAGGCAAATCTGGAGTTTTTAGATATAAAGACAAATTTACAGCAATTTACACTCCGATAAATTATAATGATTGGATGTTATTTACAATGCTTCCATCCAATATTTTAGAAAATGAAAATGTAGGTCATACACATTTATACTTAGTTCTTTGCTTATTACTTGGAATAATTTTATTAGTTTTCATTGTAGGTTTATCTTTATTTCAAATTAGAAATCATAAAGTTTTAAAAGAAATTGCATTTACTGATTCAATTACTGGCGAAGGAAATCAAAACTGGTTTACAAGAAAAGCGGAAGAATTAATAAACGCAAATGATTCCATAAAATATGCCATAATTACAGTTGATATTTACCAATTCAAAATTGTAAACGATAAATTTGGTCGAGCAAAAGGTGATGAAACCTTGCGTTATGTTTATTTTACAATAAAAAGTTTACTTGAGCCTGAAGAAATTATCGCAAGAACAAGTTCTGATAACTTCAAAGTTTTACTAAAATATGATAACGACCAACTTTGTATCGAAAGATTAAAAGCTTGGACAGCAAAAATAAATTCTTTTAACGCAGATATAGATGACGACGATAAATTCTTTATTTATCTTGCTTGTGGAGTTTGCCCTATCGAGCATAGTGTAGAAAAAACAACAGAGCAAACTAAGAAATATGATTTACTTGCTTGTTACGATAGATGTGCTATAGCTCTTTCTACTGCAAAACCGGTAAAAGATTCCTATTTGCGTTGTGGATTTTTTGATGAATGGGATTTAACCGTGATGATTCATCATAAAATTATCGAAAACAGAATGAAATCTGCTCTAAAAAATGATGAATTTCAAATTTATCTTCAACCAAAATATGACATCGTTCAAAATAAAATTGCTGGCGCCGAAGCTTTGGTTCGTTGGGCTGATCCTACAAGAGGTTTGATTCCACCAAATGATTTTATTCCTTTGTTTGAAAGTAATGGATTTATCTTAGATTTAGACCTTTATGTTTTTGACCGAACATGTCACCTTTTACGACAATGGATAGACCGCGGAATAAATCCTGTAATCATCTCTGTAAATCTTTCAAGAGCATATTTGCAAGATTTTACTTTCTTAGGAAAATTTGAAGAAATTCGCAGAAAATATGAAGTTCCAGCAAAATATATTGAACTTGAACTTACAGAAACAGTTGTATTTGAAAATATGAATATTCTTTCAGATATAATCAATTTAATACATGATTTAGGCTACAGTTGCTCAATAGACGATTTTGGTTCAGGATATTCTTCGTTAAATATTCTAAAAAATATTCCTGTTGATACAATCAAAATTGATAGAGGATTTTTTATTGGTGAAAATTCAGACACAATCAAAAGTGATACAATCGTTCGTAGCGTAATTGATTTGGCACGAAAATTAAAAATGAAAACAGTTTCTGAAGGAATTGAGTATAAAGACCAAGTAGAATTTTTAAAAGATGCTAAATGCGATATGATTCAAGGATATTATTTTTCAAAACCAATTCCAATTATCGAATTTGAAAAACTTGCATTCGGGTTAGTAATTTCAGAAAAAAGAACTTTACCATCAGAAAGTTTAGGCGAAGTTATGCAACCAGAAGATTATCTTGAATCTACACAAGCTTTTACAGAAAGCAACTTTCCAGCTTCAGTAATTTTACGCCAAAACGAGTCAGAATAATAGAAATTACAAATTGATTGGATAAAAACTAAATCTGCCAAACAACTCGCTACGAATACCAAAGAAAGAAACATCGTATCGTTCTCTCATTCCAGGAAAGCTTACAAAGGCAAAACTTGCTGGATATCCACCTCTTGGTCTTGAGCAACTTCCTGGATTTAGATAAAGCGTTCCAGAATCTTCGTGTCTAAAAGGTTGATGTGTATGTCCAAAGAAAACTAAATCCGCATCTAAATTTTGTGCAGCAAAAGAAAGGCTTTCCAAACCAAAATCTACAGAAAACTTATTTCCATGAACAGCAAAAACATTTCTTCCGGCAACTGTAAAAGAAATACTACTTGGAGCAGTAATAATTTTTCTGCTTGCAGGTAATTCATTGGTTTTTGGTTTTATAATTTGATTTTTTTCAGAATCACCATTTCCTTTGACAATGGCAACAACAGGTGGCAAATGTTCTTGTAAAGATTCATCTACATAAGCCTCTTGGATATAAGAAGAAATATCGCAAATTCCATCTCCACAAAATACAAGAGCATCTGAAATGTGACCAAATTCTTGAATTATATCACACAAAACATCGTAATCACCATGTGTATCTGAAATTACAAGAATATTCGCAGAAGATTTTTCTTCAAGTGCGATAATGTCTTCTTGAGAACCAATTAAATTAGACGCAAGTTGAGTTAAACTATTCATTCTCGTTTTATCCTACTTTATACCAAATCTTTCAAAAAAACTTTTTGCCTTTGACTTATCATCTTCAGGTTCTTCAATTACAATAGGTTCGATATAATTTAATACAAAATGATTTTTTGACCTTAATCCTGTATCAGCATCAAGAAAAGATGATACTTCCCAATCCTTACCAAAAATTCCAGTTGCAATTTGCAAAATTTCTTTATTTTTTAACTCTAAAGGATTTTTCAGAACATCAACTACTTTTGAAAGAAGGAAATTCATTTTATCAAGATGTTTTAATTCTGTATCGTTAGTTAATGATGTTATAGAATCTTCTGAAAGTTCAGTTTTAGAGGATTCTTCTGTTTCATCTGATAAAACAAGTTCTTCCTCAGCAAAATCAAAAACCAAAAATGAGCCCGCTTCAGTTCCCAAAACATCATCTTGAGAAAATAAAGAAATTACAGTGCAATCTAAATTATCATCTTGAATTTTTGCAAGAGCTCGATGAGTATATTCAGGAGCACCTAAAGTTATAAGAGCTTTACAATTTTTATCTTTTACTATAGAAGATAAATTTGAAATTCTTGCAGTAGAACCAGAAACTAAAAAATCATCAGGATAAATTAACGGAAGAATTAGACCTTTTTCTTTTTCAAGTCCATATTCTTCAGCCAAATGAGAACAAACTGAATCTACAAAAGGTTTATCGTTATAACCATATCCAAAAAGAACAGCAATATGTTTTTCTACAGGAGTCCATTTTTGTACAGGAGCTTGTTCAACAGGTTCTTTTTTTGAGCATGAAGTTAAAAACACTAAAAAAGTAATTAAAATAATAGAAATAATACTGAAATGTTTATTCATATTTTTCACGCTGTAATTCTAACACAAGCATTAGTTTTATTCTAGTGTAAAATTAACTTATTGATTTTTTGGAGATTTTACTATATCGTTGACTTTATGGACATAGTATCAATGATTTTACAGCTTTTTGGAAGCCTTGGAATCCTTCTTTACGGAATGCAATTAATGAGTGACGGAATCCAAAAAAGTGCTGGTCAGAGTTTACATAAAGTACTTGGGCTTATGACAAGTAATCGTATATTTGCTGTTTTAACAGGAATGTTGATAACAATGATTATTCAATCTTCTGGAGCCACAACTGTTATGGTTGTTTCCTTCGTAAACGCTGGATTGATAACTTTGCCACAATCAATAGGTGTTATTTTTGGAGCAAACATCGGAACAACAATTACCGCATGGATTGTTGCACTTTTTGGTTTTAACTTTAAAATTTCAGCATTAGCAATTCCTTTTTTTGGACTTGGATTTTTTCTTACATTTTTCAAAAAGTTAAAAAAACAAAACCTTGGCGAAGCTTTCATGGGTTTTGGTCTTTTATTCTTAGGATTAGACTTTCTTTCTAAAGTAATTCCTACCGTAAATGCAGATAATATCGGATTTTTATCCGCTTTAACTGGAAATGGCGTTTTAAGCATTGTTATTGGTGTTATTGCAGGAATAATTCTTACAGTTCTTCTTCATTCATCTAGTGCATCAACAGCAATTATTATCACAATGAGTTATAACGGAATTTTACCTTGGGAATTTTCTGCCGCCATGGTTTTAGGAAGTAACATTGGTTCTACAATCGATGCAGTTTTAGCCGCTATCGGAACAAAGGTGAATGCAAGACGAGCCGCTTTAGTTCATGTTTTATTTAATGTAACTGGAACAGTTTTAGCAATCATCTTCTTTAATCCTCTTTTAAAATTGGTAGATTTAATAATTCCAGGACCAGTTATAGATTCTATAACAACACATATTGCAATGTTGCATACAATTTTCAATGTAATAAATACATTGATTTTCTTACCATTTGTAAATCAACTTGCAGCCCTTACAGAAAAATTTATCAAACCACACAAAGATGAAACTCCAGATGTTTACAAATTTGAATTTAACTTAGTTGGAATCCGAGAAAGCGCAGAAGCAGAAGTAATGCGTGTGGAAAAAGAAATTTCTGATATGACAAATATCGTAATTGATATGTTTACAAGAATCCAAAACGGATTTTCACAACGAAATAAAGATTTCATCGCTGAAAATATGGAAAAACTTTCTAGTTCAGAAGAGTTTGCTGACCAAATGCAAGAAGAACTTTCTAAATTCTTAGTAAAATGTCAAACACTTCCACTTACTGATAAGCAACGAAACAACCTTTCTATGATGTTAAGAATTATCGATGACTTGGAAAGCCTAACCGATGATTGTTTCAGTATTGCAGTTCTTCTCAAACGAAGTGTAGAAAAGAAAATGGAATTTGCAAAAGAAGATATGGAACGACTTGATCCTTACATGGAACTTGTTCAACACTTCCTTGAATTTATCAAAGAAAATATCAACAGACCACTTAATGCAGAAAAATTGCGCTTAGCAGAAGTTATGGAAGATCAAATTGACTTATTCCGAAAAAACTTAAAAAAGATTGCAAGAAAGCGTCTTGAAGAAGGTGCAAATGTTAAAGCCGAGCTTCTTTACATCGATGTAATTAGACACATTGAAAAAATGGGAGACCACGCATTTAGCATTTCAGAATCATTAAGTCAAACACAATAAAAATAATCTGAATTTACCAAAAAGCCGAGTAAACTAAATTTTGCTCGGCTTATTTTTTTTAGTACCATCAATTTTGCAAAGTATATTTGTTTTACAATTTTTTTTGTTTTAATTCATCTAGTAAAATGATAATTCAGATAATGCAAATCCGTATTTTCCATGCCCCGGAAAAACTTTTACATCAGCAGGAAAAGATAAAAGATATTTCAAGCTTTTAATCATTTGAGTTTCATTCCCACCAAACAAATCTGTTCTTCCGTAGGAATTCCAAAATAATGTATCGCCAGAAATTAAAAGTTTTTCTTTTTCGTTATACAAACAACTAGAACCTTGTGTATGCCCTGGAGTTTCTATAACTTGCCAATCTTCAAAAAGAACAGTTTTATCACTATAAAAAACATCAGCAGAAGGTAAATCATTTTCATCTGGCAACATTTTTTCCACAAAAAAGCCCATCCCTGAAAAAGCAAAATCCTGATACTGAAAATCGTAGGAATTTTTGCCTAAAGCTTTTCCATCTTTTTTATTGATAAAAATTTTTGCATTTGTAAAAAATGATTTTAATTTTTCGATTGCTCCAACATGGTCTAAATGTCCATGAGTTAAAAAAATTGAAATTTCGCAATCTTTTGGAAGATTAGATTTTTCTTGTAAAGAAATTACACTTTTTTGAATTATATCTGCCTTATCACCTGGGTCAACGATACAAATTCCATCTTTATAACAAAAAAGATAAGTATTTACTGCAAAATCACCAAGAGTAAGACAGATAATATCAATCATTTTTATACCAAAAATGCATCAGAAGAAGATTCTGTTGTAGAAGAATCAACTGTTAAATCAAGATTTTCATCATTTGCTGATGAATCATAATCATCGCTTGCAAATTTTTCATCTTCTGATTCTTCGCGTTTTCTAGAAAAACTTACAGCAAGTTTTCTTCCTCGATAATCATATCCATTCAATGTGTTGATAACTCTATCTGCATCTTCTTTGTAAAGTTGAACAAAAGAATAATTTTCTAAAACCTTGATTGTTCCAATTCTCTCTCTATCTAATTGAACAACTTGTGCAATCAAACCAACCAAATCTCTTGGGAATACATGACGATTTCTACCAATTCCAATAAAAATTGTTGTTGCATCTGCTTCATCAATTACAACTCTTGGAGTTTTTGCTCTTGCAACTCCGTCTTCATCGCCTATATTTCTAGAAAAACCTTCGTGTCTTCTATCTCTTGAAGAAAATTTATCTCTGCGAGGTCTGTGTCTAAATCCGCTTGCTCCACCAACAGCATTTTTTGCTAAATATGCGGCAACATAACTACGCAATGTTAGAGGAACAACTTTTTTGAAAATCTTTTTATATTCAGTTAATACAACTGGATCTTCCTCTGTTTTTACTTTTGAAACTGCATCTTCTAAAAATGCGATAAATTGTTCTTCATTAATTTGAAAATCATTCTTTGTTGACATAAAAAAATCTCCTATAAAATGTCATAAAAAAGTTCTTTGCAAACAAAAAAATAATAGCAAAGATTAAATAAAATTAAATAAATCTGCAACGAAACAAGTTCCACTTTGATAAAATCCATTTTGCTCTAAAACAGAAATAAAATGCTGTGGTAAAATTGTACTTGCAATCAAAACACGACGAACAGAATTTCTTCGTAAAAAAGTAAGACTTCTATCCATCAATTCTCTAGCCAAACCAAAACCTCTAAATTTATCTTCCACGAACAAAAAAGGAATTTGAACAACATCTTTTGTTCCTGAAGGACAAGAACTAACGGCGATAGCACCTGCAAAATCTCCAGCTTCGGTTTCAGCAAAATGAAGGAAGGTTTCATTTTCATCAAGTGACGAAAAATTGATTTTTATTAAATGGGAAAAGGCTTTTTCAAAACCATTTATATCTGAATTATCAACTTCTGCAATAAATTTATTTTTTACTTCATTATAAAGTTCAATAAAATCAGTTGCATTTCCTTCCTTAAAAACAAAACCATCATGAACAAGTTCAGGATAGTCTTCAATTTCTTCACTCAGTTTTTCTAATCCCCAAGATTCTCTTAACATATCGTACCATTGGGAAATAAGATTTTTCATCTGTAATTCCTTAAAAGAAAACCATTTTTTTTCTAATTCAGGATACGAGTGAAGCACCTTTTTGAAATTTTTGAATACACTTTTTCCAGAAAAAAGCACATTCTTCAATTCTTCACGAGCAATAGGATTATGCAAAGAAGAAACAAACTGCTCCATAACCCTAAAACCCATCGCAGAATTCCACTGAGGAATTTCATAATATCTATTTTTGTCTATGGATTGTTCAGACTTATTCAATTCCTCAAGAGAACAACATTTCAATTCTTGAGAATCAAACAGAAAATCTGCACTCTGATTTTCCATCGCAAAAATTATATCATGTATCAATTCATCAGATAACAAAAACTGCATAATCAAATTGTATCACATTCAGAAATTTCAGTCAGTAGTAATTTCTGAACGACGAGTAATAATCTTTCCTACCAAACCGTAATCAACAGCTTCTTGAGCATTAAGCCAATAATCTCTTTCTGTATCTTTTTGAACTTGGTCTAATGAAACCCCTGTTTCTTCAGAAATAATCTTATTGATTTTGGCACGAGTTTTTTCCATTTCTGTAGCAAAAATTTCTACATCAGTAGTAACACCCTTGTAAACACCACTAATTAAAGGTTGGTGTATCAAAAAGCTACTATTTGGCAAAGAAAGGCGTCTTTCTTTTGGACTAGCAAGATAAATTAAAGCACCTGCACTTGCAACATCGCCTGCAGCAATTGTGTAAACAGGAGCATTGATAAATCTAATTGTATCAAAAATTGCAAATCCAGAAGCAACTTCTCCTCCTGGAGAATTGATATACAAATAAATTGGTTTATCAGAATCTGCTTCCAAAACAAGTAATCTACGAATTACCTTTTCTGCAGAGTCTTTATCTATTCCGCCTGAAAGCAAAATTTGACGAGTTTTAAACATTGATTCTGACAAAACATTTGCTTTGCTAGAATCATTTTCTTTTTTCTCTTCTTTTTCTTCTGATTCGTATGTAATCATTCTAACTCCGATATTGTCGACTTTAAAAAACGACACAAATTTTCATCTTATATAAATATATGAAAAAACTCGATGATAGTCTATAGTTTTTTCCATAATATAAATCTTATAAACCTAAGCTTTTTCCTTCGTCCCAAAATTTGTCCATAATTTCAAGATTTTCTTGATTCATTTCGATTCCAGAAGTTTCCATTTTTTCTTCCACATAAGAAAATCGGCGTTTGAATTTTTCGTTAGTTGAAGCAAGAGCCAAAACTGGATCAACATCAAGATGACGAGCCAAATTCACCACAGAAAAAAGCACATCGCCAAGTTCTTGCTGAATTTCCTCTTGAGTTTTTGTTGAACTTGCTTCCTTTAATTCTGCAATTTCTTCGTGAATTTTGTCCCAAGGGCCTTCTGCATCTTTCCAATCAAAACCTTTTTTGGCAGCTTTTTTTTGAATTTTGTAAGCTCTCAAAAGCGGTGGCAATCCGTAGGAAATTTCTTCCAAAGAAGATTTTTTCTTTCTGCCTTCAACTTTTTGCTTGATTGCTTCCCATTGTTCTAAAACTTTTTCAGCATTATTTTCAGAACCTTCAATTAAAGTTGCACTTCCTTCTGATTCTTTCCAAACATGAGGATGACGACGAATAATTTTATCGCAAACATCGTTCAAAACTTGAACAATACTAAAATCATCATTTTCTTCATACATACTTGCAATCATTGAAGCGTTCAAAAAAACATCCCCAAGTTCTTCTTTTGTGTGATTTGCATCTTCGTTTGAAATCGCATCTACAGCCTCAAAAGTTTCTTCGATAAGTGGCTGACGCATTGTAAGAGGAGTTTGTTTTCTATCCCAAGGACAACCTTCTGGACTTCGTAATTTTTGAACGATTTTGTAAAGTCGCTCAAAAGCCAAAGCGGGAGTTAAAAAAGAAGTTGCATTTGTTAAATCTAAATTGTTATCAAAATTTATTTGAGTTTCGTGATTATTCATAACAAAATTATATCAATTTATTAAACATCTTGCTAGTTTAAATACATTCTGTTATCTTTTTACCTATGAGTATTTTTCAAGCA
Source organism: Treponemataceae bacterium (assembly GCA_045645985.1). GTDB lineage: Bacteria > Spirochaetota > Spirochaetia > Treponematales > Treponemataceae > RGIG9060. The sequence continues at coordinate 71,716 of JAZRJV010000032.1, forward strand.
TTAGTTTTAGGTATTTTACAGGGGATTGCAGAATTTCTTCCGATTTCAAGTTCAGGACATCTTGCAGTTGTTCAAAATCTTTTTGGACTTGAACTTCCCTTAGTTTTTGATGTTTGTTTGCATTTAGCAACTTTACTAGCTGTAATTTTAGTTTTTAGAAAGAAGATTTGGTCTTTACTTTGCGTTTTTGCAAGATGGATTACAAGAAAATCAAAACCAGAAGACAAAGCTGAACTTTCAATGATTGTTGCAATTTTAGTTGGAACTTTTGTAACAGGAATTATGGGAATTGTTGCAAGTAAGTTTTTGCCAGAGTTTCCAATAAAATTAGTTTTTGTTGGATTTATTATCACTTCATTTTTGTTGATTTTTTCAAGCAAGGTTAATGAAAAAACTCAAAAAGATGAATATTCTACAGAACTTAGCAAAATTTCTATCAAACAAGGACTTTTTGTAGGTTTTGCACAAGGAATCGGAACTTTGCCAGGAATTTCAAGAAGTGGAATTACAATTTCAGCTTCGCTTTTTGCAAAAATCGACAGAGAAACTGCTGGAGAATTTTCATTCTTGCTTTCAATTCCTGCAATTTTAGGTGCTTTCATTCTTGAAGCAAAAGATTTAAATTCTTTAACACAAACAGTTTCTGCTCTTCCTTTGATTTTAGGATGTCTTGCAGCGTTTACTTCTGGCGTAGTTTCGCTTACAATGTTAATGAAACTTATCAAAAAAGGTAAACTTCAGTGGTTTGCATATTATTTGATTCCACTTGGAATTTTAGGATTGATTTTTATCAAATAAAATTTAAACAGTCAGTTTATAGACAAAATTTTAAATCCGTGGGATAATTCGGTAGAGAAATTTTAACAAAGGAAATTCAAATGAAAAACACAAAAATCAAATTTATTACGGTTCTATTTTTATTGCTTTTTATAGTTTTACCAATTTTTGCACAAGAATTTGTTTATGTTTCTGTAGAAAAAGCAGAACTAAAAAATAGTACAAAATCATTCTCTGAAAAAGTTTCAGAATTATCTTACGGAACAAAACTTTTAGTTTTAGAAAATACAATCGAAGATAAATGGATAAAAGTTGCAGTAAGTGATAATCAAAAAGTTTCTGGTTGGATTTTATCTGAAAATGTAACTAAGAAAAAAATTGTAAAAGGTTTGAAAAAATTTGGTTCATCAGATAGTGAATCAGCTCTTGCTGGAAAAGGATCACAGTTCGATAAATCTAATGCTACAAATAAATCATTCAAACCAAATAAAATTGATTAGATTTCAGCAATAAACAAAAAAGATTAAAAGAAAATAATTGTCAAAACAAAGATAAATTATTTCTTTTAATCTGATTTCGTATTAAAAATCTATTTTTCAAATTTTATATTTAAAAATTTTTAAACATACTGTTTATGGACAATTAAAAATATCTATGAAATAATTTTATTCGTAGATATTTTTAAAAGGATTTTAAAATGAAAAACACAAAAATTAAATTTATTACGATTTTACTTTTCCTATTTTGTACAAGTTTGCCAATTTTTGCACAAGAATTTGTTTATGTTTCTGTAGAAAACGCTGATTTAAAAGAAGGAACTGGATTTTTTGCAAACAAAATTACAGAAGTTGGTTACGGTACAAAACTTATCATTCTAGAAAATACAATCAAAGACAAATGGCTAAAAGTTGCAGACAATTATAATCAAGATATTTTTGGCTGGATTTTATCTTCAAATGTTACAAAACGAAAAGTTGTAAATCTCTTTGATAAAACAGGAACTTCTAAAAAAGAAATATCACTTGCTGGAAAAGGATTTTCAGAAGGAGATATTGATTCTGGAAGTACCGATTATGATGCTTTAGACAAAATTGAAAAATTTGCAACAAATTTAAATATGGAAGAATTAAAAAATTTTATTACAGAAGGAAACTTAAAAGGAGAATAATTTATGAAAACTAGAATTTTTGTTATTTTGTGCGTGATTGCAATTTCATTTTCGTTTTTTTCTTGTGCATCAAATCCATCAAGAGATGCAATTTCATTTGGTTATACTCCACAAGAAAAATATAAAATAGGAAGAAATGTAGGCGGAAGTATTTTAGGAACCTACTCTTTATATTACAACGAAGAACTTTATTCTTATCTTAATTCAATTTGTAATAGTATTATAATTAACTCAGAAGGAGTAAATCCGTATAAAGGATATTTTATCGGAGTTCTTGATACAAATCAAATCAATGCTTTTGCAACACCAGGCGGGCATATTTTAATTTCTAGAGGAATGTTAAAATCTGTAAATTCAGAAGATGAACTTGCAGCTGTTATTTCACATGAAATTAGCCATATTCAATTAGAACATAGCATAAAAGCTATCAAGAAAAACGAACGAACTCAAATCACAGGACTTATTACAACAGGCGTTTTAGCAATATTAGTAGGCACTCAAGAAAATGCTAAAAAAGAAGATGTAAAATCAGTAATTGACACAGGACTTCAATTAACAGATTTTACAACAAATTTAGTTAATACTGGATATTCAAAAAATACAGAATTTAAAGCAGATAAAAATGCTCTTTTGTTAATGCAAAACACTGGTTACAACCCTAAAGCAATGAAAGATATGTTACAAACACTAAAAAAGAATAAAAGTAAAAATTATAAACTTGGATTTGGAAAAACACATCCGTCACCTAGACGAAGACTAAATAAGGCTAAAAAAAATATGCCTAAAGAAACTTACGATTACAAAGAAGAATCTAGAATTTCTCGCTTTGAAATCGCAAAACAATATTTTTAATTTTTTATAAGGATGAAAACTAAAAATGAAAGCCAAAAGAATTTTTTTAATAACTTTAGTTACAACAATCATTATTTTTGCATTAGATTTAATTGGCACCTTTGAATTTTTAGAAAATAAAACTTATGATTTTAGAACAATAAATACCACAACAAATTCTGTATCAGAAGAAATTTTTGTAATTCTTATCGACCAGAACAGTTTAGACTGGGGAAGTTCTCAGATGAATTGGAGTTGGCCTTGGCCAAGAAAAGCTTATGGCGATATTGTAAACTTTTTTAATCTAGCAAATTCTAAAACAGTTACATTCGATGTAATTTTTTCAGAAGATTCAATTTACGGAAAAGAAGACGATGACTATTTTGCGGAAGCTTCTAAAAATTTTGGCAAGGTAGTTCAAATTCAATTTTATGATAGCGCATCAAATACGCCAGACATACCAGTTACTTCAATTCCTAAAATTTCAAATCAAGCTGCTCTTCAAGGTAATATAAACTCCTTGCCAGACTCAGATTCAATCGTAAGACGAAGTAGACTTTTCTACAATAAAAATGGAGTTGAATATCCAAGCTTAGCAACTGCAACTTATCTTGCTGGAAGTGAAAATTTTACAAAAGAAAATTATAAATCAACTGAAGAATATGAATATTTAAAAAAAATCAAAACTGACAAAGATGAAGGCGTTTTGCTTAAATACAAATCTGGGTTAGAAGCATACATTCCATATAGTGCTAGCGATATTTTACAAAGCTATTACGCAATACAAAATGGTGAAGAACCGATTTTCTATCCAGAAGATTTTGCAGACTCATATATTTTCTTTGGATATTACGCACCAGGACTTTTTGATATTTGTGCAAATCCACTTTCATCTACATATCCAGGAGTTGGAGTAAACATCACATTACTTGATAATATTTTGAAAAATGATTTTATACAAAAAACATCTCCAGTTATAAATTTCTTTTTAATTTTATTCTTTTCGTTTTTAACAACTTTTGCAATTTACTTAATAGAAAAAAAAGTTACGATAAAGAAAACAATTTTTATCTGCATTGGAATTATTTTTGTTTTAATTTCACTTTACATAATAATTTCTTTTGCAACATTCAAAGCAGGATTATGGCTTCCTTTTATAAATGTTTTATTTGCAATAATTTTATCATTCTCAATTTCATTTTTTGTAAATTACAATTCAGAAGGAAAACAAAAGCGATACATCCAAGAAGCATTCAAACAATATTTAAGTCCACTTGTAATTGAACAGTTAATTTCAAATCCAGATAAATTAAAACTCGGTGGAGAACGCCGAGAAATCAGTATTTTCTTTTCCGACATTCAAGGATTCACTTCTATTTCTGAAAAATTAAGTCCAGAAAAATTAACTGAGTTTTTGAATATCTATCTTTCAAAAATGACTGATACAATTTTAGAATATGGCGGAACAATCGACAAATACGAAGGCGATGCAATCATCGCATTTTGGAATGCACCAGCTGACCAAGAAAATCATGCACAACGCGCAATAGAAGCTGCAATTCAATGTCAAAAAGAACTAAGAAAAATGCAAAATGAATTTAGTAAATTCTGCGACACAAAAATTAAAACTAGAATAGGAATCAACACAGGATTTGCTGTCGTTGGAAACATGGGTTCTTCAAAAAGATTTGATTACACAATGCTTGGCGATTCTGTAAATTTAGCTTCTCGATTGGAAGGAATAAACAAACAATTTGGACTTTACACTTTATGCTCAGAAGAAACAAAATTACAAGCAGAAAAATTTGGAAGCAAATTAAAATTTGTTGAAATTGCAAAAGTTCAAGTTGTAGGAAAATTACAAGCCGTAACAGTTTTTACTCCAATGCAAACTGAAAGTTTTGAAAAAAATAAAATCTTTTGGCAAAATTTTGAAAGCGCAAGAAATTTATTTTATCAAGGTGAAATTGAAAAAGCAAAATCTAGTTTTGAAAATATTGCTAAAGAATTTAATTTTACTATTGCACAAAAATATTTGGAAAAATGTAATTCTATAAAAATGCCTGTTGAAGAAAATTTAAAAGGCATTTGGGTAGCAACAGAAAAATAAAAATGCTAAGCTTGCAAACTTATTTTTGAAAAACTTTATCTTACTTCATAAACATATCTACAATTTCGTATGAAGTTTTGTTGTAATAAAGTAAACCGTAAACAAAGGCATTAGCTAAAACTTTTTTCCCATACTCGCGACTTTCTTCGTAAGGAAACATCTCTATCCAAATATCTTGTGGAACATTTGCAAATTGAGTTGCCCAACGACGCACTCGAGTAATTCCTGTGTTATAAGAAATAATTGCTTTTAACACAGAACCGTCAAGCCGACGAGTTAATTCATTTAAATAAAATGAACCAAAAGTAATATTTGTTTTTGCATCAAGTAAATCAAATTCTTTTACACGAAGTTTACGAGCAATATCACTTGCAGTTGAATTCATCAACTGAGTTAAGCCAGAAGCTCCTGCCGCAGAAAAAACATCTTTATCAAAATAACTTTCTGTACGAATCAATCCAAGCAAAATAAATTCATCAAGATTATATTCTGTGCAAGAGTCTTTTATCAAATCATAAAAATATCGTGGATACAAAATTTGCAAAAGTTCTAAATCTTTTCCAGTTCCCGAATTCGAAAAAGCTGAACTTGCAATTCTTAAAGTTGTAGGATACAAATTTTCGTCATCAGAAAAAGTTGTAAAAATTTCTTTTGCAAAAAAACTTAAATCATCAGAAGTTAAATAATCTTTGTATTGTTTTACAATTTCGTAAAACTTTTTTATCTGTCCATATTTTACACAAGAAGATAAAATTTCAAAAACTGATTTTGCAATTCCTTCATCTTTAACAACTGAATTTTCTTCATTAAAATTAAAGTACATATAATCAATTACTTTTTTTGCTTCAAGATTTAAATTCTTTGCAGACATAATTTTGTAATAAAGAGAACTTTCTGAATTTTCCAAAACTGAATAAAACATTTGTTGCAAACTATAATCAGAAAAATTTTGCAAAGAAACAAATTCTTCTTTTATCAATCTTGCAGTTAAATACGCCCAAGTTGATTTTGTTTCGTCATCAGCAACTTGTTCTATCGTTGAATAAAATTTGCAAAAAGCTGTCCATTGACGAGTTGAAAGAAAATGCAATCTTAATTCTTCTAAAAGGTCAGAATAATAAGATTTATCCTTCCATGAATTTCCGTAAATTTTTATTTCATTTACAAGTGAAGAATAAGATTCTTTTTTAGATTGATTTAAGTAATACCAAATTGCGTTATCGTAAGTTTCATCATTGATTGAATTTTGTGCTGACAACAAAAAACATTCTTTTGCATTTTTATAATATGAAAAATCTGTTTTATCAAAAATTCGTCCTGCGTAAAAATACAAATAAAACAACTTTTCTTTTTTTGAAAAAATATTTTCTGATTGATTTTGCGACATCATAAAATTTTGTGCAACTTCTTTTAACTTTTGAGCAAATTCTATTTTTGTTTCTACAGAAAAATTCGTTTTGAGAATTTCAAAATTTCCGTACAAAAAAGTTTTTCCAATATCAGAAATCATTTGTGCCGAAAAGTCTGTAATATCATCTAGCGATAAAATCATTTTTGAAAGAAGTTCTAAAGCATGATTATATTTTTTATTAAACAACTCTGTTCTAAATTGCAAAATCAAATTGATTTTCTTACCTTCTTCTGTATCATAAAAAAATCTGTCAGTTGCAAATTCTTCAAAAAATGATAAATGATATTTTGAAAATTTTTCTTGAGTTATCCAATCTAAAATAATCGGATTATTTACAGTTTGATTTTCTTTTGCAATCGAAAACACATAGCAATATTTTAACCAATCTTTTTTTACAGTTGAATTTTGAGCAAGTAAAGTTAGAACAAGTTTTATCACTTTTTCATATTTTTGATTATCAACTAAACTTTGCACATAATAATTAAAAGTTTCTGCTTGAGGATTTTTTTTAGAACTTACAGAAAGTTTTGTTAAATTTAACATCTTACTTGAATTTACATTTAATTTTTCCAATTCGCGTAAACTTAGCAAAACTTCTACATCAGAACCTTTCTTTACGGATTTTTCAAAATGCTTAATTGCTTTTTCATTTTCGTTTTGAGAAATATTTATTAAACCTTGAACATAATAATCAGACGAATTAGTACATCCTGCAAAACAGAATGTACTAATCAATACAAGAGAAAATATTTTTTTTATATTTTTTACCATAAAATTATCTTGGCGGAATTGTAATTATTGTACCAGAAACGATGTAGTCTGGATTTTCCAAGTTGTTATAATCTGCAATAAATTTATACAACCATGGATTTTTATAATAAGTTCCAGCAATATCCCAAAGAGTATCGCCCCACTTAATTTTGTACTCAACGCCTTTTAGTTTTTCTGGAATAACTTCAGGTTCTTTAGGAGTAACAACTGGAGCTTCTACGATAACAATTTCGTCTTCTTTGGCTTCTTCTTCAACAAGAATATCAAGTTCTGCATCTTCTACAACAGGCTCAGTTGGAACAGGCACAGGGGCAACTTCTTCCACAACTGTTTCTTCTTGCCAAATTGAATTTTCTGAATTTTCATCTTTTCCTTTCAATTTTGAAGGAGTTAAGAATAAAATCAATAACAATGCAATTACACAAATAACTGCACAAAGACTACAAATCAAAACAGGAATTTTACAACGCTTCTTTTCAGAAGACTCTTCTTCAACTGGGTCTACATACAAATCAGAGAAAGATAAATCTGGGCTTGGAATTGAATCATCCAAATCACCAGAGGTATCAACATTAGATGCAAAAGCATCTGTTTCTAACATATCATCATCAATATCCATATCATCACCTAAATCACCGTAATCGTTACCAATTCCAAAAAATCCGTCATCTTCTTCTAAGTCAGATTCGTCTTTATCAGCTTGTGCTGTTGGAATATCACTAAAATCTGGGAAAGCTTCTTCTGAAAGTTCTGTTTCTTGTGAAGCAAAATCATTTTCAACAGGAATGTCTATATCTGGCATATCTTCTAGTTCATCTGAAGTTTCAACTGCTGTGTCTTCTTCAAATGATGGCATATCATCCATAGATGGAATATCATCTAATTCGTCAGATGTTTCAACTGCTGTATCTTCTTCAAACGATGGCATATCATCCATAGATGGAATGTCATCTAATTCGTCAGATGTTTCAACTGCTGTATCTTCTTCAAACGATGGCATTTCGTCCATAGATGGAATTTCATCTAATTCGTCAGATTTTTCAACTGCTGTGTCTTCTTCAAACGATGGCATATCATCCATAGATGGAATGTCATCTAATTCGTCAGATGTTTCAACTGCTGTGTCTTCTTCAAACGATGGCATTTCGTCCATAGATGGAATTTCATCAACAGGTGCAATAGTTGGGTCTTCTGCAACAAAATTATTCTCAAAGTCTAAATTATCTTCAGTGTTTTCTTCAATAATATCGTCTGAAACAACTTCTACAGGAGGTTCATCTTGTACAAGGTCGTCCATTGGCAATTCTGATTTTTCAAAATCGATATTTTCTTCAGATGAAGCAATTTCTTGAGATGATTCAGAGTCTTCAGAAAGTAATTCATCTACATCGCCAAAATCATCAAGATTTAAATCATCTGTTTCAGAAAGTTCACTAGCCATAACTTCCTCCTGTTCATCTACAATATTGTTAGCAGATTCGTCAAGCAAAGAATCCTCTTCTTCATTATCGGCAGATTCTGCATCAATCATAGAAAAATCTGGAACAATCGTTCTTTCAGAAGAATCCAAAGTTACTAGAGAAACTTTTGTTTCACTACTTTCACCTGATTCACAATCTTCAATAGAAGCTGACAATACATTTTCTGCGTCAATTTCAATCTTGAGATTCAATGTTGGTGTTTCTTTAGGCCGAGGAAGCAAATTTTCAACTAACAAAGTATCCACATATTCAGCATCTTCCATATTATCAGAAGAAGAACGATACAAATCCAACTGTACAGTTGTTTGGTCATCTCTGACTGTTGTGAGTTCAATTTTTTGTGACTGAGGTTTTCCCTCTTCTAAGATAGGATAAAAAGAACCGTCTGCTAATTTTATCCCTATTTTATAATTTTCCATACTATTCACCTTAGTTTAATGGTATTATGCTTATCAAATATTGTCAACGCTTTTTTTCTTGACAGTAATCAAAAGGATTGACATAATAGTATATTATGGATTCTTTATTTCCTATTTTGATTGCTATAATCATAGTTGCCGTTTTTGGAATAATTCTCTCCCTTGCTTTAGGTTCAAAATCTAAAGGTGATAAAAGTGGAAAAAGACAAAAAGAACGACAAATCATCATTAAAGATGCTACAAAAAAACTAACCTCAGATCCTCATAATGTATCAGCTCTTACAGAACTTGGTAATTTGTATTACAAAGAGCATAATTGGCAAGGAGCATTTCCTTTATATTCAACATTGGCAAATCTTGCTTCCACAAGAGCAGGAATAAATTTAGCTGAAGTAAAACTTAGATGCGGAGTTTGTGCTACCAATCTCAATAAATACCAAGAAGCAACGAAATTTTTGCTTGATGCACGAAAATTAAATCCTGATGTATTTGATGTAAATTTTTACCTTGGAAAAGTTCTTGTTGAACAAAAAGAAATTGAAAAAGCAATCCCTCTATTAAAGAAAGCAATAACAATCAATAATGATGTTCCTGAATGTTATGCTTTAATCGGAAAAGCTTACTATTTTTCAAAAAAATATAAAGAATCTTTGCCATACTTAAGGAAAGCACTTGATAGCAATCCTGAAGACAAAGAATTGCTTTTTTCTATGGCGGATGCTTTAAATGAATCAGGAACACCTGACAGAGCAATAAAAGTATTTATGCACTTGCGTCCAGACCCAGTTTATGGTGCACAAAGTTGTTTAGCAGCAGGTATCTTTCATACAAGATGCAATCAAAATGATGACGCAATTAAAGACTTTGAAATCGGTATAAAACACGAAAATGCTCCGATAGATTTACTTCTAAACATAAAATACAGACTCGCACAATGTTATATAAAAGAATCTAATATGGTAGCGGGATTAAATTTATTAAAAAACATCCAGACAATTTATCCAAATTACAAAGATGTTCCAGCATTGATTACAAAATACCAAGAATTAAATCAAAACTCCAACTTAAGAACATATATGATTGGAAATTCAAATGAGTTTGTTGCACTTTGCAGAAAAATAGCAAGTACATTCTTCAAAAAGTCCAGAACAAAAGTCATTGATATAAATGTTTCTGCCGATTACGCTGAACTTTTAACAGAAATTGATACAGACAAATGGCAAGAGGTAATTTCTTTCCGATTTTATCGTACAACAGGTTCAACTGGCGAGCTTTATGTAAGAGATTTCCACGCAAAAATCAGGGATGAAAAAGCTGGGCGTGGAATTTGTTTTACAGCAGGAAATTTCTCTGACGAAGCAAGAAAATACATTGAAGGTCGTCCAATCGACTTAATTGAAAAAGCACAACTTTCAAAGATTCTTTCTTCACTTGAAATGAATTCACTTTAATTGAAATTTTCAATTATTTTTTTACGAGATTTTTGTATTTAAATTGATTTTCTCTTTTAGTTTGAAAAAATTATGATTTTGGAATTACAACGAGATTCCGTTCGTTTTCTGTTAAAAATGGAACACGCAAAGGAAGAACATCCCACTTTGGAGCCCACTGAGCAATTCCTTCCATTTCTGCTTGTATTTTTTCCATTTTTGCCTTGTAAGCGGCAAGTTTTCCATTTGGTTTTAAGATTCTTAACAAAACTCGAATCATCTTTTTTTCTAAAGGTCTAAAAGCTCTAAAAACAACGATATCAAAACTATTTTGAGGAACTCGTTCTGCTTCCAAAGTTTTTACAGTAACATTTTCAAGTTGCAAAACTGCCCGACAATTTTCTAAAAAAGAACATCGCTTTGTCATTCTTTCAACAAGTGTAAAATGAATATCGTCAAAAACAATAGCAAGAGGAATTCCTGGCAACCCGCCACCAGTTCCCACATCAGCAATTTCTATTGAATCAGTTTGAGAAAGTTCTTTTATTTCTGCTATCAAATTTTTAAGATGAGAATAAGGCGCAAGACTGTCTAAAATATGGCGCACAACAATATCTTGGTGAGTATCTGCGCCCACCAAGTCATAAGCTGAGTTGAATAATTCTAATTCGTTAATATACGAATTGAGTTTTGGCAAAACTCTTTCAATAAGTTCTGCCGAAAACCCCAATTCTTCTAAACCTTGTTTTAACATTAAAACTCTTTATTTATTGTAGTTTCGTTTTACTTTTTTGGTTGTAGTCATTTCAAGTGGCTCTTCCAAAATAGTAATCTTTGAGATTTTAGCATAAGGTGCTGCATCTTTGTTTACTTTTGCAACTAAATCGCTAATTGCAGCGTAAACTGGATCAACTGCTTCTGGAGTGTTTCGCATTACATTAAGTTTTTTCATCAACTCTTCAGCTGGATAAATCAATGCTTCGATTCCTTCAGATTTTGTTGCTTCATCCATAATATAACCTTGAACTGTAATTTGTTCAATATCTGTAAATAATTGGAAAGCATTTTCAATTTCTTCAGGGAATACGTTTTTTCCACCTTCTGTAACAATCATATTTTTTGCTCTACCTGCAAGATACAAGTAGTTTTCGCTATCAAGTTTTCCAAGGTCACCAGTTTTGAACCAACCGTCTTCTGTAAATACTTCAGCAGTTGCTTCTGGCATATTGTAATAACCTTTCATTACCATTGGACCTTTTACCTGAACTTCACCAACGCCATTTTCATCAGGGTCTGCAATTCTCATTTCCATATGAGGAGCAAAGAATTGACCAACACTTTCAATTTTGAAATGTTCCATCGGATTCAAAGCGATAATTGGAGAAGTTTCTGTTAATCCATAACCTTGAATAAAATCAATTCCCAATTCTTGATAAACCTTGAAAATACTTGGAGCAAGTGGACCACCTCCACAAATTGCTACGCGCAAAGTTGAAATACTTGCTTTTTCAAGAACAGCTTTGAAAATCTTTTTCCCAGGATTGAAACCGAAAACTTTTTTACAAAAATATGAAACGCCCATCAAAAATTTCATCAATCCGTTTACGATAGGACCTTTTTCTTTAATTCCTTTTAAAATTCCAGCTAAAAGTTTGTTAAAAAGCAAAGGAACACCAAGAAGCATTGTGATTTTACCTTCTCGAAGTTCTTTTAACATTCTAGAAACTGCCATTGATTTACCAAACACAACTTCTGCACCTGTAGAAATTGTTTCGATAAAAACAGCCAGCATTGTATATGAGTGATGAATTGGCAAAAGTGCGTAAAAAACATCAGTTGGTAAAACTGTAAGATTTGTTTGTGCGATATAACAGTCAGAAACCAAGTTTTTGTGTGTTAGCATTACTCCTTTTGGATTTCCAGTTGTTCCAGAAGTAAAAAGAATTGCAGCCACATCATCTTCTGTAGGAAGTTCTGCTGTATATTCCTTATCATCTGATAAATTGTAAGCATAAAGTTCTGGATGTTTTTTGCTCAAAGAATAAACTTTTGTTCCCTGAGGATTTTCTGAAAAATATCCAAATTTTTCTTCATCAACAAAGAAAAGATTTGGTTTTGCAGCATTCAAAAGATTAGAAATTTCTTTATCGTGTAGACCGTAATCAATAGGAACGATAATTCCACCTGCAAACAAAGTTGCAAGATAAACAGTTGCCCATTCTGGAGAGTTTTTTCCTGAAACTGCAACTCTATCACCTTTTTTCAAGCCTTGTGCCAAAATCCAGTTAGAAAGTTTTTTTACATTTGCTAAAACTTCTGTGTAAGTAAGTGTAACTTTTTCAGGTTCAAAATCAGTAAAACAAGAATTGTTAGGATATCTTGAAACTGTAATTGAAAACATTTCTGGAAGTGTTGGCCATTCTCCAGTAAAAGCTTTTCCTCTAAATTCATCTAAAAATGCCCAAGGAAGTGTTTTTTCTTTTTTTGCCATAATAAATTCCTTAAAAATTATTTAAATCACTACTTTTATTCCAATAGTGAATAGATTGCCCTAATTTTTAGACACACAATTTACATAAATGGTTGCACAATAAGCATATGATTTTTTTATCAAAAATGCAAAAAAATATAAAAAAGATAGCAAAAATGCTAATTCTAGGATATACTAACAACTATGAGATTGAAATCTTTATTTTTGATACTTTGTATCACTTTTTTAAATTATTTTTGTTTTGCACAAAGCATTCCTACAGAAACTAAAAGAAATTCACTTGTAGAAGAATGTAAAACATATATTGGAACTCCTTATCTTTACGGAGGATTAACAAAAGACGGAATCGACTGTTCTGGACTTGTTTTTACAGCTGTAAGAGATTCCACAGGAATACAACTTCCGCGAACAGTAAAAGCATTATACTCTTTTGTACGAATCATCCCTGATAGCGAAAAACAAAAAGGCGATTTAGTTTTCTTCAAAACAGTAGAATCAAAAATTTCACATGTTGGAATTTATATCGGCAAAAATCAATTCATTCACTCTGTAAGTGATGGTCCAAATACGGGAGTTATCGTTTCGTCATTAAAAGAAAGTTATTGGAAAACTCGTTATGTAGGTGTTGGTTCTTATTTTCCTGCAGATAACGAAGCAGAAGAGATTTACATTGCATCAAACATAGAAACAAACGAAACAGAAGAAGACTCTTCAGTTGCAACTTCCACACCTGAAAAACCAGAACCTAAACATAAATCTGGAGAAGCAAAGCCAGAACCAAAAGAAAAACCTGAGCCTAAACATAAACCAGGAACCATAAAAACTTCAAAAACTGAAACAGAACCTAGTCCTCTTCCTAAACATAAGCAAAAACCGAAAAAAAAAACAAGCACATTTGATGTAGACACTTCAGTTTTTATTAACTGGAATCTTTATACAACTGACCAATTTTTATTTAATGTAAGAGGTGTAACTTTACAGGCTCACGGTGTTTATAATAATTGGAATTTAAGACCTGGAATTGGAATTGATTTTAGATATGACCCTAAAATGAATATTATTCAACTTCCACTATTTATATCCCTTACGCCAAGAGATTTTTTGAGAATTTACGCAGGACCAGTTTTAACTTTTGGAAAACCAATTTTAATTGGAACAAATGAAGAAATTAAAAGTTCTTTTTTTCCAGGGATTCTGGGATTTTCGTTACAAACACCAGCAATTCCAATGGGGAAAGTTGGACTTAGATTTGTGCAAGATGTAAATTATACAATTTTTAACAAAACTAATAATTTTGCGCTAAGTTTATCAAATTCTCTTGTGGCAGGCTTAGTATTTCAGTCTGGGATAAGATTAGAATTTTACATCAACTAATAGGAGAAGATAAAAACTTTCACTAAAGAATAAGTTTTATCAAAATTTTTATGAAAAAAATAACATTTACTTTATCGATTTTTATTTTGCTTTCAATTTTATTTTCTTGCTCGCCATCTTTAAGAATTTTGATGAAAGATGATAATTCAACTGAATTTAATGTCTCCATCACAAATACAGAAAGTTTTTTTTCAAACTTTTCAGCTTTTATGGATTTTTCCGAAGATAACTTTTATGACGACCAAGCCTTACAATTAAGCCTACAAGATTTAGGTTTTACAGACATCTTCATTGAAACAAACACAAATACTGATATAAAAATTAACGCACAAATTCAAAATCAGAATTTTGCTGACGAAGAAAATCCTCTTTCAACTTTAATTTCTATAGCAGAAAATAATTTTACAATAAAAATAAATCCTACAAACATAATCGAACTTCTTTGCACAATTCCAGAAATTACTGATTATCTTGATTTGTTGATGGCACCAGTTTACACAGGCGAAGAACTTTCAGAAAGTGAATATTTAGAACTTTTTGCTTCAGTTTACGGAGAATCTTTTGCAAAGGATTTTGAAAACACAAATTTATTACTTCAAATTGAAGTTTTGCAAAATATCAAGCAAATTCAAACAGAAAGCCAAAGTATCGGAACTGTTGAATTTTCCAACAAAACTGCAAAAATCAAAATTCCACTTTACAAGTTGCTTTGTAAACAAGATTTAACTTCTTTCAAAATTGAGTTTTAAAATTTTTAGCTTTGGGCAATTTTCTTTTTTGTCAAAAACTGATATTATTAACTTATGAGTGAAGAAAGATTAACTTGCATCGAAACAAAACTTGCGTACCTTGAAGATTTTTTAAATCAATTACAAGAAGTAACAGTTGAACAAGGAAATATAATCGAAAGATTAGTAAAAGAAAACAAAGCAATGTCTGTAAAAATCAAGGAATTATCTGATAATCAAGAAGGCGAAATTCCAAATATTCGTCCGCCACATTATTGATTCTATAAAAAAGACAAAAGTCAAAAATCTACTATAAATTTTGTTGACAAATGTCTTTTATTAAACATTCGCTACATTTAGGATTTCGTGCTGTACAAACATAGCGCCCGTGTAAAATTAACCAATGATGTGCATGTTGCATATATTCATCAGGAATGATTTTTAGCAAATCTTTTTCGATAGATTCCGGCGTTGTTCCAAAAGAAAGCCCAATCCTTGGGGAAATTCGTAGTAAGTGAGTATCAACTGGCATTGTTTTTTCGCCATAAACAACATTCAAAATTACATTTGCAGTTTTTCTTCCAACTCCAGGAAGACTCATCAAATCTTCACGAGTTTTAGGAATTTCACTATTAAATTTTTCAATCAAAATTTTGCTTAAGGCAATTACATTTTTTGCTTTGTTTTTATAAAGCCCGATAGATTTTATATACTCGATTAAGCCTTCTTCACCTAATTCAAGCATTTTTTGTGGTGTATCAACTATTTTATATAAAGATTCAGTTGCTTTATTTACACTTTTGTCGGTAGCCTGTGCTGATAAAACCACAGAAACCAACAAAGTGTAATTATTTGTAGCAATTAACTCAGTTTTTGGAGCAGGATTTTCACTTTTGAATCTCTCAAAAAGCAAAATCACCTGCTCTTTTGACAAAACAGAAGAATCATCAAAATTATTTGATGGCATTTTTTAATTCTTCTACCTTATCTGTTTTTTCCCAAGTAAATTCATCACGACCAAAATGTCCGTAAGATGCAGTTTTTGAATAAACTGGTTTTAACAAGTCCAAAGTTTTGATAATTCCAGCTGGAGAACAGTCAAAAACTTTTTTTACCGCTTCTGAAATTGCAAAATCACTAACTTTTCCTGTTCCAAAAGTATCAACCATAATTGAAACTGGGAATGGAACACCAATAGCATAAGCAAGTTGAACTTCACATCTTTCTGCAAGACCACTTGCTACAACATTTTTTGCAATATATCGAGCCATATACGCTGCAGAACGGTCTACTTTAGATGGGTCTTTTCCAGAGAAAGCTCCACCACCGTGGCGCCCCATTCCACCGTAAGTATCAACGATAATTTTTCGTCCAGTTAAACCTGTATCACCAAAAGGACCACCGATTACAAAGCGACCTGTAGGATTGATAAAATATTTTGTGTTTTCATCAAGTAAACCTGTAGAAGTTAAAACTGGCTTAATAATTTGTTCGATAATTCCTTCTTTGATATCTTTATCAGAAACATCAGGATTATGCTGATGAGAAATTACGACTGTATCGATTCTTACTGGTTTGTGACCTTCGTATTCAATAGTAACTTGGCTTTTTGCATCTGGTCTAAGCCATGGCAAAGTTTTGTTCTTTCTAAGTTCAGTAGCCTTTCTAAGCAATGTGTGAGAATACATAATTGGAGCAGGCATAAGTTCTGGAGTTTCAGAACAAGCAAATCCAAACATCATTCCTTGGTCTCCTGCACCTTGCTGACCTTCGTATTCTTTCAAACCTTTTCCTACAACACCTTGATTGATATCAGGAGATTGTGAGTGAATCATATTCATTACAGCCATTGATTTGTAATCAAGACCGAAATCTGGGTCTGTGTAACCGATTTCTCTTGCAACATTTCTGGCAATTTCATCGATTGGGACATAATCATTTGTTGTAATTTCTCCACCGATTAAAACCATTCCAGCAGAAGCAAAAGTTTCACAAGCAACATGGCTAGATGGATCAGAAGCTAAACAAGCGTCCAAAACTGAATCTGAAATTTGATCACACAATTTATCTGGATGACCTTCACCAACAGATTCTGATGTAAAAAGATATCGATTTTCTTTCATATATGTAGAACCTCCAAAAAAATTTACTAAAAATATGTATAATTACTAAAAAAGTATATTCATAGTATACACAAAAATCTCTTTTTATAGTATACTCTATACGAGAGAAATACAAGTACCAACACTTAATGAATAAGGAGATTTGATGGCACTTTACAAATCATATCACAAAACACAAAAAACATGTGCTGTAACATTTGAACTTTCTGCAGAAGCAGCAAAAGGTGCAGAAAAAGTTTGGTTAGCAGGTGATTTTAACTCTTGGAGTTCCATCGATACTCCTATGAAAAAACAAAAAGACGGAAGTTTTTCTGTAAAACTTACTCTTGAAACAGGAAAAGAATATCAATTTAGATATTTATTAGATGGAAAACGCTGGGAAAACGACTGGGCAGCCGACAAATATGTTCCAGCACCATTCTCATTTACAGACAACTCAGTTGTAATTGTGTAATCTACTAACTTTTGGTTATTAAAGCAAACTCGTGGAGAATCCAAAATGATTTTTCACGAGTTTTTTTTATAGACAAGGATTTTATTCGACAATACTAAAACTGCAAGAATCTGTACCTTTCCCCCAATAAGTAAAAAGTGTTGGACTTATCCTATCTGCATAAAAATCAATAGATACAATATATTCACCGGCATTAGAAATTGAAAAAAATAATTTTTCATCTATGTCATCATAAGAATTTGAAGAAACATTAAAAACAAAATGATTATTTTCTATTCCTGTAAATTCAATATTTTTGCTGTTGAGATTTTCATAATGTGTGACAAATTCATTTATATCAATTATTTCTTCAGTTGTTGAAAAATAAATATACAAAGTTCCATCTTTATAAAGTTTTGAAGGAACTTCGCCTTTTATATTAAAGCAAATTTTTTCATCAATTTGATAAACATCCTTATCCGTTGAACAAGAAAATGAATGAAAAAATTCCTGTGGCGTACAAGACACAAACAAAAAGAACGAAAATAAAATTACTGATAAAATAAGTTTTTTCATAAAAACATCATTCCTTAATTTTCTACAAAGTTTTCTATTTTGATTTCAACAAAACCAGAACCACCATCTATATTTTCTTTCATCAAAGAAGATTCTCTTTTGCAATACAAAATAAAAGGTGCATCATCAGAAAAAGTGAAATCAAAATTTGCATAATAACAATCAGGATCTTTGTCGTAATCTTCAAAACATCCCTCAATAGTTAGTTCGATTTCATTAAAAACATTTTCTAGAAAAAGATTTTTTATATCTCCTATCTCGGAAGCAAAATAACTTTTATCAATTTCTGTTATTTCTGAATCTTTCAATTGATTGTATTCTTTCAAATCATAAGAAATATCACCGTTTGTTACCGTAACATCAACAACAAAATTGAGAGGAGGATATCGATTCAAAGTATATGTGTAAGAATAATTTTTTATTCCACAACTATTCCATAAGTTTTTATGAAGTTCAAAAGCTTCTGTATCAACCGTAACGCCAGGAGTATGAGGCATTATATATTTGTCTTGGCAAGATACAAACAAAAAGAGTGAAAATAAAATTGCTGATAAAATAAGTTTTTTCATAAAATTTTCTCCAAAATTATCTTATTTTAAATTACTTAAAATTCTTCCATCTTCTAAAACGAAAACGCAAGAAATAAAATCGTGAGGAATATTTAGTTCTTCACGATTTATTTTTTTTATAAACTCACTTCCTTTTTCTGAACCTAAAATAAAACACGCTGTAGAAAGTGCATCACAAAGCATTGAGTTGTTGCAAATAATCGTAACAGAAAGCAAATCGTTATTTTGTGGAAATCCAGTTTTTGAAGAAATCAAGTGATGATAAATTTTACCATCATAGTCAAAAAATCTTTCGTAAACTCCAGAAGTTACGATAGAAGAATTTTCACATTGGATAATTTCGATGGGACTTCCTGTTGGGTTCAAAGGATTTTTAATTCCGATTTTCCAAGGAGTTTTTTCTTTTGGATTTTTGTAACCGTAAGCGAAAATATTTCCGCCTAAATCAATTAGGGCTCGATTTACTTTTTCAGTTTGCAAAATTTTTACGATACAATCAGTTGCGTAACCTTTAGCGATTCCTCCAACATCAAGCTTCATTCCCGATTGTGTTAAAAAAGCAGTTTGATTTTTTTCATCTAAAATCAATTTTGTAAAATCAGTTTTTGAAAGAGCATTTTCGATTTCCTTTTGCGAAGGAATCTGTGGAAGTATCGCTCCTGTTTCATCGTTTATGATTGCATTGATATTCCAAAGTTCAACCAAGCTCCCGATAGTTGGCTCAAAGGCACCGTCTGAAAGTTTTGCAATTTCTAAGGCACAAGACAAAACCTCAAAAGTTTCAGTTGAAATTTTTACAGGCTCAATTCCCGCATTTTGATTTATTCTAGAAATTTCGGAAGTGGGAATTGTGTTACTCATCAAATTTTCTAAACGATGCAATTCAGTAAAAATCTTATCGTAAAGTTTGTTTGACGAATCTTCAAAAAGCGAAACAGTACAAACCGTTCCCATGGCAACTTCTGTGCGGGAAGTTTGTTGTTTTTGGCAAGATGAAAATAAAACATTCGCCATAAAAATAAAAAAAGCGAAGATAAATAATTTGTTCTTAAAAATAAATTTACGAATCAAACTTTACCTCCGCTTTTCTTTATTGATTTATAGTTAATTCTTATTCAACTATTTTTAAGTGTAATTCATCAAGTTGTTTTTGGTCAACTTCGCCAGGACATTCATCCATTGGGCTAATTGCAAAACTATTTTTTGGGAAAGCGATTACATCGTGAATAGAAGCTTCTCTACACATAATCATAATTAGTCGGTCAAGACCTGGAGCAATTCCTCCGTGTGGTGGAGCACCGTATTTGAAAGCTTCTGTTAAGAAACCAAATTTCTTTTGGCCTTCTTCTTCATCAAAACCAACAATTTTGAAAATGCGTTTTTGAAGTTCTGGGTCGTGAATACGAATTGAGCCAGAAGCAAGTTCGTATCCGTTTAGGACGAGGTCGTACAAATCACCTTTTACTTCGCCTGGATTGCTTTCTAAAGTTTCGTGATATTTGTATTGTGGCATTGTAAACATGTGGTGAGCTGTGTCCCATTTGTTTTCATCTTCGTTCCATTCAAACATTGGGAAGTCAACAATCCAAGCGAATGCCCATGCGTCTGGGTCGCAAAGATTTAAATCTTTTCCAAGTTTTGAGCGAACTGCACCTAAAGCTGTACAAGCAACTCGTTTTTTTGTATCTGCAACAAATAAAAGAAGGTCGCCAGATTTTGCACCTAAAGTAGCACAAACATCTTTTGCTTTTCCTTCAAAGAACTTACTGATTCCACCTTCTAAGTTAGGTTCAGCATCTGTTCCTGTTACTTTCATCCAAGCAAGACCTTTTGCTTTGTAGATTTTTGCAACAGCTTCAAGTTCTTCGATTTTTTTACGACTATAACTTTCTGCCATTCCTGGAACAACTAAGGCTTTTACTGAACCTCCGCTTAAAGAACCACCTTTTTCGTCTGGTAAAACTGCAACTGCATCTTTGAACGCTTGGAAAGTTCCCAAGTCTGCCATAAAAGCAGCATCTTGCATTTTCATATCAAAACGAAGTTCTGGCTTATCAGTTCCGTAAAGTTCGATAGCATCATCGTAAGCAATGCGTTCAAAATGTTCTGGCAAAGTTACATTCATTGTTTCTTTGAAGATATGTCCCATCAATCCTTCTGTAAGATTAAGAACATCATCTCGTTCAACAAAGCTCATTTCCATATCAATTTGAGTAAATTCTGGCTGACGATCTCCACGAGCATCTTCATCACGATAACAACGAGCAATTTGGAAATATTTATCAAATCCAGATACCATCAAAATTTGTTTGTAAAGCTGAGGTGACTGTGGAAGTGCATAAAATTTTCCAGGATATAATCTTGAAGGAACAAGATAATCTCTAGCACCTTCTGGAGTTGATTTTATGAAAGTTGGAGTTTCAAGTTCGTAAAATCCTTTATCACTTAAGTAATTGCGAGTTGCAAGAGTTACTTTACTGCGCAAAGCCAAGTGATGTTGCATTCTTTCTGTACGCAAGTCTAAGTATCGATATTTTAAGCGTAAATCTTCGTTTGGAATAACTGGAGTTCCATCTTTTTGAACTTCATCAATCATAAATGGCAAAGTTTCACTTTTTGATAAAACTTTGATTGCTTTTGCAACAACTTCAATTTCGCCAGTTATCATATCAGGATTTATCATTGTATCAGGACGCGCACGAACAACACCTTCTACAGCAATACAAAATTCCATTCTAAGAGTTTTTGCAAATTCAGCTAATTCTGCAGGAGAATCAGAATCTACAACTACCTGAGTAATTCCATATCTATCTCTTAAATTGATAAAAGAAATTCCACCATGTTCACGAATACGGTGAATCCAACCATTTAAAATTATTGTCTTTCCATCATCTGCCTTGCGTAAATCACCACAAGTTACAGTTCTTTTCATATTTTCCATAGTGATATAATTTTACTGTAAATAAGAGTGTTATTCAAGGCGTGTTTTAGTTTGCTATATTAGAAAAATTTAAAAGCGAAATCTAAAACCGATTTGATTCCAGGCTAATAGTTCTGGAGCAAAAAAATCAGACAAAGTAGCATCTTCTAAATTGAACCAGTCTATAAACATACAAGGTTCCCATTGTAAAAAAAATTCTAAAGTCATCTTCTTAAAATTCCAATCCATATGAATACCTGCAATAGGATAAATAGTTTGTACTAGCCATAAAAAATCTATTGGAATAATAAAAAGAGTTGTACCTGCTCCAAATTGAAATCCAAAGTTAAAAAAATTCTCAGGTGCTAAATCAATTCGAGAAAATTCCCAATCTAAACCTAATGAAAAAAGTGTAGTTGGTCCTACAGAAAGATGTAAATTTGCATCCTCAAAAGTATAAGATAATTTTGGGCCAATAGGTTCTACAGAAATTCCTAATTGTAAACCATAAGTTGAACAAACAAGACATAATAAGGTTATAACTAATAACAAAAACTTTTTCATAAAAACCTCGTTCAATATTATTTTTTTAACGAACTTTATCTACTTTTAATTCAATTTGAAGTGGAATAATGATAAAAATTTCTATCAAAATTCCACTTACCTCAAAAATTTTTATATTGCAAACATTACAGAGAAAAAGTGGAGAACTGTTCCCATCAAAACGAACAAGTGCCAGATACAATGGGTCCATTTGATTTTTTTCATGGCATAGAAAATTACACCCACCATGTAGGCAACTCCACCTGAAAGTAAGAAAGCAAGACTTGTTGGAGAAATTGCTTGTTTTACTGATTTGAATGCAAAAATTATCATCCAGCCCATAAGGATATAAGTTATAACAGAAAGTAATCTCATTCTAGAACCGAAAATTGAATAGAACACAATTCCAAGAACAGCCAATCCCCAGATAACTCCAAAGATTGTCCAACCTAAAGCGCCACGCAAAAATGCAAGACAAAATGGAGTGTAAGTTCCTGCTATTAAAATATAAATTGAACAATGGTCAAAAATTGCAAAGACCTTTTTTGCCCCGTAAGGTGTTAAAGCGTGATACAAAGTTGACATCAAATAAAGAATTATCATTGAAGCTCCAAAAAGTGAAACACCTGTTACATAAGAACCTAAAAATTCAGTTGGAGCATGACGAACAGCACGAACAATTAACAAAACAAGACCGGCGATTGCAAGTCCAACTCCAATTCCGTGAGTGATAGAATTGAAAATTTCTTCCCCGATAGAATATCGTTTTGGCTTTGATTCGTATTCGGCTTTTGCAATTTCTTTCATGCGTTTTTTTTCGATTTTTCTACAAGCCTTATCAATAACTTTTTTGTTATCTTTTTTCAATTCAAGAAAAAGTTGATATTTTGTATCTGCAATATCTTTTTTTGCCTGAAGTTTAATTTCTTTGATTTTTTG
This sequence comes from Treponemataceae bacterium, assembly GCA_045645985.1. GTDB lineage: Bacteria > Spirochaetota > Spirochaetia > Treponematales > Treponemataceae > RGIG9060. The sequence goes on from JAZRJV010000032.1 coordinate 94,810, forward strand.
CTTTGCTTCTATTTTAAGTTTCTTTTTTGGAGAAATTTCTTCTGGTTGTATAGTTTGGATTTCTGACATATTGATTCATCCTTTTTATTAAAATTGATAATAAACAATAAGACAGAATGACAAAAAAATCAAGAGTGTAAAATATGCTTAAAAATCCCATAGAAAAATTGTGTATTTAGATAAATTCGTACAAAAAATGCTCTCAGCCAAAATTTCCTCGTCTCGCGAGTGCTGCGCTTCGCTTGCAAGGCTTCGGCGAGTCAATTTTTGCTTGCGCATTTTTTCACGGTTTTGCTAAAAGACTATTTCTCTGTGATTTTTTATCTATTTCACTTGGGTAGAAAAAAAGGCTGGTTGTGAAAAAAGCGAAATGGAAAAGGCATTGTAGAAGATACGGATTTTTCACGGATTTGTAAAATAACAGTTTCTTTGTGGTTTTTTAGCGATTTCACTTTTAGGGAAAAATGGATGGTGAATTTTGTAAATTGGCGAAACAGTTTATTTTTCTGGAGAAACTTTGGTAAATTCTGTTTCGTAGGATTCTTTTCCAATATGTAAAGTTAAAATTAATTTATCATCGATGATTTTCCATGATAAAGTCTGTTTTTTTTCTTCAGCTTGTGGATTCATAGTCATATATTCATCATAAGGGATAAATTCTGAGCCATTCATTGAAATTTGAGAATTTTCATACTGAAGATTTTTATCTGAAGCGACAAATTTTGCATCAATTATCATGTTTTGATTAAAGTACAAATCTAATTCTTCTTGGGAAAGTTCGCCTTCTTCAGTTTCTGCTTCATAAGAAACTAATTCATTGACGATTTTTGTTTGCATATTTTGATTCATATCAAAATTTATTGTTTTATGACTTTTATAAGAAGCAAATCCAATTACATATTCTAAATCAGTTGCATCGTTTCCAAGTGCAATTTCAGTTAAAGTAGTTTGAGACCAAGTTCCACAGAGTTTTTCGCAAGATTCAATATCATTTTCAATTATAACTTCATTTTTTGTACAAGATGAAATTGCAAAAAGAAAAATCGATACAACAACAAATACATTTATTTTTTTCATAACATTAAAATCCTTAAATCATTAAGCTTTCTATTTAATTCTTCTGAAGCAAAATAGTCAAATTTTCCATCTGGATAAAGGAGTTTTAATTTTACTGTTTTTTCATTTTGCAACAAAGATAAAATTTCATCATTATTTAATTCGTAAGAATATCTAACTTCAAGATATTTATTTTTGAGAATATTTTTTACTAACTGTTTTTTATTTTTTACAGAAAGCGTAGTTTCATCGTCAGTAATTTCGAGCAAAAATTTTTCAGCATTTTTTGAACTTTGAGTTGAAATATAATATGTACAATTTAAAATCGGAGTTCCAACTAATTCATTATCCTTTACATACAAAGTGATGTCAAAATCAACAACTTTAAGATTCTGATTTTTTACTTTTATTTGAGTTGGTCTTAAAAAATATAACTGAGTTTCGTTAGGAGCATTAGCTGTAAAAACTGAATTTTCTGTAACACATGAAAAAACAAGGAAGCAAAGTATGAAAAGAAATAAATACTTAATAAATCTCAATTTAGCACCTTAAAATAAAAAAATGGAAGATTTATCCCACTTAAAAGTAAACAAATCTTCCGTTTTTGAACAATTAAAAATTATTCACCTGTTACGATAGTTTTCCTAATAGCCCAAACTCCAAAATAGTTTACAAAATATTCATCAACTGTTGAAATTTTTGTAATTCCTCCGTTTTTTGCTGCTTTTTGAATTCCCAAATCGGCATTAAATGTTACTGGAAGCCAAGCAAACAAATATCCAACTTCGGCTTCTCCAACTCTTGTTCCAAGTGGATTTGATGTTGCAGCCAATGGTGTAGTTGTAGAACATCCAACCAAGAACAATGCAGCTAAAGCTAACATTACTACTACTAATTTTTTCATAAAAAACTCCTTTGTAAGACTGGATTTTTCAAGTCTCACATAATTCAGTTTACCACAATTACCCCCCCCGTCAAGTAGGTTTAGAAAATTAATTTTATTAACAAAGGACTTTAATTATAATCTGAATTAACAATTCAGTGCAAAAAGGCGTAGACACAGACCTGACTTGAGGAGCATAGCGACGAACTTCAGGGATGTGGGGCATTTTTACGAGAGCCTTTTTTTCTCCCAGAACGAAAGAAGTTCGCAATACACATTTAGTACAGAAAACACGCAGCCGAAAAATAACAAAACGAAGCCTTGACGAACGAAGTGAGGAACTGCGAGTTTTGGGATTTTTCGACGAGAGTGTTTTCTTCTGGTATGAATATTTATTGCGAAATTTTGTAGAGTAATATTCCGGCTGCCACCGACACATTCAAACTATCCAACTTTCCACAAGTTGGAATTGAAAGGATTTTATCGCAGTTTTCTCGGACAATTCTGGACATTCCAGAACCTTCGCTACCCATAACGATAGCAACTTTATCATTTTTTTGAACAGTTAAATCGTTTAGATTTTCGCCACCGGCATCAGCACCGTAAATCCAATATCCTTCTTCTTTTAAAAGTTCGATAACTCTTATCAAATTTGGAACAACCATATATGGCACCCAAGAAGAAGCTCCAGCGCTAGAACGACCGATAATTTCGCTATCCGTTGAAGCCCCCCGACGAGCAGGAAGCACGACTAAATCTGCGCCAAACTGGTCGCAACTTCGGATTATGGCACCAACATTGTGAGGATCAGTAATTGAATCCAAAATCACAACTACAGATTTTTGATTTTCAGTTTTAGAGGAAATTCTATTTTTAAGATGTATTTTTAAATCAGAAAATTCTATTTGATTAGATTCTTCTTTTTGATTGCCCGGAAGTTGCAAAACAATTCCACGATGATCACGGGCAAGTTCAGGTAAAGTGCTAACAAGTTTTTCAAGTTCGTGAGTTTCAACTTGTCGGCACTCTATCAAAACTTTTTTGGATTCACACAAACTTTGTGCAAATGCAACAATTTTCTTAACTCTAGGACCAGGTTTATTATAAAACAAAACTGCCTTAGTATTTTTTTCAAGAGATTTTAATTTTTCTTCTATTGCGTGAAATCCAGTAATAATTTTCATATTAAAAGACTATCTTCCACAACATTTTTTGTATTTCAATCCTGAGCCACATGGACAAGGATCGTTTCGGCCAACTTTTGCACCATCACGAACGATAGTTGTAGGAATCAAACTTCCGCTGTGATAAACCCATTCACCATTCTGTTTTACAAACTTTGCTTTCTCTAAGTGAACATCTTTTAAACCACCGCGAGTATATGTTGCTGAAAATTCAACAATTCCTTCAGAATCTGATTCTTTTCCTTTTTCTGTGCGAAGGATTTTTAATCCATGCCAAGTTGATTCTTCACTCCATCTACGAGTTTCTTCCATATCAATTTCGTTTCGGTCTGGATCTTGAACACAGCTTTTTGCAATATGGTCAATTTCGTGCTTTACATAAGCTGAATATCGGCTACGCATTAAAGCTTCAGCTGTTGGTGCTTTAGCAGAACCTTTGATGATAGGTTCACAACATTCACTATAAGTTTTTCCTGAGCCACATGGGCATAAATCTTTTGTATCACTCATAAAAACAGTTTACCAATAAAAACTCCCTTTTTCAATAGGATTTCAGAATTTTGCAAAATGGGGAAATTTCGTACCAGAAGAAAACAAGCTCTCGACGAAAATTTTTGCTTGGTGTATCGTTTTTTGAGACAGGAGGGATGATAAAATACTTTAAATGTTTAAAAATCTTCATTTTTTGGATATAATAGATATATGACACAGATTGAACAAACACAACACGCAAAAGAATTCGCTGAATATTGGCAAGACAAAGGCGACGAAAAGCAAGAAGCTCAACGATATTGGATTGGACTTTTACAAGAAGTTTTAGGAGTGGAAAATCCATCTCGGTATATAGAGTTTGAAAAGACAGTAAAAATCAAACATACAAATTTTATTGACGCATATATTTCTAGCACAAAAGTTTTAATTGAACAAAAAGGTGCAAAAGTTGATTTAACAAAACCACAAGAACAATCTGATGGAGCAATGCTCACTCCATATCAACAAGCAAAACGCTATGCAGATGAACTTTCATACGATTTAAAACCACGGTGGATTGTTGTAAGCAATTTTAAAGAAATCCATGTTCATGATATGAACAACCTTCACGCAGAACCAGAAATTATCAAATTGGAAAATCTTGAAAAAGAATATTATCGTTTACAATTTTTAGTTGATACAAAAAATGAAAATATCCGCCGAGAAGAAGAAATCTCTTTACAAGCGGGAATCTTGGTTGGAAAACTTTATGACGCACTTATAAAAGAATACATCAACCCAGATGAAAGCAGTTTGCGTAGTTTGAATATTTTGTGTGTTCGCTTAGTTTTTTGTTTTTATGCAGAAGATGCAGGACTTTTTGAAACTCGCACAAGTTTTGAAGATTACATCAAAAGCTTCAATTTACCAAATTTGCGAAAAGCCATGATTGATTTGTTCAAAGGATTAGACACAAAACTTGAAAATCGCGATAAATACGACACAAGTCTAAAACCTTTTCCTTATGTAAATGGTGGACTTTTTGCCGCAGAAGACATTGAAATTCCAAACTTTACCCAAGAAATTGTTGATGTTCTAGTAAACGATTGTGCTCCATTTGATTGGCGAGAAATTAGCCCAACAATTTTTGGAGCAGTTTTTGAATCAACATTGAACCCAGAAACTCGCCGCACTGGCGGAATGCACTACACTTCAATCGAAAATATCCATAAAGTAATCGATC